>JAUTXP010000088.1 GCA_030837965.1 Acidimicrobiaceae bacterium | reverse complement strand
CGGCGGACGCCGCGCCCATGAGTGCCTACGTGCGCCACCAGTTCCCTTTCCTCGGGGTGAAGGCGCCGGCCCGCAAGGCGGTCGTTCGGACCGCGCTCTCTGCCGCGGGGCCGCCCGTTGACGAGGTCGACGTCGTCGACGCCGTGGACCGGCTCTGGACGCTGCCCGAACGAGAGTATCGCTACGCCGGGTGTCTCCTGGCCGACCGCTTCGCCCCGGCGGCGTCGCCTGCGTTCATCGACCACCTCAGCCGCTGGATCACGGCCGATCCCTGGTGGGACACCTGCGACCCCCTCGCTCGCGGCTGTACCGGCAAGCTTGTCCGCCGCCATCCCGAACTGCGCCCGACGATGGACCGTTGGCTGTCCGGTGATGATTTGTGGCTGACCCGGAGCGCGCTCATCCACATGGGCGGTTGGAAGCACGCAATCGACCGGGAGTGGGTGTTGGAGGCCTGCCTGGCTCGCGCTGACCACCCGGACTTCTTCATCCGCAAGGCCATCGGATGGATCCTTCGGGACCTGGCGCGGGCAGAACCGAGAGCAGTCGTCGCCTTCGTCGAGGGGAAAGGCGCGACAGTTCTGTCCGAGCTCTCCAAGCGAGAGGCGCTCAAGAACATCAGCCTCCGCCCTGCCGGTGCGGCACCGACAGAGCCCGTGCCGCAAGGATCGGATCCGTGTTCGGCTCGCTGCGTGCCGACGCACAAGGCCAGCCGCCAGCGGATCGGCGTATATCCTCCGGCGTGCGCCAGCGATATACTTGACCCGTGAGTAAGCGACTGGTTGACATCGACGACGACCTCTTGGAAGAGGCCACCACCATCCTCGGGGCATCGACCATGAAGGAGGCCGTGAACCGATCTCTTCAGTCCGTCGTCCTGGCGGCCCGCCGCCGCCGCCATGCCGATCGACTCCACGACATGCGAGGACTCGACCTCGACGATCAGCAGGTGATGTCAGGGGCCTGGCGCTGATCGCACGCTTCCTGGCGGACAAGAGCGCTCTGGCCCGGTTCCGCGTGCCGGAAGTGTCCCGGCGGCTTCGCCCGCTTCTGGAGGACGGGCTGATCGCCACGTGTGCGATCGTGGATCTCGAAGTGCTCTACAGCAGCCGGACCCTGAGTGACTACGAAGACGTGCTCGACGAGCGTCGCAGCCTCGACCCCGCCCACATCACCCAGGAGGTCATGGAAAGAGCCATCGAGCTGCAGCACGAGCTGGCTCGCCGCGGCCAGCACCGCCTGCCGATTCCGGATCTGATGATCTCGGCGGCAGCGCGGGCGGCGAATCTCGTCGTGCTCCACTATGACGCCGACTTCGAGCGAATTGCTGCAGCCGGCGGTGCGGACCACGAGTGGGTCGTTCCGAAAGGATCGATTTGAACGCCAGGATCCGGCGGCCCCCGGCCGGGGACCCAGGGGCGGCCATGGATGACCAGAAAGCAGTCGGCGCAGACGGTCCCGAAGCACCGCCGGAGGCGGCGCGTGCAGGCCCCTTCGCGGGAGAGCTCGTCGCCGAGATGTTCGAGTACGACGGTGGACGGCAGTCACGGTGTACGTCCGTTCTTACACGACAACGCGACCCGGTGGGCGGACGCGCTGCGCGACGCTGGTGCGGACGTCGTTCTGACCGAGCGGGTCGGATCGCACGGCGATGCGTTCCGGCGAGAAGAGTTCCCCCTGATGGTCGCGTGGGCGTTTGGACGCTGAAGCATCGCGGTGTTTGGTCGGCGGTCGCCCGCCCGAGGCGGTCGGACGATTGCCGAGGCAGTATGCGTTGCCCGGATGGGTGCCACCGAACGCGCCGGGCGGCCGGCGATCGACCGTGGCGAAGTGCCGTACGGGGCCGGCCGCGACTGCGCTCGTGGAAATGCCCTGCCGACCGGGCTATGCAGGAGCGCAACGGCAGTCCTTTCCGGACCAGCGCTCGACCTTGCGGTCCTCCCCCCTATCAGTTCAACATCTGGTCATGGTGATCGAGCCCTGGGAGCAGCGGTTCCGGGCCGCGTCGCTCAGCTTCCCCCATTGGGCCCGCCACGCGCCCGACCGGCTGGTGCTCACGTCGAACGAGAGCGGGGCATGGCAGGTCTATGCGTGGGACCGGGTTCGCGGCCTCCGCCGGCAGGTCACCGACGACCCGATCGGTGTGGCCGGCGGCGCGGCCACGCCCGACGGGTCCGGGGTGGTGTGGTTCCACGACGTGACCGGCGACGAGGTGGGCCATTGGCTCGTCGCCCCCTTTGAGGGCGGCGACCCCCGCCCCCTCGCCCCCGGCGTCCCCGACGCCTGGACCACCGGACTGTGCCTCGGGGACGGCCTGCACGTGGTCGGCACGGCCGACGACGACGGCTTCTCGGTGTTCGTGCTGGAGGGCGACGGGCCGGCCCGCCTGATCCACCACCACGCCGAGGTGGTCGACGTCGCCGGCCTCTCCCGCGACTCGAGCCTGCTCGCCCTGGCCCACGCCGAGCACGGCGACACCATGCACCTGGCCGTCCGGGTGGTCGACGCCCGCACCGGCGCCGGCCGGGGCGACCAGTGGGACGGCCCCGGCCTCGGGCTGGCCGTCGCCGGTTGGTCGCCGGTCGCCGGGGACCAGCGGCTGGCCCTGAGCCAGGAGCGCGACGGCCTTCAGCGCCCTGCGGCGTGGGACCTGGCGACCGGCCGCCGGCGGGACTACCCGCTCGACCTGCCCGGCGACGTGGAGGTCGAGGACTGGTGGCCGGACGCCTCCTCGTTGCTCCTCGTCCACGAGCACGAGGGCCGGAGCACGCTCCACCGCCTCTTCCTCGAGTCCGGGGCGCTGGAGGCCATCGAGCATCCGGAGGGCACCGTGTCGGGGGCCGGGGTCCGGCCCGACGGCGAGGTGTGGTTCCGCCTGGCCAGCGGGGCGGCGCCGGCGACCATCCGCACCCTTGCCGGCGACGCGGTCACCACCCCGCCGGGGGAGCGGCCGCCGCCCGGCCGGCCCTTCCGGTCGTGGTCCTTCGCCAACCCGGCCGGCCAGCGCATCCACGGTTTCGTGGCCACCCCGGCGGGCGACGGCCCCTTCCCGGTGGTCATGCTCGTCCACGGCGGCCCCACCTGGGCCTTCTCCGACACGTGGATGCCCGACGTCCAGGCCTTCGTCGACCACGGCGTGGCCGTCGCCATGGTCAACTACCGCGGCTCGACCGGCTACGGCACCGCGTTCCGGGACGCCCTGATCGGCAATCCCGGCCTCCCCGAGGTGGAGGACGGCGTCGCCGGCCTCGACGCCCTGGTGGCCGAGGGCCTGGTCGACCCGGCCCGGGCCGCCATCGCCGGCGGCTCGTGGGGTGGCTACGTCACCCTGCTGGCCCTCGGCCTGCGGCCCGAGCGCTGGGCCGTGGCCACCGCCGCGGTGCCGGTGGCCGACTACGTCACCGCCTTCGCGGACGAGGCGCCGGCGCTCCAGGCCTTCGACCGCACGCTGTTCGGCGGCGGGCCCGACGAGGTGGGCGACCTCTACGTCGAGCGGTCACCGCTCACCTACGTCGACCGGGTGCGGGCGCCGGTGCTGGTCATCGCCGGCGACAACGACAGCCGCTGCCCGCTGCAGCAGGTCCTGAACTATGTCGACGCGTTGCAGACGCGGGGCGGCACGGTCGACCTCTACCGGTTCGACGCCGGCCACGGCTCGATGGTGATCGACGAGCGGGTCCGCCAGATGCGGGCCGAGCTCGACTTCGTACTTCCTTTCCTAAAGATTGCCTAGCGGTCCTCGGGGGGCTAGCCCTGCTCGCCCTTGAGGAACCGCTCGAC
>JAUTXP010000041.1 GCA_030837965.1 Acidimicrobiaceae bacterium | reverse complement strand
GTGTCCCGAGGACCGGGACACAGTGCGACGAGAAGCGAGGGGACCGACCCGGCGACGCGCACTGGCGCCCATCGCCCACGCGGGCGCAGCCGTGGTTAAGGTGCCTCGCTCATGGGCGCGGGGGACGTACTGACAACTGGCGGCGACACCGAGAAGCGGGGCCTCATGTTGGCCGTCGTGCTTTCGGCTGCGTTCATGGAGATCATCGACTCGACCATCGTCAACGTGGCCATCCCGTCGATCCAGCGGGACCTGTCGGCCAGCGTGTCGGCCATCGAGTTCGTGGTCGCCGGATACCTGTTGGCCTTCGCCGCCACCCTGATCACCGGCGGCCGATTGGGCGACATCTATGGACGACGCCGCCTGTTCATGCTCGGGATGATGGGCTTCGTGCTGGCGTCGGCGGGCTGCGCGCTGGCGCCCACGGCAGGGGCGCTGGTGGCGGGCCGGGTCATCCAAGGCATGTTCGCGGGCCTCATGTTCCCGCAGGTGCTCTCCATCATCCAGGTCGCGTACAAGCCCGAGGAGCGGGCGGGCGTGCTGGGCATCTACGGCGTGACGCTGGGCATGGCCACCATCCTCGGACCGCTGTTGGGTGGCGGCCTCATCTCCATCTTCTCGGGCAGCGCGGGCTGGCGGGCCGTCTTCTTCATCAATGTGCCCATCGGCCTCTTCGCACTGCTGGTCGCCACCAGACACCTGCCCGAGTCTCGGGCCGCGGGCGCAGTGGGGCTCGACCCCATCGGCGTGGTCATCGTCACCGTCGGGCTGCTGCTGTTGATCTATCCGCTGGTCGAAGGGCGCACGTACGACTGGCCGTGGTGGTCGTGGGCCATGCTCGCCGGGTCCGTGCCCGTGCTCTTGCTGTTCGTGGCCTGGGAGGCAGCGCGGGGGCGACGGGGCCGGCCCCAACTGGTGCCGTTGCGGCTGTTCAGGGAGCGGGCCTTCTCGGCCGGGCTCATCCTCAACCTGGCCTTCTTCATGGGCATCATCCCGTTCTTCTTCACCGTGATCTTCTTCCTGCAAGTGGGCGTCGGGTTCAGCGCCTTGGGCGCTGGCCTGCTGCTGGTCCCGTTCGCCCTCGGGGCTTCGGCCACGTCCGCCCCTTCAGGGGAGATCGCCAAGCGCTTGGGCAAGAACGTGCTGGCCCTGGGCTGCGTGGTGATGGCCGCGGGCATGGGCCTGCTCAGCGTGTCGCTGCACCTGGCCGGACCGGGCGTGCACGGCTACCAACTGGTGCCTGCGCTGTTCGTGTGCGGCCTGGGCATGGGCCTGTTCGTGGCGCCGGTGACGGCGGTCGTGCTGGCCGGCATCGGGCTGCACGACGCAGGCAGCGCGTCCGGCGTGCTGGCCACCATGCAGGAGTTCGCGGGGGCGGCGGGCGTGGCCATCGTCGGCGTCGTCTTCTTCGGGCTGCTCGGCACCAACGCCAATCACGCCACCGCCCAGGTCGCGCCGGCGCTGCGGTCGGACCTGGCCGCGTCCGGGCTGTCCACGAGCCAGGCCGACGGCGTCGTGGCCGGCTTTCGCACCTGCTTCAACGACCGGGCCCACGCCAAGGACCCGTCCGAGACGCCCGCATCCTGTCGGCAGGACGACAGCGGATCGGGCTCGGGCGCCGCCGTCGACAAGGCGGTGACGGCCAAGGCCCTGCCCCAGGCCCAGCGCATCGACTTCACCGACACCATGGAGCGCACCGCGCTCTACATCGGGCTGGCCTTCCTGCTGGCCTTGGCCGCCGTGTTCGCGCTGCCCAAGGTCGACCCGGCGCGCATCGAAGAGGCCACCCTCGAAGGCCACTGACCCAGCGCGCCGGCAAGGCGCGCCGGCTGCGCCGCAGCAACATGGTCAAGACGAGGAAGGCGGCACCGCCTGCGAGGAGCGGGGCCTAATCGTCCGAGAGGTCCTTGCTGCGACTGGCGATGGGGCGCAGCCTGGTGGGCGCCTTGGCGCCGGCGGCAGAACTCGGAGGATGCCCCACACCCCGGCCTAGCGGTAGGCCCCCGGCGGTCGCCGTAGACGTAGTCGCCTGGAACACGGGCCCGGCCGACCGCGCCGCCGTCGAGTTGGACGGTGCGGGTCTCCAGGCCGACGATCTGCGTGTCGCTCACCATGGTCGTGCCCGGCGCGCCGGGGATGGTCGGCCATTGATGGCCTAGGACACCACTTCCCCCTGCGGCGGCGCGATCGGCGGGCGGGGCAGGACGGCGAGTTGCACCAGGATGGACGGGAGGTCGTCGCACACCCACGTGGCCGCCACCTGCCCGTCGACCACGCGGTGCATCTCCTGGCCTCGCACAACCATCTGCTTGCCCGTGGGCGGGATGCCCATGAGCATGCCGTCGTGGGTGCCGGTGGTGGTGAAGCGGTTGGCCACGAACTCGCCTTCGGCCACCATCTCCTCGACCCGCATGTGCCAGTCGGGGAACGCCGTTCGCCACATGGTGATCATGTGCTGGAACACCCCGGGCCCGCTCGGCATGTGGGTCTGCGACGGGAGGTGGATGGTGTAGTCCCCCGCGAACCGCCCCGTCGCGGCCTCGAAGTTCCCCTTGTTCAAGCACTCGTCGATGATCTCCCTGACGAGTGCCTTGTTCGCTTCGGCCGCGCTGCGTTCCATCGGTTGCCGCCCCTGTCCGGTACTCGCGCTTGTCTACCGCCCCCGCCCCCGCCTCGCAACACCCCCACCCGCCCCACGCTCGCCCCCGTAACCCTGCCCCTCCTGTTCTGGGCACCTTTTCTTCGCCCATGCCTAAGAAAAGGTGCCCAGAAGCGGTGGACGGGGGCGTGGAGGGCGTGGAGGGCGTGGAGGGGGAGGCGGGCTCAGACGGGCCAGGGGTAGGTGTCGCTGCCCGCGAGCCGTTCCTGGAAGGCGACGATGGCCGACACGTCCAAGTCGCCCAGGCCCTGCTGCTTGGCCGCGGTGAGCATGGAGTAGGCGGCCTCGGACACGGGCATGGGCACGGCGTGCTTGTGGGCCTCCTCCAGCACGAGCATCACGTCCTTGCGCATGAGGCCGAGCTTGAAGGCGGCGAAGTCGAACGCCCGCTTTTCGATGATGTCGCAGCGGAAGTTCATAACCGGCGAGCTGTAGCCGCTGCCGTTGATCAGCGAGAGCATGGCCTGGCGGGTCAACCCGAGCGCTTCTCCGAACACGAGGGCCTCGGCCATGGCCGGCATCTGAATACCCATGAGCAGGTTGAGGACCAGCTTCATGCTGGCTCCCATGCCGTTGGTCCCGACATGCAGCACCTGCTTGCCCAGGGCCTCGAAGACGGGGAGCCCCTCGGCGTAGTCGTCGGCATCGCCGCCCACCATCACCCGCAGGTCGCCGGAGCGGGCATGGAACGGGTTGCCCAGCACGGTGGCGTCGAGGACGCGGTAGCCCGCCTCCTTGCCGCGAGCCGCGCTGGCCCGGGCGAAGTCGGGCGAGACCGTGCTCATGTCGACCACCAGCCCCCCCGGCTTCAACCCCTGCAAGGCCCCGCCGTCCGAGCCGTAGAGCAACTGCTCCACCACGCTCTCGTCGGCCAGGCTCAACAGCACCATGTCCGCCTCGGCTGCCGCGTCGGCAGGCGACGACGCCACCCGGGCGCCGAGCCCCGCCACCTCGTCGGCCTTGGATGCAGTCCGGTTGTAGACCGCCATCGGGAAGCCGCTCTCCGCCAGTCGACAGGCCATGCCGCCGCCCATGCCGCCAAGCCCTACGAATGCAATGCGAAGCCCGCCCATGCGATGCCCCCCTATGTCGTCAAGACCGCCGTGCTCAGTCTGCCAGGACGGGCGGCGGCCGTGTCGAAGGCCCGGTATGGTTGGCCGCGTCCCCGCGATCAAGCGCGGTGGGCACATCGGGGGAGTGGAGGCAACGGTGGAGCTCGACCTGAAGGGCAAGCGGGCCCTTGTCACCGGCGGCTCGCGCGGCATCGGCAAGGCGATCGTGTTCGAGCTGGCGCAGCACGGTGCGTCCGTCGCCGCCGGGTATGCGCGTGACACCGACGAGATCAAGGCGCTCGACAAGGAACTGGCCGGCTTCGGGAACGACAGCCACGTCGTGCAGGCGGACGTGAGCGACCCCGAAAGCGTTGAGCGCATGGTGCAAAGCGTGCGCGACCGCTTCGAGCAGATCGACATCCTGGTCAACAACGCGGGCGTGGTCAGCCACCGCACCATCGAGGACCTCGACCTGGCTGAGTGGGACAGGGTCGTCGACACCAACCTCAAGGGAATCTTCATGGTGGTCAAGGCCGCGCTGCCCGCCATCCCCTCGGGCGGGTCGATCATCAACATCACGTCGGCCGTCGGCCTCAAGGGCATGGTCGCCCGCACCCATTACACGTCGTCCAAGGCGGGCGTGATTGGCTTCACCCGCTCGCTGGCCAAGGAAGTCGGGCCGCGCGGCATCCGGGTCAACGCGGTGGCGCCAGGGATCATCGAGACCGACCAAGTCGGCGGCCTCACCGACGAGGGCCGGGCCCGCTACAAGAACATGATCGGCCTCGGGCGCATGGGCCAGCCCGAGGAGATTGCGGGACCCGTCCTCTTCCTCGCCAGCGACCTGTCGCGCTATGTCAACGGCGAGACGCTGGTTGTCGACGGCTGCATCTAGCTCACCCGAGATCCAGGAGAACGAACCGAATGGTCGCACGCATCATGGTCTTCGCCAGCATCCGCGAAGGCGAAGAGGACAAGTTCATCGAGGCCTTCAAGGAAGTGACGGCCAAGGTCAAGGGCACGCCCGGGCACATCCGCGACGAGCTGCTGCGCCAAGAGGGCGAGCCCACCCAGTTCATCCTGCTGAGCGAGTGGGACAGCAAGGAGGCCTTCCTCAACTGGGAGGACGACCCCGTCCACATGAACACCACCACGCCGATGCGGCCCTACTGGTCGGGCCGAGTCGTGCGCAACATCTATGAAGTCGCGCACCGACTCGACTCGTAGCGGCGTGGACCGGGGATGAAGCTCACCCGCGTCGACGGTCATGTCGGCGCCGTGGCCCCCTTCGACTTCGCCAAGTCGGCGTGGTTCCTGGGCCGCTTCAACCCGGTGTTGGACGAGCAGAGCATCGAAGACGGCGCCATCACCAAGGCCATGGCCGTCGACGGACAGGCCGTGGTCTTCCGGGCTCGCCCCGCGGGTGGTGGTGGCGATGGCGGTGGCGATGGCGTCGACTACGAGCTGTTCTCGGACGCCCCGATCAGCGAGGCCACGAAGAAGGCGGTGGCCGACCGCATCTCGTTCTTCCTCAGTCTGGACGACGACCTGCGTGAGTTCTACAAGATCGGCCAGGCCGACGGGCCGTTCGCATCGCGGATCGAGGAGCACCACGGCCTGCACCACGTGAAGTTCCTCACCCTGTGCGAGAGCGGCTGTTGGGCCCCGCTGGCCCAGCACGCGCCGGTGCAGGTGGCGCGCACGTTGAAGCACAGGCTGACCGAGGCCTTCGGTTGCAGCCTGGAGGTCGACGGCCGCACGTATTGGGCCTTCCCCGAGTTGACGACCATGGCCAAAGTCGATGAGGCCGACATGGCCCGCGTCATCGCCAATGAGCGCAAGGCCCATTACGTCAAGAACGTGGTCGAGGCGCTCATGGCGGTGGACGAGGAGTTCCTGCGCACGGCGCCGTACGACGAGGCCGAGGCCTACCTGCGCGGGGTGAAGGGCGTGGGCCAGTGGTCGGCCGCCTTCATCTTGTTGCGAGGCCTGGGACGGATGGAGCACATGCCTCTCGACCTCAAGCCCATGTTGAAGGCAGTGGAGGAGCTGTACGGGCCGGGCCAGAAGATGCAGGAGTTCGCCGACCGCTACGGACCCTGGCTCGGGTATTGGGCGTTTTACCTCCGGGCCGGACATGGCTGACGGACCACCCGGCGGCGGTCCCCCTGGGCGTCCTCCCGGCGGCGGTCCGCCAGGTGGCGGCCCTCCCGGCGGCGGTCCTCCGGGGCCGCCGATGTCGGCGCCCGTGCCCCAACACGACCCGGCCTCCATGCTCCGCCTCGACGGCCTCGTCGCCTTGTTGGTCGGCGGCTACGGCGGGATCGGCGAGGTCACGACCGACCTGTTCGCCACCCACGGCGCTGCCGTCGCCATCGGCGGGCGCAGCGCGGAGAAGGCCGATGCCCTGGCGTCGACGCTCAGCGGTCGCGGCGTCGACGCGCTGGGCGTGCGAGTGGACGCGTCCGACCCGGCCAGCGCCCAAGCCGCTGTCCAACAGGTGGTCGACCGGTTCGGCCGCATCGACATCCTCGTCAACCTGGCCAGTGTGGACGCCGACGCACCGGCCGAGCAGTTCGAGGTCGAGGACTTCAGGCGGGTGATCGACGTCAACCTGGGCGGCGCCTTCTATCTCTCGCAGGCGGCCGGTCGTTCGATGATCGCGGCGGGCAACGGAGGTCGCATCATCCACTTCTCCTCCACGCGGAGCGTGGCCGGCGGGCGCCGCGGCTTCGCCGCCTACGCGTCGAGCAAGGGTGGGCTCAACATGCTTGTCAAGCAGTTGGCCACCGAGTGGGCCAAGCACGGGATCACGGTCAACGCGGTGGGGCCCGGCTTCGTGCCCACGGAGCTGGTGAAGGAGTTGCTCAAGAACGAGGGCTTCGTGAACATGATGCGCAACCGCATCCCGGCCGGGCGTTTCGCCACGCCCCTCGAAGTGGCGGCCGCCGCGCTGTTCCTCGCCGCCCCGGCTGCAAGCTTCGTCACCGGCCAGATCCTGTTCGTCGACGGCGGCGTGACCGCCAGCTCGTAGGGAGCCCAATGATCATCGATGTGCATGGGCACGTGTCGTCGCCCGCGCTGCTCAAGCGCTACCCGATGCCGCCGAGCCTGGGGGATGTGGACGGCATGCTCGAACGCAAGGCCGCGTTCGGCATCGAGATCACCATCGTGGGCACGCCGGTGGGCGCGGGCACCATGATGCGGATTCCCGGTCACGACAACTACGCCCAGAGCAAGGAGGAGCTCAAGGTCCACCACGACTGGCTGGCCGGGCTCGTGTCGTCTCATCCCGGGCAGCTCTACTCATACGCCTACACCAACCCGTTCGGCGACGACGCCATGCTGGAGGAGTCGGCGCGCATGGTGCGCGAGGACGGGTTTGTCGGCATCATCGCCAACACCAGCGTGCAGGGCCGGTATCTGGACGATGATGCGTGCGAGTCGTTCTGGGCCATGGCCGCCGAGTTGGACAAGCCGGTGATGCTCCACCCGCCCGCCGAGCCGGTGGGCAGTGAAGCGGTCAGCGACTTCCGACTGGTGGAGCAGGTGGGTCGTTTCTGCGACGTGACCATGGCCCTGGCCGTCATCTTGTTTTCGGGCAAGCTCCAGAAGTACCCGAACCTGCGCATCATCGGGGCCACCGCGGGCGGGGCCCTTTCGCTGATCGCCAACCGGCTGGACAAGGCCTACAAGCCGATGCACTGGGGCGGTCCCCCCGGCGGCGGCCCTCCCAGTGGCGGTCCCCCCGGTGGAGGCGGCCCGCCGCCCGGCGCAGGAGGCCCGCCGCCGTGGGCGCGCTACGAGAACAAGATCGACAGGGAGCCGACGTCGTTCCTCAACCAGGTCTACGTCGACACCACCAACCCGAGCCAGCACCACCACCACGCCAACGTGGACGCCTTGGGCGCCGACCATGTCCTGTTCGGGACCGACGCGCCGCCCCTCACCTCGCCCCTGGAAGACGCCATCGCCGCGGTAACCGACATGCCCATCCCCGACGAGGACAAGCAGCGCATCCTGTCCGGCAACGCCAAGACCCTGTTCGGCCTCTAGCCCACCGCGGGTCAAGCCCTCAGCGGGACGACTGGCGCCTGCGCAGGATGAGCCCGGCCAGGGTGAAGGGCACGACCATGAAGCCGATCAGGATGAGCCACTGCTTGGTCGGCGCCAGCGAGAAGCTGTTGCCGTACTGGGCCAGCAGGGAACGGCCGGTGACGCCCCCGGACCGGCGGAAGACGCCGTTCATGTCCACCGCGTGGCCGGCCGCCTCGAACGCCGAACGCAACGGCGCCCCGTTGCTGATCAAGCGGCCTGCGAAGTTCATGCTGGGCACCGCGAACAGCCCGCCGCCGAAGAGGACCTGGGGCATGATCCAGAGCGAGAGCATGTCGGTGGCCTGCTGCGACGACGACACGAACGACGACGTGAACAGGGCCAGGGCCATGCCCGCCATCCCGGCCATGCCCATGGCGAGCAGGAGGGGGCCGAACATCGACCAACCGGTGTCCGGCAGGCGGTTGGTGGCCCACACGACGCTGGCCATGATGAAACAGCCGGCGAGTACGGCGGGCACCAAGAACGTGGTCTTCGACAGCAGGTACGGCACCGTGCCCACGCCGACCGAGCGCTCCCTGAAGAAGATCGGTAGCTCCTTGACGATCTCCTGCACCGACGAAAGCAGTCCGAGCAGGAACGCGTTGAAGGCCAGCAGGAACACGAGCTGAAGTGGCGCGGTGGCGTTGGGTCTGCCCGCCTTGAACACACCGCTCTCGAACAGGGCGAGCAGCAGCACGCTCAACACGATGGGCTGCGCGACGACGGGCAGCAGCAGGTCCTTGTTGCGCAGATGGATGTCGAGGTTCCTGCGGCTCAACGCGAAGAACTGCTGCATGGCGTGACGGGCCCGAGTGCGCAGCTTGCGTCTCCGGTTGTCCGCCCCGTCGACCGCAGGGGGCGGGGCCAGGAGCAGCGACTGCTGGCTCTCGAACTCCTCGGACGCGCGGTAGGCCTCGGCCGCCTGCTGCGGCGCGTCCTGCGGTTCCAGGCGATCGTAGATCTCGTCGAAGGCGGTGACCCTGAAGTGCTCGAGAGCCCGCGCCGGCGTACCCACGAAGGCGAGGTGGCCGCCCCTTCCCAGCACCACGACCTTGTCGCACAACTGCACGTTCTTCGTCGCGTGGGTGGTGACGATCACCGTGCTGCCTGCATCGGCCAAGGTGCGCAGAAGCCGCATCATGTGGGAGTCGGTAGCCGGGTCGAGGCCGGAAGTGGGCTCGTCGAGGAAGAAGGCCCGCGGCTGGGTGAGCAGCTCCACCCCGATGCTCGACCGTTTGCGCTGGCCGCCGCTCAGGTTTGCGACCTTCACGTCCTTTTGCCCGGACAGGGCCAACTGCTCGATGACGCGGTCCACGATGGCGTCGCGCTCCTCGTCGCCCACGTCGGCGGGCAGGCGGATGCGGGCCGCGTGCCGCAGCGTCCGCCGCAAAGAGAGGGCGGTGTGCACGATGTCGTCCTGAGGCACGTAGCCGAAGATCGAGCGGAAGCGGGCGTCGTGCTCGTACCGGTCCTCGCCGTCGTACAGCACCCGGCCACTGGTGGCTGGGCGGGTGCCCGCCAACGCGTCGAGCAGCGTGCTCTTGCCCGCCCCGCTTCCGCCGACCAGCGCCACCAGCTCGCCGGGGAGCACGGCCAGCGACACGCCGGCCAGGAGCGACACGCCTTGGCCCACCTCCTTGCGCAGGTCGATGGCGTCGATGCGCACGCCAGGAGGGCGCACCACGTCTGTCAGCTCGGCCCCTGCGCTGCTGGTCTGGAAGACGAACAGCTCGTCCGCGATCCACACCTCGTCACCGTCGTGGAGCTCGGCCCGGGTGATGGGCTTGGCGTTCACGAAGGTGCCGTTGGTGCTGCCCAGGTCCTCGATGACGACGACGCCGTTGTCGTTGCCGCGGATGAGGGCGTGGTGGGCGGACACGCCGCGAGAGGGCAGGACGATGTCGTTGTCGACAGCCCGTCCCAAGGCCACCTTGCCCCGCCGGGCCAGCGTGTCGCCCAGGGTCTGGTGGCGCACTTCGAAGGCGGCGGCCAACGACCGGCCCATGCGGGCCCGGGCCATCTCCTCGACTTGGGCGCGCACGCCGTCGTCGGCCGCGGTCAGGGTGGCGAAGTCGGTCGCGGTGATGGTCCACAGCCTGCTCGGGCTCAAGGCGGTGACGGTGGCGGTGCGCGTGCCGCCGCCCAACAAGGCGATCTCGCCGAAGAAGTCGCCCGGGCCGATGCGGGCCAACTCCCTGCGCTGCGCGCCGACCTGCGACTCGACCACGAGCGTGCCCGTGTCCACCAGATGGAACGTCGTCCCCGGCTCGCCCTCAGTACACACGACGTCGCCGCCCGCCACCGACACCTGGGTGAAGGCTTCGGCCACTGCGTTGAGGACGGCGTCCGAAGCGCCCGCGAAGAGGGGCACTCTGGCCAGCAGGTCACGCGTGAGCGGCGAGACACTGGTGGCCTTCTTGGCCCGAGGCCGCGCCGCACGCGTCTTCGACACCTCGGCCATTCCGCCCCTTCCGCCCCTGTGCATGCGCACGTCGCTCGTTGGCGACCATACCGCCCGGCCCGGCGCGCCGCTTGACTCACCGCGCGCGCCGGGACAATGTGACCATTCCTCGACGGACGGAGGGGGAGAAGTGTGGAATGTGACCAGAACGCTTGACGGGAGCGCCACCGCCCACCTAACACTTGGCCGAGCGCGCGCCGGCGCGCAGTCGACCAGGGGGACGCGGTGAGGCGTGGAGTGATCGTGGCCAAGATCAAGCCTGGCGCCGAAGAGGACGTGGCCCGGATCTTCGCCGAGTCGGATGCCACCGAGCTTCCAGGCCTGGTGGGGGTCAAGCACCGCAGCCTCTTCATCCTCGAAGACGTCTACATCCACTTGGTGGAGTTGAACGACGACTTCGACGACAAGGTGTCGGAGGTCCGGGACCACCCGCTGTTCAAGGAGATCAGCAAGAAGCTGGACGACTTCATCGTCCCGTACAACCCGGAGACCTGGCGCTCGCCCAAGGATGCGACCGCTCGCGAGTTCTATAGCTGGGACGCGCCGGGCGCGTAGCCCGAGGCGCGGCGGGGAGTGGACGAAGATGGCTGACGATCGAGTGGCTGAAGCCGAGGCGGCGCTCGCCGCGGGCCAACTGATGAAGGCCCGCACGCTGGCCGTCGAAGGACTGGTCGACGACCCGAGCGACCCGCGCCTGCTCCGGGTGGCGGGCAAGGCCAGTTTGGAGTTGGAGCTGGACGAGGCCGCCCGCCATCTGCGGGCCTTGGTCAAGGTGGCCCCTAACGACGTCGACGGCTGGCGGGACCTGGCCCTGGCCGAGATGGAGGAGGGCGACATCTCCGGCTCGGCCACCGCCTTTGCGAGAGTCCTCGACCTGGCCCCGCACGACACGTCGGCCATGGTGCATCTGGCCCACGCCCGCCATGCCATGGGCCAGACCGACGAGGCCGTGTCGCTCCTGTTGCAGGCCTGCGACCTCTTGCCCGAGCGCACGGACATCCTGCGCAGCCTGGTGGGCATGGCCCGCGCCGCCGGGGCCAACGGCACCGCACTCGAAGCGGCCCGCAGACTGGCCGAGCAGGACCCCAAGGACGTGCTGGCCGCGCTCGACGTGGCCGAGCTGCTGCTCGCCGAAGGCGACTACCGAGCCGCGGCGGCCGCGTTCTACAAGCTGCGTTCGGCCGACGTGGACGACGGCCATGAGGCCTTCGCCTGTCACGCGCAGGCCGAGGCGTTGGTGCGGGACGAGAACTGGCGCCAGGCGTTGGACGTGGCCATCGACGCCACCCGCGTCGACCGCCATCAATTGACCACCGACCTGTTGGCCTTCATCGCGGCCAAGCTGTTCGGCGAGGCCGAACGCGAGGCCAAGTCCTGGCCCGAGATCGACGCCGCCCTGGCCGCCGAACGGGCCGAGCACCGGCGCATGCACGAGGAGGCGGCCGTCCTGTGAGCACCGCGCCCACCACTGCGGCAGGCGACGTCCAGTGGGTGAAGTGCCCGTCGTGCGACGCCTTCGTCTACTCCAAGCGGCTGGTCCGCAACCTCAAGGTCTGCCCCGAGTGCAACCACCACTTCCGGCTGCGGGTGCGCGAGCGCTTGGGCCAACTGTTCGACGAGGGCAGCTTCGAGGAGCGGGGCCAGGACGTGATGAGCACGGACGTGCTCGGCTTCGTTGACTCCAAGCCCTATCCGTCCCGCCTGGAGGACGCCCGCAAGAAGACGGGCAACAACGAGGCGGCCGTGTTCGGCACGGGCACGGTGTCGGGCTACCCGCTCGTGGTCGCGGCCATGGACTTTCAGTTCATGGGAGGCAGCATGGGCGGGGGAGTGGGCGAGCTCATCACCCAGGCGGCCGAGCTGTCGTTGGAGACGGGCACGCCCTTGTTGCTCATCGCTGCATCGGGCGGCGCCCGGATGCAGGAGGGCTGCATCTCGCTGATGCAGTTGGCCAAGACCAGTCAGGCCGTGGCCCGGCTGCATGAGTCCGGCGTGCTGTGCATCTGCCTGAACACCGACCCGACCTTTGGCGGGGTCACGGCCAGCTTCGCCATGCTGGGCGACGTCCTCATCGCCGAGCCCAACAGCCTGGTCGGCTTCGCGGGCCCCTCGGTCATCGAGCAGACCATCCGCCAGAAGCTGCCGCCCGGGTTCCAGACGGCCGAGTTCCTCTTGGAGCACGGCATGCTCGACCTGGTCGAGCCCCGCGAGAACCTGCGCAACACGCTGCGCAAGCTGCTCGCCCTTCATGCCCCGAGGCCGGACGGGTCCAAGCTCCCCGAGCCGGAGGGGGAGGCGCCCATCACCGACCCGGCTCGCCTGCGCGAGCGCGATCCGTGGGAGGCGGTGGTGCTGGCCCGGCACATCGACCGCCCCACCACGCTCGAGTACATCGGCTTCATGTTCGACGACTTCATCGAGCTTCACGGCGACCGGCTGTACCGGGAGAACGCATCCATCGTGGGCGGCGTGGCCCTGCTGGGCGACCTGCCCGTCGTCGTGATCGGGCATCAAAAGGGCCACTCCACGACCGAGATGGTCACCCGCAACTTCGGCATGCCGGACCCAGAGGGCTACCGCAAGGCGCTGCGGCTGATGAACCATGCGGCCAAGTTCAAGATGCCGCTCATCACCTTGATCGACACGCCGGGCGCGTATCCCGGCCTCGGCGCGGAAGAGCGGGGCCAGGCCGTGGCCATCGCCCGCTGCATCATGGAAATGTCCCGCCTGCCCATCCCGGCCATCGCAGTGGTGACGGGCGAGGGCGGCAGCGGCGGCGCGCTGGCCTTGGGCGTGGGCGACCGGGTGCTGATGCTCGAGAACTCTTACTACTCGGTCATCAGCCCCGAGGGCTGCTCCACCATCTTGTGGAGCGACGCCACCGCGGCGCCGCGTGCCGCGGCCGCGCTGAAGGTCACGCCGCCCGACCTGCTGCGCCTCGGGGTCATGGACGCCATCGTCCCCGAGCCCGAGGAAGGGGCCCACATGGACCCCGTGGTGAGTGCGGCCAACTTGAAGACGGCACTCCTCTCCTGCCTCGGTGAGCTGTTGCCCATGGACGGCGCCGCGCTGGTGGCCGCCCGCTACGAACGGTTCCGGGCCTTCGGCACCCCTGGTGCCCAGGTCTCGCTCTAACAGGGAGCTTCGATGAGCAAAGACGACGACGGATCGCAGGCGTCCGACCTCTTCGACAAGGTCAGCCGCGAGGCCCACGAGCTGTTGAAGAAGGCGGGCGGCCCGGTCACGCGAGTGTCGGTCGAGTCCGGCGACCACAAGATCGTGATCGAGTGGGACCCTGCGGTCGCCCCCGCGCCCATGACCGGCGGCGTGGCCATGCCCTCGGTCGACGGCGCCGCAGGCGCGTCGGGCGCGGCGGACACGTCGGGCATGGCGTCGGTGACGGCGCCACTGGTCGGCACCTTCTACCGCTCGCCGGAGCCGGGGGCCAAGGCCTTCGTGGAGGTGGGCGACGTGGTCGAGCCCGAGCAGGAGGTCGGGATCATCGAGGCCATGAAGATCATGAACCGGATCGTCTCGGACGTGGGCGGCCGAGTGGCCGAGATCATCGTGACCGATGGCGACATGGTCGAGTTCGGTCAGAAGCTCATGCTGTTGGAACCGCTGGACGCGGAGTAGGCCGGAGCCGCCGCCGTGTTCGAGAAGATCCTCATCGCCAACCGAGGCGAGATCGCCCTGCGGGTGGCCCGGGCCTGTCGCGAGCTCGGTGTGAAATGCGTGGCCGTCTACTCCACGGCCGACGCCGAGTCCGCAGTAGTCCGCTTCGCGGACGAGGCCGTGCACATCGGCCCGCCGTCGCCCGCCCGCAGCTACAACCACATCCCGTCCATCATCGGCGCGGCGCTGAAGTCCGGGGCCGACGCCATCCACCCTGGCTACGGCTTTCTCTCCGAGGACCCGTACTTCGCCGAGATCTGTGCGGACGAGGGCATCACGTTCATCGGCCCTCGCCCCGAGGTAATGGAGAAGGTGGGCAACAAGGCCGTCGCCCGCGACCTCATGACCAAGGCGGGCCTGCCCCTGCTGCCCGGCACCATCGAGCCCGTCAATACCGCGGACGAGGCCCAGGACGTGGCCGACTCCATCGGGTACCCGGTGATCATCAAGGCCGCGGCGGGCGGCGGTGGCCGGGGCATGACCGTGGTCGAGCGGCGCGAGGACCTGCGTAACGCCTATCAGACGACGCGGGCCTCGGCCCAGGCCATCTTCAAGGACTCGGCCGTCTACATCGAGCGCTATCTCAAGACCTCGCGCCACACCGAGATCCAGATCCTCTGCGATGCGCACGGCAACGGCATTCATCTGGGCGAGCGGGACTGCTCGGTGCAGCGCAGGCACCAGAAGCTGATCGAGGAGGCCCCGTCGGTGCAGGTGACGCCGGAGCTTCGGGCCGAGATGGGCGCGGCCGCGGTTCGGGGCGCGCTCGAGGTGGGCTACAGCGGCGCCGGGACGATGGAGTTCCTCCTCGACGAGGAGGGCAACTACACGTTCATGGAGATGAACGCCCGCATCCAGGTCGAGCACCCGGTGAGCGAGGCCATCACCAGCATCGACCTCATCCGCGAGCAGATCCTGGTGGCCACGGGCAAGCCGCTGACCATGACCCAGGAGGACGTGCAGTTCAGCGGACACGCCATCGAGTGCCGCATCAACGCCGAGGACCCGGACCGCAACTTCACCCCGACGCCCGGTCGTCTGGACGTGTACGTCCCGCCCGGCGGGCCGTGGACCCGGGTGGACAGCCACTGCTATCCAGGCTGGATGGTGGCGCCCTACTACGACTCGCTCATCGCCAAGCTCATCGTGTGGGCCCCCGACCGGGCCCAGGCCGTGGAGCGCATGGACCGGGCCTTGAGCGAGTTCAAGATCGAGGGGCCTGGACTGAAGACCACCATCGGGTTCCATCGCAGGGTGATGGCCAACCCCGTGTTTCAGAACGGCCACTTCGCCACCGACTTCATCGACCGTCACATGCAGATGTAATGCCCGCACCGAGGCAGGAACGCGCCCGACCCGCCGCACGACGAGGGCACGCCGACGAGGGCCCTTTGGGGGGTGCCCGAGGGGGGACCCTCCCGGGTCCCCCCTCGGTGTGGCCCGATCGGGCTCTGCCCGTCGGGCCAGCCAAGACGAGCGCGGCCGCAGGCCGCCCGATCCAACTCGTGGTGCAACCTCCGGTTGCGCCACGAAGAAGCGAGAGACCATGGACAAGCTGAAGCGACTGGTGGAGGTGGCCACGCAACTCAACTCCACCTTGAATCTGGACGAGCTGCTGGCCGGGATCATGTCGGCCACGACCGAGCTGTTGGGCGCCGAGAGCTCGTCGCTCCTGCTGCTCGACGAGAACACCGACGAGCTGGAGTTCAAGGTCGCCACCGGCGACCCTGAGCTGGTCGGGGTGCGCATGCCGTCGAGCCAAGGCATCGCCGGCGCGGCCCTGTCGCAGCGCGAGCCCGTGGTGCAGGACAACGTGGCGGGCGACTCCCGCCACTACAGCGAGGTGGACAAGGCCGCGGGCTCCACCACCCGCAATCTGCTCGCCGTGCCATTGATTCTGAAGGACCGCCCCATCGGGGTGCTGGAGGCCATCAACCGGTCCGCCGCGGAACTGGCGGGAGAGGACTTGGACATCGCCAAGGCCCTGGCCGCGCTGGCGGCCGTGGCCATCGACAATGCGACCATGTACGCCCGGCTGGCCGACGCAGTGGTGGCGGCGCGCATGTCCTACCGAATCTGAGCGCGGGCTCGGGGGTGCGGGTCCACATCTGCGGCGCACGCGGCTCGACCCCTGCACCTGGCGCGGACTTCATCCGATACGGCGGCCACACGTCGTGTGTGGCCGTGGCCCACGACGACGAGCTTCCCTCCCTCGTGCTCGACGCGGGCACCGGCCTGCAACGCCTGTCCCGCCAGTACGAGGGCACCGCCTTCCACGGGTCCATCTTGTTGTCGCACCTGCATTGGGACCACACCCACGGGCTGCCGTTCTTCCCTGCGGGCGACCGGCCCGAGGCCAGGGTCCGGCTGTTCATCCCGGCCCAAGAAGGCGGGACCCGCGTGCTCGAGCAGCTCATGGCCCCGCCCCACTTCCCGATCACGCCCGCCGAGCTGCGGGGCGACTGGCGCATCGAGTTGTTGGAGGCAGGCACCGTCGAGATCGAGGGCTTCACGGTCACGGCCGCGGACATCCCGCACAAAGGCGGGCGCACCTTCGGCTACCGGGTCTCGGACGGGACCGCGAGCCTGGCCTACCTGTCCGACCACAGCCCCATCAACTTCGGGCCCGGGCCCGAGGGCCATGGCGAGCTGCACGCGGCCGCCCTGGCCTTGGCCGACGGAGTCGACGTGCTGCTGCACGACGCGCAGTACACAGCCGCTGAGTTCGAAGGGCGCAAGACGTTCGGCCACACCACCATCGACTACGCCGTGCAACTGGGCCAAGAGGCGGGGGCCAAGCGAGTGGTGCTGTTCCACCACGACTCGATGCGCACCGACGACGCCCTCGACGCCATCGTCGAGTCCTGCCAGGGCGCCAAGGTCCCCGTCACCGCCGCGACCGAGGGCGAAGTGATTCGCCTCCCGTGACCCGCTCCCGTGACCCGGTCCCGTGACCCGCTCCAGCGACGCCCGTAACCCCCCCGTCCCGTTCTGGGCACCTTTGTTTGCCTCTGTGCCCAGAAAAGGTGCCCAGAAGGGAGAGGTGACGAAGAAGGGCTCGGAATCGCAATAGTCACGGACCGAGTTGGCGACGGCGCCGGCTCCAGGCGTACCCTCTCACGCAGGGTGAACATTTGAGGTGAAGTCGAGCCTCCGGCCGCTGCCAAAGCGGCATTTTTTCACTCTCAGCGGGAGAAGGGGTATCGAGGGGCGAACAAGCCGCTGTACCCTGCGGACGGGGGCGTGGGACCGGAGTGGGCGCAAAGGCGTCCGGTCGGCTCGACGTGTCCTGCCACTGCAGATACGACCGGGCACGAACCGGCCGCCCACAGGCGGCCACCTGGGGGAAAGGGATGCTGATGCGGGGCTCCAAGTCGGGGGGATGGCGTCAACGGGCTGTCGCGTTCATCGCAGCCTCCTCATTGATCTCGGGGGCGCTCGCCGTCCCTGGCACCACGGTCTCGGCCAGTCCGCCGGGCACCACCCTGGTCAGCACTGACGCGTCTGGCGCGCAGGCGGCCAACAACGCGGCCAGCCACACGCCCGCGCTGAGCGCCGACGGCACCTACGTGGCGTTCATCAGCGACGGCGCACTGGTGCCGCAGGACACCAACGGCGTCGAGGACGTCTACCGCAAGAACATCAACACCGGCGCCATCGACCTCGTCAGCGTCAACGTGTCCGGCGTGGCCGCGGGCAACGGGGCCAGCGGCGGCGAAGAGGTCGCCATCAGCGACAACGGCGCGCGCGTCGTGTTCCGCTCCTCGGCCACCGACCTGGTGGCAGGCGACACCAACAACCAGACCGACCTGTTCCGGCGCGACTTCGGCACCGGCTCCACCGTCCAGGTGAACCTGGGCAACAACGGCCTGTCCGGCTTCGGGCCCGACTTCTTCTCCACCTCGGCCGACGGCAACGACATCGCCTTCATCGCCTACTCCTCTGGTCCCAACCTGGGCAACGGGCAGGGCGTCTACGTCCGCCATGTCAGCCAGTCCACCACCACCTACGTCAGCTTCGTGGAGGCAGGTGGCCAAGTGGCCATCAGCGGCGACGGCACCAAGGTCGCCTACCTCCGCACGGCGGCCAACGCGGGCTGCCCAGGTGGCGGCTTCTACGAGCTCTACGTCTGGGACAGCGCCAACAACATCGCCAACCTGGCCAACCGGGGGACGTCCAGCAACTTCTGCGACTTCGCCGGGATCCTGGGCCCCGACGCCATGTCCTTCGACGGCAACATCATGGCCTACTGGTCGGACGGCGACGCCTACGGCCCGCTGACCGCCAAGCCCCGCGCCGTCTACGCCTTCAACCTGGTCGCCTTCAAGGCGGGCGACACGGCCAACGAGACCGTCCGCATGTCGCAGTTGCCGGACGGGACTGACGGCAATGCCGACAGCGCCGGGAGCACGAACAACTTCCCCAAGGGCGCGGTGAGCGCGGACGGCAACCTGGTCGCGTTCACGTCGTCTGCATCCAACCTCGACCCGGCCGCGGCGAGCGGCGGCTCCTTCGTCAAGAACCGCACCAACGGCGCCATCAACGCGGTGAGCAACGCGGCCGACGGCTCGGTCAAGCCGGTGGCCAACACCACGTTGAGCTCGAGCGGCGACAGCGTCGGCTTCGCCACCAGCGCGGCGGGCGTCACGATCAACGACACCAACACGAACAGCGACGTGTTCGTCCACTCGATCGTGGCCAACACGCCGCCCACGCCGACCAGCGTGAGCCTTGACACCGAGGCCTTTTCGACGCTGCCGGGCTTCAGCATGCTGCCTGCCAGCGCCATCCCGCCCACGGCCATCCCGCTCGACTCGCCCAACAAGGACGACGTCTCCGACGTCCCCCTGCGCAGCGTCGACGTGGCATCGAGCCCCCTCCGCAGCGTGCCGCTTCGCAGTGTGCCCCTGCGCAGCGTGCCGCTTCGCAGCGTGCCCCTCCGCAGCGTCACCCTCTCCGAGATCCCGCTGCGGTCCGTCACGTGGGAGTCCGTCCTCGCCACGCTGAACCCCAACCCGTTCGCGGGCGTGCCCCTCCAGGGCATCACCCTCGACGCCCTCTTCAACGCCTTCGACGCCCAGCCCACTGCGACGGGCCTGAACTCCGTGTCGCTCGGCGACGTCGACCTGTCCTCCACGCCATTGCGCTCGGTCGCCTTGGCCTCGGTGCTGCTCGGGGCCACGCCCCTGCGTTCGGTGCCGGTGCCCGGCCCGGCGGCCACGCCGTTCGGCAACTGGTGCGCGCTGATCCAGAGCCTCGGCTTCACGTGCGCGTCCTTGGGCCTGACCCAGGACAGCCCCATCCTGGCCGTCGACCTGGCCGGCGTTCCCCTTCGCAGCGTGCCCCTGCGCAGCGTTCCCCTGCGGTCGGTCGACCTCAGTGCGGCCCCGCTTCGCAGCGTGCCGTTGCGCAGCGTGTTCCTCCAGGACATCCCGCTCGGGGGCCTGCTGCTGAACAAGATCGACGCGGCCAAGCGGCCTAACATCATCGACTGCTCGGCCGTCGACTGCGCCACGCAGACCCTGGCCCAGGCGGCCACGGCCAACGCCATCGTGACCACGGCCAGCCTCGGCACCTTGTTCGACGCGGTCAACGCCAACGACCTTCCCGGGTCGCTGGCCGACCTGTTGCAGGGCTTCATCGACACCAGCAACTACCCGTGGGAGGACCTGCCCCTGGCCGGCCTCCAGCCCTACGCCGATGCCCGTGAGGCGGCGCGTACGGTCGTCTATCGGGCCACCTTCGCCACGACCGGCAACGGCAGCGCGCCGGCCACGTTGGTGGTCGACCTCCCGGCCGGCTTCCGCTACGTGCCCGGCTCGTCGTTCAACGACGTGACCTACCCCGACCCGGTGGCCACGGGCGAGCACCTGGTCTGGACCTTGAACGCACCGGGCGGCGCCACCACGACCTTCACGTTCCGCGCCTATGCAGGCTTCGACCTGGCCAGCGCAGCGACGTCGGCCATCGCAGTCACCATGAACGGCGTCACGGTGTCGGCCCAAGGCCAGGCCCCCGTCCAGGTCGTCCAGGACTTCGAGGGCGGCGCCGTGGGATGCGAGTTCCTCTGCACCGGCAACAACGCGCCCGGCACGGCACCGGTCCTTGCGCCCAACACGCTGTTGGCATCGCACATCGCCAGCGCGGGCGACATCGACTACTACCGCGTGCCCGTGCCCGCCAAGGGCACCCGCCTACAGGTGCGGCTGGGCAACCACAGCACCGATGCCGACTTCGACGTGGCCATGTTGAACACGGCCACCGGCGCGCCGTTGCGCAGCGTCCCGCTCCGCAGCGTCCCCCTCCGCAGCGTCCCCCTCGCCGACAACGGCATCGACGCCAGCGCGGCCACGTCGTCCCTGTCGCCTGAGACGCTGGACGACATCCCGGTTGGCGCGGCCCCGCTGCGCAGCGTCTCGGAGAACCGGTCGACGGCCGACGAGTTCATCGCCACCGTCTCCGACGCGGAGCCGACCGTCCCCGGCAACGACGGCAGCGTGCAGCAGTACTACACGCTCCAAGTCACGGCCTACAACGGCGGCCTGAGCAACTCGCCGTACGTGCTGTACGTCAAGGAGTGGGCGGCCCCGCCCGCACCCACGTGCTCGGCCCGCACCTTCGCCAACGCAGGCTCGGGCGTGGCCGGAGCCGCGCCTGCGCTGCCCAGCGGCCTGAACACGCTGTACCTCGTCAACCAGAAGCGCATGGGCGACACGTTCGGCGCCACGGACACCAACTCGGCTCTGAACGCGCTGCGAAACTCGCTGAGCAACCGGGCCGACCTCGGGATCACCGGCGTCGTCTATCCGGTCGAGTCGAGCGCGGCGGCCGCCGCGGCCTATTCGGCGTGGGACGCAGCCCCGTGCTCGCCCGAGAACGCCAATGCCGTGTTCACGTCGATCGCCTCGATCGTCGACACCGTGCGGGCCCAGCGCCCGACCCTGAAGAACATCGTGGTGGTGGGCGGCGACGACATCATCCCGTTCGCCCGGGTGGCCGACTACACGCAGATCTCCAACGAGTCGGACTACTCGGCCACGGCCCTGCTGAAGACCGGCACCAACCGGGGCACGCCCATCGCCGCCTCGATGGCCACGCAGAACATCCTCACCGATGACCCGCTGGCCGACGTCGATCCGATCGGGTGGCTGGACCACACGCTCTACGTGCCCGACCTGGCCGTGGGCCGACTGGTCGAGACCCCGGCCGACGTGGTGGCCCAGGTCAACCAGTTCACGACGGCATTGGGCAAGCTCGACCCCAAGTCCTCGCTGACGACCGGCTACGACTTCTTGGCCGATGGATCACAGGCCGTCAGCAACTCGCTGGCCTCGCGCATCACGGACGGGACCAAGCGCAAGACCCTCATCAACGAGACGTGGGCCAAGTCCGACGAGCTGGCCGCGCTGTTCCCGGCCGCAGGCTCGCCTGACGTGGCCAGCCTCAACGCCCACTACGACCACTACCGCTCGCTGCCCGCGCTGGGCAACAGCACGCAGGACGAGTCGGACCTGGTCACCACCGCGGACATCGCCTTGCATCCGCAGACCCTCAGCAAGCGCATCCTGTTCACCATGGGCTGCCATGCGGGCCTCTCGATGCCCGCGGCCTATGCGGACGACGCGGCCAAGGGCAGCGACTGGGCCCAGAACTACCTCGGTAGTTCGCAGAAGGCGGCCGTCTACCTGGCCAACACCGGCTTCGGCTACGGCGACACCGCGGCGGTGGCCTTGTCCGAGCAGCTCATGAACGAGTTCGCCAAGCGCCTGGACGGCAGCATGTCCGTGGGCGAGGCCGCCGTCTACGCCAAGCAGGCCTACTTCGGCCAGCTCGGCGCCTACGGCCCGTACGACGAGAAGGCCATGCAGGAGGCCACCTTCTACGGCTTCCCGATGTGGAAGATGGCGACCGCGCCCGCCGCGGCCCCCGCCAACGCAGGCCTCACGCCTTCGGCCGACGCCACCGGCGTGCTGTCGGCGCCGGTCTCGGTGTCACCCACCTTCTCGCAGAACACGAGCAAGGGCGGGGGCACGTTCTTCACCGCCACCGCTCCCAACGTGGTGTCCTCGGGCCTGCAAGTCACGCAGTACCGGCCCATCGTGCCCAAGGTGTCGGTGGACGTGACGCCCAACAGCGTGCCCGCGGGGACGCTGGCCCACGGCGTGTTCCTGACCAGCCTCCAGTCGCATGACGTGGCTGCCGTGCCCGCCGTGGCCAGGCCCACCATCGACCTGACCGTCAACGAGCCGCCGCCGCCTGCAGGCGACGTGGCCTTCCCGACCAGCTTCAACACGCTGACCCAGTTCAACACCCCGACCGGACCGCGCCAGCAGGCCGTGCTGCTGCCTGGCCAGTTCTTCAGGGACGCGAGCTGGGCCAACGCGGGCGGCGTGGAGCGGCTGTTCGACGGCATCGGCGCCGAGGTCAAGTACGCCAACAGCGGTGACTTCACGCCGCCGCAGTTGACCAACGTCAACGCCGTGTTGGCGGGCGGCCAGCTCACCATCAGCCTGGACACGGCCGACGCCGCGGGCACCGTCAAGCGGGTGGCCGTCCTCGTGAAGGACGGCTCCGGGCAGTGGACGCTGCACGCGCTGACGGTCGATCCGAGCAACCCCAACCACTACAGCGCGGTCTTCGCGGTGACGGGCACCAACTTCGAGTACCTGGCCGAGAGCCAGGACTCCAACGGCAACGTGGGCTTCACCACCAACAAGGGCCGTTACTTCACCGGCGTCCCGGTGCCTCTGGCCGGGGCCACTCCCAAGCTGGTCATCGATCCGGGTCAGCCCACGGGCACCAATGGCTGGTACGTGAACGGCGTCTCGGTCTCGTTGCAAGGCAAGCCCGGCGTCGCTTACACCAAGTCGGTCGACGGCGGCGCGGCCACGAGCTACACCGGGCCTTTCTCGGTGAACACCGATGGCAATCACACGGTCAAGGCCACCGGCAATGACGGCAGCAGCGCCACGCTGGTCGTGGTGATCGACAAGGCGGCCCCGTCCATCAACGCGGCCACCGACCGGGCGGCCAACGCCAACGGCTGGTACAACGCGCCGGTGACGGTGTCGTTCGCCTGCACCGACGTCACGTCCGGCATCCGGTCCTGCTCGCCGTCGACGCAGGTCAATACCGATGGCGCGGCCGTGGCCACCGTCGGGACCGCCCTCGACTTCGCGGGCAATACCAACTCCGTGACCAAGACCATCAAGCTCGACCAGGTGCAGCCGACCGTGACGGTTGGCGGCGTGGCCAACAACGCCGTCTACACGGTCGGCAGCGTTCCCACGCCGACGTGCACGGTGACCGACTCGTTGTCCGGCCCGGCGGGCTGCACGACCTCGGTGACCGGTGGCGCGGCCAACGGCGTCGGGACCTACACCTACGTGGCCGTGGGCACGGACAAGGCAGGCAACAGCCGCTCCGTCTCCGTGACCTACCGGGTCCTGTACCGCTGGGACGGCTTCCAGCAGCCCATCAACGACACGGGCCACGAGGTCAACGAGACCACGAGCGTGTTCAAGGCGGGCAGCAACGTCCCGGTGAAGTTCCAGTTGAAGCGGGCCGACGGCAGCCTGGTCTCGGCCAACAGCACGCCGCTGTTCATGACGCCGGTCCAGGGTGGGCGCACCTCGTTGCCGTTGAACGAGAGCGACTACATCGCCCCGCCGTCGGCGGGCGGGACCTTCACCTTGGACGGCGACCACTACCAGTACAACTGGAAGACGGACAAGGCGCAGGCCGGCTACTACTGGCGGATCGGGGTCATGCTCGACGATGGGACGATCCAGACGGTAAACATCGCCCTTCGATGATCGAGGTCAGTACCGGGTGAGCCCGGCAGTCCCGGCCGGCGGGCCCGCTCGGGAGGTGGTGGACTACCTCCCGCGCGTCCTGCTGCACCGGGCGGCCATGGGCCAACGGGTATGGGCGGAGCAGGGCACGATGGTGTTCGCCGACGTGTCCGGCTTCACCAAGCTGTCCGAACGACTGGCCCGCAAGGGCAAGGCGGGGGCCGAGGAGCTGGTGGGCGCCATCTCCTCGGTCTTCACCCACCTGCTCACCGAGTCGGGTCTGTACGGCGGCGACGTGTTGAAGTTCGGGGGCGACGCCCTGCTCCTGTTCTTCTCGGGCGAGGGCCACCTGGCCCGGGCCTGTCGGGCCTCGCACGGGATGCGCCGGGTCCTGCGCCAAGCGGGCCGCATCTCCACGTCGTCCGGCGAAGTGATCCTGCGCATGTCGCAAGGCGTCCACACCGGCACCTTCCACTTCTTCCTCGTCGGCGGCCGCCATCAGGAACTGGTGGTAGCCGGTCCGGCCGCGACGGAGACGGTCGACATGGAGTCGGCCGCCGACGCCGGGGAGATCCTCTTATCCCCGGCCGCGGCCGCGGGCCTCGACCCGAAGAGCGTGGGGGAGGAGAAGGCGGGCGGAAGGCTGTTGGCCTCGGCTCCCAAGGCCGACATCGTGGGCGAGGGCGACGCCATGCGCATTGCGGCCGAGGCCGTGGCCGCGGGTGCTGACCTCGACACCTTCGTGCCCCTCGCCCTGCGGGGCAGGCTGGGGTCGGTCGTCGAGGAGTCCGAGCATCGACAGGTGGCGGTGGCCTTCATGCACTTCGGCGGGGTGGACGCCTTGCTCACCGAGGCCGGACCCGAGGAGGTGCATGCCCGGCTGGACCGGCTGACCAGCGCGGTGGTCACTGCCATGGACGCTTTTGGGGCCACGGTCATCTGCACCGACATCGGGCCGGACGGCGGCAAGTTCATGTTGGCCGCGGGCGCGCCCGAGGCCTTCGAGGACAGCGAGGAGCGGATGCTGCGCGCTCTGCGCCAAGTGCTCGACGGCGAGTACGGCCTGCGCATTCGGGCGGGCGTCAACCGCGGGCATGTGTACGCGGGCGCGGTCGGTGCCCCCTTCCGGTTCACCTACTCCACCATGGGCGACGCCGTGAACCTGGCCGCGCGCGTCATGGGCAAGGCCGGGCCCGGCCAGCTCCTGGCCACCGAGGCCGTGGTGCAGCGCTGTCCTGGCCGGTTCGAGACCGAGGCCCTGGCCCCGTTCATGGTCAAGGGCAAGAGCCTGCCAGTGCGGGCCCTGGCCGTGAACCGGCCCATGCGGGCCGGGCGGCGTCGAGTGATCGGCGACCAGCCCTTCGTGGGTCGGGCCGCGGAGTTGGCCGTCTTCGACGCCGCCTTTGCCGCCGCTACCGCGACCGGCACGGCCACCGGTGTGGCGGGGCGCGGCTCTGTCGTCGAGTTGGTGGGCGACGCGGGCATGGGCAAGTCCCGCCTGGTGGGCGAGGCCGTGGAGCGGGCCGGGGCCCAGGGTCTGCGCCGAGTGGTGGTGGAGTGCGAGCAGTACGAGTCGAACACGCCGTACTTCGCAGCCCGGCTGCTCCTGCGCACGGCCTTGGGCATCTCGCTGGACGACGACCCGGCTGCCGCGGGCGAGGACCTCGTGGGCCTGGTCGGCGCCCTCGCGCCCGAGCTGCTGGCGTGGACGCCGCTGTTGGCCATGGCGGCCGACGCCACGGTGCCGACGACGCGCGAGGTGGACGAGTTGGCGCCGCAGTTCCGACGCCCGCGCCTGCACGAGGCGGCCGAGCACCTGTTGGGCCAGGCCTGGCCTGACCCGACCTTGATCGTGTTCGAGGACTCCTTCTGGATGGACGAGGCGTCGGCCGAGTTGGTTGCCCACGTGGCCGCGACGGCGGCCGACCATCCCTGGGTGCTGTGCGTCAGCCGCCGCGGCGTGGACACCGGCCTGCACGCGGGCATGGGCTACGAGGCCGTGGCCGTGGACCTGGGGCCGCTGCCGGACGACGACGCCACCGCGCTGCTGTCCCTCGCCATTGACGGTGTCACCATTCCCCCCCATTTCTTCTCGCGCCTGGTCGAGCGGTCGTCGGGGAACCCGTTGTTCCTGCTGGAACTGGTGGCCGCATGCGGCGCCCAGGCCGACCTCGATGCCCTGCCCGACAGCGTGGAGGCCATCGTGTCGTCGCGCCTCGACCGGCTGGCCGGGCCCGACCGAAAACTGTTGCGCTACGCCAGCGTGCTCGGCGCCCGCTTCACCGGCGAGTTGATGCACGACGCGCTGGCCCCCTTGGTGGCGGAGGCGGCCGACCAGTCGGCGTGGGCGCGCCTGGCCGAGTTCGTTGTCGCCGACGACGGCGTGTACCGGTTCCGCAACGACTTGTTCCGCCGGGTGGCCTACGAGGCGCTTCCCTTCTCCCGCCGGCGCGAGGTGCACGGCCGGGTGGGCGAGGTGCTCGAACGGTCGAGCGCGGTGCACGGCGACGAGGCCATTGGCCTGTTGTCACTGCACTTCCACCACGCGGGCAGGCACCCGGAGTCGTGGCACTACTCGGTGGCCGCGGGCGACCACGCGCGAGGCGTCTACGCCAATGTCGAGGCGGCCGAGTTCTACCGCCGGGGCCTCGAGGCGGCGCGCGCCCTGCCCGAGTTGACCGCAACCGCGCCCGCCGAGGTGGCCAGGGTCAACGAGGCCTTGGGCGACGTGTGCGAGGTGGCCGCGCTCTACGACCAGGCGTCGTCGGCCTATCGCTCGGTGCGCAAGCTGCTCGCCGCGGACGCCAAGGGCCGGGCCCGGGTCATGGTCAAAGAAGCGGTGCTGCGCGAGCGGCTCGGCCGTTACACCGACGCGCTGCGGTGGTACGGGCGTGGGCTGCGCGTCATCGAGGGGCTCACGACCGAGGAGCGAGCCGCGCTGCGAGCCCGGCTGGCCGTGGGCTACGCCGTCGTGCGCTACCGGCAGGGGAGGCTGCGAGAGTGCGTGCGGTGGGCCGAGGGCGCGGTGCCCGACGCCGAGGCCGCGGGCGACAAGTCCACGCTGGCCCACGCCTACTTCATCCTCGACAACGCGCTCACCGACTTGGGCAGGCCGGAGTTGAAGTACCGGGAGATGGCCCTGCCCATCTACGAGGAGATCGGCGACCTGTTGGGCCAGGCCAACGTGTTGAACAACCTCGGCATCGACGCGTACTACGAAGGCGACTGGGAGGGCGCGCTCGAGCTGTACGAGCGCAGTCGGGTGGCCAGGGAGCGGGCGGGCGACGTGGTCGGCGCGGCCACCGCGGCCAACAACATCGGCGAGATCCTGTCCGACCAAGGCAGGCTGGACGAGGCCGAGACCCTCTTCCGACAGGCCCGCCAGGTCTTCCGCAACGCCAACTATCCAGTGGGCGTGGCCCTGGCCACCAGCAACCTGGGCCGGGCTGCGGGCCGAGCCGGTCGCATCGACGAGGCCACCGACCTGTTGTCCGGCGCCCTCGACGGGTTCCGCGCCATCCGGGCCGACCTGTTCGTGGTCGAGACGCAGGCCCGCATGGCCGAGCTCCTGGTCGAGGCCGAGCGCTACGAGCAGGCCACGGCCCTGTCGGCGGCCATGAAGGGCAAGGTGACGGCCGGGGGCAGCGCCCTGGTGGCCATGGCCTTGCGCAACCAAGGCCTGGCCGCGGCGGGGATGGGCGACGTCGACCAGGCCCAGTCCCTTTTGGAGGAGAGCCTGCGCCTTGGGCGCGAGTCCTCGGTGATGTACGAGGTGGGCCAGACGCTGCTGGCCTTGGCCGCATTGGAGCGGCAGGTGGGGCTGGACGAGCGGGCGGCCGAGCACGGGCGCGAGGCGGATGCCATCCTGGGCAGGTTGGGGGCACGGTCGACAAGGGGGAGCGCGATGGCTGGTTCGGTGCAGGGTGACGCTGTAAAGGGTGACGGTGCCGCGTTGGCGGCCATGGCCTCGGCCGGGGATCTGGCCGGCGTGGCCGGGGCCTATCGGGACGCGTCGGCCGGGGCCGTCAAGGCCGCGGCCGAGGTGCTCCGCGAGGCGGACGCGTACAAGACGGCCATCGAGCTGTACTCGTGGCTGCTGGCGTCGGGCCACGGCGACCCGGACGTGGAGTTCGGGATCGGCCAGTGCTACGGCAAGTCGTACGACTTCGACACGGCTTTGACCCACCTGTCACGCGCCTTCGAGGCCGAGCCCGACAGAGTGCAGGGCGCCAACTACTACGCCTACATCCTGGAGCGCAACGGCCGCTTCGACGAGGCGGGCCGCTGGTACGACGTGGCCGTGGCCCATCCGGTGGGCGGGCCCGAGGATCTGTGGACGCTGTCGCATCAGTGCTGGTTCTTGGAAAAGGCCGGGCGCGACGACGAGGCCGCCGCGGCCTACGAGGCCTTTTTGGCCGAGCACCCGACCTACACGTGGGCGGTCAAGCGCTACGCCCTGATGCTGCTGCGACTGGGGGAGCGTGATCGGGCCGAGGCCTTGGTCCGGGGTGCGGTCGAGCGCATGCCCGCGTCGCCGTTCCCCAAGCTGAACCTGTTGGAGTTCTTGTTGCTGGACGGGCGCGGCGATGCCGAGGCCTACGCCGACGCACTGACGTCGCTGGGCCCGGTGGGCGACCTGGCCTTGCCCGCCCAGGTCACGGTCGAGCTGTTCGAGTACATGCGCCTGGTGCTGCTGGCCGACCGGCCCGACCCGGGTCGCCTGGCCCGGCTGGAGGCGCTGGCCGCGGCCCTGCCCGAGTCGGTGCACAGGGACTTCGACGACCTCACCGATGCGCTGTCCCAACGCGGCGGCGACGTCAAGGAGTGGCAGCGCCTCCTGCAGTTGCTCCTCAAGTAACCCCCCGCCCCCCGCCCCCCGCCCCCCGCCCCCGCGCCGCCGGGTTTTCCCGACTGGAGGACATAGCCCGGGCAAACCGCAGGTCGTGTCCTCCAGACGTGTAGTGGGGGACGGGTCAGGTCAGGGGATGCCGCCGGTGCCCACGGTGGCGGTGACGGCCCAGGCCGCGGTGGCGCCCGCGGCCACCACCCGCACTCGGCCGATGTCGCACGCGGCCCGCACGTCGCGCCCCCACCCCGTGGCTGGTATGGGCACCACGTTGGGCTGCGGGTTGAGCGCGCCCTGGTCGACGGCCAGCGCGAACCACGGCACGTCGACCGGGTCCCAGGCCAGTCGCAGCCAGTGGCCCGAGCCCCGGTCGACGACGGTGGCCCAGCCCAGCCCGGCATCGGTGGGCGCGAAGCGGGGGACCGAACCTGGTCCTCGGGCCACGGGCACGGGCGTCACCACCTCGCTGTCGGGGCGGGTGCCGATGAGCGGATGGGCGGCCCACTGGAACGGGATTGGGTCGGGCCCCTCGTTGTCGAGCGTGTAGTCGAGACGCAGGGTCGGCCCGTCCACCGACAGCTTGCGGCGCAGGCGATACCGCAGGGCCGCACCCCGGACCGATGTCATCACCGCCGCGTCGGCCCGGTCGGTCTCGTCGGCCCAGGGCAGAGCCCAGACCTCGCCGTGATCGGGCAGGCGCACGTCGGCGGCGCGGCCCGGCCCCGGATGAGCGCAGTCGCCCAACGTGGGGAAGGCATCGTCCCATCCGCACATCTCATACGCCGACCACAGCGAGCCGTAGGTGAGGGCCCGCAAGGGCTGGACGGGAGCGGGGACGAGCCACTCGCGCCGGGCCTTGACGTCGAACAGGGACGTGATCTTGCCGCCGCGCTCGGGGCATACGACGACCCACACCTGTCCGCTCGCGACCCGCCATGCGGGGAGGCCCCGCCAGGTCGCTGGTTGTCGTTGCGACCCCAGCCCCGCCATGGTGCCCCGCCCTCGGCGCCGCCGGACAGACCCAGGATGCGGGCCCGCCGGGTGGCCATTTCGTCGCCGGTCGAGTGGCGGCCACGGTACCAGCCCCATTCGACGGCCCTCGGTTGGAACGTGTTCGAGGCGACAGGAGCGCGCCCGGGCCTCGGCCCGGCCCGCCTAGAGGATGGCCACCCGTTCTCGGTAGGGGTCGAGCCGGGTGTCGCCCGGGTCCAGGTCGGTGACCAGCGTGGTGACCTGGTCCCACTCGACGGACACGGCGATGGAGCGGACGCCGAGCTTGGACGAGTCGACCGCGAGCAGGACCTGTTCGGCCACCGAGGCCATGGCCCGTTTGACCTCGCTCTCCTCGATCGACTCCTCGGACGGGCCCAGGTCGGCATCCACCGTCGCGGCCGACAACAGCAAGACCGACAACAGCACGTGCGTGGCGGCCCGCACGGCGATGGGCCCGACCAGGCTCGAGGTGCGGTGGTCGAGGCGACCGCCGGTGAGCAGTGGGGTGATGCCGGGCCGGTCCTGGAGCCCCTGGAAGGTTTCCAGCCCGTTGGTGATCACGGTGAGGTCGCGGGCCGAGTCCAGTCCGGCTGCGATCCTGGCCACGGTGTTGGACGCGTCCATCCCCAGGCCGCCGACGGGCGGCAGCAGCGGGAGGATCTTGGATGCGATGCGGGTCTTGGCCTTGCCTCGCCCGGGCAGGTGGTGGGCGTTCAGCCCGGGGCCCAGGGCGACGGCCCCGCCCCGCACCCGTCGGGCCAGGCCGGTGGCCTCCAGCTCCTGGAGGTCGCGGCGCACGGTCATCTCGCTCACGCCCAGATACTGGGCCGCGTCCGCGATGCGGACCCGTCCGTCGTCGCCCAGTCGGGACCGCAGCCAGGCCAGCCGCTCCTCCGTCGCCAGATTGCCGCTCATCGTCATCCCTAGCAGTACGGCCCAGGGCCCAAAACGTCGCGCCAAAAGGGCGAAACGTCAGGCGGGGCCTGTCTTTACCGCCGATGCGTATCGCTGCCCCCCTGATCTTTTCCACAGCACCTGTTGGTGTGGAAAAGTCGGGAGAGCTGTGGAAAAGGTCGGCCGATGCGGGCCGATGCGGGCCGACGAGAGCCGACGAGGGCGGGGGAGGGCCGGTCGGGGCTAGTCAGGCCGGGCCGGTTGTGTACACCCCGCATTCAGCCCGCGGGCCATTGAGCAATGCCCGGCATTGACTGTTTTCGTCAAGGTGGCCTATTGGCTTCCGACAGGACAGCATGAAACAGCGCCTGTGGGCCTGCTATCTCGTGGTGAACCTGCTGGCCATGGCCGTGGCCAGCTCCTCCGCCCCAGCGAGGGCCCAACTGATCGGCCAGGGCATCGCCATCGGCGCCGTGGTCGCCGTGGTCGTCGGGGCCCGGGCGTGGGCCAGGCAGCGCCGGGCCTGGTACTTCATCGCCGCAGGCGCGGGCTCGTTCACCGTGGCCGCAGCCGTCCTGGCCCACATCATGAAGGCCAACGGCGGGGCCGACCCCTTCCCCTCGGTCTCCGACGCCATCTATTACGCCGGGTACCTGAGCCTGATCGCAGGCGGCGCGTCGCTCATCCGCAGCCGGTCACGCCGCAGGGACTGGGCCAACCTGGTCGACGCATTGATCGTGGCCGCGGGCGCGGGCCTGATCGTGTGGGCCTTCTTCATGGCCCCGTACGCGCGCCAAGGCGCGCTGCCCCTGTTCGACCGGTCGGTGTCGACCGGCTACTCCTTCTTCGACCTGGCCCTGCTCGGCGTCTGGGCCCGCCTGGCCATCGGCCCCGGCGCCCGCAACCCGAGCTACTACCTGCTGGCCTCGTGCTTCGTCTGCGTGCTGTTCGCCGACGTGCTCACCACCCTCACCATCGCGGGCGCCTACAACGGCCTGCTCACTCCCGTCTTCTCGACCTTCGGTTTCGTGGCCTGCGGCGCGGGCGCCCTGCACCCGAAGATGGTGCACCTCACCGAGCGCGACCACGCGCCCATGCAGTTGACCCGCCGACGGCTGCTCATCCTGGGCGCGGCCTTGTCCATGGCGCCGGCCGTGCTCGTCATCTCCGCGGTGACGCACCGACCGGTGGACGACTCGACCGTGGTGGCGGGCTCGTTCATCCTGGCGTCGCTGGTCTTGTGGCGCATGGTCCTGCTGCTGCGCGCCAACGAGCGCAAGGCCAAGCGCGAGCGCATCCTTCGGGAGGCGGGCGTGGTGCTAGTGGGCGCGACCACGAAGGAAGAGATGCACGAAGGCGCCTTGCGCGCCGCGCTGGCGCTGGCGGGCGGACGGGCCGATGTGCGGGCCAGTCTGGCCACCGGTCGAGCCGACGCCATGCAGGTCGTGGCCTCCGTCGGCGCGGGCTCGCGCCAGGCCATCGGCCGCGTGCTGGGCGCCGCCGCACTGGGCGACGGCCTGGCCGACGCGCTCGGCGACCGGCGGGCCCGAGTGGCCCATGGCACCCGAGTGGTCGACCTGCGCGACGTCGAGCGGCCGGAGGACCTGGTGGCCGTGGACGACGTGTCCGTGGTCGTCCTCCCGCTGGTCAGTCAGAACGAGCTCCGGGGCGCCATCATCGTGACTTCGCCCCGGCCCATCGCGGCCGAGGCAGTGGAGAGCCTGTCCGACTTCGGCTCCGAGGTGGCCTTGGCCATCGAGTCGGCCGCCTTGGTCGAGAGCCTCCACCGGCGCAAGAGCGAACGCCGGTTCAAGGCCCTCATCGAGCAGTCGTCCGACGTGCTGACGGTGGTCAGCCCGGAGGGCCTTGTCACCTTTGCCAGCCCGTCCGCAGCCCGCGTCCTGGGCGTCGACCCGACTGCCGTCATCGGCGGCACGCCGTTCCCCAGCGTCCATCCTGACGACGCGGCCGTCGTGGAGCGGTTGTTGGACGAGGCCTTCCGCACGCCCGGCGGCGTGCTCGACGCGGTCGAGGTTCGGGCGGCCCAGGCCGACGGGGCGTGGCGCTGGTTCGAGACCATCGCCACCAACCTGCTGCGCGATCCCGAGGTGGCCGGTGTGGTTCTCACGTCGCGCGACGTCACCGATCGCAAGCACGCAGAGCTGGCCGTGAGCGAGAGCGAGGCCCGCTTCCGTTCGCTGGTGCAGAACTCCAGCGACGTGGTGGCCGTGGTGGGCGACGACAACTGCTTCAGCTACGTGAGCCCAGCCGTGCGGCGCGTGCTGGGCTACGAGCCCGAGCAGGTCTCGGGCCGCAGCCCGGTCGAACTCGTGCATCCCGACGACGTCGAGACGGCAGCGGCCATCGTTCTCAGCGCTCTCAACACGCCGAACCCCGACGAGCAGAACCGGGCCGAGCTGCGCGTGCGCCATGCAGACGGGTCGTGGCACACGCTCGACATCACGGCCACCGACCTTCGGGCCGAGCCGACGGTCGGCGGTGTGGTGCTCAACGCCCGCGATGTGAGCGACCGCAAGGAGTTGGAGGGCGAGCTCCGCCATCGGGCCCTGCACGACTCGCTGACCGGACTGGCCAACCGGACCCTGTTCGCCGACCGAGCGGCTCACGCCCTGCTCCGACGCAGCGACCGGCCCGACATGGTGGCCGTGCTGTGCATCGACGTGGACGACCTCAAGACCATCAACGACAGCCTGGGCCATGCCGCGGGTGACGAGCTGCTGGTCGCAGTGGGCGACCGGCTGCGCAACTGCCTGCGCTCGGCCGACACGCCCGCCCGACTGGGCGGCGACGAGTTCGCCGTGCTGCTGGAGGACATCTACACCGAGGACCAGGTGGTGGCCTTGGCCGACCGTGTCCTCGAAGCGCTGCTGGTGCCGTTCGAACTGGGCGGTCGCACGGTGCAGGCGGGCGCCACCATCGGCATCGCCATCGACTCGGCGCGCGTCTCGTCGGCCGAGGTCCTGCTGCGAAACGCGGATGTGGCCATGTACTCCGCCAAGGCGCGGGGCAAAGCCCGCTACGAGGTGTTCGAGGAGTCGATGCACGAGGTGGCCGTCGAGCGCATGGAACTGCGCAACGACATGCCGAGCGCGCTCTCGTCGGGCCAGTTCGCCGTGCACTACCAGCCCATCGTGAGCCTGGCCACGGGTGAGGTCACTGGCGTCGAGGCCCTGTTGCGTTGGAGCCATCCCACGCGTGGCGCGGTGCGGCCCGACGTCTTCATCCCGATCGCCGAGCAGTCCGGCTTCATCGTGACCCTGGGCGCGTGGGTGCTGGACCAGGCCTGCGCCGACCTGCGGGCCTGGCGCGACGCCGACCCTGCATGTCCCGACTACACCATGAGCGTGAACGTCTCGGTCCGGCAGTTGGAGCACCCGCAGTTGATCGAGGAGGTCTCGGCTGCGCTGCGCCGTCACCGGCTGGAGCCGGCGGATGTGACCCTGGAGCTGACCGAGAGCATCTTGATGGCCGACACCGACTCGGTGCGGGCTCGGCTGGCGGAGTTGCGGGCCGTGGGCGTGCGTCTGGCTTTGGACGACTTCGGGTCCGGCTATTCATCGCTCGGCTACCTGCGCAGGCTGCCGGTGGACGTGGTCAAGGTCGACCGCAGCTTCGTGGCCGACCTGGGTGTCGGCGCGCAGGACGCGGCCGTCATCCGAGCGGTGGTCGACTTGGCCGCCGAGCTCGACCTGGCCGTGGTGGCCGAAGGCATCGAGGAGCCCGAGCAGGGCCAGATCCTCGAGGCTTTGGGCGTGCAGTACGGACAGGGCTACTACTACGCCCGGCCCATGCCTGCGTCCGAAGTGCCCGACGTCGTGCGCGCCCGCGCCATTCCGGCCGTGACCGCGACGTGACCTTCTTGCGGACCTCTAGTCCCTTCGGCCTTCGCCGTCCGACAGGTCGATGACCTGTCCCCGCCACGGGGCCGACTCGAAAACGGCGACGACCAAGGCGCACACCGGCTCGCCGTCGCACACCGCCCCGCGCACGACCGACTGCTGCGGCCCGAACGACTCGGGCCTCCCGTCGCACAGCGCGGTCAGGCTCTCGCGCACGTCCCTTCGCACCTGCTCCTCGCTGTTGCCCTCGTGCTCGACGAACAGCCCGTTCGATCCGCCTTCCTGCTGGACCCAGCCCACGCCTGCCCAAGCCTCTTGGCCCGGCTGGTCGACCCGCTCCGAGGCCATCACCACATAGAGGCGGTCGCCCCAACCACCTGCAGGCGCGGCGGCCTTTCCCTCCAGCGGCGTGATGACGCTGCCGGGCGGCACGACGGAACTCAGGTAGATGAGGTTGAAGTTGTGCACGCCCGCCTCGCGCAGGGCCCCGTCGAAGGCGGCAATCTTGGTGGGCCCCCGGCCCACGCCGGACGCCACCTCGATGTTGAGGGCAGGGGCAGGTCGCAGGGCGGCGGCCAAGGTGGTGGGCCGATGGGACGTGCTCACTTGACTCCCCGCATCTCGAAGGCGTAGTAGCGCTGGACGTCGATCTCGACAGGGTCGACCGAGACGCAGACCCGGGCGGCCAGGTCGGCGATCATCTTGGGGAAGCGCTTCACGTCGACGTTGAAGGCGCAGCAGTCGAAGGCGGCGATGGCATCGTCGGCCCCGACCTTGGCCACCACCGTCTCCACCAGCTCGCGGGACACGGACGTGCCGTGGTACTCGGGGTGCACGACCAGTGAGCCGAAGTAGTAGATGGCGTTGCGTTCGTAGTGCTCGGGGAAGCGGGCCCGGTAATAGGGGAGGCTGATCCACGGCACCAGGGCCAGGTCGGTGGTCATGAACGCCAGGCCGCAGGGCTGGTCGAACTCGTCCCACGCCACCCACTTCAAGACCGCGGGATGGTGCATCTCTTCAATGAACTCGGCGTCGGTGAGCGACTGGCGCACGGCCGACAGCGTCTCCAAAGGCTGAAAGGCGGCCCGGTAGACCTTCAAGAAGTCCTCGGCCATGTCGTTCGGCAGGGAGCTTCGGATCTCGATACGCACAGGCTTCCTTTCGCGGCGCTTAGCCGTGGGTGGCAGTGGTGACGGCGGAGGTGAGGCGGTGGTGTGTGTCTCGGTGGTGGTGCCGGCGTGGTGCGGTTCAGAAGGCCCAGGCCAACAGGCCGAGGTAGAGGGCGGACCACACGGCGGCGAGAAGCCATGCCGCGGTCCATGTGAGCGAGCGGGCCCGTGGGTCGCGGCGTCGGCCGTAGAACCAGCCCACGGCCAGCGGTCCGCCGGTCACGCTGGCCAGTACGAAGGCGGCCAGTCCGCCGCCCGACAGGCCGCGCACGGCGAAGCGGGTCCGCGGGTCGCGGTCGACGTCGGTGTGGGGACGGGCGCCGGACTCCCATGCCCGGATCTGGGTCAGGCCGAGGACGAAGAAGCCCGCCACCGCGTTGGCCGCGGTGGCCACGGCCCAGGCGAGGGGGTTGGCGCCGTGGGCCACCGTCCGGCCCATCGCGGTGAAAGCCACGATGACGGCCTCGCCGAAGACGAGGGCGAAGACCAAGGCTGCCGTGCTGGCCACCGTCCCCTCCCATCGCGCCAACATCGACGGAATCCCCGAATCGGTCGCCCCCATACCGCCAATATGACAAACGGAGAGCGTTCAGCCAACCTCTGGCCGTAGTCATTTTGGGGAACTAGAAGAGTCTTAGCTCTCCGAAGTTGTTCCGCCACCGGGCGTGACAAGTTGTGATGAGCACGGCGCTGACCAGGGCTTTTGCCGGGCCATGCGGGCCGTCAACTCAGGTGGCGGCGGCTGGGCGGCTCGCCCAGCAGGTCCCGCACGTGCTCGGCCGCGGCCTGCAACAGAGCGACCATGAGCTCCTCGACCTCCAGCCCGTAGACCTCGGCCGAGGACTTGAGCCGATCGACGGTCTCGTCGTCGAGCACCATGCGCAGCGGCTCAGGCCGCGAGGTGTGCCGGTCTCGGAACACCGGGCTCAAGCGGGCACGCGGGCCCGAAGCTCAAGGCCGCGCGGCGAAGGCCGCTCGATGTAGAGCTTGCCGCCCAGCGCCTCCAGCCTGCGCTGGACCAGGCGAAGCCCGAAGTGGGCGCCCAGCCCTCCTTGTCCGAGTTCTCGGGTGGCCAGGTCGGTGCCGTCGTCGCGGATCACCAGCTCCACCTCGTCCGGTCGGAACTCGAGGCGCACGGCGATGGCGCTGGCCCGGCCGTTGCGCTCGACCCTCGAGAGCGTCTCGTGCACCATGCGGATGAGCGACTGCTCGACCTCGACCGACAGGTCCCTGCGCTGGCCCCTCACCTCGAACGCCGCGGCCGCGTCCAGTTGCCCGCCCAACTCCACCACGACCTCAGAAAGCGTGGCTTCGAGGCCGCCCCTGTCATAGGTGAGCGCGGGCAGGGAACGGGACGTGTCGTGCAGTTCGGCCCTGGCTGTGCGGGCCAGTGACACGATGCCCTCGGCCCGCTGGGCGATGCGGCCCTCATACGACGCGGCCAGGTCTTCGCCGCAGACCTGGATGGCCTCGAGGAAGCGGCCGATGGTCGACTGCATGTTCGACGCCACGTGGGCCCGCTCTTCGGCCAAGGCCAACTCGCTCTCCCTGCTGCGCACCGCGGCCCGCATGCGGATGCGCTCCACGGCGTGGGCCAGGGCCGAGGCCAGGCCCTCCAGCAGCTCGCGTTCATGGCGGGCCAGATCGGGTCGCAACGCGGTGGCGAGAACCATGCCGACCACCCGCCCGGCGCGCCACACCGGCGCGTAGACGTCGGTGCCGACCTGATGGACCGCGGGCCGGGTCTTGCGCCTGCGCCACGCCTTCCACAGTTGGCGCTCCTGCTCCGACGTGGGCGAGTTCACGCGCAGGTCGCCCATCTCGGCCGACAGACGCAGGCCGTGGACGCGGAATCCGAGGGTGGGGGGCACCGCCCTGCGCAGTCCGGCGAGGAGGCCTTCGGGGTCGTCGGGCTCGAACTCGTAAAGGTCGAGGACGGTGCGGGCGAACTCGGCACCCAGCGCCATCTGCTCGTCGATGCGCACCCGGTCGACGGCGAAGGCCACGTGCGACGCGAGGGCCCCGGCCAATTCGAGGGTGGCCGGCGTCGGCTCACGCCCGCCGTCCAGGCCCAAGACGATGAAGCCGAACACGTCGGCCGCGGGGCGCAGCAGCGGGAGCACAACGGTCGTGCCTCCCGAGGGCCCGCCTTGCACGTCGGGAAGCAGGACGGGCTCAGGCACGACCTCCCCCCGCCACGCGGCGATCACGGCGCGCAGGGCCGGTCGGGGCAGGTCGGCGATCCTGCCCTCGGCCGGGAAGCGGATGTTGCGCTGGGTCAGCGTGTGGTAGCGGGTGCGGCCGTCGTCGAGCAGGTGCACCGACAGGTAGCTGGCGCCCAGCACGCGGATGATCGACTCGGCCACCCGGTCGGCCACGTGGTCGAGGGAGACAGGCGAGGACAGCGTCCGGCTGGCGTCGAGCAGGCTCTGGAGGTTGTCGTTGCGCTCCTTGAGAGCGGATGACACGAGCGCATGGCCGACGGCCAGGGCGCAGGAGCTGGCGATGGTGCCGACCAGGCGGAGCAGCTCGGGCGAGAAGTCGGGGTCGGACCGGTAGTCGACGACCAGCAGGCCCAAACTGTCCTGGCCGCAGCGCAGGGACGCGGCTACCAAGGCCCGGAGTTGGAAGGCCTCGGCCCACTCGGGCGGGACGAAGGGGCTGTCCTGGGCGTCGGGGATGGCCACTGGTCCGTCGCCGTCGAACAAGGCCCGTCGGGAAGGGAACTGGTCGATCGGGATGGCGGGCATGGCCAAGGCCAGGTCCCAGAGCTGGTCCGAGGGCTGTTGACCGGTCACCGACCACAGCCGCAGCGACGCGCTCTCGTTGTCGAGGAGGAAGAGCGAGACCCGGTCTGCGCCGGTCGCCTCCAGCGTAAGGTCGGCCAGGCGGTTGAGGAGGACGTCGAGGTCCGCGGCTTGAGACGCGGCCGAGGCCACGTCTGCCATGACCTCCTCGGCAGGCCGGACGTACGTGGCGCGGCGCGGGAGGTCGCCGACGAAAGGCGACAACGTCACATCAAGTAGTACGTGCGCCCTGTGAGTTCGTGTCAGGATTCAAAGCAGGAGGACGCCCAACACGTGTCGAATGACACCTACCGGAGCGCAACCCGGGGGGATACGGCATTGCCCACGACTGTGGAGATCTTTGTCGAACACCGACCCGGAGGGGTGGGACAACCCTCTGAGGTTGACGCGTTCGCAGATCTGTACAACCGGACATTCAACCCGCTGGTGGCCTATTGCCGCCGGTACTGTCCGCCGGGGTACGACCCCGAGGACATCGCCCAAGAGGCGTTGTCGAGGGCGTGGTCGTCGTGGGACCGCTATTCGCCCAGCCGCCCATTCTGGCCTTGGGTGGCCACCATCGCCCGCAGGCTGTGCGTCGACTACTGGCGCCGCGACGAACGGGCCATCGCCCGGGCGGGCGGGGCCGCCGCCCTCGAGCCGTGCGTCCAGCCCCGGCCCGACGAGTTGTCCGAGGCGGCCGACGAGTGCCGCATGGCCGTCACCGCCTTCCGCCGTCTGCGGCCTGACCATCAGCGCATCGTGGGCCTGCGTGACATCGAGGGCTGGTCCTACGAGGACATCGCCCGTTTCGAAGGCGTCACCGTCGAGTCCATCCGCGGCTCGCTGCGCCGGGCCCGCATGTCGCTGCGCAAGTCCTACGAGTCGCTGGCCAAGGGCGGCGTGCCCGCCCTGGCCCCCCTGGGCGCCTTCATCCGTGCCTTCCAGCGGGCTCGGGCCCGCATGGCGGTGCGCATGGCCCGCTGGCAAACGGCCCTGCACGACACCGGCGTGGCCTCCACCCGCTTGGGCGAGGCGCTGGTATCGCTCATGGCCCTGTCCGTGGGGGCGGTGAGCATGGGCGGGCCCGGCGGGGTGGTCCACTCCGACGCCGGGCGCGGCCTCGCCGCCGTCAACGGCCAAGCCGCGGCTGCGGTGCCGCCCGTCGCCTCGTCTGCGTCGGGGGCGGGCGCCTCGGTCGCCGGTTCGGGCGCCGCCGCTTCTGCTGCGGCCGCGCCGGTCGTGCCGCCGTGGTCCAAGGGCTCGCCGTGGAAGGCCCAGACGCTGTTGCCCGGCACCACGTCCACCGATCCCGGCGACGCCATCTTCGAGTCCTTCACCACCTCGCCCCACTACGAGGAGGACCACACCGTCTTCGCGGTCGGCGCCCCCCGGTCCGGGTGCGCGACCACCTGCGGCGTGCTCTTCAAGTCCACCAACGGCGGGGCCGACTGGCACAGCTCCAAGAGCGTGTCGATGAACGCCACCAAGATCGTGCTCCCGCCCGCCTGGCCTGCCGACAACCGCATCTTCGCCACCGGCTCGCTCGGGCTCCAGGTCTCGACCGACGGCGGCGAGACCTTCATCACCCTGCTGGCCACCACGGGCACGGCGACCATGTCGCCCGCCTTCTCGGCCGGCGACCCCCGACTCCTCCTGCCGGACGCTCCGGGCTGGCAGTACAACGCCACGTCCAACCTGCCCGAGCCGCTCGGCTGGAAGCCCGGGCCCAACAGCGCCTCCCTGCGGTTCAGCTTCGCCTTCCCCACTGGCTACGACGTGGCCCACCCCCTCATGTACGTGGGCGCGGCCGTGCCCCAGGCCACCGGCGGCTCGGTCAGCACCGTGTACCGCTGTCAAGGGACGTCATGCGACACGGGCGTGGCCTTGGCGGGCATGGCGGGCGAGCCGCAGATGACGGTCACCCACACCGGCGGCCGCGACGTCCTCTGGGCCACTGACTCCTCGGTGATGTACCGCTCCCTGGACGGAGGCGTTACGTATACCCGAGTCGCCCTGCCGCCTGCAGTCGTCGGTGTCATGGAGCCCACGGCCGGGCCGGACGGGCAGTACTACGTCCTCGGTCTGCGCCAGGAACGATTGCTCAACCAGATCTGGCGAACAGCCGACCTGGGCGCCTCCTGGCAGGAGATCTCCACCGCGGCACTCCCCACGGGATACCTCGGTACCGTCAAGCCCCTTCCCGATGGCACCATCCTCGTCGGCTTGAACGGCGAGATCATGGGGGTGGCCTGCTCGCACGACCAAGGGCGGACCTGGCGGCCCGCCTGTTAGCTCGCTCGTGTGGGGGGCAAACCGGGAGGTGTACGGACACGCTTGGCGCGAGTACACCTTTTTCCGGTCGCCTTTGAGCAGCATTCCGCCGCCCTGCGTTAACAAAATCCTGACACGGCCGATCCTTTGAGTCGTAGTCACCTCTAGCAGGTGTCCTTCATCAAGTAGGGGTCGGATGAAAATCGTGCGCTTTCCCGGCGGCTGCCGCGTGCTTCTCGCGCTTGCCGCGCTCTTTGTCCTGGTCGTTCCCGTCAGTCCCGCCCATGCCGTGCCACGGGTGTTCGGTGGCGAGTGCACCGTGAGTGGATCCATCACGTTTGGGTCCGCCCCATCGCCCACCAACCTGTCGAACACGACGGCTGGCCTGAACCTGGGCGGGCCATGCGTCTATGCAGGGTCGACTGGCGCCACAATCACGGTGAACGGTGGCCTCATTGCCGTCGTCCCCGGAATCAGTTGCAACAGCGGGGAGTACACGGGCAAGCCGGCCGTGAGCACCGCCAGCTTCAACGGCGGTGTGAACGTCAAGCTCACCGTGATCGGCCCGACTGCCACCATCGTGGGCGTCAGTGACGACAACAGCCTCGTCTTTGCTGGGGAGCTGGCGACAGTTGCGGCCGGGTGCCCCCCCAGTGGGTCGACCTGGACCGGCGTGCTCGTGGTCGAGGACCCCGTCGTCGAATAGCAGTCGATGGCGGTGAGCCGCCGCTCTACACGTCGCCTACACGGATGGTGTACGATGCGTGTATGGCCAAGGTCCGGACGAACATTGAACTGGAAGAGACATACCTGAAGGCGATCATGGACCGCTTTGGCGTCCACACCAAGACCGACGCCGTCGACCTCGCCCTCCGACACCTCGCCGGTCAGCCGATGACCCGTGAGGAGGCCTTGGCCATGCGGGGCACCCGTGCGATCAACGAGGTGCCGAGCGATGTCGCCCCGACGAGTGCGGCGTGATCCTGGTCGACACGTCGGCTTGGGTGGAGTACGACCGAGCGACGAACAGCCGAGTTGACCAACGCCTCACCGAGCTCATTGCCAGCGACGACAACGTCGGCGTCACCGAGCCGGTGGTCATGGAGGTTGTCGCCGGCGCGCGGAGCGATGACCGGGAGGCCGACCTGCGTCGGCTCCTCCTTCGCTTCGAGTTGCTCAGGTTCGACGCTGCGGTTGACTTTGAGGCTGCGGCCCGCATCTACCGCGCCTGCCGACGCGTCGGGATCACCCCCCGAGGAATGATCGACTGCATGATCGCCTCGGTGGCGCGACGACATCAGGCCGTGCTCCTGGCCCAGGACGCCGACCTCGCCCGGGTTGCCGGTGTTATCGGCGTCGCCCTGGACGCGGCATCACCTCCCGCCTGAGGGCTTACGCGGGACGGGCCTCGGTGACCACATCGAGGAGGGTGTGGGGACGGGCCACGTTCGACGCGCTCGGTATGCGGGAACGAGCGCGACAGGACGGGTCGTGGGTCAGCGATTGCTGGACATGCCCTGCACCAGTTCGGACGGGTCGACGGCGAGGGCTTCGGCCAGGCGGACGATGTTGATCAGGGCCACGTTGCGCTCACCGCGCTCCAGCGAGCCCACATAGGTCCGGTGCACGTGGGCCTTCTCGGCCAGCTTCTCCTGCGACAGCCCGCGCTCGATCCGCAGGGCGCGGACGCGGCGGCCCAGTTCGATGGTGACGCTGGCTCGGGTGCGGTTGGTCGGCATCGAGGGGCGATCCCAGCGTCGGGAACTCTTTCCGTCTACAGCCTATGTGTAGCACGGATCGGTTTTTATCCGACATGGGTGTCGCCCCTCGTGCCGCGGCGACAGCGCGTTCCGGCCTACGGCGGTCGGATGCGCACAGGCCCGGTCACCGGGTCGGACCGCCCGCTCGGGCGAGGACGCTGCCGTCGTCCTCGACCTGCCAGCCCAGCACCGGCGTGCCGTCCACGTCGGCCACGTGGAGGTAGCCGCCGATATGCAGGGCGTCACCCACGGGGTCGTTGACCCCGAGGGTGATGATGTTGTTGCCCGCCAGGTCGAAGACCAGGGCGGGCCCGGTGCGGTCCACTGTCAGCCAGACCCGTTCGCGTTCGGCCCCGTCGAACAGGGCGAGGCCGTACGCGGGTGTGTCCGGGTCGGGGCTGTCGAGCGGACCGAGGACGGCGCGCACAGCGCCGCGTTGGTCGACGAGCTCGACCCGGGTGGCCCGCACCACACCAGGCCTCGTCGTGGGGATGTCGCTCATCGCAGGCCCCTTTCGTGCTGCGCCGGGATGCCGGTCCCGGCGCCGGGGGTCGAACGCGGGCCGCGCCGGCCCGCGTGGTATCGGGGAGTCATCGCACTCCTTCGCTTGTTGGGACCGCCGCCCGCAGGGCGCGCGTCGGTCCACGTTTTGTGAAGGCGGGCCGAAGCCCACGAGCCGCCGGCACGTCCCCGCGGCCCGGCGGGGCTGGGCGGTGGGGCGCGATGAGATGTGGGGGTGATGGTAGGGAGGGGGTGTGACAGGTTGGGCGGGCTAGGGGGCGGGGAGGCCGGTGACCAGGTCGGCGGCGTCGACACGCAGGGCGCTGGCGAGCTTCAAGATGTTCATCAGCGACACGTTGCGCTCACCGCGCTCGACCCCACCGATGTAGGTGCGGTGGAGTCCAGAGGCGCGGCCGAGTTGCTCCTGAGTCAGGCCGGTGCGCGACCGAAAGGCACGGACGCGCTCGCCAAAGAGCCGGTTGGGGCGGGGTTGGAGACGGACCATCACGCATGACGATTGTCGATCGGCACACTATCGGTCTACAGCGAAAACGTCGCAATGTGTTGCAACCCGTTCCGCACCGGGGGAGGGGCGCGCCGGGTCCGAGGCGACAAACGTGGATTTTCCGGCCGTTTTTCTGGCACGTTTCGGCGTCTCGTTCGTATTGAGAGAGACGATGGAAGTACATGGCCCGGCGGCACAGGTGGGCGAAGAGACGACCCGCCAGACGGCTCGCAGCAACCGGCTGCGGCCGAACGACCCGCGAGGCGACGCGCCGCAGGCCACGTCCACCCCGCGCCCAGACGTCAAGGGCGCGGCGCGCAGCAACTCGGCCCGCCCGCCCACGCCGGTGCGCATGGCGACAGGCCGCAGCAGCCGATCAGGGGTCGCGCAGGCTCCGTCTGCAGCCGCGTCCCCGGCCGCGCCGGCGTCCAAGGCGCGTCCCGCCCGGCGGGCCGCGGCGGCCAAGACTGCCACTCGAGCCAAGCCCGCGGCCCGACGGGCCAAGGCTGCTCCCGACGACGTGATCGACGTCGACGCCGTCGCTGCGGCCGAGGTGGTCGAAGAGCGTCCGCCCGTTGCCGTGCTCGTGGTGGACGGCGACGCCGAGGGCCGGGCCCGGCTCTGCCAGATCATCGCCAAGGCCGAAGGCGTCCGGCTCAGCGGCAGCGTGGGCACGTTGGCCGACGCGGTCGAGCTGGCCCGCAGGACCAAGCCCCACGTGGTGTTGTCCGAGCTGTTCCTGCCCGACGGCGACGCCGTGGCCCTCAAGCACCGATTCGTGCCTCTTGCGCCGCGCCCGCAGCTCGTGGTCATTACCCGCTTCAGCGTGCGCGGGGCGCGGGTGGCTTCGATGTTCGCAGGGGCCAGGACCTGTCTGGCCAGCTCGGCCCCGCCCGACAGCGTCCTCGCCGCCGTGCTCGCGGCGGCGAACGGCGAGTCGTGGGACGGGGCGGGCGTGCTCGGCTCGCGACGTGACCGGGTGTCCGCCCTCGAGGCCAAAGTGTTGGCGGGCGTGGCCTCGGGTGCGACCAACGACGAGATCGCTCGGGCCCTCGGGTACTCGATCCACTACGTCAAGGATCTGCTGGAAGCAGTGCGGCACCGGCTGGGGGCCAAGGACCGGGCCCACGCCGCCGCCTTGGCCGTGTCGCTGCGGCTCATTCGGCCTTCGCGCGAAGGCCGGTTTATGTCCGCCGTTCCCCCTGAGGCCCTTCGCCTGTAGCTGGGTTGATCGGCCGGGGGCGCCGACGGCGGCGCAGGCCCGCGGGCCTCACAGATGCAGCAGGCCGTCGCCCTCGTCGTCGTCCACCACACGCGCGCACGTGGGGCAGTACCAACGGGTCTCCAGGGCTGTGCCGCATGCGTCGTGGGCCCGGCCACCGTGCTCGCTGCTGCCCGCAGGCAGGTGGCCGTGTGAGGCGCCCCACTGGGCCAGCACCCGCAGCACGTCGGCCAGTTCCAGGCCCGACGCGGTGAGCTGGTAGGTGAACCGCGGCGGCCGCCGCGAGTAGGGGGTCGCCACCACCACCCCTTCGTGCTCGAGGTGCTTCAGGCGCTTGCTCAACACGTTGGGGGCGATCCCGCCCACGTCCTCCAGCAGGTCGTTGAAACGGCGGGCGCCCACCAGCAGGGCAGCCACGACCAGGAGGGACCATCGGTCCCCGACCCGGTCCAGGGCGGCGTCGAGGACGGTCGGTGGCGCCAGGGTGGCCGGGGACGCCGGTGGCGCCGGGGAGGCCAGGGGACGGGGCACGCCGTCATTGTCGCCGACCCGTCAGCATTTGTCACTTGCAAACTGCAAGTGACTCGGCGTACGGTCGGCCCAGCACACGCCGGGCGGCGGACGGCAGAACGGGAGGCAGTGATGGCCTTGGACGAGTTGGCGGCGACGATCAGGCGGGTGGCGGACCAGGCCGGTCCCTCGGTGGTGGGCGTGAGCGGGGGCCGGGCTGTGGGCTCGGGCATCGTGCTCGGTCCAGGGTCGGTGCTCACCAACGCCCACAATCTCGGGGGCGAGACGGTGTCGGTCAGCTTCGCCGACGGGCGGCGGGCCTCGGCCACCTTGCGGGCCGTCGACCCCGACGGCGACTTGGCCGTGCTGGCCGTGGACACGGCCGACGCGCCTGCCCTCCCCTGGACGGAGGGCGGTCCCGAGCGGGGCGCGGTGGTCTTCGCCGTCGCCAACCCGGGCGGGCGGGGGCTCCGGGTGACCTTCGGCGCCGTCTCGGGCACGGACGAGGCGTTCAGGGGCCCCCGTGGGCGCAGAATCACCGGGAGCCTGGAGCACACCGCTCCGCTGCCCCGGGGCTCGTCGGGCGGGCCTGTGGTGGACGGCGACGGCCGGCTGCTCGGCATCAACACCCACCGGCTCGGCGACGGGTTCTACCTGGCCCTGCCCGCCGACGGCGCCCTGCGCCAGCGCATCGACGCCCTCGGCCGGGGCGAGTCGCGCCGGCGGCCGCTCCTGGGCGTGGCCCTGGCCCCGTCGAGCGCGGCTCGGCAACTGCGCAAGGCGGTGGGCCTGCCCGAGCGAGACGGACTCCTCGTGCGGGGCATGGTCGCCAACGGCCCGGCCGCCAACGCGGGCATCGGTGAGGGCGACCTGCTGGTCCAGGCCGACGGACGGCCGCTGGCCACGGCCGACGACCTGCACGCGGTGCTCGACGCGGCCCAACCAGGCGCCACCTTGCAGGTGAGGGTGGTCAGGGGCGTCGAGGAGATGGACGTCCAAGTGACCTTGGTCGGGCCATCGGACGAGTCACCGCCCTCGGACGAGGCACCGCGAAAGTCTTCGCCTGCGTCCTAGCCGGAGCCTCACGGGGCCGCGGTCGGGAGGTCGTGCAGGTCGTTGCCCGCCCTGCACGCGCCTGGGCCGCGCCCCCGGACGCGAGCGTTCGGCCTGCGTTCGCACCAGAGTTGGGGCGTGCCCTGCTGCACGCCCACCACCCGAAGCTCTGTGTCGCCGTCAGCCCACGGGACGAAGTACACCGTGCCCTGTTCGAGGATGTCCCTGATGGCGTCGGCCGTGTGGCGCGGCGACCAGGGTTTGCCCGGATCGCCCACTGCCTCGATCCGGCCGTCCGCGCTGCGTCGGATCTGACTCACCGGCCGACGATCCATCAAGTCCTAGTACGGCCCGGGTTCGGCATTCGTCGCGCCGGGCCCCCGACGCAGACCGCGGCCAGCGGGCTCAGCCCACCCGATCGCCCCGCCTGCGGTCCATGCGCCAGGTGGACCCGACGTGCTGCTTGGCGAACTGCTTCATCTCGCTGGCCACCGCGGCCATCTCGACGGGCGAGGTGAAGCCGCGGGTGGCCGACGAGGCGATGCCCAGGGAGATGGTGAGGAAGGGCAGCTCGCGGGTGACGCCGTCCCTGCCCACCACCGACACCGAGCCCCGCTGCCAGTCGTCGGGCTCGTACAACAGGGGCACGAGCTGGTCGAAGCGGCAGGTGACGGCCTCGGCCACCTCCTCGGCCACGGCCGCGGGCACGATGAGGGCGAAGTCGTCGCCGCCCACGTGGCCCAGGAACCGGGGGCGGGTGACCACCTTCCCCAGCTCTTCGAGCAGCAGGTCGGCCGTGGCCTGGATGGCCTGGTCCCCCCGCACGAAGCCGTAGTGGTCGTTGTAGGCCTTGAAGTTGTCGAGGTCGGCATGGACGAGGGCAAAGCTGGAGCCCTCGGCGTCGATCAGCACCTGCAATTGGCGCAGGATCTCGAAATTTCCGGGCAGCCCGGTCAGCGGGGAGGCGCCCCGAAGCTGGCTGGCCCGCCGCAATGCGGCCCTGACTCTACTCAGCAGCTCGTCCAGGTCGAAGGGCTTGGTGATGTAGTCGTCAGCCCCGGCGGCCAATCCGACTAATCGGTCGTCCATGCTCGCTTTGGCCGTCAAAAGGATAATACTGGCAGCCGCCGTCAGCGCGTCCGACCGCAAGGCGCGGGTGACGGCCAAGCCGTCCATGTCCGGCATGTTCACGTCCAGCAGGACGAGGTCGGGCCGGAAGCTGATGGCATGTGGCAACGCCGACAGGGCGTCCGTCACGACCTCGACGTCGAACCCCTCGGAATCGAGGTTCAACTCCAACAGTCGGGCGATGTCCGCCTCATCGTCCACGATGAGTATTCGCTCATTCACGATGACCCCAGTCGGCAAAGTGCGTCAGGTTGTAGCAGACATTCCGTTCGCCTCCGCCCAGGCCTGCCCGAACGCCATGCGTTCCGGCACTTCAGGATGATTGTGGTTGAGCCGCACCCATGTCGAGGGCTCGAGCTCGACTTTGTTGTCCGGCGCCATCCGCCGCCAGACGTCGATGAAGTCCGCGGGCCTGCCCAACAGCTCCAGCGCCTCCAGGTCGGCCTCGCGCTCTTTGAACCGGCTGAACCAGGCCTGGGCCAGGTTCAGCCCCGACCAGGCCAGTCCGAACAGGGCGAGGAACAGCGGCAGCGAACCAGGGTCGCCGAGCCGGTCCACGCCCGCCAGGTCCAACAGCGAGTGCCAACCGCCCAACGCGGCCACGAATCCGAACGCGGCCAGGAACAACACGGCTTGGAACGGCACCGACTTGGTCACGTGTTTCAACCGGTAATGCCCGATCTCATGGGCCACGATCTGCTCGATGGTGCCCATGGGATAGTGCAGGATCGTGTCGAAGAGCACGACCCGCTTGGTGGCCCCGAAACCGGCCACGAATGCATTGCCGCGCGTGCTGCGCTTGCTGGCGTCCATGGTGTAGACGCCCTCGATCCGGGTCTCGGCTCGGTCGGCCACCACGTGGATGCGTTGGCGCAGCTCGCCGTCCGCCAACGGGGTGAATTTGTTGAACCTCGGCATGATGGCGACGGGATAGATGAAGGTGACGGCCAACACCACGACGAGGAAGGCCACCCACCCCCAGAACCACCACAAGCCGGTGGCATGGATGGCGGCATAGACCGGCAGGAGCAGCGCCGTGGTCAGCACCACAGTGACGGCCACGTCTTTGGCTTGGTCGGCGGCGAAGCGCGCCGGCGTTTGGTTGCTGAGGCCGAAGCGTTTGTCGTAGACGAGCTGGATGTAGCCGGAGATCCAGGCGGTGGCGGCCATGTCGGCCAAGACGATCACCAGCGCAGCCACGACCAGTTGCAGGGCCCAACCCCGCACGTCGAGCGCGTCGAGAAGGTTGGGCACGGCATGGGTGACAATCAGCACTGCGAACACGGCCGTGGTCAAGATCGTGCGCACGATGCGCAGCCGGTTCAGCGGACCCGCGTAACGGCGGGCCTCGGCCAGCTCGTCCGCGCTGAACCAGTCCTCGGTCCGGTACGGCGTGCGCCGGGCCAGCGGCGGGTGTGCTGACCCGCGCCGGGCCGGCGGGGTGGGGGCCGTGTCGGTCATGGCGCCAGTAAACCACTGGGGTGTAACAGGAACCCGGAGAGGGCGCGGCGAGGGCCGCGGCCACCGCCGGCCCTGCTATGCCGGTGGCCATGATCGACCTGTCGGCCGAGGAGCAGCGCGTGCTGGGCGCGCTCATCGAAAAGCAGTACGTCACACCCGACGTCTATCCGCTGACCATGAACGCGCTGCTGAGCGCGTGCAACCAGGTCTCGAATCGCAACCCGGTCGTGTCGTACGACGAGGCGACGGTCCACCGGGCCCTCGACTCGCTGCGCGAGAAGGGCCTGTTGCGGATCGTCTACAGCCCGTCCAACCGGGCCACCAAGTACCGGCATGTCCTGGACGAGGCCCACCGCTTGGAGCGGGCCGAGTGCGCGGTGCTCTGCGTCCTGCTGCTGCGGGGCCCGCAGACGGTGGGCGAGCTGCGCACCCGGACCGAGCGCATGCACCCCTTCTCGTCGCTAGGCGACGTGGAGCAGACACTTGACGGGCTGGCCTCACGCCCCGATGACGCCATGGCTGCACGCATGGAACGCCAGGCCGGGCAGAAGGAGGTCAGGTATTGCCACCTCCTTGGCCCCGCACCTGCGGAGGCGGCGACGGCCGAAGCAGTGGCAGTCCAGCCTGCGGCAAGCGACGACGAGGTCGCCCGGCTGCGGGCCGACCTCGACCAGTTGCGGCGCGAGTTCGATGCACTGCGCGACCAGCTCATGTGAGCATCCCCGATCGCGACACGCAGCCGGCCGATGATGGACGCCGTCCGCGTTCCTCGTGACAGGAGGCGTCTCGTGGCCGGAGACAGGGCCCCTGAGGCCGTGGTGGTGCAAGACACGGTGTTGCAAGACAAGGGCAACGGTCATCTTCGCTTGGTCGACCCCGGCACCTCCGCGGTCCTCCACGGGTTGATGAACATGCTGTCCGAGGTGCTCGACGGCCTGGACCACAGGCTCGACGCCATGGACGAAAGGCTGGGCTCGCTGGCGTCGACAATGGCGGCTGTCATGGCGTCGGCCGACGGACCCGACCAGGCCGAGGCCGTGGGCCAAGGAATAGGCCAAGCCGTGGATCGGCTGGCCGGGCGCATGGAAGAGCGCATGGCCGACGTCGAGCACCGCGTGCAGACCGGTATCGACACCGCCGTGAGCGGGATCGCGAGCGCGGTCGGCGGGGTCGACACGGCCACCGTTGCACAGGGTGCGCGGCTGGACCGACTGGCCGAGCTGGTCGGCAAGGTCGGGTCCCATATCGAGGGGCTGGCGGCCGACGTGGCCGAGGGCCGCGAGCGCATCGCCGAGGTCGAGCGCACGATGGGGGACAGGGTCGGCGGCCTGGAGGCGGCCTTGCTGGAGCGCCTGGCCCAGGTCGAGGACGCCGTCGTCGAGCGGGCCGCCGAGCGCGTCGCCGGGCAGGTCGGGGAGCGGCTCGGCGCCATCGAGCGTGCTGCTGCTGATGCGGCCGCGAGAGTCGAGCACGCCGTGGCCGACGCGGCCGCGGGCGCTGAGCATGCCGTGGCTGAAGCGGCCGCGGGCATTGAGCAACGCGCCGGGCTGATCGAAGAGCACGTGGCCGAGCGGGTCACCCATATCGAGTCGGCCCTGGCCGAGCGCCTGTCCGGGCTGGACGACGCCGTGGCCGACCGGGGTGTGGAGGTGCTGGCCGCGCTGGGCGCGCTGGGCGAGGCCACGGCCCGCGCCGACGCCACTGCGGCCAAGGCCGTCGACCAACTGAGCCAACGATTCACCCAACAGTTGACCGAGCAGTTGGGCCGCGTCCCCGACGCCGTGGTGGGCGGGGTCGACGCCCGCATGGCCGCGGTAGAGCGGGCGCTGGCCGAGTCGGCCGTGCGCATCGAGGAACTGGTGCAGGCCGCGGTGGGCAGGCGGATGGCCCAACTCGAGGCGTCGCTGGCCGAGAGCAGGGCCGAGGCCGAGGCCGCCGCGACCCGAACGACCGACCACATCGCGTCCGTGGTCGAGGCCAAGGCCGCGGCCGTGGGCCACCGGTTGGACGAGGTGGCGGGCCAACTGGCCGAGCGCATCAGCCAGGCCGAGCAGGTCGTGGCGGGCGGCACCGAGCAGGCCGAGCGCCGAGTGGTCGAGCGCGTCGCCACCGCCGAACAGGCCATCAACAGCAGCGCCGAGGAGTCGGAGCGGCGCATCCTCGAGCGCGTGAACGCGGCGGAGCAGGCCATCAACGCGGGCACAGAGGAGACCGGGCGGGTCGCGGCCGAGCAACTGGCCGGACACCTCACGCAGCGCATCGACCGGGCCGCCGACGACATGGCCGCCCAGGTCAGTGCCACGACGGCGGCGGTGGCCGCGGCCAGGGCCGAAGGGGCCGACGCCCTGGCCCAGACGGCCGAGTCGCTGAGCTTGAAGTTGGCCGAGGTGGACGCCACCGTCGCCGCCCTGCGGGCCGAGTCGGCCGCGCTTCCCGCCAACGTGGGCGAGCAGGTCCAGGCCGCTATCGGCAGTTGGCGCAACCGGCTGCGGCGGGGCGAGAACGACGAGTCGGTGCGCAAGGCGTTCGACGAACTGCGCGCAGGCATGGCCAAGACGGAGACGGCCCTGTCCGAAGGCCTCAGCCGTGTGCACGAGGCAGTCAACCGGGCCCAAGGCGAGTCGCTGGAGGCGGCCCAGACCACGGTGGCCGAAGTGCGTCGACTGTTGGACGCGGCACGGGCCGGGAGCGAGCGCCAAGCCGACGTCCACGCCGAGGCTCACAGCGAGGCGGTGGCCGCGGTCGCCAGCCGATTGGCCGCGGTGCACGAGGACTTGGGCAGGCGCGACGCCCGACTGGCCGAGGCCATGCAGCGCGCGTCGGCGGCCACCACGGCGCGCATCGCCATGGCCCAAGACGCCATCACCAAGGCCATGCCCGGGTCGGACCACGAGGATCTGCGCAACTGGCTAGGCGAGGAGATGGCCCGCCTTCGCGACGCCGTGCTGGAGACCCATGCGCGGGCGGGCTCGGTCGCCGCGGCCGTGGCCCGGCAGGTCGACGAGGTGGTCCAGGCCGCGGTGTCGGCCGTGGGTGAGCGGGTCAACAAGGAGCGTCCTTCGGCCGAGGCCGTGCGCCGGGAGGTGGAGGCGGTCGGGGCCCGCATCGACGAGCTGTCCAAGTCGGTCAGCGCGGCCAGGCGCGAGGCGGGCGCCACGGCCCAGCACCTGCCTGACGTCCTGCGCGGCGTCATCCAGGAGGCCGACCTGGGCCAGGCCATCGAGGCCGTCCAGGCCACGGTCGCGGCGCTGACCGTGTCGGACAAGGAGCGGTCCGACCAGGGCAAGGCCGTGCTGGACGCGGTCACTTCGGCCAACCAAGAGCATCAAGAGGTGTTGCAGGCCTTGCACTCCTCGCTGGCCAAGCGCTTCGACGCCCGCACCCGCACCATCGTGGAGACGCTGGACGGGTTGGTGGGCAGCCTGGAGGCGGCTCGCACGCTGGGCCCGTCACTGGACAAGGTCAGCAGCAGGCTGGACGCGCAGCAGCCCTACCTCGACCAGATCCGTCAGCAGTTGGTGCAGTTGTCGGCAACCGTCACCAGCGTTCCGGCCGACGTCGAGCGCAGGCACAACGAGGCCACCACTGCACTGGACCGGGTCACCGACGCGCTGGGCGCGCTGCGCAAGCACGCGGCCGCGCTGGACCGGGCCGTGCAGGCCATGCGGGCTTCGCAGGACGGTTTGGCGGGCGCCTTCGTCGACCTGCGCGACGGGCACGGCGTGGTGCCCCAGCGCCTCGACCAGATCGGCGCCGCGCTCGACGCCACCCGCAGGCACGTGGCCGAGGTGGGCGACCTGACCCGAGGCATGTCGGGCGCGGTCGAACAGCAACAGGCCATGGGCAACCGCCTGGCCGAGTTGGTCAGCCAGGTCCGGGCCGCGACGAGGAGCGACATCGAGCGGGTCGAGTCCAGCATCCACCTCGAGGTGCTCAAGCAGCATCAGCAGGACCAGGCCCGTCTCACGCAGGCCGTGGCCGGTGTGAGCGAGGTGGTCGAGCGTGAGGCCGGCGTGATTGCCCAGCGCGTGTCGGCCCTGGCCGCCGAGGTCGACGGCATCCGCAGCGAGTTGGCCGCCTCGGGACCCACGCCTGCATCCTGATCGGGCAGGTCCGGCGGGCATGCGCGCCGAAATGTGTACGACATGTCGTTTCGGGCCGTTCTCGTCTCCCTTGCCGCATTCGGTGCGGCTATCGCGGTCGTGCCTGCCGCTCATGCAGGCGGCGAGTTGCTGCCCAACCCCGGCTTCGAGGACGGTGTCAACAACCATCCGGTCCAGTCGGCCGCAGGCACCGTCGACCAGCCCATGCTGCCCACCGGTTGGGCCTTCGAGGGGGCCGCGGGGCTGTTCGACCACACCGCGGCCGAGCGCCACTCGGGCCGCTACTCGGCAGGCATCTCCATCCCGGCGGGCGGCAAGCGCAAGGCGTGCGCCCAGGAACCCGTCGGCTGTCACGACAACACGCCGCTCAACACGGCCAAGTCCGCCGCCCTCACCGCGTACTCGGTGAACCCGGCCTGGCGGCCCGCCCTGCCGCTCGCAGTACGGGCGGGCACGGCCTACGTCGTGTCGGGCTGGATGTCATGGCAGTTGGCCAGCATCACCGACGGCGGCGCCATCGTCTCCGTCCGCTGGCTCGACGCCAACGGCGTGCCGCTGCGAACCGACAACGCCGTCACCCGCATCGCGGATCGAGAGGGTCTGAACTGGACCTTCTTCTCGGCCGTTGTCGTGGCGCCCGCGGGCGCGGCCCAGGCCGTGCCGCTGTTCGGTGCGGCCGACGACGTCTTCATCACCAAGGTCAGCTACGACGACGTGAGCTTCCACGCCGCCTGATCCCGACTGATCCCGCCTAATCTCGCACCCGCCCTGGGGGTGGGAGGAGCGGCGACGTGAGAAGCGGGACCGGCGGGCCGAGGTCGATCAGGCGCCTCGTCACGGACCACGGCGAACTGGTCGCCTTGGCTGCCGTGGTCCTCGTCGTCCCGCTGGTGCTGCCCCGCAGGCCGACGGCCGGCGTCGTGGGCCTGGGCGCAGTGGCGGGCGCGGCCCTGGCCTTGCAGGCCGTGGGGCTGGTGCTGGTCTACCGCAGCAACCGCTTCGTCAACTTCGCGCAGGTCGCGTTTGGCGCGGTGGCGGCCACCACCTTCACCGTCATGGTCCACGCCCGGCCCGCGGTCAGGGCCGTGCAGTCGGTGTGCCCGCCGTGCCTCGAGCGGGTCACGCCCGCGGTGCGCAATGCCAACTACGCGCTCGCCTTCGTGGTCGCCCTCGGGGTGGCGGCCGGGCTGTCGTGGGCCTCGTCCCGGCTGGTCTTCCGGCGCTTCGCCGCCGCGCCTCGACTCGTCCTCACCGTGGCGTCCATCTTCTTGCTGCAACTGCTGGCCGCGCTGGACAACGCCGTCCCCCGCTTCTTGTCGACCCGCGCCCAGCGGGAGTCGGCCGTGGCCGTGCGCGCTCCCGCGCCGCTTCCGTTCGACGTGCGCCTGCGGGTGGGCAAGGTCGTGCTTCACGCGGGCGACCTGTTGCTGTTGGCCGCCGCGGCCGCGGCCGTGGTCGGCATCACCGTGTGGCTGCGAGGCAGCGGCCGGGGCACCGCCATCCGGGCCGCGTCGGAGCGGCCCGAGCGGGCCGAGACGCTGGGCGTCGATGTGGGCAGGCTGGACGGACAGGTGTGGCTGCTGGCCGGGCTGTTGTCCGGGGTGGCGGGCGTGCTCACGGCCACGTCGGTGGGCAGCGGCAGCGGGTCGGCGGGCGTGACCCCGGTGGCCCTTTTGGTGCGCATCCTGGCCGTGGCCGTCATCGCCCGCATGACGAGCCTGCCCGTGGCGGGCCTGGCCGCGCTGGCCATCGGCGTGCTCGACCAGGCCGCGTTCTTCGCCTTCGACACCAGCCAGGTCATGGACGGCGCGCTGCTGTTCGCGGTGGGCGGCGCCCTGTTGTTGCAGAGCGACCGGCGCTCTCGATCCGACGACGACAGCGCGGGCACGTGGCGGGCCACGCGGGAGGTGCGGCCCATTCCGGCTGTGCTGGCTGCGCTGCCGGTGGTCAAGGCCTGGCGGCGACGGGCCGTGGGCGTGGTGGCCGTTGTCGTGCTGGGGCTGCCGTGGGTGCTCTCGTCCTCGCAGACCAGCGTTGCGTCCATCGTCTTGTTGGAGGCGGTCGCCGGTCTGTCGTTGCTCGTCCTCACCGGCTGGGCCGGGCAGGTGAGCCTCGGGCAGTTCGCCTTCGCCGCGGTGGGGGCGTGGGTCGCGGCCGCGTGCCGGTTGCCCTTCCCGTTGGCCGTGCTCGTCGGCTCCGTGGCCGGCGCGGTGGTGGCCGTCGTGGTGGGCGTCCCCGCGCTGCGGCTGCGCGGCCTGCACCTGGCCATCACCACGCTGGCCTTGGCCCTGGCCGCGTCGGCCCTCCTCCTCAACCCCCGCTACGGCGGCCGGGCCCTGCCCGCCCGACTGGCCCGGCCCTCCCTCGTCGGCCTCGACCTGGGCGACCCCCGCTCGTACTACTACCTGTGCCTGGCCGCGCTCGGCCTGGTGGTGGCGTCGGTGACGAGCATGCGTCGGAGCCGCACAGCCCGGGCCTTGATCGCGGCGCGCGACAACCCTGCTGCGGCCCAGTCCTTCGGCATTGACTTGGTCACGGCCCGGCTGGGCGCCTTCGCCGTGTCCGGGTTCCTAGCCGCGTTGGCGGGCTCGTTGGTGGCCTTCCAGCAGGGCGGCGTGCAGGTGCTGGCCTTCCCGCCCGAGCGCAGCATCCGCCTGTTCGCCTTCGCCGTCATCGGCGGACTGGGCTCTGTGGGCGGGCCGTTGTTGGGCTTCGCCTATGAGGGCGTGCTGTCGCTGGCGTCGGCCAGCCCGTTGGTGGTGGGGCTGTCCACCGGCGCGGGCGGGCTGGTTCTGCTGCTGTTGCTGCCCGGCGGGTTGAGCGGGTTGTTCGCCTCGCTGCGCGACACGTGGCTGCGGCGAGTCGCTCGGCGCCATCGCATCGATGTGCCTGGGTTGTTGGGCCGGGCCGGGGCCGTTGGTGGCCCGGTTGGTGGCGCGGCCATCACGCCGGTCCGGGCCGACGGGCCCACGCCGCCGCGCTACGAGTTGGACGACCAGTGGGCGCTGTCGTGACCGACACCCTGGACGGCACCCGCCAGCGCGGCCAAGTGCCGACCCCACGGCAGGCCGCCCTTGGCCCGTCCCCATCTGTTTCGGGTCCTCCAGTCCCGTCTGGAGGACATGCCTTGCCGAAACCGCAGGCCATGTCCTCCAGACCGGGGAGGCGGAGGGGGAGGCGAAGACCGGAAAGTCGGCGGCGGTTCGACGGGCCGTTGCTGCCGCTGGTCGTGTTCTCGTTGATCAGCATGGCGGCGCGGGCCGAGGACTCGGCCTTGGGCGTGCTGCTGCCCCAGATGCGGGCCGAGTTCGGGATCAACCTCCAGTTCGTGGTGGCCATCGGCTCGCTGGTGACGGTGATCGGCCTGGTGCTGGCCCCGCTGCTGGGCTGGGTGGCCGACCGGGTGAAGCGGGTGGCCATGATCCGCCTGGCCGCCATCGCCTCCGCGCTGGGTGGTGTGCTGCAAGGCGTGGCGCCGGGCGTGACCCAGTTTGCGGGCGGGCGGGTGGTCAGCGGGGCCAGCCTGGCCGTGGCCCAGCCCGCCAGCTTCCCGCTCCTCACCGACTTCTACCCGAGCCACAGCCGGGCGAGGGCGTTTACCGTGTACTTCGCCGCGGCCCAGGTGGGGGCGGTGCTGGGGCCACCGCTGGCGGGCGTCATCGCCGACCGCACCAGTTGGCGGGTGTCGGTGGTGGGCTTCGGCTTGGTGGCCGCGGCCGCGGCCCTGCTGGCCTTTTTGATCAAGGAGCCCAAGCGGGGCGGGGCCGATGCGGCCGTCGGCCTCGTCGCGGCCGAGCCCGAAGACGAGCCCGAGGGCCAGCCCGAGGACCAGTCCGAGCCCGTCGGATTCGCCGAGGCCTACCGGGCCGCCCGCAGCGTCGTCACCCTCCGGCGCATCTGGTACGCCACGCCCTTCCTCGCCGTCACCGGGCTGTTCAACCTGTTGATCCTGCCCTCGTACTTCGCCGAGGTCTTCCAGCTCTCGTCCACCCGTCTCGGCCTGTTGACCGCGGCGTTCAACCTGTCCGCCTTCGCCGGACTGATGGTGGCCGGGCCGGTGTCCGAGCGCCTGTTGGCCGAGCGGCCAGGCCGCATCATGACGGTTGGCGGACTGCTCACCGCGGGCCAGTCGGTCCTGCTGATCGGCCTGTCGCTGAGCGGCAACGTCGTCCTCGCCTTGGCCATGACGCTGCCCCTCGCCTTCTTCAGCACCCTGCTGCTGCCCGCCTTCTACAGCGTCATCTCCCTGGTCGTGCCGCCCCGCATCCGGGGCCTGGGCTTGCAGACGGCCGCGCCTTGGCAGGTACTCGGTCTGGTGCTGGTGCCGTTCGTGCTCGGCCTGTCGGACAGCCTGGGGTTGCGCCAAGGCATCCTGGTCTTCGTGCCGCTGCTGGTCGTCGGTGGGCTCATCTTCGCCAGCGGCGCGCCCGGCGTGGAGCGCGACATCCGGGCCGCCGAGGCCGCGGCCAGAGCCGATCAGGAACATCGCCGCCGGCGCGATGCGGGGGACACCCCGCTGCTCGTCATCCGCGACTTGGAGGTGGGCTACGACGGCGTGGTGGTGGTCAGCGAGGTCGACCTCGACGTCGATGCGGGCGAGGTGGTGGCCCTGCTCGGGACCAACGGCGCGGGCAAGTCCACGCTGCTGCGCGCCATCGCAGGCACGCAGGAGGCGACCGCGGGCGCCATCGTCTTCGATGGCCGCGAGATCACCCACGCGCCCCCGCACGAGAACGCGGCCCGCGGCATCGCCGTCATGCCCGGCGGGACGGCCACCTTCGGCGCCCTCACCGTCGCTGACAACCTGCGAGCTGCGGCATGGTCGCTGCATGCCGAGGACCGCATCGAGGCTGTGCTCGACCTGTTCCCCGCGCTCCGGGAAAGGCTGGACACGCCCGCGGCATCGCTGTCCGGCGGCGAGCAGCAGATGGTGGGGCTGGCCCAGGCCTTCGTCATGCAGCCTCGGCTGCTTTTGATCGACGAATTGTCGCTCGGGCTTGCTCCGGCGGTGATCGAAGACCTGCTCGGCGTGATCCGCTCCCTGGCCGTGTCAGGCACCACCGTCGTGTTGGTGGAGCAGTCGCTCAACGTGGCCCTCACCGTCGCCGACCGGGCCGTGTTCCTCGAGTCGGGGAGGGTGCGCTTCGACGGGGCCACGGCCGAGCTGTTGGCCCGGCCGGAACTGGTGCGGGCCGTCTTCCTCGGCCGTCCGCCCCGACGCGCCTCAGTCGGGACAACGGCCAGTCGCATGCGGACGTTGGCGCAGGAGGACGACACACCGCCCGCATTGGCGGTCACCAATCTGGCCGTGGAGTTCGGCGGTATTCGAGCCGTGCAGGACGTGTCCTTCTCAGTCGACGCGGGCGAGCTGCTGGGCGTCATCGGCCCTAACGGCGCGGGCAAGACCACGCTGTTCGACGCAGTCAGCGGGTTCGTCCCTGCCGCCGCGGGACAGGTCAAGGTGGCGGGTGCGGACGTGACCAACGCCCGCCCGGACGCTCGGGCCAGACTGGGGCTGGGCCGGTCGTTCCAGTCGGCGCGTCTGTTTCCCTCGCTGACCGTGCGCGAGACGGTGACCACTGCTTTGGAGCGACGGGCCGTGCGCAACCCGGCCGTCACCGCCCTGGGGCTGCCGTCGGTGCGTCGGTCCGAGAAGCTGTTGCAACGACGGGTCGAGAACCTGGTCGACCTGCTGAACCTGGGGGCCTACGCGGATTCGTTCGTCGGCGAACTATCGACGGGAACGCGGCGCGCCGTCGACCTCGCGTGCGTCCTGGCGTCCGAGCCCAAGGTGCTGTTGCTGGACGAGCCGTCGTCCGGGTTGGCCCAAGCCGAGATCGAGGAGCTGGGGCCGACATTGAAGGGCATCGCCCGTCAGACCCAGTGCGCCATGGTGTTGATCGAGCACGACCTGCCGTTGGTGACGTCGGTGTCGTCGCGCCTGTTGGCCTTGGAGCTTGGTCGGGTGCTGGCCGAGGGGAGCCCCGAGGACGTGTGCAACGACGAGCGGGTCGCGGCGTCATACCTGGCCGCGTCGAGCGACGTGTTGGCCCGGTCCGGTCCGCGAGGCGCGGCGCTGGCCGCGGCCTTGGCCAACGAGACGAGAGAGGAAGGGTGATGGCGACACGTCGTCGGTCCGCGCCGCGCATGGACGGGGGCCGCTTCCGCGCCTGCTTCGAGTCCATGGTCGACAACATCGGCCGGGTCATCAAGGGCAAGGACGAGACGGTCCGCCTGGCCTTGACGGCCATGCTGGCCGACGGCCATCTGCTCTTCGAGGACCTGCCGGGGACGGGCAAGACGGTGTTGGCCCGGGCCATCGGCCTGACCATCAGCGGCGACGTGTCGCGCATCCAGTGCACGCCGGACCTGCTGCCCGGCGACGTCACCGGCTCGCCTGTGCTCGACCGGCGCACGGGTGACTTCGTGTTCAGGCCCGGGCCTGTCTTCGCCAACGTGGTGCTGGCCGATGAGGTCAACCGGGCCACGCCCAAGACCCAGTCGGCGTTGTTGGAGGCCATGGCCGAGCGCACGGTCACGGTGGACGGTGTGACGCACCCGCTGCCGTTGCCCTTCTTCTTGTTGGCCACCGAGAACCCCATCGAGTTGGCGGGCACCTTCCCGCTGCCCGAGGCCCAGCTCGACCGCTTCTTGTTCAAGCTCTCGCTCGGCTACGCGGACCGTGAGGCAGAGGTGTCGCTGCTCAACGCCAACGAGAAGCGCCAGGCCATCCTCGACCTCGAGGCGGTGATCGACACGGCCGAGGTGCTGGCCATGATGGCGTGGGCCGCAGAGGTCACCGTGTCGGACCCGATCAAGTACTTCATCGTCGACCTGTGCCAGGCGACGCGCACCGACGGCGCTTTGCAGATGGGCGCCAGCAGCCGGGCCTCGCAAGCGCTGATGCACGCGGCCCGGGTGCTGGCCGCGGCCCAAGGCCGCGACGACGTGCTGCCGGACGACGTGAAGCGACTGGTAAACCCGGTCCTCAACCACCGGCTGCTGCTCACTCCCGACGCCATGCTCAGGGAGGAGTCGGTCGAGGGAGTGGTGGAGCGCATCCTGGCCCGGGTGAAGGTGCCCGCAATCGGATGAGCCCGTCGTGATCCGCGAGATCGAGCGGCGCGCGGGTGTCACACCTGTCGGTCAAGCCGTGCTGGTGCTCGCGTTGTTCGCGCAGGTCCTTGGCCGCGTTCTCCGCAGCGAGGCCGTGGTGCTTTTGGCTTTTGGCGCATTGGGTTTTTTCGCAGTGGCCTGGTCCTTGGGCAGGCGCAGGCTCGGGCTGTCGGCCGAGCGGTCCTCGTTCCCGACCCGGCTGCGCGAGGGCCAGGCCGTCGATGTGGAGGTCACGCTGTCGCCCGCCAAGCGGGTCACGACGATCGTGGTCGAGGAGCGGTTGGCACCCGCGCTGGGACGGGCGGTTCGCATCCCGGTGGCGTCGCTGGGCGCGGGGGAGTCCGCTACCCATCGGTACCGGCTGCGGGCCGGGCGCAGGGGCGTGCACGACGTGGGCCCGCTGAGCGCGGAGTGGAGCGACCCGTTCGGCCTCACCCGGCACCGCGTGCAGTTGGCGCCCGCGGCGCCGCTGATCGTGCACCCGTCGACCGAGCCCGTGACCGACCGGGTCAGCAGCAGGGAGTGGGAGGACCCGCCGCTGCGTCCGCCCGTGTCCAAGCCGTGGCCCACCGGCTTCGAGTTCTATGGCATGCGCGACTACGTGAGCGGCGACGACCCTCGTCGCATCGTGTGGCGGGCCGCGGCCCGACATGAGGAGCCGAAGTACCTCGTTCGCGAGGCCGAGCAAGGGATCACCGACCGCATCAACCTGTTCCTCGACACCGACCGCGAATGGCACAGTCCGGGCCAGCCCAGCGAGACGTTCGAGCTGGCCGTGAAGGTGGCCGCGTCGCTCGGGATGAAGCATCTGAACGACGGGTTCTCGGTGTCGCTGGACGCCAACGGCAGACGTCTGGCCGCGTCGCTGCGGGGGCGTAACAGCGGCATCCCGCTGCTCGACGCGCTGGCCGCGGTGTCGACCGAGAAGGCGCCCTTGCGCGACGCGCTGAGCCGGCTCATGCACTCGCCGCAGGGCAACGCCCACAACGTGGTCATCACCCCGCACCTCGATCGGGAGACGGCGACCCGGCTGCGGCTGCTGCTCGAACGGGGCCGGTCGCTGCTGCTCGTGATGGTGCTGTGGGAGTCGTCGGACTTCGCGTCGCTGCACCGGGCCGGGTCACTGGGGTGCAACGTGGTCGAACTGGCCGCCGGCGCACCGCTGGAGCGCGTCTTCCAGCGCGTGGTGCGGGCCGTGCGCACCGTCGGGACCCCCCAATGACGACCCCTCCCATCTTTTCCACAGCACCTGCTGCTGTGGAAAAGATGGAGGGCGGGGCCGCGGGGGCGGGGGCGGG
>JAUTXP010000082.1 GCA_030837965.1 Acidimicrobiaceae bacterium | reverse complement strand
CCCAGGCCGAGCCACTACTCAGCCACCAGGGTGGAGCCTGAGCATCTAGACCGCTCCCCGCGACCGCATGCGCCAGTGCACGATTACATGGCGCATGCCGCCGTTCGGCCCCGGCCCACGACCCCCTCGGCGGGCCGGGCCGTCCGGCACCCCTGCCCCGCCCGGGCCAGGAACGCACGCGTTCGAGACTCCCGGAGCCCAGATGAAGCACCTCAAACGAGCCTTGCTCCTCCTTCTCGCTGGTCTGCTGATCGCGCTCATCGTGCTGGTCGTCGGCCCACGTCCAACCGACCTCTTGGAGGTGGACGGCTCATGACCCGCTCCCTGCACGACAGCCCAGCCGGCGTCGTGGCGGCGGGGCGCAGCCTGACCCTGGTGGCCGGCTTGCCCGGTGCAGGCAAGTCGACCTTGCTCCGAGGGCTGGCCCGGAGGCCTGGGCTCGCCGTGCTGGATTCCGAGACACAACGCCGAGCCCTGTCGATGCTGCTGCCGGCTCGCACGCCCTACTTCCTCTACCGCCCGGTGGTGCATCTGCTCCATCGCGCGGCGATCGTGCAGCGTGCGTTCGGCCGGACCGACTCGGTCGTGGTGCATCTTCCGCCACGAGCCTGCCGTTCACGGCTGGCTCAATCTGCGGAGCGTGTACCGCCCGAGGCGGGGCCCAACCGGACCCGGCGCACCGCCGAGGCCGTCGTCGGCGTGGTCCTCGGCTCGATCGCACGGCCCGAGGCGCTGATCTTCGGCCGCTACGACGCCCGCGGACGCCTGCGGGTCGCCGGCCCTTCCGGATCGCCCGCCAGCTGCGCCCCGGCTCGTCGACGACCTCCATCGTCAGCCAGTTGCGCCCTCCCGCAGTGGTTCGCTGCCCGTGAGAGCAGCAGCTGAGCACAACGCTGCAATGTCGACCCCACGGGGCCCCTAACCGCTTCGGATGACTTCATTTCGTGCCACATCCGGTGCCACAGCGGCCTGGTCTGCCGCCGCGGACCGCGTCAGTTGACCGTCGCATGTCAACCCCCAGCCGATCGGTCAGCAGCTCCGCTCGGTCGTCTACACCGTCGGCGTCAAGCTTCCTGCCTTACTCGTTGCCTGATTCAGGCCTCGTCCAGTGCTTCCCCGAAGTCGCGCAAGAGAGCGTGGTGCCGGTTATTGGCGAGGATGTGACCGACCGTCAGCACCGCCGCCACCGGCCATTCGATGATCCCGATCAGGGCCAGCGTCACGGTCCCGCCCATGTAGGCGATCTGGTCGAGCGGGGGCAGGTAGACATGCCCGACGCCCGGCACCTCCATGTGGATCGAGTTCTTTGCCGTGGCCCGCGCAGCGGCCTCTCTACCCACCGCGGGCTGGTTCGGCCCAGCCGCACCGGCTGGTCGGTCGCGAGTGGGTGAGGTCGTCGTTGCGGCGTCGGCTTTGGTCATCGATGCCCTCCTCTCGGGCGACCGGGCTGGGCAGGCCGCCCGCTCGGCTTAGGTACAGCTCTCGGCCCTGGGGCGGTCAGGCAGCCTGCTGGGCTGACACCGGACGGCCGAGCAGCTTCTGCTGCCGCAGCCGGTTCGGCCGGCCTCGACCGCGTGTTCAAGATCTATTCGCGGGCGAGCATGGCGGCAGCCTCGCGTTCGAGGTCCATGTAGGGCTCTCCGCTGACGTCGACGGCCAGCCGGTGCAAGGTGCCGCCGGTGAATGCCCATGGTGCTGTGCCGGGGTAGTCGTCGGTGACTGGTTCGCCGCTGTCGCGGCCGGCGTTGAGGCCTTCCCCTGCGAGGGAGAACTTGCCGGGTTGGGTCTTGATCTTTCCTTCGCCGACGAGCTGGTCGCCGTAGTACAGGGACAGGGTTCCTTGGGCGACACCTTTGGGCTGCTCGCCGGACTTGTCGAAGCTGGCGGACAGCAGCAGGTTCTCGCCGACGGGGAGATCTTCGGTGGCGACGATCCTCTGCTCGTCCATCCCGACGAAGTTGTAGACGTAGCGGAGCCGGTTGTCCTTGACGTACAGGGCGTGGCCGCCGAACCGGCTGCCGTGGGAGAACAGCACACCTTCCGTGCCCGGCCCTGGGATGTCCACCTGCGCGCCGATGGAATAGGACCGGTTGCGGACGTCGACTGCGACCGATTCGGGAATCTCGGCTCCGCCGGGCCGGTAGATGTACCGGTCGCGGGCGGCCACCTGCCGGGGGCGCGGCGTAAGCAGGATTTCCAGGGCGGACCGGTCGTCGAGCGGGAAGGCGTGGTTGACGCCGGCCTCGTAGAACCACAGCCCGATCAGTTCGGTGAGCTTTTCCGGGTGCTCGGCGGCGAGGTCGCGCAACTCGGCACGGTCTGCCTCGGTGTCGTAGAGCTCCCAGGTGTCCTGCTCGTAGTGGTCCCAGCCGCTGAGCGCGGGGTGGGTGGTGACGGCCTTCCACCCGTTGTGCCACAGCGCGCGCGTGCCCAGCATCGAGTAGAACTGCGTCGTCTTGGCCGAGGGGATGGTGGCCGTGTCGAAGCTGTAGCGCATGCTCACGCCCTGGACCGGCACCTGGGTGACGCCCTTGACCGAGTCGGGCTGGGTGAGCCCGAGGCAGTCCAGCACCGTCGGCACGAGGTCGATGGCGTGGTGGTACTGGTCGCGGAGCTCACCGCGGGCGCTCATGCCGGCGGGCCAGGAGATGATGCACGGGTCGCAGGTACCCCCGTTGAAGGAGTAGCGCTTCCACATCTTGAACGGCGTGTTGAACGCCATCGCCCACCCGTTCGGGTAGTGGTTGTAGGTCTTCGGGCCACCCAGCTCGTCGAGCATGGCCATGTTGGAGGCCATGTCGTCGGGGATACCGTTCATGAACTTCATCTCGTTGACCGACCCGTTCGGGCCGCCTTCCCCGCTGGCCCCGTTGTCCGAGACGACCATGAGGATCGTGTTGTCGAGCTGGTCGATCTCGGCCAGGTAGTTCAGCAGCCGCCCGATCTGGGCGTCGGCGTGGGACAGGAACCCGGCGTACACCTCGGCCATCCGGGCGAACAGCCGCTGCTCGTCGGCGGACAGGCTGTCCCAGGGCCTGGTCTGGTCCAGCGGCGGGAACGGCAGCCCGTCCGGGCCGCTGCGGGTGTCCGGCGTGCCGATCGGATTGATCGGCGGCAACTCGGTGCCCGCCGGGACGATGCCCAACTCCCTCTGGCGGGACAGGATGGTCTCCCGGATCCGCTCGTAGCCGGCGTCGAATCGGCCGCGGTAGCGCTCGGCCCACTCCCGGGGAACGTGGTGCGGGGCGTGCGCGCAGCCGGGCGCGTAGTACAGGAACAGCGGCCGGTCCGGGGCGATCGCTTTGACGTCGTCGATGAACTCGATCGCCTTGTCGGTGAGATCGACGCTGAGGTGGTAGCCCTGCTCCGGGGTGCCGGGTGGCTCCGTTGGGTGATTGTCGTGGACCAGGTCGGGATACCACTGGTTGGTCTCCGCGCCGAGGAACCCGTAGAACCTGTCGAAACCCCGTCCGACCGGCCAGTTCCGCTTGGTCGAGGCCATGTTCATCTCGTCCTCGGCGGTGAGGTGCCACTTTCCGAGGGCCGCCGTGCTGAACCCGCGTTCGACCAGCATCTCGGCCAGGGTGGCGCACTGCGGCGGAATGTGGCCGTTGCCGTTGGGAAAGCCGACCGCAGCCTCGGTGATGCAGGCCATCCCGTTGGTGGTGTGGTTGCGGCCGGTCAACAGGCACGAGCGGGTCGGTGAGCACAGCGCCGTGGTGTGCCACTGGGTGTAGCGCAGCCCGTCCGCCGCGATCCGGTCGATGTTCGGGGTGTCGATCATCCCGCCGTAGCAGCTCAGCGCGCCGAACCCGACGTCGTCGAGCACGATGTACACCACGTTCGGCGTGCCCGGCGGGGCCTTGGGCTGCTCGTAGGGCGTCCAATCCGGCACCGAGTTGCGAATGTCTAGGTCCACTACGCCGCGAAACGGCTGAGTCATGACACGACCTCCCTGCCGTCCACGGTTCCCGGGCGGATCGCTCGGTCGCATCACC
>JAUTXP010000080.1 GCA_030837965.1 Acidimicrobiaceae bacterium | reverse complement strand
ACGAACCCGCTGGTGAAGGTGCCCGTGCCGGAGACGATGAAGCCCATCACCGACGGGGCGATGATCCCGGACAGGGCGAACGCGGCGTCCGCGAAGCCCGCCGCACTGCCCGGCTGGTCCGGCGCCGCGTCGATCGACGCGACCCACCACATCCCCCCGGTGACGAACCCGAACCCGACGCCGAGCGAGATCGACACGATGGCGACGGTGAGCGTCGGCGAGATCAGCAGCGGGATCAGCGAGCACCCAGCCAGCAGCAGCGCGACGCCCATGACGGCGAACCGGCTGCGGATGCGCGGGCTGCGCCGGTAGACCCGGTCCACCACGACGCCACCGACGAGCGCGCCGACCACCCCCGCGGCCCACGGCGCGATCGAGAAGGCGCCGGCCTGCTTGAGGCTGAGCCCGTAGGCGCTGGAGAAGAAGGTCGGCAGCCAGTACATGAAGGCCCAGAACATGAAGCCCCAGGCGAAGTACCCGCCGGCGACGACCCACAGGTTGCGGTTGGTGAGCAGCGGCCGCCACCGGACGGGGGCGTGCTCCTCGCGGGCCTCGGCCTCCTGGCCCGCGACGATGTAGGCCTGCTCCGCGGCGCCGACCCGCGGCGACGCGGCCGGGGTGTCCCGGAGCAGGACGACGGCGAACGCGGCCCACACGATGCCGAGCACCGCCATCGTCCAGAACATGCCCTGCCAGCCCAGCCAGCCGATCAGCCAGGTCAGCAGCGGCCCGGAGATCAGCAGGCTGCCGGCGACGGCCACGCCGCCGCAGAGCGCCAGCGCGATGCCCCGCTCCCGGGCGGGCAGCCAGCGGCTGACGGTCCGGGTGGCGGCGGGGAACGCGGGCGACTCGCCGATGCCCAGCAGCAGCCGGACGAGGAGCAGGCCGGCGAAGGTGCCCGCGACGGGGATCAGCGCGACGGACACCGAGAACAGCCCGATCGCGGTGAGCAGGATCCGGCGGGGCCCGTAGCGGTCCACCAGCGGCCCGGAGAGGAACGCGAAGACCATGTAGCCGACGGAGAAGATGCTGCTGATGAATCCGTACTGCGCGGTGGTGATCCCGAACGCCTTCTCGAGCGGTTCCACCGCGTAGGAGATGGCACTGCGGTCCACGTAGTTGATGACGATGAGCGCGACGACCAGTCCGATCGTCACCCTCCGGAAGCGACTCCTCGTGGTGCGACTCTGCATGACGTGTTCCTCGGATCCGGTGGTCCGGCCGACTGCCGGACCATTGCGTGGCGTTGTTCCTGTCAGCGGAACAAATGCCGTGACGTTCCCTCCCGCAATTCTCTCGACATTTCCTCGTAAGGTCAACGATTAGGAACGTTACAGAAATGATTCCCGAACCTATTGTTCCGCTGAAAGGAACAATTGTGGGTCGCGCAGTCGGGCGAGGACGTCGGCCACGCTCCGGCCGCCCTCCCGCAGGCTCCACGCCGCCGCGACGAGCTCCTCCGCCGCCCCGGGCACCAGGGCGCGGGCCGCGTTCCCGGTGAACTTCGCGGACGCCTCGGCGTCGGACAGCGGGCGCTGCGGCCCGCCGCGGTTCTCCCGGACCCGCTCGGTGACCGTGCTGCCGTCGGCCAGCTCCGCCGTCAGCACCGCCGGGAACTGGCGCGGGAAGATCGCAGTGGACTCGTCGTCCGCGACGCAGCGGACGCGCGCGGCCAGGGCGAGCCGCGCCGGGTCGGCGGCCGCGGCGTCCGTGAAGTCCTCGTGGAACACCCCGAGCCCGCCGCCGCCGAGCAGCGCGGCGGCCACGGTGTAGGGCCCGCTGAACGCGGCGTGGTAGCCGGAGCGCGGGTGGGCCTTCTCCTCGGGCGGCTCGGCGATGGTGCGCAGGACGGGGGCGGGCACGCCGAGCGTCAGCGCGCGGATCGACGCGGGATCGATCCCGCGGGCGCGCAGGGCCAGCGCCGCGTCGATCCCCGCGTGGGTGAAGTGGTTGCAGGGGTACGGCTTGACGAACACACCGAGCGTCTCCCAGTCCTCGCCGAGGCCGTCGGTGACCCGCTCGACGTGCACCCGGTCCCCGCAGAAGGCCTGCAGGAAACCGAAGCGGCCCTCGATCACCGTCGGCGGGCCGGTCAGCCCGTGCCGGGCCAGGTCCGCGGCGACGACGCCGGCGTGGGCGGCCCAGCCGCAGTGCACCCGCTTGATCGTGCCGCCGGTCCGGTTGGCCTCGATGACCCCCGAGCCCATGCTGGCGGCGATCCCGATGACGGACGTCAGCCCGTCCTCGTCCAGGCCGGACAGCATGCCCGCCGCGACGGCGGCGCCGACCGCCCCGCAGATCGCAGTGGCGTGCTGGCCGCGCTCGAAGAACACGGAGTTGCCGAGCTCCTCGTCGTAGCCGGCCATCCCGAGGCGGCAGGTCACCTCGATGCCGACGGCCGCGGCGGCCAGCATCGCCGGGCCGCTCGCCCCGACCCGCTCGGCCACCGCCAGCGCGGCGGGGACGACCGCGGCCGACGGGTGCAGCACCGAGGGGAGGTGGGTGTCGTCGAAGTCCAGGCTGTGCGCGAGCGTGCCGTTGACCAGCGCGGCGGACGGGGCGGGCAGCCTGTCCGGCCGGCCGACGGCCGTCGCGACAGCGGTTCCGCCCCACTCCCCCACGACGGCACCGACGATCCGCGCCGGCGCCTCGCGGGTGGCGGCGAGGCAGTTGCCGAGGACGTCGACGGTGCGGGCCACCAGGTCGTCGGCCAGGTCCGGGCCGATCCCGTCCCGCGCGATGCGGGCGGCGACCTCGCCGATCCGCTGGGCGGGAGTGAGCGTCACGATGGAGGTCATGCCGCCACCACCGCGAGGGGGCGCACGGGCGCACCCGTGCCGCCGACGATCCGCAGCGGCGCGAACACCGCGAGGAACTCCCCGAGGCCGGCCTCCGCGGCGTCCTCCAGCGCGAGGTGCTCCACGATGTGGATGCCGTGCTCGACGAGCAGCACCCGGTGCACCGGCAGCACGCGATGTCCCGCACCGGCCGGGATCTGCTCGTAGGCCGTGGTGTCCGAGCCGGTCGCGACGACGCCGCGCTCCGCGAGCCACCGCGCGCCGTCGACGGTCACGCCCGGCACCCCGGACGCCGCTCCGACGTACGCCGTCGCGTCGCCGAACAGCCGGGCCCAGC
>JAUTXP010000017.1 GCA_030837965.1 Acidimicrobiaceae bacterium | reverse complement strand
GCGGGGCGGTAGGCGGGCCGGTGGTCCCGGTGCCAGCGGGCGCGGATGGGTTCGGGGCGGGGTCGGGGAGGCGGCGGAGGACGGGCGGGTCGGACGCGTCGGGCGCGGATGGGTTCGGGGCGGGGTCGGGGAGGCCGCGGAGGACGGGAGGGTCGGGCTCGGGCAGGGCGGCAGGCTCGGTGGTGGTCCCGGTGTCAGCGGGCCCGGATGGGTTCGGGGCGGCGTCGGGGAGACGGCGGAGGACGGGCGGGTCGGGCGTGGCGGGCTGGCCGGGAATGGCGGCGGGCGGGCCGGGCGCGGCGGGCTCGGGGGCCGGTGGGACAACGGGTGGGTTCGAGGACGCGGTAACCGCAGGTGGGGACGGCCCGAGGGCGGCGCCAGCCGGTGCGGTGGAGGCGGCGACAGCGAGGGTGGCGCCGAGGGCCGCGTGCAGGACGCGTCGGACCGGCGGGATGGTCACAAGGTCGGCGGCACGGATCAGGGCGGGCAACCGGCTCAGTCGGGCCAACAGCCCGAGGACGGTGGCGCCCGCCAGATACCAGGCCAGGGCCAGTGCCCCCAGCCTGAGCACCGCGAACGCGACCAGCCCAGGATCGTGGCCGTCCACCCAGCCCGACCACGCCGCGGGCGGCCACGGCGGCGCGCCCAGTCGAGCCCCCGCCCGGGTCAGCACGACCACGGCGCCGGCCAACATGGCGCACCAGCCCGCCAATGCGGCGACCGACCCGACCGTCGGATGCGACGACATGGCCCGGCGCAAGCGGCCCGACACGGAGACGGTGGTCATGGGCCCGCCTCCCGACCGTCACCCAGCGAAGGCACCTCGACGGGAACGGTGGTCCCGTCCGCCTTGACCGCCACCAACGCCGGACAGCCTCGGCCCGCGTCGCCCCTCGCTCGCAGTCCGGTGGCGCCGGGCACGACGCCGGCCGGCCGGCTGGGCACGTCCTCGTCCGCCGCGGGCCAGCGGTCGAAGACGAACACTTCCCCGGTCGCCGGCCGCAACAGCGCGGGCACGGATGTGCGGGCGCAGAGCCAGTCGCCGGCTATGACCACGTCGCCTGCACGGCCCACGGTGAAGCGCCCGGCCCCGGTGGTGAGGACACCGTCATGAAAGTCGACGGCAGGCCACACCCTGGTGGGCATGGCCGCCGACGGAGGCGGACCGGCTGCGGCTTCGACGCCCAGGCCCACGGGCCCGGCCTGGTCGACCCTCTGAGCGCGGCGGTGCAACGACGCCAAGGCGAAAACGCCGACGCAGGCCAACAGGACGGCACACGCGGCGCCGAGCAGGCGAGGCCCAGGTACGGGCGGCTGGTGGCTCGGCGGACTGGGCGCGGCGACCGCCGCCTGACCGAGGGCAGGGTCAGGCGACGGCGGTCGCCGGCCGGGAGGACGGGCGCCAGGGACGCGAAGGGCGATGAGTGCGGCAATGGTGGCGGCGGATGGCGGCGTGGCCCCGTCCGGCGGACACGCTTGGCGGGCGATGGCGGTCAAGGCCTCGGCGGGAGAGGGCGCTATTCGCGATGGCACCGGACGACGGCCCACCACCCCGCGCCCGGCCGCCCGCACCCGGCGCAGCCACGTGTTCGGCGCCGAATGGGCGCCGAGCGAAGCCCCACTCTCGCCGGGACCGGCGCCGGCCAACAGGTCGAACAGCAGGTCGCCCAAGGCCCGCACGTCGTCCTCGGCTCGGGCCTGGCCGCCGATGGCCACGCCGGAGGGCGCCAGGGTGACCGCGCCCGAGGCGTCGATCAGGAGGTGGTCGGCGTCGACCGCGCCGTGAGCCCGACCAGCCGCGTGCTCGCGCGCCAAGGCGAAGGCGACGACGCGGCCCACGTCGGCCACCTCCTCCACATCTAGTACCGGGAACGCATCGAGCAACAGCACAAGACATGAAATAGCACGACATCTCACTGCCGCGCAACGCATTTCGGGCTGAAATTCAGCAGTCGGTTCGCACGCCGGCCTGTCCCTCGCCCCCGACCGCGCCCTCGCCCTCGTCCCCGGCCACCGCCACCGCGCCCGCCCGGCCGGTGACCGCGGCCCAGTGGTCGACGAGTGGCACGGACCGGGCGAACACGTACGGCACCCGGCCGTGGACCGTGACGCACACGCCGCGGCCGCCTTCGGCAGGCTCCACGTCGACACCCGTCACCTCGACGCCGCGCGACGACCGGGCCGCAATCGACCGGCTGGCCACCTCTCGTGCCCGGCCCAGGTCGACGGCCAGCGCGCCCGCGGCCCGGCCCTCGCCGCCCCGGTAGAACAGGCGGTCCGAAAGGGCGGCGGTGGCGGCGTCGTTGGCCGCGGCCGCGGCGGCGTTCGACACCTCGCGCTGGCCGAGGAAGGCCAAGGCCGAGTCGACGGCGATGGCGCCGAGCACCACGAGCACCAACACCGCAGCGGGCACCAGGGCCAAGACGCTGCCTGCCTCGGCGTCGGCGCGATCACCCACAGTCGGCCGCACCCGACAGGCCTGACCGGTAGGGGTCGACCACCTCGGCATGGCGCGCGCTGACGGTGAACCCGTCTCCGAACGAGCCGACGACGGGCACCAGCAACAGCGGGACTCGATAGCGCGCCTCGAACACCACCCGCCTGCACCGGGAGAAGCCGCCCGACACCAACGACACCGATGCCCGCTCCAACGAGCGGCCGTGCCCAACGATGGCCTCATCCGCCGCGACCACGGCCGACCTTGCCGCCCCGTCCGTGTCGCGGCCCTCCACATACGTGCGGGCTGCCTCGCGCGCCGCGGACGCGGCCGCGAACTTGGCGTCGACCACCTGCCACGCGTTGACGACCACCAGCGTCCCGAATACGAACACCAAGACGCCGAACACCAAGCCGTCGAGCCCGCCCGCGAACCCAGCCTCGTCCCGCCGATGCCGACGCCGATGCCCATGCCTCGGCCACGGCCGACAGCTCATCGGACCCGCTCAGCGCGCACCCGGACCCGCCGCACGATGGGCCCGCGCACGTCGGGCAGCAGCCCGGGCAACACCGGCGGCCGACGCACGCGCACGGTGAGCCGCACGGCGTCGTCGGACACGGCCCAGTCGAAGGCGGCCCCGTCGCCCAGACGGCCCAAGCGCCGGCGGGCGGCAACGTCGGCCCGCGCCGGAGCCGAAGGGTCGTCGATCGAATTCGCCCCCGCCACCGTCTTGGCCGCGTCGAACGTCACCGCGCCCACCACCGACTCGGCGTACAGCCCCAGCAGCAACTGGGCCGCGAACAGCATGAAGACCAAGAAGATGGACACACCGAAGACAGTGGACACAACGCCCGCGCCTGCATCGCCGTCGCCGCGTTCAACTTTTGGTCGACTCACTTCAACTGGTCGAGCCGGGTGTTGACGTTGCCGTTGGCCTTGCGGAGGGTGTCGCCGAAGAGCTGCCACATCAACACGCCGAGGAAGGCCATCACCAGCACGGCGATGGCGGCCGAGATCACCCCCTCGCCCGTCTCGTCGCGCACCAACGCGGCCCGGACACGACCGCCGACCACATGCCGGAACGTGGTCTGCCACACCCACGCCCGCAACAACTGCTCATCCATCACTTCGCCACGCCCTTTCGCCTATTGCCAATGAACGTCTGTCTAGGAACCGGAGAAGAGGCGCAAGGCCTCGAGGAAGGGGACGGCCAGGAAGATCACGCCCGGCACCAAGGTGGCCACCGTGACAGGGATCCAGACGGCCTGGCCCCGACGGTCCATGGCCTCCACCAACTCGCGCTGCACGTCCTTGCGGACCGATCTGGCCTCGGCGGACAGCAGCCTGCCCAGGTCTGGCGCGTCCCTGTTCAACGCCAGGAGCGGCACCAACCGGTCGACGGCGTCGACGCGCGCCACCGCGGCCCACTCCCGCAACGCCTCGGCCTCGGACAGGCCTTGTCGGACCCGAAGCACCACACGCCGCAAGTCGGCCGCGCAACAGCCCCGGCCCCGCGCCGACACGCGCTGGAGCGCGGAGCCCAGCGAATACCCGGCCGACAACAACATGGCCAACTGCTCGGTGACCACAGGCAGTTCGAGAAAGACGCGCCGTTGCCACCGCGACGAAGCGGCGGCCAGCCGCTGCTCCTGCACCAAGAAGGCCAGCAACGGCCCGCCCAGCAAGGAAAGCAGCGACAGTCCAGGGGACGGGCGCACGGCGCCCACGAACCCGCCCGCCAGACCCAACCCCGCGACGGCCCAGCCCACCTGCCGCACGCGAAACCCAGTGGCGTCGAGGTCCGAGTGCATCCGCTCCAAACGCAGCCCGGTCTGCTCGCTCACGCCGAACAAACGGGCCACCCGCTCGCCCAGACGTTGCGCCAACGGCCCCAGCACATCGCGGAACGACTCGGCCGACAACGCCCGCTTCGGTGCCGCTCGCCCGGCCGCCATCCCGCCGGGCGCATAGGGCCGCAGCCGCTCGACCAACGGCACGCGGGCGAACCACCGAAGCTCGCTCAACAGCAACGTGGCCCCGACCCAGAGCACTGCGACTGACAGCAAGAAAAGGGATGCCTCATGCATCGAAGACGCGCTCCTCGACCGGGAGTCGCATCAGGTGGCCTGCCCAGATCCAACACAGCGCCACTACACCCAGCCCGACGGCCACGGCCAGTTGCCCGGATGCCGTTTGATACGCGGCGCGGCCCGTGCCGATGGACAAGCCTGCCAACGCCATCCCCGCGGGCACGATCAACACGAACCGCCGGGCGAAGCGCACGCCCGCCTGTTTGGCCCGTGCGTCCTTGCGGCCTTGCAGGTCCTGCACCCGGTCCTCGACCAATGCGGCCAGCCTGCGGTCCACGTCGGAGCCGCCCACTTGATGCGCGACCAGGAGCGTCTCCAGCGTGGAGTCGGCGGTGGCGTCGGCCAACTCCCGCTTCAACACCCGCACCGTCTCCTCGATGTCGGTCGACAACAGCCACTCGCGCTCGGCCATTGCGAATGCAGGGCGCATGGGCTCGGGCGCCCGCTTGCCCACTTCGAACAAGGCCTGCGGGATCGACCGCCCCAGTGCCCCGGTCTGCAGCCTGATCTCCTCGATGAGCCGCGGCCACGCGTCCCGGGCGTCGGCCCGGGCCCGATCGAGACGGGCCCGGGTCGATGCCACCGGGAAGGTGGCCGCAAACAAGCCAGCCGCGAGGGCGGGCAACGGACCGCCGAACACCACCATGCCGATCAAGGCGCCGACCGCAGCCGAGACGCCGCTCACACCCGCCACTGAGCGCAAGGGCACGCCCGTCATCCGCGCCTCTCGCACGCGGCGGGCCGCCTGCACAGACGGCCCCATCCCGAGGCCCCGCCACCCGAAGGCCCACGCCGTATAGACCAGGAACACGCCGTACGCGGCCATCGCCGCCAGCAACACCGCAGTCATCGAAGCGCGGCCGTCTCGTCCAGCAGCGTGCGCACGTCGTACCCGGCCTGTTCCAGCAGCCGGGCCACCCGCACGGGGATGGTGCCCGTCCACTGCAACGGCCCGTCGGCCCGAGGCCGCCGGTAGACCTCGGTGACGGTGAACCCCGCGGCGTCCATCCCGCCTTGCAGGTCCTCGACTGCGACCACCTCGGTCACCTGCACCCGTCCGCTGACCCGTGCGCAGTGGACCACCACGTCGATGGCCTCGGTGACCAACGCGTTCAACGCGGCGAGGGGAAGCTCGCTGCGCGTGTCGGCCAGTTGGCAGATGAAGCGCAAGCGGGTCAGGGCCTGGCGGGCCGACCCGGCATGGATGGTGGTGAAGCCCTTCACCCCGGATGAAAGCGTGAGCAGCAACGGCAAGGCTTCTCTGTCCCTCACCTCGCCGACGATGGCCACGTCCGGTGCCATCCGAAGGAACCCGGCGACCAGCCGGCGCAGGTCGACCTCGGGCCTGTCCACCCTCGCCGGGCGGGTCTGCATGTGGGCCACGTTGGGCAAGGGCAGGTCGGTCTCGAAGACCTCCTCGGCGACGACCACCCGCAACGAAGGGTCCAGTTCGGCCGCGCAACAGGTGAGCAGCGTGGTCTTTCCCGCGCCGGGCGGGCCCGCGAACACGATCGACGCCCGGCCGCGCACGCACGCCCGCAAGAAGGCGGCCACCCGATGGTCGAGCATGTCCATGCCCACCAACTCGTCCAAGCTGCGGAACGCGAGCCCCGTGTACTTGCGGATGTTGACGAGGACGTGGCCGTCTCTGCCGATGTCGCCGTGCACGATGTGCAGCCGCGCCCCGGTGTCCAACTGGGCGTCCTGAAGGCCTTCGGCCGGGTCGAGCTTGCGATGCGACGCGGCCGCGTCGTCCAGGATCTTGGTCAGCGTCCGGACCACGTGCTCGTCGTCGTGGAAGACCTCGTCGTGATAGCCGCTCGGACCCTTGTGGCGCTTGACGAAGATGGCGTCGGGCCCGTTGACCATGACCTCCCACACGTCGTCGTCGGCCAGCAGCGGGGCCAACGGGCCGTAGCCCGCCAGGTTGCGAAAGGCCCGTTCGGCCACCAGCGCGGGGTCGGCCAGATCGACAGTGCGCAGACCTCGGGCAAAGTCCTGCGACCACGTCGCCACCTCGCGCTCCACCAGCACCCGCAAGGCGGCCTGACCCGCGGCCGACGACATGTCGAGCGACGAGTCCTTGGCCCGCAGTTGCACGGCCCGCTCGATCTCGACCAACGGGTTGACCCAGCCGGTCTCGACGGACCTCACCCCGCGCCCCATGATCCGAGCGAGCTAGGCGCGATCAGGGTGGGCTCGGTGGGCGCCGGCCGGCGAGGGCCGACGCGCGACAGCACGGCCGAACAGGCAGCCGCCACCGGCGCGGTGAGCACCGGCGGCAGGCGGGCGCCGTCGCGCAACAAGTCGTCCACCTTGCGATCGGGCACGAACACAGGACCGGCCAACGGCGAGCGCACCAGCCCGCCCAACGCGGTGGCCATCTCGACCCGGGCCCGCGGCGAGCGGGGTGCCCGATTGACTACCGGGATCACCCGGCGTCCGCTCACGCCGAAGGACACCAGATCCTCGATCACCCGCACCATGGCGTGCAGCCCCTTCATACCGGGCAGGCCCACGACCACCACCACGTCGGCCCGCGCCATCGAGGTGCGAGCCATCATGTGCCGGTCCTCCACGTCGGCCGAACCGCACTCGCGCTCGCCCTCCACGTCGGCGTCGGTGTCGCACACGACCGTCGGCCACGCGGCCCGCAGGCCTTCGAACGCGGCTTCGAAGGCCCGAGGCCGCACGCCGCTCCATGCCCGGGCCTGACGCAGGCCGAGCAACAGGTCGTAGCCCCGCTCCTCGACGCGGTAGGCCAAACCTCGGACCTCGTTCGTCGAGGGGCGGCGGGTGCGAAACGCCTCGGCCAACTCCTGCACCCCGGGCACCACGTCGCGCCCGTCGTGCAGCATGGCCTGCTCGGCGTGCAGGGCCAGGTCGGCCAACAGCACCGGGCCGGGCAGGCCCTGGGCCAAGGCGATGGCCATGGTCGACGCGCCGGTGCCGCCTGGCCCGCACACGGCGAGGACGCGCCCTTGGCCGCCGACGTCGGTCCTGCCGCCGCGGCCGACACCGCCCGCACGACCGTCGTCCACCGCGGACGACACCAGCACCGCGCCCACCGGCGAGGCGTGCGCGGCCAGCGCGTCCAACAGGTGGTCGGGGCCGAAGCCCGGCGGCAGGACCGCAGCCGCGCCCACGTCGGGCCACGGCCTGCGCCGGCCGTCGTCCACCACCAGCACGGGCACGGGCACGGTCGCCGCCGCGGCCGCGTCGACCAAGTCCCTGTCGAGGCCCGGTGTGGCCCCGTCCACCACGACGGCCGAGAAGGGCCGGCCCGATGCCAACTGGGCGCGCACCTGCTCGACCGAGACGCACTTCACGAACTCGGCCGGGACCGACGCCGCGTTGCACCAGTGGCCTACGGCGCGGAACCACTCGGCCCGTGCGGGTGCAAGCCCGAGCAGCACGAAGCGGTCGGGCATCAGGCCGAGGGCGGGGTCCGATACGGCGTGGACGCGGGCTCGTCGGGCGTGGGCGGACCAGTTCGCACGATGGTGACGTGACCGGCGTCCACGGCGTGGGCCACGGCCATGGCCGTGGCCGCGCTGGGCACGTCCAGAGTGAGCACCAGGCTGTCCCCGCCCGCCAGGCCGCCCCTGTCGCGGACCCCGGCGATGCGCGCGGCGCGCACCGCGGTCACGGTGTAGCCGTCGGTCGAGCCGCCATAGGTGGCCAACACGTCGACGAACTCGCCCGCTTGCAGTTCGCCGCCCACGGCCCGGGCCGGGTCGATGGGAAACGAGACCTGGCGGCTGGCGGCCGGGCCCGTCGCCCCACCTGCCGACCCACTCCCGCGGCGCGCCACCGCGCTGCGTTGCACCAACTCGCCGCGCGCCACCGGGGCCACGACGACCGCGCCCACCAAAGCGGTCGCCTGGTCTGCTCGATAGGCCCGACCCCGCAGGAAGTCGGGGATGTCCATGCGGCCCGCGGCCAAGTCGGCTCGCGTCACCCGGTGGCCCACGGCCAAGTCGCCTCGCGCCACGACGTAGGGACGACGGGGGTCGGCCGCTGCGCCGCTCGCCGCCGCGAAGGTGCCGACCGCGGCGACGGCAACCAGCAGTCCGCCCATGGCCGCCCGCCCGCCGGGCAACGGCCGGCGTCTGCGAACAACGTGGACGGGCGGAACCGCCTCGGCGCCGGCCTCGGGCGCGCGCCGCGAACTGATGAGGGTGTCGACCACGACGCCCCGAATTCGCAGTATGACGATCGGCTTCCTTTCGAGGAGGCGCAGTTCCCCCCATTTGGGGGTAGGAATGCACCACGGGCCATGAGGTGCCATGGTCGAAGGAGGCAGGGGTTACGATGCCGACCATGCGGGGCAGGAGCGGCTGGCTCAGCACCACGGAGGTCCGCGAGCGCCTGGGCATCACGCTGCGCACCCTCTACCGCCTGATCGACGAGGGCCAGATCCCGGCCTACAAGATCGGCCGCGTGATCCGCATGAAGGAAGAGGACATCACCGCCTTCCTCGACCGGTCCCGCATCGAGCCCGGCACGCTCGAACACCTTTATCCCGCGACCCGCGACCTCACCGACTACTCAGACGAGGGTTAGGACGCGCACCGCGTCGAGCGCGACCCACTGGTCCGAGCCGATGGACAGCACGCCGTCACCCACGGCCCGCAACTCGCCCTGCACCGCGTCGCCGCCGTCGAGAGCGATCGAAACAGGCGGCCGCTCCTCGGCCAGCTCGGCCAAGGCCGAGGCCAACGTCAACGTCACCATCGAGTCCTGCGGCACGACCCTGCCCCCCGACACCGTGGTCCCGTCCGACGCGCGAACGGATGCGACCGCGGCCATCGGTATGTAGCACGGGCCCAGCACGAAGAAGTCGGTGCCTACAGCGCTGATGCGGCCCGCGCGCAAGCCCGCGGCGCCGACCACTCGAACGGCCACGTCCGACCCGCGCTCGGCCAGGTCCAGCAGCACCCCCGCCAACGTGGCCGACTGTTCGGCCTGTCGGCGCAAGGACCGCTCCCGGGCCCGGGCGCCCGCGCCCTCCCACGCGGCCAGGTCGTCCGACAACTCGTCCACGGTCGTGCGAGGGTAATGGGGTGGACGAGGACGAGTTGGAGGGCCGTTGGGAGGCGGCCTTGGAGGATGGCTCGCCTGAGGCCATGGAGCGCTGGGCGGCCGCGGGCGACGAGGCCGTGCGGTACCTCAAAGACGTGCTCGAAAGCGGTGTCCCGATCACCAGGGGTGCGGGCGGAATGGCCATCCGGGACGTGATCGACAACACCACCGAGGCGGTGGCCCGGCTGGCGTCGGCCGCGCCCCAGGCCTTCCTCGACGCCTTCAACCAACCAGAATGGTGGTCGCACCCGTTGGTGGTGGAGGGCTTCGGGACCATGGACAGGCCCGAGGTGGTGGGACCGCTGTTGGCTGCGCTGCGGTCGGACGACTGGGGTCGGCGGGCGTCGGCGGCGCGGTGCCTCACCCGCCATGCGGGCGACGAGCGGGTGCGGGCCGAGTTGACGCGGGTGCAGGAGCACGACCCTCATCAACTGGTCCGGTACTGGGCCGAGCATGCCCTTCAGTCGGGCCAGTAGCGTCATGGCGCCGTGACCGACTGCCTGTTCTGCAAGATCCTCGCCGGGGACGTCCCGTCGCAAGAGGTCGCGTCCAGCGAGCGGACGTACGCGTTCCGCGACATCCAGCCCGCGGCGCCGACCCACGTGCTCGTCATCCCGCGCCAGCACATCGACGACGCCCACGCCATCGACGGGTCGCATGCCGAGACGCTGGCCGAGATGGTGCTGACCGCCCAGGAGGTGGCCCGCAAGGAGGGCATCGACCAGAGCGGCTACCGCCTGGTGTTCAACGTGGGCGACGACGCCCTCAACTCCGTTCCCCATCTGCACCTGCACGTCATCGGCGGGCGCACGATGGGATGGCCGCCGGGCTGATCCGGCCGGCCTACGCTTTTGCCAGAACGCTCCGTGTCGACCCAGGTCACCGTCTCCGTCCCCAACCACCTCATGGCCGGCCTTCTCGGCCAGCGAGACGAGTTGCTGCGCCTCATTGAGGACGCCTTTCCCGCCACGACCATTCACGTGCGGGGCAACGAGATCAACCTGGTGGGCGACGACGCAGGTCGGGCCGCCCGCTTGTTCGAGGAACTGCGCGTCATGCTCGAACGGGGCGAGCTGCTCGATCCCGCCAACCTCAACCGCAGCATCGAGATGGTGAAGGCCGACGAGCGCCCCTCCGAGGTCTTGAGCGCGGAGGTGTTGCGGTCGTCGCGGGGTCGCAGCGTGCGGCCCAAGACCAGTGGGCAGAAGCGCTACACCGACGCCATCCAGCAAAACGTCATCACCTTCGGCATCGGCCCGGCGGGCACGGGCAAGTCGTATCTCGCCGTGGCCTTGGCCGTGCAGGCCCTTCAGGCCAAGCAGGTGGAGCGCATCATCCTGACCCGGCCCGCAGTGGAGGCAGGGGAGCGGCTCGGCTTTCTGCCCGGCGACATCATGGCCAAGATCGACCCGTACCTGCGGCCCCTGTACGACGCCCTCTACGACATGCTCACGCCCGAGGGCGCGCAGCGGTTGATCGAGAACTCGCGCATCGAGGTGGCACCGCTGGCCTTCATGCGCGGGCGCACCTTGAACTCCAGCTTCATCATCTTGGACGAGGCTCAAAACGCCACGCCCGAGCAGATGAAGATGTTCCTCACCCGCATCGGCTTCGGCTCCAAGGCCGTGGTCACCGGCGACGTGACCCAGATCGACTTGGCGGGCGACAAGTCGGGCCTCATCAACATCGAGCAGGTGCTGACCGGGATCGACGGCCTGGCCTTCGTGCGGCTGGGCGCCAAGGACGTGGTCCGCCATCGCATCGTGCAGGACATCGTGAACGCCTACGAGCAGGCCCAGTCGCGCGGGATGAAGCCGTGAGCGGGGTGCCCCGTGGCCGTTGAGGTCTTCGCGGCAGACGAGCAGGGGCCGACCCACCCGGTCGACACCATGGGCCTGATCCTCCTGGCCGAGAAGGTGTTGGCCGCGGAGGGGGTGCGGGGCGACGCCGAGCTGTCCATCCTGTTCGTGGACGAGCAGGCCATCGCCGATCTCAACAAGCGCTTCGCGGGCAAGGACGGGCCCACCGACGTGCTGTCGTTCCCCATCGACGAGGAGCCGCTGGAAGGGGGGCGCTCGCCGGACTCGGGCGGCAGCGGACCGGGTGACATGCCCACCGAGCCGAGCGACCTGCCCACCCTGTTGGGCGACATCGTCATCTGCCCTGCGGTGGCGGCCCGCAACGTGGCCGAGGGCCTGCACGACGACCGGGCCGCGACCTACGAAGACGAGCTGGCCCTGCTCGTTGTCCACGGCATCCTCCACCTCATGGGCATGGACCACGTGGACGACGAAGAGGCCACGGCCATGGAAAAGCGCGAGCAGGAGCTGCTGGCCCAGTTCCACGCGCCCGGCGCCACCGGCGTGCCCGGTGTGCCCGGTGTGCCCGGCGCGGGCGGCGGGTCCGGCGCCACTGGCCCGTCCGAGCCCCGGTCGTGAGGCGGCCATGAGGTCAGGCGACTGGATCATCATCGCCTCGATCGCGGGCTTGATCGTCGTGGCCGGGTTCTTCGCCATGGCCGAGACGGCCCTCACCCGCATCAACCGGATCAAGGCCATCACCTTGGCCGAGGAGGGCCGTCGGGGCGCGGGCTTGTTGGTGCGGTTGGCCGAGCACACCGAGCGCTTCTTGAACCCGGTGCTGTTCCTCGTCCTCATCTGCCATCTGGCCGCGGGCACCCTGCTCGGCCTGGTGACCGAGCGCTACAAGGCGACCGGGCTGATCATCGGGCTCATCGTCGAGGCCGTGGTCATCTTCGTGCTGGCCGAGGCCGCCCCGAAGACGTGGGCCATCCAGCACACCGAGCGGGCCGCCTTGTTGAGCGCGCCCATCGTGTCGGCCATCGCCAGCTTCCCGCCCGTGCGGTTGCTGGCCAGCGGGCTCATCGGACTGGCCAACGTCATCCTCCCGGGCCGGGGGTTGAAGCAGGGCCCGTTCGTCTCAGAAGAGGAGCTGTTGGCCACGGTCGACGTGGCCTTGGAGGACGAGATCATCGAGCGGGAGGAGCGGGCCCTCATCCACTCGATCATCGAGTTCGGCGACACCGTGGCCCGCGAGGTCATGGTCCCCCGGCCGGACATGGTGGCCGTGGAGGGCGGCGGCATGGTGGGCGACGTGATGGAGGTCGCCATCGCCGCCGGCTACAGCCGCATCCCCGTGTTCGAGCAGGGCATCGACGACATCATCGGGGTCGTCTACACCAAGGACTTGATGCGGGCCGAGCGCGAGGGCCGCACCGGCGAGCCCGTGCGCCAACTCGTGCGCGACGCCCACTTCGTGCCCGAGACCAAGCGGGTCAACGAGTTGATGCGCGAGATGCAGCACGAGAAGTTCCACATGGCCATCGTGGTGGACGAGTACGGCGGCACCGCGGGGCTGGTCACGTTGGAGGACTTGATCGAGGAGTTGGTGGGCGAGATCGTCGACGAGTTCGACGTCGAGGAGGCCCAGATCGAGCGCCTGCCCGGCGGCATCTACCGGGTCAACGCCCGAATGCCCATCGACGAGGTCAACGACCTGCTGCACGCCAACCTCCCCACCGGCGACTGGGACACCATCGGCGGGCTGTTGTTCAGCCTGCTTGGCCACGTGCCCGCCGAAGGCGAGGCAGCCGAGGTCGACGGACACCGACTGGCCGCGGAGAAGGTGCAGGGCAGGCGCATCGGTCGGGTCCGCATCGAGGCCCGGCCCGAGGAGCAGTCCGTGGCCGAGGTGTCTTGAAGTCCGGCTTCGCCACGCTGGTCGGGCGGCCCAACGTGGGCAAGTCCACGCTGCTGAACCGCATCCTCGGCATCAAGGTGTCGATCGTGTCGGACAAGCCGCAGACCACGCGCACGCAGGTTCGGGGCGTGCTCAACCGACGGGCGCCGAGTGGCGATGTGCAGGTCGTGTTCGTGGACACGCCCGGCATCCACAAGCCCCGCACGCTCTTGGGCGAGCGGCTCAACGAGACCGCGGCCCAGTCGGTTGAGGGGGTCGACGTGGTGTGCTTCGTGATCGACGCCACGCAGCCCGTCGGCCGGGGTGACGAGTTCGTGGCCGGCCGCATACCGCCCGACTCGCTGCTGGTGCTGAACAAGGTCGACGTCGCGTCCCGCGACACCGTGCTGGGTCAGTTGACCGCCGCGGCCAAGTGGGACTTCGCCGACTACTACCCGGTCTCGGCCAAGACCGGCGAGGGCGTCGAGCAGTTGGTGGACGCCATCGTGGGGCGGCTGCCCGAAGGCCCGCAGTTCTATCCGGACGACATGGTGACGGACATGCCCGAGGCCTTTTGGGTCGCCGAGCTGGTGCGCGAGCAGTTGCTGGCCGTGACCCGCGAGGAGGTGCCGCACTCCATCGCCTGCCGGGTGACGGAGTGGGACTGGCCCCGCATCCGCTGCGAGATCCTGGTCGAGCGGGACTCGCAGAAGGGGATCGTGATCGGCAAGGGCGGGGCCGTGTTGAAAGAGGTCGGCACCCGCGTGCGCGAACAGTTGGCCGCGGGCGTGTTCATCGAGCTGTTCGTCAAGGTGGACAAGGACTGGCAGCGCAGGCCCAAAGCCCTGCAACGCCTCGGCTACTGACCCGCCCGCCCCGCACCCGCACCCCCTTCCAACTTTTCCACAGCACCTGCTGCTGTGGAAAAGATCGGGGGGAGCACGGCCGGTAACCTTCTGGCCACCGTGGGCACTGTGGGCACCTACCTCGACACGATTCTTGCCGCCCACCGGGCCGCGGCCGCGGGCCGAGTGGCGCGGCTGGACGAGGCGCGGGCCGCGGCCGGCGTGCCGCGGGGCTTTCGCAACGCGCTGGCCGGGCCGCCGGACGGCGGGCTGCACGTCATCGCCGAGGTAAAGCGGCGCTCGCCGTCCAAGGGCGACCTCGATGCCGACCTGGTGCCCAGCGTCCTGGCCAAGTCCTACGCGGACGGCGGGGCCTCCTGCCTGTCCGTGCTCACCGACCGCGACTTCTTCGGCGGGTCGCCCGACGACTTGGCCGAGGCCAAGGCGGCCACCGACCTGCCGGTGCTGCGCAAGGACTTCACCGTCTGCGAGGCCGACGTGTGCGATGCCCGGTTGATGGGCGCCGACGCCGTGCTGCTGATCGTGGCCGCGCTGGACGACGCCCAGTTGCGTGCCTTTCTCGAACTGGCGCGCGACCTCCGGCTCGACGCATTGGTCGAGGCCCATGACGAGGCCGAGGTGGAGCGCGCCCTGGAAGCAGGGGCCGATCTCATTGGCGTCAACCAGCGCGATCTGGTGACGTTCGAGGTCGACACCGACCGCGCTGTTCGGGTCGCGTCCGCCATCCCCGACGGCGTGGTCGTGAAGGTGGCCGAGTCGGGCATCAAGACCGGGGCCGACGCCCGGCGCCTGGCCGAAGGGGGCTACCACGCCGTGCTGGTGGGGGAGACGCTGGTGACGTCGGCCGACCCGGTGGCCGCTCTCAAGGAGCTGCGGCTGTGTTCGTGAAGATCTGCGGCACGACCAGCGAGGAGGACGCCTTGTTGGCCGTGGCCATGGGGGCCGACGCGCTCGGCTTCATCTTCGCCCCTTCGCCGCGGCAGATCGCGCCCGCCGTGGCCCGCGACATCGTGCGCAGGCTGCCGCCGGAGATCATCGCCGTCGGGGTGTTCCGCGATGCCGCGCCCGAGCGCGTCGTCGAGATCGTCAACGGCGCCGGCCTCAAGGGCGCACAGCTTCACGGGCGCGAGAGCGCGGACGACTGCCGTTGGGTGCGTCGGCGCGTCCCCATGGTGATCAAGGCCTTCACCGCCGGCGACCCCTTGATCCGCAACGCCAAGGACTACGGCGCCGACATCGTCATGCTCGACGCGCCTAGCCCTGGCTCCGGCCAGGTCTTCGACTGGCGGCTGGCCGAGGGAGTGCCCGATGGCGTGCGGTTCTTGTTGGCGGGCGGGCTCAACGCCGAGAACGTGGGCGAGGCCATCGCCCGCGTGCGCCCGTGGGGGGTGGACGTGGTGACCGGCGTGGAGGAGTCACCCGGGCACAAGGACGCCCGCAAGCTGCGGGCCTTCGTGGCCGCGGCCCGCGCCGCCGAGGTGCCCGCCTACGAAGGCGCCGAGGCCGCCCCCTACGACTGGCAGGAGGACTAGCCGTGTCCGCCATGGCCGAGCCCGCAGAAGGCGGGCGCTTCGGCGAGTTCGGAGGGCTGTTCCTGCCCGAGTCGCTGGTGCCCGCGTGCCAAGAGCTCGAGGCGGGCTTTCGCACTGCGTGGGCCGACGCCGGGTTCAGGGACGAGTACTTCGGCATCCTGCGCGACTACGCGGGCAGGCCCACGCCCGTCACCGAGTGCCACCGGCTCTCCGAGCGGCTCGGCGTGCGCGTGCTGTTGAAGCGCGAGGACCTGACCCACACCGGGTCGCACAAGATCAACAACGTCATCGGCCAGGCCCTGCTCACCCGGCGCATGGGCAAGCAGCGGGTGATCGCGGAGACGGGTGCGGGCCAACACGGCGTGGCCACGGCGACGGCGTGCGCGCTGTTCGGCTTGGACTGCGTGGTCTACATGGGCGAGGTCGACGTCGAGCGCCAGGCCTTGAACGTGTTCCGCATGAAGCTGCTGGGCGCCGAGGTGCGACCGGTCGGGTCGGGCAGCCGCACCTTGAAAGACGCCATCAACGAGGCCATGCGCGACTGGGTGGCGTCGGTCGAGTCGACCCACTACTGCCTCGGCTCGGTGATGGGCCCGCACCCCTATCCGTGGATGGTGCGGGAGTTCCAGCGCATCATCGGCGAGGAGGCCAGGGATCAGTGCCGCGCCATCCTCGACGGCGACGACCCCGACTACGTGGTCGCCTGCGTGGGCGGCGGATCGAACGCGGCCGGGACGTTCGCAGGGTTCGTGGACACGCGCTCGAAGCTGATCGGTGTGGAGCCCGCGGGCGGGGCGGCCATCGGTCATGGCGTGCCTGGCGTTGTGCACGGGTCGAAGTCGTTCTTGTTGCAGGACGAGCACGGACAGGTGTTGGAGGCCCATTCCATCTCTGCCGGCCTCGACTACCCGGGCGTCGGCCCCGAGCACGCCTACCTGTCGTCCATCGGGCGGGCCCGCTATGTGGCCGCGGCCGACGGCGAGGTGCTGGAGGCGTTGCAACTGCTGGCCCGCACCGAGGGCATCATCCCCGCGCTCGAGCCCGCCCACGCCGTGGCCTGGCTGGTGCGGGCCGCGGGGACCGACGAGCTGCCCGCCGGGTCGACGGTGATGCTCACCATGTCGGGCCGGGGCGATAAGGACGCCGAACAGGTGATGGGGCTGTTGGGATGACCACGCTGATCGACTTGGAGGCGCACCTGCGCGCCCGACGTGACGCGGGCCAGAAGCTCCTGGTTCCCTACGTGACGGGTGGCCTGGGGTCGAACTGGGTGAACGTGCTGCGGGCCATGGCCGCGGCGGGGGCCGACGCCATCGAGATCGGCATCCCCTTCTCCGACCCGGTGATGGACGGGCCGACCATTCAGGAGGCTTCGCAGCGGGCCCTCGACCTCGGTGCCACGCCGCTCGGCATCCTGGCCCAGGTCGCCGACTTGGACGTGGGCGTCCCGCTCGTCGCCATGACCTACTACAACATCGTCTTTCGGACCGGGCACCGGCGCTTCGCCCGCACGCTGGCCGACGTGGGCGTGTCCGGCGCCATCGTGCCCGACATCCCGCTCGAGGAGTCGCTCGACTGGACCCGAGCGGCTGACGACGCGGGCATCGCCACCGTGCTGCTGGCCTCGCCGGTCACGCCGGACGACCGCCTGGTGCGGATCTGCGAGCGCAGCCGCGGCTTCGTCTACGGCGTGTCGCTCATGGGGATCACGGGCGAGCGGGCCAGCCTGGCCGAGTCCGCGGGCGTGATGGCCAAGCGGCTCAAGGCCGTCACCGACAAGCCGGTGCTGCTCGGCTTCGGCGTGTCGTCGGCACAGCACGCAGTGGAGGCCGCGCGCCAAGCCGACGGGGTGGTAGTGGCGTCCGCCTTGATGCGGCGGGTTCTCGACGGCGGCACGCCCGAGCAGGTGGGCGCGTTGGTAGGCGAGTTGCGGGCCGCCCTCGACGGCATGTGACCCGTGGCGTGTGAGCTGTGCGAGGCCGCTCGCATCACGCCGTGGCACCACGAGGACGACGTGTGCTGGGTGGCCGACTGCGAGATCTGCGACGTGCCCATGGTGGTGTGGAAGCAGCATGGCGTGACGCCGGGTGAGGACGAGTTGGCCCACATGCTGGACGCGTTGACCCGCGTGGCTTCGGCTCGGTTCGGGGCCGACGGGTTCTCGATCGACCGGGTCATGCGCCAGATTCCTGACCACTTCCACGCCCACGCCCGCGACCCGAACTGGTGGTTCCGCCGCTTCACCCGCCGCTGACCGTCCGGGCGGACCGGGGCCGCTGCCGCATTTGGGCGTACTTTCCGCCGCTTTTCGCCGGGAACTGCGCCCAAATGCGGAAAACCGCGGACGGGCGGACTCAAAGGGGGCGCGGGAAAGCGGCGCGGAGTGGGCCGCGCGCTGTTAGGGCGAGTCGGCCAGGCGGGCCCGCTTGGCGTGGGCGGCCCGGCGGCCTCGCTCGGTGGAGTCCAGCACCACCTTGCGCAGACGCACCGAAGCGGGCGTGACCTCCACGCACTCGTCCTCGCGGATGAACTCCAACGCCTGTTCGAGCGACAGTTGCCGATGCGGGATCAGCCGCACCGTCTCCTCACCCGCAGAGTTGCGGATGTTGGTGAGCTTCTTCTCCTTGGCCGGGTTGACGTCCATGTCGTCGGCCCGGGCGTTCTCGCCCACGATCATGCCCTCGTAGACCTCGACGCCAGGCCCGACGAACATGGTCCCCCGCTCCTGCAGGTTGAGCAGGGCGTAGGTCGTTGTCGGCCCCCGTCGGTCGGCCACCAGCGACCCGGTCGGCCGGGTGCGCAGCTCGCCGTGCCACGGCTCGAACCTCTCGAACACGTGGTGCAGCACGCCGGTCCCACGGGTCTCGGTCACGAACTCGGTGCGAAAGCCGATCAGCCCCCGCGAAGGGACGAGGTACTCCATGCGCACCCACCCGGTCCCGTGGTTCACCATGTGCTCCATGCGGCCCTTGCGCAGGGCGAGCAACTGCGTGACGATGCCGAGGAAGTCCTCGGGCACGTCGACCGACACCCGCTCCACCGGCTCGTGCACCTTGCCGTTCACGACCCGGGTCAGCACCTGCGGCTTGCCCACCGTCAGCTCGAAGCCCTCCCGCCGCATGATCTCGACGAGCACGGCGAGTTGCAGTTCGCCCCGGCCCTGCACCTCCCACGTGTCGGGCCGCTCGGTGGGCAGCACTCGCAGCGACACGTTGCCCACCAACTCCGCGTCGAGCCTGCTCTTGAGCAGACGAGCCGTGAGCTTCGACCCCTCCTGCCCGGACAGGGGCGCGGTGTTGATGCCAAGGGTCATGCCCAGGCTGGGCTCGTCGACGGTGATGACGGGCAGGGGACGGGGGTCGTCTGGATCGGCGAGGGTCTCGCCGATGGTCACGTCGGCCAAGCCCGCGATAGCGATGATCTCGCCCGGCCCGGCCTCATCGGCCGTGACCCGTTCGAGCGTCTCCGTCACGTACAGCTCGCTGACCTTGACCCGTTCGACGCTGCCGTCGGCCCGGCACCAGGCCACCATCTGCCCCCGCTTGATCACGCCGTGGCGCACCCGGCACAAGGCCAGTCGCCCGACATACGGCGACGCGTCGAGGTTGGTGACCAGGGCCTGCAACGGATGGCCGTCCTCGTAGGACGGAGCCGGGATGTGGTCGAACAGCACCTTGAAAAGCGGCTCCAGGTCGGTCCCCGCGTCGGCCGGGTCGAGCGAGGCCCGACCGGCCCTGGCGTTGCAGTACACGATGGGGAACTCGATCTGGCGCTCGTCGGCGTCGAGGTCCAAGAACAGCTCGTAGACCTCGTCCACCACCTCCTTGATGCGCGCGTCGGGCCGGTCGATCTTGTTGACCACCAGCACGACCGGCAGGTGCCGCTCCAACGCCTTGCGCAGCACGAAGCGGGTCTGGGGCAGCGGGCCCTCGGACGCGTCGACCAGCAGCAGCACGCCGTCCACCATGGTCAGGCCTCGCTCCACCTCACCGCCGAAGTCGGCGTGGCCGGGCGTGTCGATGATGTTGATCTTCACCCCGCCGTGACGCACCGCCGTGTTCTTGGCCAGGATGGTGATGCCCTTCTCGCGCTCCAGGTCCATCGAGTCCATGACCCGCTCGTTGACGTCCTGGTTGGCGCGAAAAGCGCCGGACTGCCAGAGCATGGCGTCGACGAGGGTGGTCTTGCCATGGTCGACGTGGGCGACGATGGCGACGTTGCGGAGGTCATGGCGGACGGGCACGGCCCGGCAACGCTACCGGGCCGCGAGCCGATACTCGATCTTTGGGCACCGGTCCATGACGACGAGCAGCCCGGCCCGCTCGGCCCGGTCGGCGGCGGCGAAGTCCACCACGCCCAGTTGCGTCCACACCGCCTTGGCCCCGATGGCCGCGGCCTCGTCCATGTGCACGCCCGCCTGGGAGGACCGCCGGAACACGTCGACCACCTCGACGCCCTCGGACTCGGGGATGTCGGTCAGGGTGGGGTAGCAGCGCTCGCCCAACACCTCGTCGTAGTCCGGGTGGACGGGGATGATCCGGTGGCCCTTGCGCTGGAGGAACGACGCCACGCCGTGGCTGGCCCGCCCCGGATCGTCCGAGCAGCCGACCACCGCCCACGTGTGCAGGCTGAGGACGGAGCGCATGGTGTCGAGGTCCGCGAATCGGGTCATGTTCGGTACGTACCCATTCACCCGCTACCCTGTTCCTTGCGAGTGCGCCGCGTGGCGGCTCGCGGGTCAACCTCTTTCGTTGCTGCATCGAGGCAGACCCACCTATGCCCGAGCAGCAATTCGACAGGAGCATCTTGACCGCCACGTCCTTCACGACGAACGAGTCGTTCGACACGACCGACTCCACCCCCGAGCCCCTCCCCATCGCCTTCGACGCGCTGGGCGTCTCCCCCGAGCTGACGGCCGCACTGGCCCGCGAGGGGATCACCGAGTCCTTCGCCATCCAGGCCATGACCATCGCCGACGCGCTGGCCGGCCGCGACGTCTGCGGCAAGGCCAAGACGGGCTCGGGCAAGACCCTGGCCTTCGGCCTTCCGCTGCTCCAGCGCACCACCAAGGCCCAGCCCAAGCGGCCCCGCGGCGTGGTCCTCGTCCCCACGCGCGAGCTGGCCGTGCAGGTCTACGACGTGCTGGCGCCGCTGGCCAAGGCCGCAGGCGTGCGCATCGTCGCCGTCTACGGCGGCGCCCGGATGGAGCGCCAGATCAAGGCCCTGCGCGACGGCGTGGAGATCATGATCGCCACGCCCGGCAGGCTCATCGACCTGGGCGAGCGGGGCGACCTGTCCGTCGCCGACGTCGAGATGATCGTGCTCGACGAGGCCGACCGCATGGCCGACATGGGCTTCATGCCCCAGGTCGAGTGGGTGCTGCGCCGCATCGAGAAGCCCCATCAGACCCTGTTGTTCTCGGCCACCCTCGACGGTGCCGTCGACAACCTCGTACGCCGTTATCTGCGTGACCCCGTGCACCACGAGGTGGCGTCGGAGACGGTGACTGTCGACGCCATGCAGCACCGCTTCCTCTCCGTCCATCAGATGGACAAGCCCAAGGTGGCCGCGGCCATCGTGCGGGCCAACTACCGCACGCTGATCTTCGTGCGCACCAAGCGGGGCGCCGACCGCCTGGCCCTCCAGCTCAAGCGCGAGGGCGTGAAGGCGGGCGCCATCCACGGCGACCTGCGCCAGACGGCACGGGAGCGGGCGCTGAAGGACTTCTCCGACGGCAAGCTGCCCGCCCTGGTCGCCACCGACGTGGCCGCCCGCGGCATCCACGTGGACGAGATCGACGTGGTCGTCCACTACGACCCGCCCGAGGACCACAAGGCCTACCTCCACCGCTCAGGCCGCACGGCCCGGGCAGGCAGCGAGGGCGTGGTCGTGACCCTGGTGCTGTGGAACCAGGTGACCGACGTGGAGCGCATGCAAAAGCGCATCGGGGTCAAGCAGCCGCTGGTCGAGATCTTCTCGAACGACACCCGCCTGGCCCAGTTGGCCGAGTGGGACCCCGCCGCCTAACCCTCAGCAGGGGCCGGACGCGGCCGATCCAAGAAGGCATGCCCGGCGCCCTTGGACTCACTCTGCTTGTCTGCGTGGCCGCCGTCGGGCTGATGCACTTGGCCCTGTGCAGGCCGCGCGTGGAGCACACCGTCGGACTGGCCGTGGTGGGCAGCATCGCCTTCCCGCTGCTGCTGGCGGCCACGCCCGCGGCCGTCTTGTTGATGCTGTCGTGCGGCTGGAGCCGGCGGCTGGCCGGCGCACGCGTCCCCCGTGTGCCCGACCGCCTGCCCCCCTCCTGGCGCTGACCCCCTCGCCATCCCAACTTTTCCACAGCAGCAGGTGCTGTGGAAAAGTCGCGGGGTGGGTTGGGCGGCGCGGTGCGCTTAGAGGCCGGGGCCGCCTGCGCCGATCTTCTCCTGGGCGAACCGGGCCCCCGCCTGGTGCAGGTCGAGTCCCTCGGCCACCGCGTGCTCCACGATCCGGTTGAGATCCTCGACCGACACGGCCAGCACCTCGCCGTCGGTGCGGGCCACCACGCTCGCGGTGCGCACGCCCGTCGACAGCAGGCCGATCTCGCCGAAGGTGTGGCCTACTGACAGGGAGTTGAGCCTGGTCGCGGGCTCGCCCGCCACCACGTCGAACTCGCCTGCCGTGATGACGTAGAAGAACTCGGCGGGCTCGCCTTCCTTGACCACGGACGACCCGGCCGCGACGGTGACGAGCTCGGCCTGTTCGTCGGTCTGGTCGACCACGGCCTGGGGCATCCCGGGCATGGCTTCGGCCAGCATGGCCCGACGGCTGGTCCGGTTCCGACGGCGCAGCAACACGACCATCCCGCCGGTGAAGGCCAGTCCCATCAGGCCGAAGCCGACCAGCAGCCAAAGCACCCTGGTGCCCTGGCCCCCGGTCGAGCCGATGTGGAGCGGGAAGGCCCAGTACTCATAGGCCTGCCCCGCCACCGGGAACTTCGACGGGTTGATGCGCGCCACGGGCTGGCCGCTGTACTGGTCGATGTAGACGGTCACGTTGCCGCCGCGGCCGCGGGGCCCCACCGCCGGGTCCCACCCCTTGGTGACCCGCACGCTGAAAGCGCCGGTGGGGCCGAAGGCGGGGCTGATGGACTGGACCCGTCCGTGGGTCACAGCCCTGGCCCTGACCACGGCCTGGTCCATGGTGAGCGGCTTGACCCCAGGCTGCGGGGTGGACTTGGGCGGCACGAACGGATTGCGCGGGCCCAGGTCCTTGCCCGGCGTGATTCGGTACCACGTGGTGCGGGCCGCCTCCGGGAACTCGATGTTGACGCCGGTGGCGAAGATCACCAGCAGGAAGGGCGTGCAGAACAACGCCACCGAGCGGTGCCAGTTGGCCTGTCGGGCTTGGGCCGTTCGACCCCGCCGAGGCTTGAGCAGGTTGGCCCAGCGCTTGGCCTTGGGCCAGTACCAGATGTAGATGCCCGCCAGCACGATGACGAACGAGATGATCCCGAACCAGCCCACGATCGACTTGCCTCGGAGGCCGAACACCTCGTCCTGCAAGAGGTCCTCGTGGACCCGGCTGACCCAATGGGTGAAGCCCGCGTTCGGGTTGCGCACGCCGTTCACCCGGCCGGTGCCCGGGTTGACGTACACCAGGCGCTGCGGGCCGCCGAACGGGATGGGCACGGGCGTGGGCAGGTTGACCACGCCGACGTATACACCCGACTGCATGGCCGGAAGCTGGACGGCGCCGAGCTTGCCTTGCGGGACGCGGGCCTGGGCCACTTGGGCGGCTCGGCGGGGGCCGACGTCGCCGCCGGTGTGGTGGAACAGCTCCGGCCTGCTCCACGCGTTGATCTGGTCCTGGAACACGAGGATGCTGCCGGTCAGGGCCTGGATGGCGATCCACACCCCGATGACGAGGGACAGCCACTTGTGCACCTTCAAGACGTTGCGCCGCTGCCGCACGGGCAGGGACTGACGGGACTTCTGGCGCGCCTTGCCGCTCGGTCGCGGTGATGCGGGCTCGGGCCGACGGTCCGTGTCGGTCGTGGTCATCGCCGCCTCCCCCCCGGAGGGCGCGGCCACTGGGCGGCCACGCCATTGTCGGCAATGTAAAGGGGTTGACGGCCGAGGGGAAGGACTTCCCGACAGAATTGTGCGGATTTACCGGTGAGGCCCTGGGGGTAGATCGGGGGCAGTCAAAACGTTCTGCACCCAAAACGCCCTGGAGGTTGTCCTGTGGATGCACTGCAACTGATCACCGCCGATCACAACCGGGTTCGTGGCCTGTTCGCCCAGTTCAAGTCGGCCCACGAGGCCGAGAACACCGGCGGGATGGCCTCGGTGGCCACCCGCATCATCGAAGAGCTCCAGGTGCACGCCACCATCGAGGAGCAGGTCTTCTACCCCTGGATCCAGTCCACGTCGGACGAGGCCCGCGAGCTGGTGGCCGAGGGCATCGAGGAGCACAACGTGGTCAAGACGCTCATGGCCGAGATCACCGCCTTGCCGCCCGACGCCGAGGAGTGGACGGCCAAGATGCAGGTGCTGATCGAGAACGTCGACCACCACGCGGAGGAGGAAGAGGACGAGCTGTTCACCATGGTCCGCAAGGCCACGGACGCGGCGGCCCGCGAGGAGATCGGCCTGCGGTTGGAGGCGGCCAAGCGCGACCTCGGCGCGCCGACCCTGGACGACAAGATCAACCTCACCAAAGAGGAGCTGATCGACCTGGCGCGCGAGCAGGAGATCCCCGGCCGGTCGTCCATGAGCCAAGAGGAGCTGGCCGCGACGGTGGCCCCCCGCTAGCTGTCGCCGGCCCCGGCGTTCCCACCTGTCTGGAGGACATGGCCTGCGGAATCAGCGGGCTATGTCCTCCAGTCCGCGTCTGCGGGGGCGACCATGCGGGCGCCCTCGTCGGCGGGCGTGGCCAGGGTCCGGTAAAGGGCCAGCAGGCTCGCGCCGGCGGGTGCTGGCGGCGGCTTGAATCCGCGCAGGCGCTCGGCGATGAGCGACTGGCCGTGGGCCGCCGAGAGCACGTCGGCCCCGTCGCCCGCTTGGCCGAGCAGGTCCAACTGGCGCTCGTCCACGTCGACCAGGATGACGTCGCCCTCGCGCACCACGGCGATGGGACCGCCGGTGGCGGCCTCCGGCGACACATGGCCGATGCACGGTCCCTTGCTGGCGCCGGAGAAGCGCCCATCGGTGATGAGCGCGCACGTGGCGGCCAAGGCCGGATCGGCCGCTATGGCGGAGGTGACGTAGTACTGCTCGGGCATGCCCGAACCCCGCGGCCCCTCGTTGCGGATGACCACGACATCGCCGGGCCGGATGCGCCGCTCGGTGATGGCGGCCAGCGCGTCCTCTTGGCGCTCGAAGACGCGCGCCGGGCCCTGGACCCGACGGGCCGAGGACAGCACCGCCGTGCGTTTCACCACGCCACCGCGCCGGGCCAGGTTCCCGCTCAGCACCGCGATCGCGCCTTGGGCGGCGACGGGGTCGGACGCGGGCCGGATGATGTCGGTGGCGGCCAGTCCCAACGAGGACAGCTCGGGACGCACCTTGTCGAAGAAGCCCGCCGCCTCCAGGCCGTCCAACTCCTCGCCCCACGACCTGCCGGTGGCGGCCAGCGCGTCGAGGTGCAGGTGGTCCCTGATCTCGCGCAGCACGCGCGGCACGCCGCCTGCGTACCAGAAGAGGTGGGCCGGATAGCGGCCAGTGGGCCGGGTGTCGACCAGGAAGGGCACGGCGTCGTTGAGCTCTTGCAGGCGGGCCAGGCTGAAGGGCACGCCCGCCTCGGCCGCGATGGCGGGCAGGTGGAGCAGGAAGTTGGTGGACCCGCCCACCGCGGCGTGGACCATGACCGCGTTCTCGAACGACTGCTCGGTGAGCAGGTCCCGCGTGGTGATGCCAGCGTGCAGGTGCTGCATCACGGCCGCCCCGGACCGGCGGGCGATGTCGATGATGACGTCGTCGTTGGCGGGCGCCACCGCGCTGTGGGGGAGGGCCATGCCCAGCACTTCCGACAGCACTTGCGAAGTGAGGGCTGTGCCCATGAAGGCGCACGACCCGCACGACGGCACGGCCGAGTCGACCCACTGCTGGTAGGCGGCCTCGTCCAACTCGCCTCTGCGCAGTGCAGCCGCGATGGCGCCGATTTGATCGACGGTCGCGCCGCCGGGGCCCGCGGGCATGGAGCCGCCAGGCACGTGCACGGCGGGCAGGCCGAGCCGGGCCGCGGCCATGAGGTGGGCAGGCACGGCCTTGTCGCACCCGGACACGAAGACGACGGCGTCGTAGTAGCCGCTGCGGGCATGCATCTCGGCCACCCCGGCGATGGCGTCGCGCGACGGGAGCGAGTAGTCCATGCCGTCCGTGCCTTGGGCGATGCCATCGCACATGTCGGAGCACGCGTACTTGGCCACCGCCGCGCCTGCCGCGGCCGCGCCCTCCTTGGCCGCTTGGGCCAGCCCGAAGAGGTGCACGGAGCCGGGATGGGAGTCGCCCGCAACCGACTCGACCAGCACGTAGGGCTTGTCCAGATCGGCGCGTGTCCAGCCCACGCCAAGCCTGAGCGGGTCGGCCTCCGGCGCATTGGCCCGCGCCTGCTGGCTGATTCGCGGCGGGCCGAGAGGGACAGGGGAGCTCACCGGGCCAGGTTAGTATAGGAACCTTATGAAGGGGGCCGGGCCGCGGTGAGCGGCAGCGCGGGCATGCAGGCCGTCCGGTGGTGGGGCAGGGGCGATGTGCGGGTCGACGAGGTCGACCAGCCAGGGGAGCCGCGGGCCGGTTGGGTGCGGCTGCGGGTCGTGGCGTGCGGCATCTGCGGGACGGACGTGGAGGAGTTCACGTCAGGGCCAGTGCTGATCCCGACGTCCCCGCACCCGATCACGGGGCGGTGCGCGCCCCTCACCTTGGGGCACGAGGCCGCGGGCGTGGTCGACGCCGTCGGTCCCGGCGTGGGGCTCGATGTGGGCACGCTGGTCGCCGTCGAGTCGAACCTGTTCTGCGGCACCTGCTGGTGGTGCCGGCGCGGTCGATACCAACTGTGCCCGGACCTGGCCAACCTGGGCTTGATGGGCGACGGCGGCTTGGCCGAGTACATGGCCGCGCCCGCCCAGATGTGCATTCCGTTCACCAATGCGGTGTCGCCCGAGCACGCGGCCATGACCGAGCCCTTGTCGGTGGCCGTGCGCGCGGTGACGAGGGCCGGGGTCGGGTTGGGATCGTCGGTGGTCGTGCTGGGCGCGGGGACGGTGGGCCTGCTCGCCGTGCAGGCGGCCCGGCTGGCGGGGGCCGAGCGGGTGGTGGTGGTCGAGAACGTGCCCAGCCGACGGGCCTTGGCGCTGGGCTTGGAGCTGGGGGCGGACCTGGCCGTCGGGGCGGTTGGTGCGGACGGACTGGGCGCAGCGTTGGAGGCGGTGCGGTCCGTGTCGGACGGGCGGGGGGCGGACGTGGCCATCGAGGCGGCCGGCAATGCCGCTGCGGCCGCGGCCGCGGTGCGACTGGTGCGGCGGGGCGGGCGGGCCGTGCTGCTCGGCGTGTTCGACGACACCGTGCCCATCGACATGAAGGACCTGTTGCTGGGCGAGAAGACGGTGACGGCCAGCCTGTCCCATGTCTACGACGAGGACTTCGCCACCGCCGTCTCGCTCATCGACCGGGGCGCGGTGGCCCTCGACCCGCTCATCACCGACCGCATCGGCCTGGCCGACGTGGTGGACAAGGGCTTCAACGCGCTGGTCGCCGAGCCCGGCTCGCACCTGAAGGTGATCGTCCTGCCGGGGTCCTGACTTGTCGCGCTCATTGCCGAATACGGCATCTAGCGCGACAAGACGTGGGTCAGGCGGCCGGGGTCGCGGCGCCGCCTATCGTCGGGGGCATGCCGCTCAAGCCTGGTGACAAGGCGCCCGACTTCACCCTGCTCGACCAGTCCGGGGCCAAGGTGAAGCTGTCGGGCTTCAAGGGCCGCAAGGTGCTCGTCTACTTCTACCCCAAGGCCGACACGCCGGGCTGCACGCAGCAGGCGTGCGGGCTGCGGGACGCGGCGCCGCAGCTTGGGGACACGGTGGTTCTGGGCATCAGCCCGGACGCGCCGGCCAAGCAGGCCAAGTTCGACACCAAGTACGGCCTGGGGTTCCCGCTCCTTGCCGACGAGGACCACGCCGTGGCCGAGGCGTACGACGTGTGGGCCGAGAAGTCGATGTACGGCCGCAAGTACATGGGAATCGTGCGCTCGGCCTTCCTCGTGGACGAGAAAGGCAGGATCACCGAGGCCTGGTACAAGGTCAGCCCCAAGGCCACGACGGAGAACCTGCTCGCCTCGCTGGCCGACTCGGCCTGAACCCCTCAGGTCGGCAGGAGGACCCGGGCCAAGAGGGCGGGGAGGTCGACCACGTCGCGCTTGTCGACGGCGGCGGTGGCGCCGCGGGCCTTGGCCTCGGCCAGCATGCGGGCGTCGGTGCCGCCGGTGACGATCACGATGGTGGTCTCGGGCGAACACTGGCGCACCCTGTCGAGGGCGGCCAGCCCGTTGAGGACGGGCATGTCCAAGTCGAGCAGCAACAGGTCGGGCTGGTGGTGCGTGCACGACTCCACCACGGCGCCGCCGTCGGCCACCTCGGCCACCACCTCGAAGCGGTTGTCCACGGCCAGCGCGTCGCGCAGGATGCGTCGGACCACGTCGCTGTCATCGGCGATCACGACCCGCACGGTCGGGCCCGAGTCGGCGTCCGGCTGCGTGCGGGCCAGCACGTCGCCCAGCACGCGGGCGAACACCTCGAGCACGGCCGCGGTGTCGGCGTCGGCCTGCTGGGGCTCGCGGCTGGCCGCGCAGAGCGTGGCGCACAAGGTGCCGTCCCGCCGGGCGATGGGCACCGCCGCGTAGGACCGCAGGCCGAGCGAGTTCAAGCGGTGGTAGTCGGCGAAGTCGGCCTCTGCGTCGGCCGTGAAGCGCCAGCCCGAATCGATCAGCCGTTTGCACAGCGTGTCGTCCCACGCCAGCTCATTGCCCTCCGGCATCACCAGCCCGCCTGCATTCTCGGCGAAGCGCACTGCGTGCACGGTGGCGCCGTCCTCGTTTCGGATATCGGCCAGGTAGGCCGACTCCAATCCGGTGAGACGGACCACCTCGGCCAACAGCGGGCGGGCCGCGTCCTCCAACGTGCCGCCGCCCGCGATGGCGGCTGCCACTGCTTCCATGACCTCGGCCGCGGTGGCGTCGAGCACGTCGTCGCTCAAGGGCGGCAGCAGGCTGGCGTACGGGGCTGGGAACGCCAGCAGCTCGCCGATCTGGTCCGCCGGGAGCGGCCTGCTGAACAAGTAGCCCTGGAGCCGAGTGCAGCCGAGGCGCCGCAACGCGTGCACCTGCGGAGCCGTCTCCACTCCCTCGGCCACAGTCGCCAGCCCGAGCCCCTTGGACAGGGCGACGACCGCAGCCACCACCGGCGCTCTCGTCCCATCGGTGTCCACCTCGTCGATGAAGGACTTGTCGATCTTCAACTCGCTCACCGGAAGCTGGCGCAGCCGGCCGAGCGACGAGTAGCCCATGCCGAAGTCGTCAATGGCCACGGGGACACCCAGCCTGCGCAGGCTGCTGAGGTTTTCGAAGGCGGTCTCGGCCTTGCGCATGATCGCACCCTCGGTGACTTCCAGCACCAGCCGGTCCGGGGGCAGCCCGCACCGTTCGAGGACGTCCTTCACCGTGTCGACCAGATCGGGCAGGTCCAGTTGGCGGGCCGAGAGGTTGACGGCGACCTTGGTCTTCCCGTCGGGCGCGAGCCGGGCCAGTGTGTGGCAGGCCTCCTCGAGGACCCACTTGCCCAACGGGACGATGAGGTCGGTCTCCTCGGCCAACGGGATGAAGTCGTCGGGCGGGATGAACCGGCCGTCTGGATGCGGCCATCGGATCAGCGCCTCGACGGTGTGGATCTCGCCCGTCCCCGAGTCCACGATGGGCTGGTAGTAGAGGACGAAGGCGCCGTCCTCGATGGCGGTCCGCAAGTCGGCCTCCAAGGCCAGTCGCTCCACGCGTGCCGCATACATCTCAGGCGCGAAGCCCGCCACACGCCCCTTGCCCTCGGCCTTGGCCCGGTACATGGCCACGTCGGCGTTGCGCAGCAGCTCCTCGCCGTCTGCGCCCGTGAGGGCGACGGCCACGCCCACGCTGGCGTCCACCGAGACGACCCGGCCTGAGACGGTGAGCGGCTGGCGCAAATCCTCGAGCATCCGCTCGGCCAAGGAAGCGGCGGCCGACGCCGACGCCCCGTGCAGGAGCACGGCGAACTCGTCGCCGCCCAGTCGGGCCACGGTGTCAGGCACCCGCGGCGCGGCGCCGACGCGGTTGCCGTCGGCGTGGGCCAACGAACCCTTCAGACGTTCGCCCGCGGCCACCAGCACTCGGTCGCCGACGCCGTGGCCCCATGCGTCGTTCACGTCCTTGAACGAGTCGAGGTCGAACAGCAACACGGCCAGCGGCGTCTGGTCGTCGCCCAGTCGGAGGACGTCCTCGACGCGGGCGAGCAACTGGGTGCGGTTGGCCAGCCCGGTGAGGGCGTCGTGCAGGGAGCGGTGGCGCATGTCGCGCTCCTGCTCGGCCAGGCGGTGCTCGCTGGCCTTGACCACGGACATGGCCTCCTCGCGCTCGGTGACGTCGAGCACGGTTCCCACCACCGCGGTTGGCCGACCGGCGGCCATGTGGAACTCGCCTCGGGTGGCCACCCACCGCACCGACCCGTCCGGTCGAACGATTCGGTTGGTGAAGGCGAAGGGCTCCTGCCTGGCCTGGACGGCCTGGAAGGTGCCCGCCACCTCGACCATGTCGTCGGGATGGGTGAGCGAGATGACGAGCTCCAGCGATGCGGGCACCTGCCCGGGCTCGAAGCCGAAGATGCGGTAGGTCTCGTCGGACCACACCGTCGTGCCGGTGGCGAACGTGTGCTCCCAGCTTCCGAGGTGGGCGATGCGCTGAGCCTCGGCCAGCCGGGCCCGGTCCGCGTTGGTGGCCTCGGCCACGGCCAACTGCCGGTCCCTGCGGCGAAGCTGCAAGGCGGCCAGGGCGGGGGCGAATCCAAGCAGTAGCAGCGCACCCGTGAGCGCTGCGGCCTTGGCCCTGACATCGTTCAACTCGCGATCGGACTGGGCTCGCAACACCTTCAGGTACGCGTTCAACTGCGACTCGGCGATGAGCCGGGCCGTCCTGTCGGCACCGAGTGCGAGGCTCGTGGCCTCGGCGACCCGGCCGGCGGCGTAGAGCTTGACCACCTGGGCGTGGGCGGCGAGGAACTCCATGTAGGGCTTGACCGACGCGGTCAGCGCGGCCTGCTCCTCGCGGGTGGCGGTTTCGGCGAGCCGCCCGCCATTGGCTTGGATCTCGCGCCCTTTGGCGTCGAAGAGGTCGAGGAACATGGTGTCCCCGCTCAACAGGTAGCCCCGCTCGTCGTCGGCCTGTCCGGCCACCAGCGCGGCCAAGCGGTTGGCCACCGACGTCTCCTGCTGCTCCTGGGAGGCCACCCGCGAGAACGCCGGGATGGTCTGGAAGACGAGGATGGAGCCGACCACCACGGCCGTGACGGCCGACATGACCATGACCCATCCCAGGGAGCTACGCCGCGGGTTCTGTCTGCGGCCCGCCGCCGCTGTGTTGTCCGCCACTGACCAAGATTGTGGCGCACGGCCGCACCGCTATCGACAATGCGTGGGGGCAAAACCGGCCATACCGGATGGATACGGACGCGGATTGGCCGGCGAAAGCCCGCTACCGGGTCGGGCCGCCCATCCGCCCCAGCACGGCGCCGTCCTCGTCGACCTGCCACCCAAGGACGGGTGTGCCGTCGAGATCGGTGACATGGAGGTAGCCGCCGACATGGAGGGCGTCGGCCGTGGGGTCGTTGACGCCGATGGCGACGATGTTGTTGCCGGCCAAGTCGAAGACGAGGGACGGCCCGGTCCCGTCAAGGGTCAACCACACCCGCTGGCGCCCTTCGGCGTCGAGGAGGGCCAGGCCGAAGACGGCGGCCATCGGGTCGGGGCTGTCGAGCGGGCCGAGCACGGCGCGGGTCGTGCCGTTCCGGTCGACGAGCTCGACGCGTGTGGTGCGGACAACCTTGGTCACCTCCCCGGACGCGCCGGTGCTCTCGGTACCATTCGTCATGGCGGTGCCTCCTATGGAGTGCTGTCGAGCGGTCCGGGGGTGAACGGTTTGGCGCTGTGCGCCCCCGGACCGCGTGTGAGCAAAGCGGGGGAAGGCCAGGACCCCATCAGTCGCTCGGGGGCGGCGCTGGAACGGTCAGGGCTGATTTCTCAACGCAGCCGCCGTAGCCACTGACGACGGCGCACACGAGCGGGCGCGTCGGGGCGTTGGGCACCACGTTGATGGAGCCGGTGCCGCCGCCCGGCTCAGGAAAGCGCAGAAGGGTGGTCCTGCCTGCGTCGTTCGAAAGTCGGCCTGAGCTCGGCCCGCCGGCGTGCGGATCGCTTGCGGTTGCAGGCTGCGGCGCCCCGATCGTCTCGGACCGCCGTCCCGCGGCATCGGGCGCCGCGGGCCGGGAGAAGGCCACCGGCATGGACATTGCCGTATCCCGGACGACCTGGCTCTCGACCCGCGGCTCGATGCCGACCAGGAGCGAGACGGCTGCGGTGGTCGCCCCCAACATGGCCATCGGCGCCAGCCACCGTGTCTTGGCCGTGAGGCGCTGCTCCAACGACCGCAGTGCCAGTCGCAGTCCGGGCACGACGGCGGGGAAGTTCTGCACCATGCGCCGGAGCCGTTGACGAACGTCGTGACGACCCCAGCGCTCGGTCGATCCGGCGCCGACCTCGAAGTCCGTGTCCGCGGCCGAGAGGACGTCCAACACCGTCTGCATCTGCGGGCCCGAAGCGTGCTCCTCGACGGCGGCAAGGAACTCCTGCATGGCCCCGACGTCCGAGCGCAGGATGCGTCCGAAGGCCCGTTGCTGGCTCTCGGTGAGCTGGGGGACGGCGGCGAGCAGTTCGCGCACGGCGGCGCGGTGCTGCACCCGGGTGTCGACGCCGGTTCCCGCGGCCGCGTCGGGCACGTCCGCCAGTTCGCCGAGTTCGCCGAGTTCGCCGAGGTGCGCATGCCGCTGTTGCTGTCGCCAGCGGTCGGTGACCAAGCGGCTGGCGGTGAGGAAGCACCAGCCGTGCAGGTGGCGGCGCGAGGCGTACGGGGCCTTTCTCGCCAACGCTCGCACCGCGACCTCTTGGGCGATGTCGTCGGCCCCATCGGCGTCGACGCCCCGGCTCCGCAAGCTCCGTCGGATGGCGACCACGAGCTCGGGCAGTTCCACGGCCAAGTCGTATTCGTCGTTCGCGCCAACGAAGAGGTGCGTCTGGCGTCTTCCCTCCAGAGGACCACGTTCATCCTCTGGGGGAGGACCCATGACACACCGCTCACTCGCCGCCGCGTTGGCTCTGACCGCCATCGGGGCCGTGCCTGTCCTATGGCTCAGCGCACCGCCCAGCGGCGCCGATCCCACACCGCCCACGGTGTCGACTACGAGTTCATCGTCTGTGCCTTGCGTCGAGGTGACGAGCACCAATCCCCCGGCCTACGTGCTGGTCTGTCCGCCGCTCTAGTTCGGTCGGTCTGCACACTATGAGCAGCGCGTGGACAGCCTGCACATCGGCGCGCCCGAAAACCACCCCCCATTTGGGGGGTTTTCACAAACAGGCTGCTGAGACGCCGTTTGACGAGGCGGCGGGAGACAGTCCAAAGGCCCAACGGGCCGACGCAGCCCGTCCTTCGCCGCGTCTGGAGGACATGCACTGGCGAAACCGCGGGCAATGTCCTCCAGTCGGCGAAAAGGGGGGTGGTGCCCGAGGTGGGATTCGAACCCACATGTCCTTGCGGACAACGGATTTTGAGTCCGCCGCGTCAGCCAATTGCGCCACTCGGGCTCGCGCGCTGCGTTTGCCGGCAGGGAGCATAGGACCCGGATGGCCTGCTGGGGCGCGGCACATAGGCTTCGGCCATGCCCTTGTTGGCGCGTCGTCGAGGCCGCATCCGCGCCGGAAAGGTGCGGGCCGGGCGCCGACGGGTGCGCCGACTGTTGGTGTGGGGCGGGGCGGTGGCAGGCCTGGTGGCCTGGCGGGAGCGTCAACTGGCGGCCAACGCCCAGCCCCCCGCACCCACCCGACCGACACGGAGCCAATGAGCCGATGAGCCGGAGCCAATGAGCGACACCTTGTCGACCACGGTCCGACGCTGGGCCCGGCGGCCGTGGCGGGTGCTGCGTCTGGTGACCAGCAGCCGGGCCCGCCAGTCGGCGGCCTACGCGCTGCGCCGGCCGCGGCGCGAGCTTCGGGCCGAGCGGGGCCTGCACGTGCGCCAGTACCGGAGCTACGACGAGTACGTGTCGCACCAGGCAGGCAAGCTCGACATGGTCGACCTGCGCGACTACGACGTGCGCTTCCGGGCCGCCTTGGCCGAGCGCCTGAAGGGGCGGGGCTTCGAGGGCCGGTCGGTGCTGTGCCTGGCCGCCCGGCTGGGCACCGAGGTGCGGGCCTTCCACGACGCGGGCGCCTTCGCCGTCGGTATCGACCTGAACCCGGGCAAGGACAACCAGTGGGTCGTCAAGGGCGACTTCCACAATCTCGTGTTCCCCGACGACTCGGTCGACGTGGCCTACTCCAACTCCCTCGACCACGCCTTCGACCTGGCCAAGACCCTGAGCCAGGTGCACCGGGTGCTGAAGCCGGGCGGGACCCTCATCGTCGACGCCCAGGCCGGGGCCCAGACGGGCGACTGGGACGACTGGGCGGCCACGGCCTGGCAGGACGTCGACGACCTGGTGGCCGAGATCGGGACCCACGGGTTCGAGGTCGTCTCCCGCACGCCCATCACCGAGCCGCAAAACGGCGAAGAGGTCGTCTTCAAAGCCGACAAGGCGGGCGAATGACGGCTGGGATCGGGTACGCCCTGCGGTCCTTTCGCCCCGCACCTTGCTAGCTTCCAGCAAATGGTGCTCGACCATGCCGACGCCGAGGAGCGCGAGGTGTGCCCACTGCTGCACGCCCACCTGGCCGCGGACGAGCTGGCGCCCGAGAGCGCGACCGGCAACGTGATCCTGGGGCCGGCCGTGGCCCTGTTCGACCGGGTGCGCGACGCCACCCGCTGAACCTTGGCCGCGCCCCGACCCCTCCTCCTCGCCAGTGTCAATGCCATGGTGGGGATGGAGGAGGGGCGGGCCGTGCTCGAAGCAGGCGGGTCGGCCCTGGACGCGGCCGAGGCCGTCGTGCGGGTGGTGGAGGACAATCCCGAGGACCACACCGTCGGCTATGGCGGGTACCCGAACATCGTGGGCCAGGTCGAGCTCGACGCGGCGGTGATGATCGGCGCCACCCGCCAGGCCGGCGCGGTGGCCGGACTGCGGGGCGTGCGCCACCCCGTGTCCGTGGCCCGGCTCGTGTTGGAGCAGCTGCCCCACGTGCTGTTGGTGGGGGAGGGGGCCATGCGTTTCGCGGCCGAGTGCGGGGCGGAGACGCGGGACATGCTCACGCCCGAGGCCGACGCCGTGTATCGCAAGGGCCTGCACCGCCTGCCCGACTTCGACCCGGCCGGGCCGCTGGCCGAGGCCGTGAGTGAGCTGGTCGTGGACCCGGACCACGTGACCGGCACCGTCAATGTCATTGCCCGCGACGGCCAAGGCCGGCTGGTCACCGTCACCAGCACCAGCGGGTGGGCGTGGAAGTACCCCGGCCGGGCGGGCGACACGGGCCTCATCGGCGCGGGCAACTACTGCGACGACCGCTATGGCGCGGCGGCGTGCACGGGGTGGGGCGAGTTGGCCATCCGCGGCGCGCTGGCCCATTCGGTGGTGCAGGCCATGAAGTACGGACACGACGTGGCCGCCGCCTGCCACGACTCGCTGGCCGACCTGCCCGCGGCCGCGGGCATCCCTCAGGGGGTCGACACGCCGATCAACGTGATCGCCGTCGACGCCGCGGGCGGGCATGCGGCCTACTCGACGTCGCCCACGGCCCGGTACGCGTACTGGGACGGCGACCTGGCCGAGCCCGAAGCCCGCCCTCGCACCATCGTCTGACCCTCATCTGACCAACTCCCATCTTTTCCACAGCAGCAGGTGCTGTGGAAAA
>JAUTXP010000042.1 GCA_030837965.1 Acidimicrobiaceae bacterium | reverse complement strand
GGCACGCGGCGTACGCGCTCCGTTGGGGCCGGGCGGTGAGCCTGAACGGCGCGGGAGCGGTCGCCGCCGCTCGGGCCGTCCTCGTCGACCGGCTGGTCACCGCGCTGGCCCACCCCGAGACGGACATGACGATCGTCGTCGTCGCAACCCTTGCCCTGGAGGGCTTGCTGCCGGTCAGCCTCCCGCAGCCGCTGCCCTGGTTGCGGGTGGTGGCGACCTCGGAGGCCGCCGCCGCCGAGGTCCGGGCCGTGCAGGCGCCGCTGCTGCAGGCCCTCATCGAGGGGGAGCAACCCCGCCGCGTCCACGCGGTCACCGTGTTCGCGCCGGTTCCGGAGCCGCGGATCGGCGCGGACGAGCTCGCCGAGGTGCTGCGCTCGCGATCGCCGTACCACTCGGTGGAGGCGCTGTTCCTCGGCGGCACCGGCCCGGGCGTCTCCGTCGAGGTCGACGAGGAGGGGTGGGCGGTCCCCGTCGCGGGCGCCGACCCCTCGACCGCCGGCCAGATCCGACTCGCCAGTGCGGAGGAGGCGGCGACGCAACTCGCTCTCGCCGCGCTGCAATGCCAGGAGGCGGCCGCAACCGCACCGCAGCGCGGCGTCGGCACGCCCCACCTCGCGTGGATGTTCGCCCGGCACCCCGAGATTGCTTGGGGTGGCCCCGGCGCGGTTGCTGCGGCTCGGTCGTGCCTGTCGGATGTCCTGGCGGAGGGCGGGCCAACGCCGCAGGTCCACCCGGCGCCCCCGACGGAGCACACCGTTGTGGTGCTGGCGAGCGACGGAGTCGAGGGCATAGTCGCGCCCGAGGCCGCGGACGACCCAGGGCTGGTGGTCGTGCACGATGAGCGCGCCCTCGTCGCCGAGGTGCAGGCGCGGCACTCCAGGGCCGTTCAAGACCACCATGCGTCGGGCGGGGAGCGAGCGCGGCTCCACCTGGTCCTCGTTTTCTCACCGCCGCTGGCCCCTGCTCTGCGGCGCGAGCTAACCGGGGTCGGCGCCGACGGGCCGGGGAACTACCTGTTCCAACTCGTTCAAGTCGTGGTCGTGGGAGACGAGTCGGATCTGGGGTGGACGGCACGCATAGCGGCTGACGGCACCGTCGCCTGCGATTGGTACCCCGAGATCGACGGCCAGACCGTGCGCCTCGACCCTCCCGCCCGTTCCACCGCGCCGCCGCCACCGGACTCGGCCAGCAGCACGTCGGGTGCGCAGCCCCGGGGCGACGACCGGCTCATCGAGGTCCGCCTGCTAGGGCCGCTGCAGGTGACCGCGCGCGGGCGAGAGGTGGCGGGGTGGCGGGCGAGGGCGCGCGAGCTGCTGGCACTGCTGGCCGCGCACCCGGAGGGCCTCACGCTCGATCAGGCAACCGAGGCGCTGTTCCCCGGGTCGGACGCCGAGCGGGCGAGGGCGAATTTCCGCACCGTGACCAGCAACCTGCGCACCACCCTTCGGAACGCCGCGGGGCTGCCTGAAAGCGCTGAGATCGTCTCCCGCGTCAACGGCCGTTACCGGCTGGACGAGGAGCTCGTCGGTGTGGACCTGTGGCGCTTCAATGCGGCTGGCCCCGACGACAGCGACGTAGGCGCGCTCACTGCTCCCATTGCGGCCGGCGAGGACTTCTCCTGGGCCGAGCCCATCCGGCTGCGGGTGCAGCGCCAGCTCGTTGAGCGCTTCGGCGCGCTGGCGACGCGGCGGCTAGCAGAGGGAGACGCCGACGGCGCGATACGCGCCGCCCAGCGCGTCATCGAAGCCGACCCGGATGATGAGGATGGCTACCTCCGCCTGATGGAGCTCCAGGCTGGCCTTGGCCGCGCGAATGGCGTACGGACGACGTACCGGATGCTCGAGCGACGCATGGCCGACCTCGGCGTCGAGCCGAGCGAAGCCGCCAGATCCTTCGTAGCGGAGCAATAGCGCGCGTCCGCGGCGCGCATTCGCGCACGCGACTGAGCGGTGCGTGCGGCCCAGCTGGCCCCGCCATCGACCGTGTTGCATCGGCCGCTTGATGCCACCGCACTCGGTGACTCGCCCCTATAAGACGCACCAAAGCGCGACAGAAGCGCGACACCGGCCGTCGCGTCGACGCCCGCGAGGCTGGTGACGGGCCGGCCGTGGCCGTCCCTGCAAGATTTTTTTCTGCGGGCGCCGCGGCGGCGGTAGGCGGTGTTTGCGCTGGTCACCGGGGGTCCCGCCGAGCCCCTCACCCTCGGGCCGGGCGCATTGGGCCCCGTCTGTTGCTCTTTTGTCAGACTTCTGTGACGGCGCCTCTGGTCTCCTGAGCCCGCAATCACTCGTCCCAGGAGACCCAATGTCGACATGCTCAGCGTTCGAGGCTTTGGCGGGTGCCTCCGCCCTCAGGCCGAGGCCCGGCAGGTTGGTCCGCCGGGTCGACCCTTGCGCCCCGCGCCGGGGTCGACGCCGCTGGCGCACAGCGACGGCGGCGGCGGTCGTGGCCATGGCCTTCGTTGCGGGGAGCTGCCGCGGCGGCCCGGAGTCCCGGTCAGAGTCGAAGCCGACGACGACCGTGGCGACGAGCTCGACGACCATCTCGACCAGCGTCCTGACATCGGATCAGACCGCTGTCCTGGACGCGTACGTGCGGTGCTGGCAGGCCTACATCGACTTCGGCACCGAGAAGACTCGGTCCTTCACGCGCGCCGACTTCGACGCACGCCTCGGGGGGTGCCTCACGGGCGCGCAGTACAACACGCAGCTCAGCGCCTTCAGCAAGTACCGGCCGCTCGGGGTGTTCTTCCGGGGGCCGCCCGTCCAGCACGACCCGGAGCCCGACGTCGTGGTCACGGGGACCAAGGCGGTCGTGCGCGACTGCATGAACGACCAGGGCGTGGTGTACGACGACGACGACGGCCGCGTGCTGGACGACGCGAGCGGGTCGCGGAGCCTCAACATCGTGTCGCTCGTCCTGGTCGACGGCGCCTGGAAGATCGAGGACGCGAAGGACGGCGGGCCGTGCACCGTCTGATGGCGTGCCTCTCAGCGCTCTGCCTGGCGACCGGCGCCAGCGCCGTCATCTGCCCGCCGGCGGCAGCCAACCGCGGCGGATTCGCGCATTGCGGAGAGTCCGACTGCGACTCCGGGGCGCACCGCGACGACGGCCGAGGCGGCGGCGAGCGCTCCCGCCGCGAGTCGTCGGAGACCGACTGCTGGCTCTTGCGCGTCGACATTCCGGTCGGGAGCGAGGTCTACGACATCGGCGGGCAACTGTTGGGGGTCGCAGACGGGACCGGCGCATGGTTCTACAAGGTCTGCAACGGGAGCGGGGAAGGCGCCCTTTTGAGCTCCAACCCGCTCGTGTTCGTGCCCGACCCGAGCCCCGAGGCACTCCGACAGCAAGCGCTCGCGCACCTGGGCCTGCCGAAGCCCACAATCGAGACGAGCCCGCCCGCGGACAAACTCCAGCTGGTCAACCTCGAGTCGTGGCTGTCGGTCGCCGGTGGCTGGGAGACGTTGACGTCGACCGCGGCGGTCCCTGGCGTGTCGGTCACAGTGAGGGCGGAGCCCCGGCGCGTGGTGTGGGAAATGGGGACCGGCGACACCGTCGTGTGCGACGGGCCCGGTTCGACCTACGACGGCGCCCGGCCCGGAGACGAGCAGCCGCCGTGCGCCTACGGCTGGCCGCGGTCGTCGGCCCGAGAGGCCGACGGCGCGTTCCACGTCACAGCCACCCTGCAGTGGGCCGTCTCGTGGACGATCACCGGCGCGCCCGGCGGCGGGTCGCTCCCCGGCATGCAGCAGTCGACGACGAGAGCGATGCGCGTCGGTGAGGCCCAGGCCCGAAGCGGCTCCGATTCTTGAGGGGGAAGCTTCTGATGGAGGCGAAGGTCCACGCACGGCCTAACGGGTCGGCTTTCGGTTCGGGTGCGGCCCTTCCGCGACGCAGGGGCAGGCTGAGGGCGAGGCCGCAGCGGTCCGCGCTCCTGGGCATGATCGCTCTGCTGCTGCTGGTGCTCTTCTTCGTAACCCTGCACGCCGCGTGGCAGGACGCTCGCGCTCGGGCGCCATACCTGTCCCTCGCTCGCCCGGTGCCGGCGGGGGCGATCATCCGGGACGAAGACCTCCTTCGCGTCGACGCCGCTGTCGACGGCACGGTCAACATCGTGGACGCGGCCGACCGGGGCAGGGTGCTTGGCAAGCGGGCGGCGCGGTCCCTCCGAGCCGGGGACCTTCTCATGCGGTCGGACTGGATCGAAGGGGCCGCGGCCGGGGCGGGTCGGGTGGTCGTCCCCGTCACCCTCTCGGGCGACCGGCTGCCGGGCCGAGTGCAGGTGGGCGACCGAGTCCGGCTGGTCAAGACGGCGGGCGGCATCGGCCGCCAGGACGGCGAGCCGGTCGTCCTCACCAACGACGGCATCGTTGTAGACCTCACCAAGGTCTCGACGTTGTCGGAGCGGACCGTGCTGTCGGTGAGCGTCCCCGAGGCCGAAGCGCAGGTTGTCACCGCAGCAACGGCGGAAGCCCCGGACAGGTCCGTCGCGGCGGGCACCGCGGTCGCGGCGGCGAGCGCGGAGGGCCGGGTAGCGGTGGTGCTGTTAGGGCGGGGCGAGTGACGACGTTCGCCTTCTGCTCGCTCGTCTCACCGGGAGTGACGACGTCGGTCCTCGCGCTCGCCCATGTGTGGCCGGCAGGCCGGAGGGTCACGGTGGTCGACTGCGCCCCGTCAGGCGGCATGCTCGGGCAGCGCCTCGGCCTCGAGCCGAAGCCGGGGCTCGCCCAGCTGGCGGCGCAAGTGCGCGCGCAGCCGTTGTCCTCCGCCCTCGTCGAGCAGCAGCTCCAGCGTGCGGGAGACGTGCTGGTACTCGCCGCGCCGACCTCGGGACGGTCGGTCGTCGCCGCGCTGACCCGTCTCGGCCTCGAGCTGGTCGGCGCGCTCGGGGAGCTGCCCGGAGACGTACTCATCGACTGTGGCCGGCTGTGGCCGGGCTCACCAGCGCTGCCGATCGTCCAGGGCGCTGACAGCGCCCAACTCGTCACGAGGTCGACGCACCTGGAGCTCTCCCGGGTGCAGTCCGATGCAGCCGCGGCGGTTGTCGGGGCGGCGGCCGTCGAGTTGCTTCTCGTAGGCGAGCCAGGAGTCCGGTCTCCACGCGCCCACACTGCGAACGACCGCTACTACGACGCGAGCCACGCGGCGCAAACGCTGCGGCTGCCGGTCGCGGCCGTCCTCGGCGACGACCGGAGGGGGGCCGCTCGCGTGGGCTTCGAGGCGTGGTGGCTCGACCGCTCCTATCTCGTCCGGTCGGCGCGGGCGGCGGCGCAGCATTTGTGCGACCGCCATACGGCGGCGTCACCCCGAGACGAACGGCTGGACGGGGTGACGGCCTGATGACCGCTCCGTTGGAGACTCCGTCCGCCGGGTTCGGCGCAGCGCCAGCCGACGTAGACCGGTTCGCCCAGGACCTGCAGGCGCGGATCGGGGCGCGTCTCCGCCACGAGAGGGGCATTCGGCCGGAGGACCTCAGGGCGCTGGCCGACAGCGAGCTGCAGCGGCAGTTCGACATCGAGGAGCGCCGACGCATCGACAGGGGCGCCCCCCCGCTCGGCAACGAGGCGGAGCTGCACATCGCCCTCGCCGTGACGGACCGCCTCTTCTCATACGGGCCGCTGCAGCCGTTCCTCGACCCCGGCTCCGGAGTGTCGGAGATCAACCTCATCGGCTGCGACGCCGTGTGGGTGACCTATGTCGACGGCGCGCGAGAGCGGGTTCCCGCCTTGTTCGAGGCGGACCGAGACCTCGTCGCATGGGTCGAGCGCCGGGCGCGCGAGTCGGGCACGCACGAGTACCTGTGGGACTTCGCCCACCCGATCCTCGAGATGGACCTGCCGAACGGCGACCGCCTCTCGGCCATTCGCGAGGTGGCCCCGCGGCCCGTCGTCGCGATCCGCCGCCACGACCTCGTCACGCTGGCCACGCTCGACGACCTCTTCTCGGTCGGGATGGTCGACGCGTGGGCCAGGGACTTCCTGGCTGCGGCCGTCCGCGCCAAGAGGAACATCGTCGTCTCGGGCGGCACGTCGGCAGGCAAGACGACCGTCGCCCGCGCGCTCGGCAACGCCATCCCGCGGGGCGAGCGCGTCGTCACCGTCGAGGACGTCGCAGAGTTGCGGCTGGAGTTCTTCCCCGACCTCCACGATCAGGTGGTGCCCCTCCGCCGGCGCCCGCCGAACAGCGATGACCGCGGCGAGATCCCCGAGTCGACGCTGGCGTGGGCGGCACAGCGCCAGAACGCCGACCGCGTCATCACGGGCGAGGTGCGTGGCGGCGTTCAGATAATCCCGGCGCTGATGACGATGCTGCTCGGCAACGACGGCTCGATGTTCACGATCCACGCGACGTCCTCGGACGCAGCCCTCAGGAAATGCCAGAGCTACGCGTCGATCGCGCCCGAGAGGTGGCCCCACGAGGAGTCCGCTTGGGTCATCCGCGACGCCGTCCACCTGGTGGTCCATGTGGAGTTCGACCGCGTGGCCAACCGTCGGTACGTGTCCTCCATCCGGGTGGTGGACGGGGTCCAAGGCAACCTCGTCCTGACCAGCGAGATCTACGGCAGACGACCAGACGGGGCGCTCGGACCGACGGGGGGGCTCGACGACGCCCTGCTCGCGGACCTTCGCCGGGCGGGCTACGCCGCGGCGGACGAGGCCGCATGAGCACGCTCCTGGTCCCCGCCGCGGCGCTGCTCCTTGCCGCTGCATTCCTCGCCGGGGCGGCGTGGCTCTCCGGGTCGCAGCCGGACTCGAGTCGGCTTCTCGCGTGGCGGGCACGCGCGCCTTCCGGCACATCCCTGGCCGTGTGGGCCGCCGCGTCGGCGATTGGCGCCGCGCTCGCCGTCGCGAGCGGGGTGATCGTTCTGGGCGTGCTCACCACCGTCCTGCTCGGCGGCGTGCCCGACTACTTCAAGGGCGCGAGGCTGTGGAGCCGGTCAGTGGACAAGACCAAGGCGGTAGCGGCGTGGGCCCGCATGCTCTCGGAGCAGACGGTCGCCGGCCAGGGCCTCAGGAACGCGGTGATGAGCACCGCGCGCCGGGCCCCTGCCTCCATCCAGCGCGACGCCGTGCACTTCGCGTCGTCTCTCGAAGGCGGGCGCAGCTTTGCCGCGGCCGCTCGGGAGTTCGCGGACCTGCTGTGCGACGAGGAGGTCGACGTCCTCGTCGGCGCCATGTGCCTCGTGTCTTCCGGGCATGCCGGCGACGTCGCCGGCGCGCTGGCCGAGCTCGCCAGCGACTGCCAGCAGGCCGCCGAGTCCCGTCAGCGGAGCGATACGAATCGGACCGAGGACCGCTGGAGCGCGCGCCTTGTCGCGCTGATCTCGGCGATGTCGTTCGGCGTCCTGGCCTGGTGGAACCGGGACATGATCCTGGCGCTGAGCGGGCCGCTTGGCCAGGTCGTTCTAGCGGTGGGCGGCGGGCTCTTCGTCGCAGGCCAACGCGGCATGGCCAGGATGGACAAGCCGCCGCGGCCCCACCGTCACATCGCGCCGGAGCTTGTGCCGTGACGCTCGCCCTGCTCGCCGCCGAGCTGACCGCGGCGGTCATCTGCGGCTGGCGGTGGTGGCGCCCGGCCATGCCGCCGCTACGGAGTGGAGACGGTGGCGACTGGGCCGCCGACGACGTCGTCCCTAGAGACCGACTGCGTCGGGTCGAGCTCGAGCTGGGCACCCGGGCCGCCACGGCGCTTTCGCAGTTCGGGGTCGGCAAGCCCTCGGCCAAACGCCTCGGCGACCTGGCCCTCGCGGAGATGAGCCCGAACGAGCACTTCGGGGCACAGCTGGCGCTCGCGGTGCTCGGGCCCGCAATCGTCGTCGCCCCGCGTCTGGGGCTCCTCGCCGCAGGCGCGGGCGGGTTTTCGGCGCGCGGCCTTTTCGCTTCCTGCGCCGCAGCCGCGACCGCGGGGCACATGTTGCCGGACCTTCGGCTCCGCCGACTGGCGCGCCGCCGGCGCGACGACCTGACCGCGGCGATCGGCTTCGTTGCGCGCCTGGGGCGCATCGCGGTCGCGGGGGGCGCCGGCATCGACACGGCGATCCCCCGGGCCAGCATGTTCGGCGACGGCTGGGGCCACGACACCCTCCGCAGCGCGCTCGCAGAGCAGCACGGCCGCTCGGCCCTGCACGCGCTCCTCGCCGTAGGCGTGAGGTACGGGGTCCCGCAGGCGGAACAGCTCGCCGACGCGCTCGCGGTGGCCAAGGAGCAGGGCGCACCGATTCTCGGCGTCCTGGCCGCCAGCGCCCGCGGCATCCAGGACGACCGGCTGCATGCAGCGGAGACCGCTCAGGCGCGGAAGGGCGTGCTGCTCTCGCTCCCGGTCGGCCTCATGTTGCTCGGCGTCATGGTCGTCCTCGTCGGCGGCTTCGTCGCCCAGACGCTTCAACTGTTTGTCACGTGACAACGCTAAGGAGGAAGAACAGTGCTGGTCATCAGAAGGGCCGTCGGTCGAATGGTGCGCGGCCTACTCGCGAGAGCAAGGCGGGACGACTCGGGATCGGAGATGGTGCAGATCGCGATCGGACTGGCCGTCACCGCCTTCATGGGCGGCGTGTTGTTCGCGGCGGTGCGGCAGGTGTGGCCGGGCATCGTGGAGTCGGCGATGCGCGGGTTCGCGGAGCTGTTCGGCGGCTGAGGCGCGGGACACCCGCCGACGAGGGATCCTCGCTCGTCCAGACGACCATCGCGGCGGCGCTCGCCTTCGGCGTGCTCATCCCGTTCGCCTTTCAACTCATCGTCCTCCCGCGGGCTGAGCTCGTGACGCTGTTCGCGTCGCAGGCGGCCGCCGATCACTTGCGGAAGCACCCCGGCGACCCCGAGGCCGCTAAAGCACGCGCGGTCCGGGTCGTGGAGGCGTTCGGAGGAGAGGATGTCGTCCGCGGCGTTCAGGTGGAGGTCTCGGTGGTTGACGGCCGCTCCGTCGTAGTGGTCACCGGCCACGCTCGACCAGTCGTGTCCGGCTTCACGGTGCCGATGAGGAGCGCATCGGCTGGTCCGCTAGAGGTCTTCCGCCCCGATGACGACAGGCCCACGCCTTGACGCCGCGCGACGACGAGGGGAGCGCCCTCGTCGACCTCCTCGTCTGGCTCGTTCTGGTCGCGATGATGCTGCCGGTCCTGGTGGCGGTGGCGCGAAGCCCGGGCAACGCCGCCCGCGTGGTCTATGCGGTGCGTGCGGCGGCAGAGGGCGCGGCCAAGGAGCGGGACCCGGACGCGGCGCGGTCGGCAGCGGCAGTCGCGCTCGACCAGAACCTTCTGTCGGCCGGAAACCCGCGGGTGTGCGCGCAGCACTCCGCCGTCGTGGAGGCGGACGCGTTGCGGCCGCGCGTCGGGGAAGACGGCCCGCCGACGCCCGGTCACGTCGAGGTGACCCTGCGCTGCGTCGTCGACGGCCGTCTGCTGACGGGCTTGCCGTTCGAGGTGCAGGCCGTGGTGGTGGTGAGCGGGCGCCACGTCGCCGACGTCTACCGGAGGGCCGAGTGACGGCAGGGACGCGAACGCGCAACGAGGCAGGAAGCGTCCACCCTGTCATGCTGGCCGTCGTTTGCGTGCTCGCGGTCTGCGCCGTGCTGGTGCGCGACGTGGGCGCGGTCGCCATCGCAACGTGGCAGGCGATGCAGTCGGCAGAAGGCGCGGCCGACGCGGCGGTGCAGGCGGTGGACGAGCGGCACTACACCGCCACCGGCGACCTTCGGCTTGACCCGGAGCGCGCCCGCGCCCTCGCCGTGGCGAGCCTGCAGTCCGACGAGTCCTTGAGAGCGATCGGAGTGGACGGTGCTCGAGCGAGGGTCACCGTCGCCCGGCGACCACGGACCATCCTGATCCCGGTCGAGACCGTCGAGGCGTCCGAGGCGTCAACGCTGGAGCGGGGCGTCACCGAGGCGGAGCGGTGAGGCGCGTGCGGCTGATCGGCACGCTCCTGGCGGGGCTGCTGATCGTGGGCTTGGTCGTCGGGGTTCCAGTCGCACTGGTCCGCTTCGGCCTCCCGGTCGTCGAGGCCGGCGTCAACGCCGAGCCACTCAGGCGAGCGGACCCCGTCGGAGCGGTCATCGACGTGGCGCTGGCCAGCGTCGTGTGCCTGTGCGGCATCGTGTGGCTGCTCTGCGCCTACTGGTTCGCAAGCCTCGCCGTGGCTGAACTGCGCGGCAGCCATCCAGTGCTCCTGCTTGCGGGCCCCTTTCGGCCCTTCCTGCTCAAGCTCGCCGGCTCGTTCAGCCTCCTGCTCATCCAGCAGGCTCGGGTCCCGTTGCCGATGGCCAATGCCGCAGTGACCGTGGCCAACCCGGTCGGTGACCCGGCCATCGCCAAACTTCCCTCTACAGGCGCTCGCCACGGTCTATTGACGAATCAGGACGCCGCCAGGTGGGTGCTGGCCGGGGCCCGCGACAGCTGGGCCGACCTCGCTGAGCGCCACCTCGGCACTTGGCGTCGATGGGAGGAGGTTCGGGACCTCACCGTCGCGGCACGCGAGGGCGCCGCCCTTGCACCCACCGCGCATACTCGCGGGCCAATGGCGGGTGAGGTCGTCCGGCTGGCGGCGGACGCGACCGGCGCCCACGTCGGCCCCCCACCTGCGCCCGATGGGCGACAATCGAGCGGGGCCGTGAACTCGCAAGCGCTCCCGGCGACGGGGCGGGAGGACCTGCGCCAGGAACTCGCCGGTGCAACGGCGGCGCGCCTGGCGGCAGCCTTTGGTCCCACGCAGCCTGCCGAGCGTCCCGTGGTGGAGCATTCGTCGTCCGCACCGGCGATCGAGCCAAGTGCTGTTGGCGGATGGGAAGCAGTGACGATCAAGCCCAACGACCGCGTGTGGCGCTTGGTGGCCGAGCGATGGCCAGAACTAACGAACGCCAGGGTCGCCGAAGTCGTGGTTGCGATCGAAGCGGAGAACATGGGCAGCCCGCAACCGTCGTACGGCGCGTTCGAGGACGTCGACGAGACACACCCCGGTTGGTCCCTCCTCTTCCCCCGCTATGTCACCCCCGTCGTGGGCGACCCAATCCCGTCAGCGGTCGCGCGGGCAATCCCTACTGGACAGCACGCCGAAGCAGAAACCACCACGGCACCCGCGTCGCCGCCCGCGGCTCCTCCTCACGGGTCAAGCTCGCTTGGCGCGGACGCGCCGGCACCGGGTAGCCAGCGCAAACAAACCACGACACCACCCGCGGGGGAAGAAGGGGGCCGCCCCCAGGGACAGCCCCATCATCGCCGCGTCACGCTCCCGTCCGGCCGGGATGTGGGCATTGGCTTCGCGCTTGGAGCGATGAGTGCCGCGGCGATGGCGCGGGTCAGTCATCGAAGGGCGTACCGGGCGGAGTCGCCTCGCCCGGGTACCGCCGTCGGGGATCGCCGAGGGCCCGAGCCGTTGCGCACCCTGCTCGCCGCGGCCGCGTCTATCGCCGCCAACGACGAAGGCGCGCCGACGCTGCGCAGTGCACCCAGCGACGACGCGCCTGGCTTCCCGATCGACCCGTTCGAGCACGACGCCGTCCGCCTGGTGGGCGACACTGCTGCCGAGGCAGCCGCCGCCATCGTCGTAGAGCAGATGCTGCGCGACGTTCCGGCGCTGCCGGGCGTCCGCGTGATCATCGACCGGTCGACCGCCGACGCTGTGCTCGGCGCACCGGGCGAGATTCCCGGCCTGTGCGTCCTTCCGACAGCAGCGGAGGTACTCGACGAGGCAGAGATCGAGCGCGCCCGCCGCCAGCGCGTCTCCGGGGCAGACGCCGACCCCGCGGAGCGCGGCTCGTCCGACCGTGACGAACCTCTTGCCGATGTGCTCGTCGTCGGCACCGCGACCTCTTCGGACGTCGGCCGCTGGGCGGCGCTCGCGTCGGGCGGCCCACAGCTCGGCATCCGCCCGGTGCTGGTCGGAGGGCTCAACGCGGGAGGCATCACGCTGGATCTCGACGGAGCGTGCCTCGACCGGGACAAGATGCTGCCTGGCGGCGTGGATCGGCTCAGCCGCGACGACGCGGCTGTGCTGCTCGCCGAGCTGTCGTTCGCGCTTGCCGATGCCCCGGCACCGGTAGAGCGGCCGGCCGACTTGGCGTTCCCCTTCGAGGACGTCAGCGACTCGACGGCGGTCGATGCAGCCTGTGTGGCCACGATCACCGTCTTCGGTCCTGTAGCCGTCGCGGTTCTTGGTCGTGACCGCGCTGCCACCATCCGAGAAGCGGGGCGCGAGCTGATCGCCTACCTCGTGTTGCACCCGGGCCCGCAGCGCCGCGACGTGATCATCGACGAACTGTGGCCGGACGCGGACTTTGACAAGGGTAAGTACACGTTCAAGAACGCGTTGCGAAGCGTGCGCGAGGATCTCTGGACGGCGTTGGGACGCGACGACATCGCGGTCGTCGAGTCGACGACGGTGGAGTCGAAGAAGGTCGGCGGTTCGGCCTACCAACTGGAGCCCGGTCTGTTCGACGCGGACCTCTGGCAGTTCCAGCAGGCGCTTCGCGACGCTCAGCAGGCCGAGACAGACAGCGAGCGCGCGTCGCTGCTGCGCCGCGCCGTCAACTTGTATGGGGGCGAGTTCGTCGAAGCGTCGGGCGCGCTGTGGGTGATCGCACCGCGCGAGGACCTGCGGCGCCGGGCCCTCGACGCCGCCGTTGCCGTCGCGGCGCTGGAGGAGGAGGCCGGGAACCTCGAAGCCGCCGCCGCGACCGTCGAGCGGGCGATCGACCTGGACGCTTACGCCGAGGACCTCTATGTGAGGGGCTCCCGCGTGTACTGCGCGCTCGGCCGGACCGAGTCCGCGCGCCGACTGTTGGCCCGGCTCGAGGGCGCTCTCGCGGAGTTCGGGCAAAAGCCGATGACGGAAACGATCGGCTCCATCGCGCGTGCCATCAACATCGCCGAGCGGCGGCGGGACCTGGCCGCGTCCGAGGTCGGCGTCGGCCCTAACGACGTGCCACAAACCTGAGACGAGGTTTACGACGCAGGCTGCTCCTTACCCTGTTCCGGGGTCGCTGTCCGGTGTCGACCCAGCAGGGCTTCGACGTCCGACATTCGTCGGCACGGAGGCCCGCCAGCAAGACCACCCTGGCGCGGAGCATCGCCGAGGGCGCATGCGCCGTGAGGTTCAGCCCTCGACGAGTGGATGCTGCGGCTGTACGGCCTGCCGTACGACGACCCCGCCTACCCCGAGCGCATCGACGGGTGCAGGCGGCTCATCTGCGACGTGGCACAGCAGGTCCAGTCGGTCGGCCGTGACGTCGTGCTCGACTGGAACCAGTGGAGCCGCGCGCGGCGGGCACGTGGATCGCGGCGGCGCGGGGCGTGGGGGCGACGCCGGTAGTCCATTACCTCGACGTGCCAGTCGACGTCGCCGTGAGCCGCGCCCTCGGTCGCCGCGGCTCGGACCCGTTCAGCCACGAGCTCGACGAGCCGCTCGACGAGGCGGGGGTGCGGCACCTGGCCGCCATCCTCGAGGCGCCCACCGCCGCTGAGGGCGCCGAGGTCGTCCTGCACCACTGCACGCCCGGTCGCAGCACCCAGCTCGCGGGCTGAGCCAGCGCGCCTACCGTCGACCCCGTGCCGCGACAGAGCGCATACGACGAGGGCACCAACCGCGCCGCTGACGCGATCCGTACCCTCGTGATCGACTTCTTCCGAGGGCGCCAGGCCGAACACGCCTACGCGCCTGCGGAGGGCTCGGTCGCGGCTCGACACTCCTTGGAGGCCCGTGGGCTGCCTGGGGTGGCCGGGCTTCCCGACGACCCCATCCGTGAGATGTGGCAGCTCGCGGCGACGGCGCTGTTCGCTGCCGAGGACCACGTCCTCGCGCTGGCCGACCTGCTTCAGTCCGAGCAGTCGATCCTCGGACACGCCGTCGCTGCCCGCAGCGTCATCGAGGCCGCAGGCCGGGTGTTCTGGCTCCTCGACCCTGGCATCAGCGTCCCGGACAGGGTCTCGCGCAGCCTCGGCTACATGTGGGAGGGCCTCGAGCACCTTGAGGCGCTTGTCACCCCCCTACTCGGGGCCGCCCCGAACGATCCGAGGGCGCTGGCCATTCGACTCCGGCTGGCTCATGAGCGGGACGACCTCCTCACGGCGGCGGACGACCTCGGCGTCAGGACGCAGAGTAGGAAGGGTTCGGAATGGGCCGGGACCCGACCGCCCGGTCGGCGCCGGCTCGTCGTCGACGTCCTGACGGCGGCTGGCCAGCCCTACGGCGATGCGTTCTACAACTACCTGTCGGGTGTGGCCCACGGCGACGTCCGACGCCTGGTCATGTACCTCCGTCCCGCGGACCCAGCCGACAGCGGCGCTCCCTCAGGAACGTCGTCGTCGTCATGGGCGCAGCCGACGATGGAGCTCGGCGAGGTCCTGAACGTGACCCGGCGCGCCGTAGACGCCCTCGTGTACGCCGAGCGCCTCTACTGGAGCTACCTCGGCTGGCAGGAGGTCTTGGCGATCGACGCCGCGGCTGCGGGCGCCGTCGCCGCGATGCAGCCGTAATGGGGCGGCTCACAGCACAGCGCGCGGCGGCATCTACGCAGACCCGAGCGGCAAGTGTTCTGCGGTGAGCGAGGCGACCCACTTTGTGCCACGTCGAAGTTCTCATCGGACATCGGGCTCACGGAGGCACTCGCATTGGTGCGCAGCCATCTGGATGCTGTCTTCAAAAGAAATCGACCAGCAGTTGAAAACGTCGGCCGTCGGCGACGGGATTGCCGCACGGGGCGGACTGCGGACACGGCGGCTCCCAGCCGGCTGACTCCTCGGGCGGCTCGTGCCGTCGTCGGCACCAGCACTCGTCAAGGAGGCGTGTCCGACGCGCTCGACTTCGAGGCCGAGGCGCCGCGCCGGCAACCGTCAACGGAGTCCGTCGACGGCAGCGGCCACTTTCCTGACGGCGTCGTCGACGGTCTCGTGCTCCCAGACGCGGACGACTCGCCACCCGGACGCGCCGAAAAGCCCCTCTGTCTCGCGGTCGCGCTCGACGTTGCGCGCCAGTTTCGGTTCCCAGTAGGCGCGGTTCGTCGCGGGGACCGTTCGATGCTCGGGGCAGCCATGCCAGAAACATCCGTCGACGAACACCGCGACCTTCCATCGGGTGAAGGCGACGTCGACCGTCCGACGCACGCCGCGAAGCGGCCTGTGGTTCACTCGGAACCGATAGCCACGGCGATGGAGCGCGGAGCGCAGCGCCAACTCCGGACCGGTGTCGCGGCCGCGGTTGGAACGCATCGAGCGGCGGACTGCGGGCGTCGACGCCCACGACGCGTCAGCGCCCGCCAAAAGACCTTCCTCTTGCGAGGACGCGTCTGATCTGGCGCCCAATCGCGGTGGCCAGCGGCGGCGGGACGGCGTTGCCGATCTGGCGGGCGATCTGTGTCTTCGAGCCGCACCATTGGTGACGGTCGTCGAACCCCTGGACGAGTGCCGCCTCCGCGTGGGTGATAGCGCGGTGGGCGTCAGGGTGAAGGTACCGGCCCTTCTCGGGTTTGAAGAACTCCGTTCGTATGGTCACCGACGGCCGGTCCCATCGCAACCGGCCCATGACGTCGCAAGCCCCGCTCGTGTGACGCCGCCAGCACTCCGCCTTCAGCTCGTCGGGGAGGTCGAACCGGTTGCCTCCGGGGGGAATCGCCTTGAACCGCGCGAGCGAGGTGTCGCTGTAGGTGCGGGCGACGTGGATCTGCCCGAGCTTGAACGGGCCGTCCACCGACGCTCCCCAGGCGGGCGACGAGATCTCGGGCAGAAGCAGGTGCGGTTCGGGGTCGAGTCCCTGGATCACGTCGGCAAGCGTGAGCCACGTCGGGGAGCCAGGCGCTCCCTCACGGCCGCGTGTCGGCCGGGGCGCGCCGATGGGGCCGACGCGCGATCCGATGACGACGGCCCGGACGCGGCGCTGGGCTGTCCCGTAGTCCGCCGCGTTCAACAGGTGCCCCTCTATCTCGTAGCCCTCGAGAATGCCGCCCCGTCGCGTGGCGCGCACCAGGGCGCTCATCTGCTCGGACTTCAGGAACCGGTCGACGTTCTCCAGGACGAAGACCATGCACCCGGTGGCGCGTACGACGCGGGCGTAGTCCCTCCACAGGCGGTTCCGGGGATCGCCGGAGTCGCGCTTGCCGAGACCGGAGAACCCCTGGCAGGGCGGTCCCCCGACGACGACGTCGGCCTCGGGCACCTCCACGTAGCGCTCGACGGGGCCGAACGTCACATGACGCTCGCCGAAGTTGGCCGCGAAGGTGGCCGCAGCCGCCCGGTCGTTCTCCACCGCGCCGACGAGCCGGAACCCGGCGTCGAGAAGACCGCGCGTGATCCCCCCGCACCCGGCGAAGAGGTCGATGAACCTCGGGGCGCGCCTGGTCGTCATCTCGGTGCGAACGGTAGCCGGCCAGTACGACGGCCCGGAGCCGCGTAGCCGGGGCCAGGTGTCACAGCCCGGATCTACCCTGAGCGGCGAACGCTACGGCGGCGGGATTCGGAAGTGTGAGGGGTTGATGGGCGATCGCGGCGATAGGCAAAGGGAATCGGAAGCCATCGTGCCGGCAAACCGATTCCGGCGCCTGCCGATACGAGGGTTCGGGAGTGTGGGCAGGTGAGCGACTGGGGGTCGGTCCCGGTGACCGGCTCGACGACGTTGCCCCCCGATCCGGGAGTCATGAAGGCGATCGGCCTCAACCACGCGCTGCCCACCGCGATCGCCGACCTAGTGGACAACTCGGTGGACGCGGGCGCGACGACGGTCCTGGTGCGCTTCGTCCGCGACGACGCCCGCCTGCTGGGCGTCTACGTGGTCGACGACGGGCGCGGCATGGACGAGTCGACGCTCGACCGCGCCATGACGGTGGGCAGTCGCCGGGACTACGACTCCACGGCGCTCGGCCACTTCGGCATCGGGCTCAAGGCGGCGTCGCTCGGGCAGGCCGCCGGCGTCACAGTGATCTCGCGTGCCGACGGCCCAGCAGTCGGGCGCCGTTGGACGATGCAGAAGGCTGCGGACTCGTTCGAGTGCGAAATCGTCAGCGCGGAGTTCGCGACGGCGACAATGGACACCGCCTGGGGACCGCTGACAACCCAGCGCGGAACCGTGGTGCGGTGGGACGGGGTGAAGGAGTTCCCCGGGGCGAGGAACGCGAAGGTGGTCGAGCGCTACCTCGAGACGACGCTGACCGGCCTCCGGCAGCATCTCGGTCTGGTGTTCCACCGACTTCTCGAGGAACGGCGGTTCTCATTGCTGGTGGACATCCACGACGTCGCCGTGTCCGAATCCGGGCCGCCGTTCCTCGTCGATCCCATCGACCCGTTCGCCTACGTCCGAAGCGGCCATCCCGCCTATCCGTGCACGCTCACGGCCGAGCTGGACGGCGCGGGCGTCGAGCTGCGGTGCCACATCTGGCCGGGCCGTTCACAACTCCCTGGGTTCCACCTGTCGGGGACGCCGGAGCGCCACCAGGGCTTCTTCTTCTACCGGCGCGGGAGGCTGCTTCAGGACGGCGGGTGGAACGCGGTCACCCACCCCGAGAAGCACTTGCAGCTCGCGCGGGTGGCCGTGGACATCGACGACCATCCTGCGGCGTTCACGATGAACCCCGAGAAGACGCGGGTCGAGACCGCTTCGGCGTTCGCCCAGGCCGTCGACGAGGCGTCAGGCCCGGGCGGCGAGAACTTCGCCGACTACCTCCGTGACGCCGAGGGGGCGTACCGCGACTCGCGCAAGAGGTCCCGGTCGCGGCCGCGGGTGGTCCCGCCCGGCCGCGGTTTCGCACCGGCGCTGCGACGAGCCATCGGGCGGGAGCTGGAGTACCTGGCCGGCGAGGAGCCGATCGAGATCCTGTGGGGCGACTTCAAAGACGACTCGTTCTTCGACGTCGACCGGGAGGCTCGGACGGTCTGGGTCAACAAGCGGTACCGCGCGGCGGTGCTCGGCGGCCGAGGCGGGTCTCTGAACGACGCGCCCGTCGTCAAGGCGCTCCTCTACCTCCTGGTGGAGGACCTGTTCCGGGGGGCATATCTCGGTGCGAAGGACCGCGACAACGTCGAGCTCTGGCGGTCGGTGCTGACGGCGGCCGCCAAGGAGGAGACGGGGTGACCCCGCAGGCCGGGGAGCGGCACCTCGCTCGCGACAGCCTGCTGGAGTACCTCGCGGGCGCGCCGGCAGCGATCCCCATCACCGGCGCACGAGAGGCCTTCCTCCTGGTGGACCCGACGGCCGGGCGGCTGGCGCTTCGCGTGGCGAGGGGAGGCGAGGACCCACCCAACGCCGTCCCCTACCGCCACTTCGCCGCCGCGGCGGTGTCGTGGAGGGGGGCGAGCTGGCTCGAGCTCTCCTTCGCCGACCGCGACGCCCTTATCGACGCATACCCGGTGCTGTGCGCCGTGGCTGACCGGGTGCAGCTCGAAGGCGCGACCTTCACGAGCGCCGTCGTCGACGCCCTCGCCACCTACCGCGAGCTCCTCGCCGGCGTCGGGCGAATGAGCGAGGAAGAGGAGACGGGGCTCTACGGCGAGCTCCTCGTACTGGCCCACCTCCTGCTGTCGCTGGGACCCGCCGACGCGCTCTCCGCGTGGCAGGGGCCGCGCAGCGAGGAGCACGACTTCGTGCTGTCGGACGCCGCGGTAGAGGTCAAGGCGACCCGAAGCGAAACGCGGCGTCACTGGATCGGGGATCTCGCGCAGCTCGTCCCCACGCCCAACCGGCCGCTGTGGCTGGTATCGCTGCAGCTGACCGCGGCGGGACCGGGAGGGCTGACGCTGGCCGGCCTCATCGACGAGATCCGGTCGTCGCTCCCCGACGAGAACGCGGTGCGGACCTTCGACGCACGGCTGGGCGAGGCGCGCTGGCGGGAGGACCAGGCCGCCATGTACCAGTCCCCCCTTCAGCTGAGGTCGGCGCCGGCGGTGTTCCGGGTGGACGCCTCGTTCCCGGCCATCACGCCCGCCGCCCTGGTGCGGGCGGGCATCCCCGTGGCCAGGTTCCCGAAGGTCACCTACCTCGTCGACCTGACCGGGATCGACTCCGACGTCGAACCCCCGGCGGTCATCGCCGGGCTCTCCAACGCAGAGGCAGGCCCATGAACTCCGTCCTCGTCGACAGCTATCTGGCGGCGGTGGCCGCCATCAGGACCGGCGCGCCGCGCAAGCTCGCCGGTCGCGCCGAGTTGGAGGCGGAGGACCGCGATGCCGCAGCGGATGTGAGCCTGGCGGCGCTCGCAGGTCACCTGATCGGCGCGTCCGTCAACGATCCGCTGCGCAAGCAGCTCCATCTCGCGGTGGCCATGTGGGACTCGGCCGACGCGGCGGAAGAGTGGACCGGCACGACCGACCCGCGTACTGCCGAGCGCCGTGACGCGATCTACGCCGCGCTCGACCTCGACGAGACGACGGCTGGCGTCTTCGACGAGGTCTTCCCGGTGAAGACGGACGCCGCCGTCGTCATCAGTGACAGCTTCGAGCCGTGGTACACGCCCGAGCGCCGAGCCCGTCACGAGTTCTACTGGCCCGCCTACGCCAAGTACCTCACGGACAGGAACGACTGGCCGGTCGAGGCCGTTGCCTCACTCGACGACGCCACGACCAAGGTCGTCGAGCGCCTTTCCGACCCCGAGCGGGTCGAGCCCTACCAGTCGAAGGGCCTCGTGGTGGGGTACGTGCAGAGCGGGAAGACCGCCAACTTCACGGGGGTGCTCGCAAAGGCGATCGACGCGGGCTACCGCCTCCTCATCGTCTTGACGGGGACGGTCAACCTGCTGCGCGAGCAGACGCAGCGTCGGATCGACATGGAGCTCGTCGGCAAGGAGAACATCCTGCGTGGGATCGACCCGGCCGACGAGGAGCTGATGGCGTCGGTCGACTACCGCGACGACCCGTCGTGGGAGGCCGACTTCGTCGAGCACGGCATCCTGCCCTCGTCGCACAACTACGCCGACATCATCCGGCTCACCGGACACCGCTACGACTACCGGTCGCTGCGCGCGGGGATCGTCGCCCTCGAGTTCGAGCGCGCCGACAAGTCCAAGCCCCTGTACTCGCCAGTGAACCTCCCCAGCAGCAGCGCCCGCATCGTCGTCGTGAAGAAGAACAAGTCCGTGCTGCAGAAGGTCGTCAAGGACCTGAAGAGCATCAGCGCCCGCTTGGTCGAGATCCCCGCCCTCATCATCGACGACGAGTCGGACCAGGCCTCCATCAACACCAGCAATCCCCAGAGGTGGCAGTCGGACACGCCGGAGCGAGCGGAACGCACCGCTATCAACCGCCTCCTCGCCGAGCTCCTTGGCCTGCTCCCGCGGTCGCAGTACGTCGGGTACACGGCAACGCCGTTCGCGAACGTCTTCATCGACCCCAGCGACGCCGAGGACATCTTCCCGAAGGACTTCCTGGTCAGCCTCGAGCGGCCGCCGGGCTACATGGGGGTGTCCGACTTCCACGACCTCGACCCCGCCGTCGAAGGCGTCGAGAAGACGCTCGCCAACTCGAAGGAGAGGGCCCACGTCCGCGGCCTGTACGCCCAAGGCGCTGACCGCGTCGACGAGATCCGGGAGGCGATCGACGCGTTCGTGCTGAGCGGTGCCGTGAAGCTCTACCGCGAACGGCTCGGGGTCGGGCCGTTCCGGCACCACACCATGCTCGTGCACGAGTCGGTCAAGGTCGCCGAGCACGCGCAGCTCGCAGCCGAGATACGCGACGTGTGGGCGAGCGGCGGCTACAGCGGCCCGGCCGGCCTGGCCCGGATGCGCTCGCTCTTCGCCTCCGATTTCCTCCCGGTGTGCCACGCCGTCCCCGACGGCCCGTTCGCGACCGACTTCGACGAGCTGCGGCCCTTCATCGCCAAGGCAGTCGCACGGATCACCGAGTACGGGGGCGATCCGGTGATCGTGGTCAACGGGGAGACCGACATGGCCAAGGAGGAGGTGGCCTTCGACAAGCGCAGCGTCTGGAGGATCCTCGTCGGCGGGACGAAGCTGAGCCGGGGCTACACGGTCGAAGGTCTCACCGTCTCCTACTACCGGCGAAGGACCAAGCAGGCCGACACCCTCATGCAGATGGGGCGCTGGTTCGGGTTCCGGCGCGGCTACCGGGACCTGGTCCGCCTTTACATCGGGCGAGCAGAGCCCGAGGGAACGGGCACCATCGACCTCTACGAGGCGTTCGAGGCGATCGTGCGCGACGAGGAGGCGTTCCGCGACCAGCTCCGGCAGTACGCGGTGATGGTCGACGGCAAGCCCCAGATCACGCCCGCGCAGATTCCGCCCCTCGTGTCCCAGCACCTGCCGTGGCTGCGCCCGTCGGCACCGAACAAGATGTTCAACGCACAGCTCGTCGTCCGGCGTACCGCCGGCTCGTTGGTCATCCCCACCGGCTATCCCGCCGAGGCGGCGGCGCGGGCGAAGAACTACGACGCCATGCTGCCGCTCCTTGCGGCGGCCGCGGAGCGGAGAACGCTGGTCGTCCCCGCCATGGCAAACGTCGGCCGCGGAAGCTTCGACGCCTTCATCGGCGTCGTTCCGCACGACGCGTTCGCCGACGCACTCAGGTCCCTGGTCTGGATCACCGGCGACTACTACGCCCCCGACATCGCGTTCGTTCGGGAGATCGGCGGCCAGGTCGACGACTGGGCGGTGATAGTCCCGCAGCTCGAGGACTCGGCGAGCTCTCGGACACTGCCAGGCGTCGGGCCGCGCAGCATCCTGCGGCGCGGCCCAAAGCCTCCCCACTACAAGCTCTGGGGTGAACCGACCGACCGCAAGCACCGGCCCGCGGCCCAGCGAGTCGTCGACGCGTGGCCTGCGTACGACGACCAGGTGGTCGAGGGGCTTCGAAGCGACCGCCGCGGCGCCGCCTTGCTCTACCCGATGTGCGAGAAGCCCGAGGAGCTCCTGCCCGAACCGGGCAACACCGGGGCGATCGTCGTCGGGGTCGCGTGGATCACGCCTGCGCATGTGGTCGGCGGGATAGGTCGCGCGCTGCAGTTCAAGACCCGAAACAAGCAGGAGGAGAAGGCAGCGATCGTCGCGCTTGACAGCGACTGAGGGGCACAACCCCGATGTGGGCTGTATACAAACAGGGAACACGTCGGGCCATTGACGGTATACGCATAGTCTGCGTAGAGTCCGCCACCACACAGGGGTAATTCGTGGGGGGAGTTGCTGGGGCAATGCGAGCGCTGTTGTCCGGGCGCCGTGCTGGGGCGAAGTGGTGAGTCCTCGACGAGGTCGCGTCGAAGCGGCCAGCCTCGCCGACACCGCCTATCGCGAGCTCAAGCAACGGATCACCGAGCTGTACCTCGCGCCAGGCGCGCCGATCACCGAGGCGGCGTTGGTCGCCTCGACCGGCGTGAGCCGAACGCCCTTGCGCGAGGCGCTGGCGCGCCTACGGATGGAGGGCTTGGTCATGGTCGACTCCTCGGGGTGGCAGGTGACGCCGATCACGATCGGCGACGTCCGCGAGCTGTGGGAGCTGCGCACGCTCCTGGAGGCCCGGGCCGTGAGCCTCGCCGTCCACCGCATCGACACCGCCGAGCAGCTCCGCGAGCTGGAGGCGCTCGGCTGCACAGCGAGCTATGACCCGGCTGACGACGCGTCGATCTCGGCGTTCGTCCGCGGCAACACGGCCTTCCACTCGCGACTGGCGGAGATCGGCGGGAACCAGCGGCTCGCGAGCGCGCTCCGCTCCGTGTTGGAGCAGCAGGAGCGCATCATCCAGCTCGCGTTCGTGTGCGGCGTCGAGGTCGAGCCGGAGGAATGGGTCAAAGAGCATCACGACCTTCTTCGCGCCGTCATGGGCGGGAACCAGGCCCACGCTGCGGCAATCGCGGTCGAGCAGTCCAAGGACGCGCTCGCCCGCATCATCCAGGCGCTGAAGGACAGCGACCAATTCGCCAACGCCAACATCAGCGTGGTTCGGGACACGCCGAGTGCCTGACCGGAGGACAAGGACGCGGTCCGGGCGGAGGACGCGTCAGCGCCGGAGCGTGGCGTTCATCTACGGATCCCTGTCGGGCGCGATCCTCGTGACGCTGGCGACGGTCGCACTCGTCCTGGCGCCACCCGCCCCGCCGTCGGTGGCGGAGTTCGCGCCCAATCCTGCGACGAACATCGAGGACGCGCCGGCATCGCAGTCGTCGCGGTTCGGCGCGGGAGAGGGCGCATGCGCGGTCGGCCAGACCGGGTGCGAGGTGGTCGAAGCCGCGGCGGCGACGACGACCACGGTTCGCCCGAGCTCGACAGCAGGCGCGCCGCCGCCCGTCGTCCGAGCGCGCGTGAGGCGATGCGTCGGCGACCCGCCGCGCCAGATCGAGGACCCGCAGTCCCCCGCATGCGTCAACTACTGGGAGGGCGACAACGGCGGGGCCACCTGGCAGGGCGTGACGCGCGACGAGATCCGGGTCGCGTACCCGCGCTACCCGGGAAACGCCCGCGAGGTCATCGACCTGTGGGTGGAGTTCTTCAACCGCCGGTTCGAGTTCTACGGCCGCAAGATCCGCCTCGTGCGCTACACGCCCCCCGGCGGCACGCCCGTGAGCGCGCAGTTCTCCGCCCAAGACCAGCGGGCGATCGCGGAGGCGGCGGACGAAGCAGACGCCTTCGCGTCCGTCTTCCCTCGAGATGCCGGCTACGGGCAGGACCTGTACTCCGAGCTGGCGTCGCGCCGGATCATCGGGGTCGAGAGCCGGCCGATGTCGCTGACCGAGGACGACCTCCGGCGCTGGCACCCCTACGTGTGGATGTACCCGCCGGCCCTCGATACGTTCGAGGCGAACCAGGCCGAGTGGATTTGCCGTGGACTCGCCCGGCGCCGAGCCCGATTCGGGGGCCCCGACGTCGCCTCTTCGACACGCGCCTTCGCGATCGTCGTCCAGCGCGACCCCGCGTACGGCCCGTCGGGAGTGCCGAACGTCGACACCCTGTCCGAAGGCCTCCGGCGCTGCGGCGCTGCGCCCGTGCGCGTCGTCGAGGTAGCGACGTCGTCCTCGGCCGCGGGGCGAGGCGCCGACGAAGCGGCCATGGCCGACCTGCGGACCGCGGGCGCCACGTCGATCACGTGCTACTGCGACAACAACCGGCTGGGAAGCCTCCAAGGAGCCGCCGCGAAGGGCGCGTACCAGCCGGAGTGGCTGCTAGTGCCGTTCTGGGGGCAAGACTCCGACCTGTCCGCCCAGGTGGTGCAGGGCCAATGGCCGGAGCAACGGAGCCACACGTTCGGGCTCACCGTGAGGAACCGGCCGAACGAGAACTCGGCGACACCGTGGTTCTGGGCCGCCCGAGAGGTGGACCCGTCCTACGACTTCAGCCGCGGCACCACCACGGGGAGGGACACGCTGTTCGGCCTCTACCAGCAGATGCTCCTGCTCGCCTCCGGGATCCAGGGGGCGGGCCCCAACCTGACGCCGCAAACGTTCGCCGCAGGCCTGGCCCGGACGACGTTTCCGAACCCTGGCGCCGGAGCACCGCCGTACTTCCAGGCGGCAGTCGGATTCCCGGGCGGCGAGCACGCGATGCAGCAGGACGTCGCCGCGATCTGGTTCAGCGAGGGCGAGGAGTCGTACGACACGGCCCAGCGCGGCGCCTATTGCTACGTCGGGGGAGGCCGGCGCTGGGCTGCGGGGGGCTGGCCCGATGACGAGCTTCCGTTCTTCGACCGTCTGCAGCCATGCCGGTGAGGGAGCGCCATTGGCTCCGGTACGAGTGGACCTCGGATGGCCAGCCTGCGGCCGGATGCCGGCAGGAGTCGGGCCGCGGCGTGCCGTCGCCGTCCGGCCGACCACGGCCGAACGGCGAGTGGCGCGCTCGGTGCCTACGGCACGCAGGTGATCGCCTGAGTGGACTGGCCCGTCTCGGTCTCGTAGAAGTAGAACCCCAGACCGCCCGGGCACGGGCGCTGCTCGACGTCGGCGTTCGCGGCGGGGGCACCGACGAAGCCGAGCAGAGCGCTGGCCGCGACCACGAGCAGAAGGACACGACGAATTGCCTTCATTGAATGCTCCTCCATGGAGTCGAGGGAGGGGCGAGATGCCTCTCCACTCCCTACGTCGCGCGTCGGTGGCGAGTGTGTCGGGTCGCGCCGGAGAATTTCTGAGTTTTCGAGCTCTCCACGCCAGCCGGCTGGAGCTCTGCCGATGCGGCGGCGATGCCGCGCGGATCAGCCACGTATTTTAGTCGCCGCGACGTCGCACCGTCCCCCGCCCGTCCCCGCGAATCGCGCTTGGTTCCCCCGTTTTCCCCCATTTCGCGCGACACTCGTGACAACACCTGACAACCACTGACGACGAAGAGAGGAGGGAGCTTCCTCGACGAAAGTGCTGGTCGCAGCGGGATTCCGAGGGAAACCGCAGGTCAGCCGGTCGGAGAGCTCAAGGGGCGATCAAGCCCGACCTTCTGATCCGTAGTCAGAGCGTGGCGGCGCCGAAACCGCCCCCCGCCAGGCGTCAAAATCCTGATGACGTCACCAGCCTTGAGTTCGACCGTGCACTTGTCGAGCAGCCGCTCTGCCCCGACTCTCGTCGCCGCCGGGCAGAAGCCAGTTCTCCCCCAACCTCACGACGGCGTCGCTTGATGTCCGCTCGCCATCGGGCAACTCCCCGTTATCGGTCGAAGCCGCGTCGGAGTTGCTCTGCCTCAGCGTCAAAGCGACGAGCCTGGGCCTCGAAGTCTTCGGCCAACCGGGCGTAGATGGATGACGTGCGCGGCCATCGGCTGGCGAACAGCTCAGCTCGGGCCCGATGTTCAGCAGCGATTGCCCGCTCCTGCTCCCCTCCTTCGAGCGGGTCGCGCGAGGACACGCCGCGGCGGTTGATCATCTCGACCTCGAAACCCTGCTCGACGTTCGTCGAGTCGAGGACTTCGATGAGGTCCCGAACGCTTTTGGCTGGCCACGCTCCGTCGCCATCCTGGGGTGTGTAGGTCAGGACGTGCCCGAGGTGCTGCTCGCCGATCTCTCGGCGGTCCGAGGATTTGAGCAGGGCCTGCGCCTCTTGGATCCAGGCGGCGCATTGCTCGACGTCGAAGTCGCCGTTCGCGAGCGTGCCCGGCGGAACATGCCAACTATGGAGCAGGCGCCACGCGTTTTCCGCCATCGCCTTTCGCCGGGCGGTGTCGGTTTCAGACGGCTGCTTATCGGATGCCTCGACCTCGTGCCGTGCGCGGTACACCAAGCAGACGAGCTCGTTGAAGAACGCGGGGTCGCTTGCGAGTAGTCGGTGGAGATGGGTCGTCTTCGGGAAGTAGCCGAGGACGGGGAAGTAGTACCACTCGATCGCTGTGACCCGCTCCGTACCGAGGGTTTCGGCGTGGAGATCCAGGCATGCGAAGAGGCGTTCGAAGCCCCATTGCCGCAGCCCTTCCAACGACACGGGTTCGTCGGCAGTCATGACCGCTTCGAGGGCCGTGGCTACTGCCTCGGCGTAGTCGGTCCCGACGTTGTCGTCTCTCAGGTAGAGGCTCAGCAGGTCGAGCGCCGACGCCAGCCTTCCAACGCCGATCAGGCTGTGCGCGACCGAAACCACGTGCGGGAAGTCGCCGAGCCCGATGTAGGAGAAGGCCTGCCAGTATTCGGTCTCGACCTCGGTGCCGAGCTGGCGTGCGAGCGCTGTCCCCCGCTCGAAGTCGTCGGCGAAATTGATGAGCAGTGCTGTCTGACGAGGGGTGAGTCCGCCTCGCTTGTCGATGAGAGCGGAGACCCAGTCGAGGCCCCGCGTGCGGCAAAGCCGCCAGACGTAGGCATTTGCCGTTTCGCGGATCGCGTCCGCCGCGTCCTCCATCCGGGGCAGTAGCTCGTCCATGAGGTCACTGTCGGAGGCGTCGGCGAGGGAGATGCCGACGAACTGCGGGTGCTCAAGAGAAGCCGCGAAGTCGAGTACAGCCGCCAGGCCCCCGTTGTCGCTGATCTCGCGGACGGCGTCGGCGCGTCTTCGTGCGAGCTCCTCCTCGTAGGCGCGATGGTCGTCGCGCCGCTTGAAGTCTCCGAGGGTCACCCACCCGCTACTGAAGAGCCACCGATGCGCAGCTGCGGGATCGGCCGGGGCGAGCCGGCTGAATGCTGCTTCAATCTCGTCGAGCTCCGCCTCGGGAAGAGACCACTGCGCGTCGGCATATTCACGGTGCTTGGCGACGAGGTCCCTGCCCGACTCCCACAACGCCGTACGGCCTTGGAGCGACACGCCCTGCCAGTCGACGTCGGCGAGACGGGAGCGGACCCGTGCTCGCATCTCCGGCGGCAGGTCGTTGTGCGCCTCGAGCAGCTCGCGCCACCGCCCCACGTGCATGTCGACGGTGTTGAGCATCCGGTCAACCACCTCGGCGATGAACTGCCAGAACTCCGCAACCAGCACCGGCTGGCGGGCGGGCTTCCAGTCCCGGTACTGCGGCTCATGGGTCGGGAAGTGCGTGGACCCAATGCGGTCCGGAAGCAGCGAGAGCATGAGCCGCCACCCGATGTCTGGCGATCGCGACAGGATCAGGTCGATCGCGTCGAGACGGCCCTGGGCGTCGACCGCGGTATCGGGGTGCCACGAACACATGATGCGCTCGATGCTCGCTTGCGGCCGGTTGCTGAGCCGACCGCCAGGATCCATGTCGGCGAGCATGGCAAGGAGGCGGACCGACTCGGCGAAATGCTGGGGCGGCCAGGCGAGGTTCTCAAGTGCCCACAGCAGCCCGGTGTGTGGCGACGACGAGTGAAGCGCGCCCTCTTCACCCCGGTCCTGGAACATGGTCGCGAGGACGGGCTGGGGGCCGGCCAGGCCCTCGCGGACGGCCTCAAGGAAGACCCGCGGCGCCGCCTCCGCCATCAGCGGGAGCAGCTCCGACACGGACGCCCAGCGACGGCCGGTCCCGTCCTTGTTCGCCTCGCGCAGAACGCGGAAAACGACGGCGCCCGCCCACTCCTCGCCGGATCGGCCCGTCCCCGCGACGAGGCTCTCTCCGAAGGCGCCCAGCACGGCCATCCCGGTTGCGACGCCTTGGCGGGCCTGATTCGAGTAGTCGAGGCCCCCGTCGTCCAGTGAAGCACGCCAGCGCTCGGCTGCAGGCAGTTCGAGGCGCGGGTCGACCTCGCTCAACACGCGAGTTGCGACGTCGACGAATACATCAAGGTCATCCCGGATCACCCAATGGGCGAGCTGGGTCATCGAGTCGACGGGAGAGACGATGTGCCAGCGGTCGCCCGCCAGGGCGAGACACGGATCGTCGCCCTCCGCGTACGGCAGAAGAGTGTCACGTGCGGAGCTGTAGGGCATCCCAGTCAGCGCCTCTACCACGGCACGGTCGTGGGCGTTCCGGTCGTGCCAGCTCGTCAACAACAAGGCCCCGCGTACTGCCTGCGGTGGCCTCGACGCCGCCCAGTCGGGTCGCATCAGCTCACGCTTCTTCGCCAACCGCCGTCGGAACGCGACCAGACTCCGCCGAGCGAGCACGGCGAGTTCGAAATGCGGCGTTCTCTCGGCCTCGCGGAGGAGATCGGCGAGCTTCGACACATCGATCGGCTCGATCATCACGTCCGCGGCAGGCGAGTGGTCGACGGCGATCACCACGGAGTGGTGGGTGGAAGGGTCAACGTCTTGCGCGAAGTCGGGATCGGTGGTCACGAGCACCAGCGCGTTGGGTTCTTCGAGCAACCGCTGCCAGGCGTCACGGTTCTTGACGACCAGCAGTGGCGCCACAAGTCGCTCGCCCGCGGTCAAGGCCGTGGCCACGGTGACCGCCAGCATCTCGTCGCTCCCGAGCGCGCCCCCCACCGTCGTCACTCCCGGCCGGGCCAGTTCCGCCCGCAGCACCTCCACCGCCGCGTCGGGTCGGGCAAGGACGTATGCCGGCGTGAGCTCCGGGTCAGTGGCCGTCGACCAGCGCGTCCACCATTCGGTGGCGCTCCAGAGCCCTGTTACAGGCAGGCCCAACTGCTCTGCGAACCAGACGCGAGTGCCTGGAGCCTGCTCGAGCCAGGTGGCGAGCGCGTCGACCCCAAACCCGCGGACCTCCCGCCACCGCCCCTGCGCCGTCTTCTCGCTGGCCCACTCGGAGCGCCCCTGCCACTGCCGAGCGATGACTTCTGTGTACGTCGCCTCCGAGGTAGGCGACCCATCCGGCAATGCCACGCGCTTGTCGTAGTCACGATCGGCCTTCTTGTAGTCCTGCTCGACAGAGAGCTCCCACACCGAGACTCCTGGCGGGACGTGGGCACTGGCGCGAGCGGCACGGACGAAGCCGTCGAGCCCGCCGCTCAACACCCCGCGGCCCTCCGCCACGTCCACGACCTCAACCCCTTGTCCGGTCTCCAGGACGAGGCGGCGGACAAGCTGCGGCAGCCGATGCGAGGCAAGCTCCGTGTCCGCCCATGCCAAGAGGTCGTCTCTGCTGATCGATCGCCAATCGCTCATTGCAGACAGTCGATGCGATGCCGTAGCGGTACGCAAGTCATCAGAGTCTCGCGTTGTCGTCGGCAATCAACGGACTTCCCTAACCTGGGACGAGGCCCCCCATCCGCCGCCGCCGGGCGTCAGCATCCGCACAACGTCTCCGGCATTGAGTTGAACAGTGCACTTGTCGGACAGCGGCTCGGCCCGTGCCTCATCGCCTGCCGGAAGCAGCCAGTTCTCGCCTACCGCGCCCGGCTCGCCGCCCTCAAGCCCCCACGGCCGAGAGACACGCCGCTCGGTGATCAACGACACCGAGCAGTCATCGAGCACCTGGAGGTCCCGCTCGATGCCCTCGCCACCCGGCGAGTAGCCAGCACCACCGCTTCCTCGCCGCAACGTGTACCGCAAGACCCGCAGTGGGAAGGCCCGTTCCAACGCCTCGATGGGGGTGTTGGAAGTATTTGTCATGTTGGTGTGGATTCCAGATTGGCCAGGACGCGGCCCGTCAGACCGGTGTCTTTCCTTGACAGTGTTGGTCATGCCCGTGTGGACGCCGCTCATGCCCGCGGCAGCTCCGCTACCTCCACGAAGGCCCCCGGGCCTGCCGCCTTGGCCACCGGCGACGGTCTCGTAGTACACCCAGCCCGACCCGCCGATCATCACGTTGTTCATGGTCCCCTGCGACGCGGCGCCGACGCGGCCGGGGAGGGCTTCGGCCAGTGCGCCCAGGCAGACGTCGGCCACCCGTTGCGACACCTCGACATTGCCCGCCCCCACTGCACACGGCGGCAGGGCGCCGACCACGGACCCGGGCGGCACGATCACCGACACCGGGCGCATGGCGCCGCCGTTGGCCGGGATGGTGGGGTCGACAACGGTGCGCAGGGCAAAGGCCACGGCGGACACGGTGACGGCCTCGACCGCGTTGACGTTGCCGGGCTGCTGGGGATCGGAGCCGGTGAAGTCGAACTCGACCTGATCGCCCGACACCCGGAGCGTGACCGCCACGCGCACCGGATGCTGCTGCGACGGCCGGGGCCCGCTCGAATCGAGCACGTCCCAGAACGACCACTCGCCGTCGGGCACGTCGGCCAACGCGGCCCGCATGCGCCGCTCGCCGTAGGCCAGCACCTCATCGAGCGCGTCGACCGCCGCGCCCTCGACCGCCGCGCCATCGACCGCGCCGCCCTCGACCGCGCCGCCCTCGGCCGACGACGCAGCCGACGACGCGGCCAACAACGCGGCCAGCCTGCGCACCCCGACCACGTTGGCGCCGATCTGCGCGTCCAAGTCGCCCCGGCGCTCGTCGGGCGTGCGGGAGTTGGCGCACAGGACGGCCACCATCCCCTTGCTCAGCAAGACGGGCGGGATGCGCAGCCCCTCTTGGTACACCTCCACCGCGTCAGGCGGGATCGATCCGGGGGCCATGCCGCCCACGTCGGCGTGATGGGCTCGGTTGGCCGCCCATCCGACCAGCTCGTCGTCGACGAAGCACGGCGCCACCAACGTGATGTCGTTGAGGTGGGTCCCGCCCGCGAACGGGTCGTTCAAGATGATCTGCTGCCCCGGCCGCAGCGACGGGCCGGACGCGGCCCCAGATGCGAAGGCGGCGATGGCCGCGGCCACCGACGCGGGCATGGACCCCAAGTGCACGGGGATGTGCTCGGCCTGCACCAGCAACTCACCCGCTGCTGTGAACAGCGCGGCCGAGCAGTCGGCCCGCTCCTTGATGTTCGGGCTGTAGGCAGCCCGCCGCAGCACCGCGCCCATCTCCTCGGCCACGCCCGTGAGCCGCGAGATCAGGATCTGGAGGGACGCAGGATCCACGAGCCACCTCCTCCCACCTCGGCCGACCAGCCGGGCGCCACCCACACCGTGCAGTCCGGCTCAGCGACTACCGCGGGGCCGACGACCGACCCGGCCCGCGCGGAAGACGGCGGGCCCAGCCGCGAGATGTCAACCGGCGCGGGTAGCCGGGCACTGGCCCGCAACGCGATGACCTCGATCGGTGCGCCGGGACGACGGAAACCGTTCCGCCGCTCATGCTCCTCCTCGAACTGCGCCACCGCGGGGACGGTGATCTCGTGCGACTGCCCGGCGTATCGGCAGTCGACGGCCATGCTCACCTCGACCGAGCGCTCGCCCACCCGGGCCACCGCGCCGCCAGTCACCGCGGACAGCGTCACCTGCACGGACACGTCGTCGTCGACACGCAGCAGCCGCCGGGCCGCCACCCTCGCCAACTCGAAGCGGGCCGACGCCACCGGTGCGTGGTCGAGCGGGTCGGGCCACGACAGCACCACGTCCTCCTGCGGCGGCGAACCCAACAGGCCGACAGCCGACAGCACGCCGGCCCGCGCGGGCACGACCACGGCCTGCATGTCCAACTGGGCCGCGATGGCGCACGCGTGCAACGGGCCCGCGCCGCCGAAGGCGACCAACGCCAACTGCCGCGGGTCCACGCCCCGGGCCACGGTGACGGCCCGCACCGCCTCCACCATGGCCGCGTCGACCACGTCGATCACGCCCTCGGCCGACACCCCGGCGCCGTCCAACGCAGCCCGGGCCGCGTCGACCGACAACCGGCCCAACCCACCGAAGGCGGCATCGGCCGGTATCCGCCCGGCAACCAAGTCGGCGTCGGTCACGGTCGGCTCGGTGCCGCCCCGTCCGTAACACGCGGGGCCGGGCTCCGCTCCGGCAGACTCCGGACCGACAACCAGCGCGCCACCCGCGTCGACCCGCGCCATGGACCCACCGCCCGCGCCAATGGTGTGGATATCGAGCGATGGCAGTCGCACGGGGAAGCCGCCCACGTCGCGTCCGCCACCCCAGAACTCGGGCTTGCCGTCGCGCACCAGGCACACGTCGGTCGACGTGCCGCCCATGTCGAAGGTCACGCAGTCGGCGAACCCGGCGGCCACACCCGCCGCCGCCGCGGCCCGCACGCCACCGGCAGGCCCGGACAACAACAGGGCCGCGGGCCGCTCCGCGGCGGCGTCCACCGGCATCAGCCCGCCCGCGGAGGTGAGTACCAGCACCGAGTCCGCAACGTCAGCCAGGGTCCGCAAGTAGGCCCGGCACGTGGGCCGCACGTAGGCGTTCACCACTGTCGTCACCGTGCGCTCGTACTCGCGGAACTCAGGCGACACCTCGTGCGAACAGGTCACGTCGAAGCCGCGATTCGACAAGACCGCCCGCACCAAACGCTCATGGGCCGGGTTCAAGTCGCTGTGCAACAGGCACACGCAGACTGACTCCACGTCGTCGGGCAGCGCGGGCACGGCCCCAGGATCGACGGGCGACACCTCGGAGCCGTCCGCGGCCAGCCGCCCACCCACCTCGAACCGGAGTTCGCGCCGCACCAGCGGGGTGGGCCGGTCGGCCCAGATGTCGTAAAGGGAAGGCCGGTCTTGGCGGGCGATCTCGATGACGTCGGCCATGCCCTCGTTCGTCACCAAGGCCACGACCGCGCCCCGCCGCTCCAACAGCGCGTTGGTCGCCACCGTCGTCCCGTGGGCCATCAGCTCGGGACGCCCGGCCCGCGCCCACACCGTGCTCACGCCTTCGCGCACGGCCGCGCCCGGGTCGGCGGGCGTGGACGGGACCTTGACGATCCGCCCGTCGTCGGCCACCACGTCGGTGAAGGTGCCCCCCGTGTCCACCCCGACCTTCACGGATGCAGCACCCAGACCTCCTCCTCACCGAGGTGGTCTTGCAGCGAGCGCACCAGCCTGCCCACGCGGTCGTCGTCGCCGTCCCACACGACCACGGCCTCGTTGGCGTGGCGAGCCAGCCACGCGTCCCTGCGGCTGAGCGCGGCGCCCGCCTTCTGCTTGCTCTCGGGCGACTTGGCCTGGAGCAGGACATGGTCGTCTGCGGCCTGCAACAGCTCGGTGTACCGGGCCTTCGAGGCCGCGGGCCACACCGCCTCCTGGCCCGGAAAGGGCAGGATGACCACGTAGGGCACGCCCGCCTGTCGGGCCGCCTCCGCCCCCAGTTGCTCGGCGCCCAACCCCAGCCCGGTCAACACCTTCAGGTCGGGGTGCAAGGCGCGCTTGGCCGACAGCACCTCGGCCAGCTTGGCCCGGAGCCCGCCCGCCAACAGGTTCTCCTCGTACCCGCCGAGGGCGGGCGGCCGATGGCCCGCCACCACCACCAGATGCCCGGCCGGCACTCGCTCGTCAGCGACCGGAGCGCCGCCAACGCCAGGAGCGCCGGCCCCGCCGGCGCCACCACCAACGCCAACCCCCGCCGCCCGACCCCCGGGCGCGTCCGGCGGGCCCAGGTCGTCGGGCACGCCCACGCCGCTGCGCCCCTCCTGGCGCCGGGCCGCGTCGACGGCCAGTCGGTCCACCAAGTCGTTCATGGGGTCGTTGGAATGGCCCTTCACCCAGCGAAAGCACAACCGCCCTTGGTCGGCCCGGTACAGATCGACCAGCGGCTCCCACAAGTCCTGGTTGGCCACCGGCTTGCGGGCCTTGTTCTTCCACCCGTTGCGCAGCCACCCCTCCCACCACCGGTCCCTGAAGCAGTGCACGACGTAGGTCGAGTCGCTGACGATATCGAGGGGGCCGGGCAAGGTTCGGGCCGCCTCCAACGCAGCCCTGATCTCCATACGCTGATTGGTGGTCATGACCTCCGGCCCGCTGGCGAACGGCCCGTCCGGGACGGCCCACGCCCAACCACCCTTGCCCGGGTTGCCCAAACAGGCCCCGTCGGTGAACACGGTGGTGCGCTCGGTCGCCATGTGCGGCCCAGCTTGCCCGAAGCGGCTGCGGTCGGGCGTGAACAGCGCGAGCATGGTCGTATGCCCATTGATCCAGTGGTCTTGGACGGCTTCGCCCATCAGCTCCCCGACATCGACCCGGAGGAGACCCAGGAGTGGATCGACTCCTTCGACGCCGTGGTCGAGAGCCAAGGCCGCGGCCGAGGCCGCTATCTGCTCGTCAAGCTGCTCGAGCGCGCCCGCGAGACCCAGGTCGGATTCCCGGCCACCGTCTCCACGCCCTACATCAACACCATCCCGCCCGAGCGCGAGCCGTGGTTCCCGGGCGACGAGTTCATCGAGCGCCGCATCCGCGCCTTCATCCGCTGGAACGCGGCGGTCATGGTCACCAGGGCCAACATGCTGTCGGAGGGCATCGGCGGCCACCTGGCCACCTTCGCCTCGTCCGCGTCGCTCATCGAGGTCGGCTTCAACCACTTCTTCCACGGCAAGGACGACGGGACAGGAGGCGACCAAGTCTTCTTCCAGGGCCACGCCGCGCCCGGCATCTACGCCCGCGCCTACCTCGAAGGCCGCATCACCGAGGAGCACCTCGACAACTTCCGACAGGAGTTGGGCGGCAAGGGCCTGTCGTCGTATCCGCACCCGCGCCTCATGCCGGAGTTCTGGGAGTTCCCCACGGTCTCGATGGGCCTTGGCCCCCTCACCGCCATCTACCAAGCCCGGTTCAACCGCTACCTCCACAACCGCGAGATCGCCGACACCAGCAGGGCCAAGGTGTGGGCGTTCATGGGCGACGGCGAGAGCGACGAGCCCGAAAGCCTGGGCGCGTTGTCGCTGGCCTCGCGTGAGCAGCTCGACAACCTGATCTTCGTCGTCAACTGCAACCTCCAGCGCCTCGATGGGCCGGTGCGCGGCAACGGCAAGATCATTCAGGAGCTCGAAGCCGTGTTCCGGGGCGCGGGCTGGAACGTCATCAAGGTGGTGTGGGGCTCGAAGTGGGACGACCTGTTGGCCCGCGACGTGGACGGCGCGCTGCTGAACAAGATGAACACCACGGTCGACGGCGAGTTCCAACGGTTCACCACCGAGTCCGGCGCCTACATCCGCGAGAACTTCTTCGGCCCGGACCCGCGCCTGCGGTCCTTGGTGGAGCACCTCACCGACGAGGAGCTGCGCACGCTGCCGCGCGGCGGGCACGACTACCGCAAGCTCTACGCCGCCTACAAGGCCGCGGTGGAGCACACCGGCGCACCGACCGTCATCCTGGCCAAGACGGTGAAGGGCTGGACCCTCGGCCCTGAGATCGAGGCCCGCAACGCCACCCACCAGATCAAGAAGATGAACAAGGCGCAGCTCCTCACGTTGCGCGACACGCTCTACCTCCAAGAGCAGATCCCCGAAGAGGCGCTCGGCGCCGACCTGCCGCCGTATTACAAGCCCGCCGAGGACTCGGTGGAGATGGAGTACCTCCGCCAGCGGCGACGGGCCCTGGACGGGTCCGTGCCCCGGCGCACCGTCCGCCACAAGCCGCTGCCCACCGTGGCCGACAAGGCCTTCGACGAGTTCTTCAACGGCTCCAAGGGCCAGGCCGTGTCGACCACCATGGGCTTCGCCCGCATGATGCGCAACCTGTTGCGGGACGAGAACATCGGCAAGCGGGTCGTGCCCATCATCCCGGATGAGGCCCGCACCTTCGGCATGGACGCGCTGTTCAAGGAGGTCGGCATCTACGCCGCCTTCGGCCAGAAGTACACCCCGGTCGACGCCAAGCTGCTGCTGTCGTACACCGAGAGCCAGAAGGGCCAGATCCTCGAGGAAGGCATCACCGAGGCGGGCTCGATGGCCAGCTTCACCGCCGCGGGCACCGCGTACGCGACGTGGAGCCAGCCCATGATCCCGTTCTTCATCTTCTATTCGATGTTCGGGTTCCAACGGGTCGGCGACTCCATTTGGGCCTTCGGCGACATGCGCGGTCGTGGCTTCCTGCTGGGCGCCACGGCCGGCCGCACCACGCTGAACGGCGAAGGCCTCCAGCACGAGGACGGCCACTCGCTCGTGCTCGCCTCCACCGTCCCGAACCTGTCCGCCTACGACCCCGCCTTCGCCTACGAGGTCGCCGTCATCATCCGCCACGGCCTGCACCACATGTACGGCGAGAACCCCGAGGACCGCTTCTACTACCTCACCCTCTACAACGAGAACTACGAGATGCCCCCGCTGGTGCCCGGCGTGGAGGACGGCATCATCCGCGGCATGTACCGCTTCGCCGAGGCGCCGCAAGGACCGAGCAGGCGGGCCACCATCCTGTTCAGCGGGTCGGCCCAAGGCGCGGCCCGCGACGCCCAGCGAGTGCTGGCCGAGGACCACGACGTGGCCGCCGAACTGTGGTCGGTCACGTCGTACAAGGCGTTGCGGGAAGAGGCCTTGTCGGTTGAGCGGTGGAACCGTTTGCACCCAACCCAGCCGTCGCAGTTGGCCTACGTGACCGAGGCCCTCGGCAACAACGAAGGGCCGTTCGTCGCGGTCACGGACTTCATGAAGATCGTCCCCGACCAGGTGTCGCGTTGGGTGCCCGGCCACTTCACCGCGCTGGGCACCGACGGCTATGGCCGCTCGGACACGCGTGCTGCGCTGCGCCGCCACTTCGAGATCGACGCGGCCCATGTGGTCGTCGCCGTCCTACAGGGCCTGACGGAGACGGGCGACGGCAAGGCCGAAGAGGTGGAGGACGCCATCGCCCGCTACGGCATCAACGCCGACGCACCCGACCCCCGGACGGCCTGAGTTGGCCACCCGGCCCGCCCTGCACCTGGCCCAGGACCCGGCGGCGGACAAGCTGTTGTCGAGCAGCCCCTTGGCCCTGTTGATCGGCATGGTGCTCGACCAGCAGATCCCCTTGGAATGGGCGTTCAAGGGCCCGCACACCTTGCAGCAGCGCCTCGGCAGGCCATTGGACGCGGCCGACATCGCGTCGATGGACACGGACGCGTTCGTGGCCGTGTTCGCCAAACCGCCTGCGCTCCACCGGTTCCCGGCGGCCAACGCCAAGCGGGTGCAGGAGCTGTGCCGGATCGTGGTCGACGACTACGCGGGCAAGGCCAGCCGGGTGTGGAAGTCGGCGGCATCGGGCGAGGAGCTGTTCCGCAACGTCAAGTCCCTGCCCGGCTTCGGCGAGCAGAAGGCCCGCATCTTCGTGGCCCTCCTGGGCAAGCAGCTCGGCGTCGACGTGCCCGGCTGGCAGGAGGCGGCGGGCGACTTCGGCAGGCCGGGGACGTACATGTCCGTAGCCGACATCACCGACCAAGAGACGCTCTTGCGGGTCCGCCGCTACAAGCAGGAGAAGAAGGCGGCGGCCAAGGCCGTCGGCGGAGTGGGATGATGCCGCGGTGGTCACGGGTGAGGGCGAACTCGAACCGCTGACCCCCGAGGGCTGGGCCGCCGACCCCGCGGCCGCTGGCGCAAGAGACTCCCGCCGCCCCGGCCGACTATCCAGGCCCAGCCGCCAGTCGGTCGTGCTCTCCGTGGTGGCCGCCGTCCTCGTCCTCGTCGTGGTGGGCACGGCCAAGGCCTATATGGGCCAGGCCCGGTCGGCCGTGCGCACCCTCGAACAGGACCGGGCCCTGGCCACGCGGCTCACCGAGGCCCGCGAGGCCGAGGCCAACCGGCTCCTCTCCATCGTCGTCAATGCCGACGACCTGCCAATGGCCCAGTCGGCCGTGCGCGCCCTGCTGGTCGAGCACCGGGCCAAGGCGTTGGCCCTGGCTCATCGGGCCCAGCGGGTCCGCGTCGTGGACCACGGCGTGCGCGGGCTGCGGTCGGCGGTGGTCGGTGCCCTGGTCCGCGACGCCCACGACCTCGACCATTACGCCAAGGAGCAGGACCCGCCCACCCAGCCGGTGCTCGGTCACGCCTTCCCCTACGCCGACGGCATCCTCGCCAAGCAGCTTCGCCGCTGGCATCTCCGCCCCGAGTCGGTCCCGCCGCCGCGCCCCACCTTGCACAGCGCCGATGCGGCCAGGGCGCAGCTGAGCCGGTGGGTCGACAAGCCCAACGGGGCGCGCCTGTTGGTGGCCGAGGACAACGGCCTGGCCCTGCTGGACGTCGACCAGTCCAAGCGGACGGAGGTGTACCAGACGTCTTGGCGAGCGGTCGCCGGCCGCAGCTTCGCGGCAGTGGTCGAAGGCGGACGCGTGACCGTGATCGACGTCGACCACCCAAGTCCGCCCGCGGGGAGCGTGCCCCTGAACGCGTCCGACGACGACGCCGTGCTTGTCCCGTCCGCCGACGGCCTGACCGTGTTGGTCCAGCCCTTTGGGGGCGGGCGGGTCGTCCAGGTGGGCGCCGACGGGACGCAGCCGCGTCCGGCCTGGCCCGCCTCGATGGAGCACGGCAGGCTGCTGGCCGATGCGGGCACGGCGTTGGTGTGGGCCCCGGTGCCGCCCGACATCGACTTCCGGTTTCTGGCCGACGCCATCCCCACCACCATCGTCGTGTCCGACAAGGCAACCGGTCGCATCGTGCGTCGCCTGACCGTGTCGGAGTTGCTGGCCGCGTCCCAGGCAGGCCTGGCCTGGCGAGACCGGAACGGCCGCCTTCGTGTGACCGACGTGGCCGGCCACGACCTCGGCGTGCCCGACCGGGGGTCGCGGTCGGTCCCCGTCCGCGCCGCCTTCTCGCCCGACGGCCGCACCTTGGCCGTGCTGTGGGACGACCTGGGCCGCGGCGGGATCGACCTGATCGCGCTCGGTTCGGCGCCCGCGGTGCGCTCGACCGTGGCCGTGTCGCCCACACAGGTGCACGACCTGCGCTGGACGGTCCGGTCCGACCTGCTCTTCCTCGGGGCCAACAACAGGTGCGGCTTCGTGCCGCGGGACGGACACGACATCACGTGGCTGCGGCTGCGGGGCAACTGCTCGATCGTCGGCGCCTTCTAGCATCGCCCGAATGCAGGTACTGGCCAACGGGCGACCCACCGACGTCCCCGACGGGGCCACCGTCGACGACCTGCTGGGCCTCCTCAACCTGGGCGGCAAGTGGGTGCTGGTCGAGCGCAACGGCGAGCCTGTCCCCCGCCGTGACCTAGCCACCACCGTCCTGGCCGAGGGCGACCGCCTCGAGTTGGTGCGAGCGGTGGCGGGCGGCTGAGCGGGCGTGTTGAAGCTGGACGGCCGACGCCTCTACCTGTGCACCGCGGACCGGTCCGACTTGGCCGGGTTCCTCGCCGCCTGCCTGCGCGGCGGCGTCGACCTGGTGCAGTTGCGGGACAAGGCGCTCGACGCCAAGCCGTTGCTGGAACGGGCCCGCCTGGCCAGGGACGTGTGCCGAGACCACGGCGTGCCCTTCATCCTCAACGACCGGCCCGACCTGGCCTTGGAGGTGGAGGCCGACGGGGTGCACGTGGGCCAGGCCGACGCGCCGGCGGCATTGGCCCGACGCATCCTCGGCCCCGACGCCATCGTGGGCCTGTCGACTCACGCACCCGCTGAGATGGACGAGGCGTCGGGCATGCAGGGCGTCGACTACGTGTCGGCCGGGCCGGTGAGCGAGACGCCCACCAAGCCAGGACGGGCGGGGGTCGGCCTCGACTACGTGCGCTACGCCGCGGCTCACGCGGCCCATCCGTTCTACGTGACCGGCGGCGTCACGCCGGAGACGGTGCCGGCCATGGCCGCCGCGGGGGCGAGCCGTTTCGTGGTGGTGCGCTACCTCACCGAGGCGGCCGACCCCGAGGCCGCGGCCCGTCGGCTTCGGGATGCGATCGACGGGGCATGACGTACCGGCGGCAATGGCGCAACCTGGCCGTGCTGGCCGCAGGCCTGGTCGCCTTCCTCGCCCTGCTGGGCTACGTGGACCCGCACGGAACGCTGGTGCTGCGGGTCCCGTTGGCCGTGGTCCTGGCCGCCACGGTCACGCTCGCGGTCGACGCCGCGCTGGGCGGGCGGCGCGGGCGCGACGGGCGGGGCGGGCGGGGCGATTAGACGCAGGCTCAGATGTGTTGCCGGTCGAGCCAGCCCAGGAGCACGGCGACGGCCCTGGGGTCGTGACGGAGCCGGTGGCCCGCGCCTGACAGCACGCGCAGCTCGACCAGGTTGTCGGCTGCGTCGACCAACGCCCTCGCGTCCATGAGGGAGACGGTGTCGTCCTCGGCACCGTGCACCACGAGGACGGGCCGAGGCGGGATCTTGCCGATCAGGGCCAGCGGCCTGATCTCGCGCAGCTCGCGGGCCCACGAGTCGAAGTCGGCCGGGAAGTCCTTGTCCTGCACGACGCCGACTGATCGGGCGTGGTCGAGGAAGCGCCTGGGGTCGGCGGCCCAGTCCTCGAAGTCGGCCGGCGCCGCGAAGGTGGCCACGCCGCAGATGCTCTCGTCCTCACCCGCCGCGCACAGGGCCAGGGCCCCGCCCGTGCTGAACCCGGCCAGCCACACGCCTTCCACGTCGGCCTGCCTGCGCAACTCGGCCACGGCCGCGTCGATGTCCTCCAGCCAGCCCGCCAGCGAGAACTGGCCCTCGGACGCGCCCGCGCCGCGGAAGTCGAAGGAAAGGACGACCCAGCCCGTCTCCGCGGCCAGCCGGTCGGCCAGTTCGGCATAGCTCTGCGGGGCGTTGCGCTGCCCGGGCGGCTCGGCCGGAAAGCCGTGGCACAAGACGAGGCCGAAGCGGCCCGACGATGCGGACGCCGCGGGCATGGCCAGATGGCCGCGGACGAGGCCGCCCCCCGATGTGAACTCCAACTGCACGGGTATGACGGTACGTCAGAGTCCGAGCAAACGCCTCGCATTACCGAGAAGAATCTTCTCCTCGATCTCGGCGCTGGGCTCGTAGGACCGGAAGGCGTCCAGCCATTTGGTGAACGTCAAGAAGGGATAATCCGACCCATACATGGCGCGATCGGACATGGGGCCGAGCACGGCCTTGGTCAGCTCGGGCGACCACTTGCGGGGCGACCAGCCGGACAGGTCCATCCAGACGTTGGTCTTGTGCTGCACCACGGCGAGCATCTCGTCCTGCCACGGCCACGAGGGATGGGCGCCCACGATCTTGAGGTCGGGGAAGTCGGCGGCCACGTCGTCGAGGTAGATGGGCCGGGAGTAGCCCAGCTTGATCCCGCCGCCGCCGGGCATGCCCGCGCCCAGGCCGGTGGTGCCCGTGTGGAAGATGATCGGCGCGCCCAACTCCTGGGCCGCCTCGTACAGCGGGTAGACGCGGGTGTCGTTGGGGGCGAAGAGCTGACAGCTCGGATGGAGCTTGAGGCCGCGCAGGCCCAGATCGGTGATGGCGTGGCGGAAGGCCTGCACCGCGGCCTTGCCCTTCCATGGGTCGACGGACGCGAAGCCGATGAAGGCGTCGGGGTGGCGCTCGACGCACTCGGCCACGAACTCGTTGGTGGTGGGCGGCAGCCCGGTGGCCGACTCCGCGTCCCACGCCAGCAGCACGGCCAGCACGTCGTCGGCCCGGAACTCGTCGGCCATCTCGTCGACGGTGCGGATGGGGACGGTCGTGCGGAAGTGCCGTTCGGTGGCCTCGCGCATGGGGCCGAGGCTGGCGTCCATCCACTCGTGGGTGGACAGGTGGACGTGGAAGTCGATGGCCCTCACGCGGCCGCTTCGCCCTCCGGACGCACGCAGTGGCGGCAGGGCTTGTAGCACCGGTTCTTGGCCTCGATCAGCTCGTCCGGGCCGAAGGTGGCGAAGGTCTCGGCGGCCAGCAGGTCGTCCAGCGCGCAGGCCTCGGTGATGGCGTCGAGGTCGTGAACCCGCAGACTGCGCTTGTCCCCCAGCCAGCGGAAGTGCTCGAAGCGAGTGGGTCGAGACATGGCCGCAAACTTAACCGGCCGCCGTACTCGGCCTGGCCCCGCCGTACCCGCCCTCCGGCGTCCGCCTCCGGGCGACGGCCGCTGCACTCCCCGCTCTTGGCGGCTTCGCCGCCGGGCCGCTCGGGCGGCTTCGCCGCCGGGCCGCTCGGGCCACGGGCTCGCCTATCGGCTCGCCCTCTTAACCGGCCCGCCGTGCTCGGTCCGCTTTTGGGCACCAGAACGGAAAAACCAAGGGGGGGCGGCCCCGCCCCACGCCTCGCCCCCGCCCCCGCCCCCGCCTGCCCCTGACGCACAAAGCGAGAGGGCGCCCGAAGGCGCCCTCTCAAGATGTTCGTTGGAAAGGTCTCGGTCGCCTTGCTGCGTCAGGCGGGACCAACTCCTGACTTGGTGTTCCGAGCGGTAACTGGCTGGGTGTCGCCAGAAGGTCCAGCGAGCCGACTAGCGGCCAGCCACCTCCAGGGTCCCACGACTTTCACTATGCAGGTGGACCACCTCCTTTCTCTGGTGCCGCCCAAGATACACAACGGCCCTGCCTTTGTCGCGCACTTTCAATCGGTGCGCAGATCCTCCTCTTCGGGCGATTTGGGCGGCGCGGGCGGCGGGTCGTGGCGGTGCCTGCGACGCAGGAAGAACCGGACCAGCAGCGCGACCAGGCCGAGGCACACGAGGATGAAGACGAGGAAGATCACGCCGATGATGGCGAAGCCCGATCCGGATGGGGCGGCATCAGCGAGGAACATGGGCACCTCCGAGGAGCATGAGGACGACGGGCAGTTCGAGGTAGGCGTGGTACGTGGCCAGCGACCCGTAGAGGGTGCGGCCGGTGGCGTAGTCGGCCCGGAAGACCAGGGCCAGCAGCGCCGTTGCGAAGGCCAGGACGGCGAGGACGGGCACCTGGCCGGCCTGGCCTGCCGCTCGGGTTGGCCGCGGCGCCGGGTCGCGGCGGGGCAAGAGCCAGCACCACACGCCGTAATGGACGAGTTGCAGGAAGGCGAACACGGCCGCCACCCGGATGCCGAGGGTCGTGGCCGCCCACGCGGGCGGGGTGACCGACGCGGCGAACAGGTGGGTCGGCCCGGTGCGGGCGAGGTGCGAGGGCAGCAGCGGGTCGACCGCCCCAATGAGCACGAGCGCGGGCACGGCCGCGTACGCGATCAACAGCCCGGTCCGCAGCCTGCGGTCGGGGCGCCAGTGCCACAGCAGCACAGCAGTCACGACGTTGTGCAGGTGGGCGAGGACGATGCCGTACATGCCCGGCGTCCGCAGCGACAGGGCCAGGCCCGCGGCGAGCGCGGCTCCGGCGACCACGGTTGACGATGCCGGAACCCGGCCCGTCATTCGGCCGTAGGCCAAACCCATGACCACCAGGCCGAAGCCCGCGGTGATCTCGACTGGGCGGGCCAGGCCGAGCAGGCGCGCCGCGGCGATGGCGGTGGCGGGCACGCAGGCGGCGGCCATGAAGCGCGAGCTCAGCAGCGGGCGGAAGCGGGCGAGGACCCAGCGCAGCTCGAGGAACGTGTGGGCCAGGCCGAAGGCGACCAGCGCGCCGATGGACGTGGCGATCGGGAAGGAGACGGCGAGCGGCAGCGCGGTGGCGGCGATGAGGGCCAGGTCGGCGGTCGGCGTGTCGAGGCGGGCGCGGGGTGCGGGGATCGCCGCCGCGTCGATGGCCGTCACGGCGGCGAGGGTACCGGCATACTGGCCCGCCATGCGGGTCCCCGACGGCTACGCGGGCGCGCTGGCCCTGACGCTGGCGGTCGAGGTGCCGGTGTACTGGGGCGGGCTCGGGCTGCGGGGCCTGGCCGCGGGCGTGGTCGGCAACCTCGTGACCCACCCGTTGATCTTCATCGTGCTGCCCATTCCCGCGATCGTCGGCGAGCCCATCGCCTGGCTGATCGAGGTCGTCATCGCCGCGCTGTTCGTGTGCGGTGAGCGGCGGTTCGAGGACGTGCTGACGATCGTGCTGGCCGCCAACGCGCTGTCGCTCATCATGGGCGCGGTGGTGCGCGCGTTCTAGGGCTTCCGCTCTTGGCGGCTCCGCCGCCGGGGCCGCTCGGGCCACGGCTGCGCGATCGGCGCAGCCTCTAGCTCGCGTCGCCTGGATCGACCTCGGGGCCGATGGCGCCGATCGCCTCCAGGTAGCTCATCTGCGCGTCGAGCACGGCGTGGACCTGGGTCGCGGTGTAGTCGACGCCCACCGCGTCGGCCCGGGCCAGCACGTAGTCGACCGTCTCCGCGCCGCCGACGACGACAGGGCCCTCGGCTGCCGCCGCGTGCCCGTTGCCGGACACGCCCTTGAGGCGGAAGAACTCGAGGTTCCAGTCGATGATGCGGCGCACGTCGTCGTGGCTGAGGACGGCGCTGACCTCGAACGGGAGTTGCTCGGCGATCCAGGCCACCGCCTCGTCGATGTCGAAGGTGGGGTTGGGCGGCGAGGCGTCGAGGCGGCGGGCCTCCCGACCGATGACGGCCGCAGCGAGGGCGAAGGCCACCACCAGCGCAACGATCCCGTAGAGGACAACCATGCGGTCGGCCACGCTACCTTGCCGCCCCATGTCGCCCATGACCGTCGCCATCGCGTCCGACCACGCCGGCTTCCGGCTCAAGCAGGTGGTAGCGGGGTGGCTGCGCGACCGCGGGCACTCGGTCCTCGACTTCGGCACCGACTCCGAGGAGCCGGTCGACTACCCGGCGTTCTGCGTGGCCGCGGCCCGGGCCGTGGTGGGCGGGCAGGCCGATGTGGGAATCGTGCTCGGCGGGTCGGGTCAGGGGGAGCAGATCGCGGCCAACAAGGTCCACGGGGCGCGGGCCGCGCTGTGCCACGACGAGACGACGGCGCGGCTGGCCCGACAGCACAACGACGCGAACGTCTTGTCGTTGGGCGGGCGGCTGCTGGGCGAGACGCTGGCCCTCGCGGTGGTCGACGTCTTCCTGACGACGCCGTTCGAGGGCGGCCGGCACCAGCCCCGGCTCGACCAGATCGCGGCCGTCGAGACCGAGGAGTGCGGCTTCTAACCCCCAAACCTCGCGCCCGCGCCCGCGCCCGCGCCCGCCGCGAGCTGACCGTCAGCCGACTTGCAGGTTGGGGAGGTCGCCCGCGGGGAGGAACGACGACGGCGCCCAGTTCCTGACCGCCTTGCCCACGAAGGTCGCCGTGTTCTCCTGGCCCAGCGGCACGATGGCGGCGTCGGCCATGACCTGCTGGTCGACCGGTCGCCACAAGTCAGCCGCCTTGCCCGGGTTGCGCTCGGCCGCGGCGGCGTCGGCCAGGCTGTCTGCCTCCGCGCTCTGGTAGCCGCCGAAGTCGTAGCCGCCGGCATCGGGCCGGGCGTCGAACAGCACCGCGAACAGCGTGCGCGCGCCGAGGCCCGGCCATTCCGGACACCACGTCACCGGGGCCACGTCCCAGTCGTTCGCAACTCCCGGCTCGACGTGCTTCAAGTAGAACTCGTCGTTGGGCACGGGGTGCAGTCGCACGTTGAAGCCCGCGGGCCCGAGGGCCGCAGCCACCTGCTTGGCCAGCGCGGGCCAGCGGGCGGGCGGCCCGGTGTCGATGACCGACGTTGACATCGACTGGTCGGGCGCGTCCGGCGGCAGCGTGGCCGGGTCGACGTACTTCAGCCCGTCGGCCGTCTCCACCAGCGGGAGCGGATAGAGGAAGTCGATGTCCACCGGTGCAAGGGTCAACAGCACGTCACGGGCCTTGCCCGGATCGCCATGGCCGCCCTCGGTGTCGTACGGGCCAGTGTCCTCGAAGCCCGCGACCGTGTCCGGCAGGAAGCCGCCGCGCCGCGTGCCTCCATTCGGAAAGCCGGCGATGCCGTCGAGCAGCGCGGGCTTGTCGACCGCCAGGTTCAGCGCCTGGCGCGCCGCCAGCGGGTGCATGGCCGGCCGCCGCTGGTTGAGCACGAGATAGTTCATGCACGGGCTGGGGTCGATGTGCAGGAGCGGGTCGTGCTCGCCCTCCGCCTTACTCACGGCCTCCGGGGGCGCGGCAGTCCGCCAAGGAAGCTCGGCCGCGCCCGAGTGGATGACTTGAACGGCGCCCGCCTGGCTCGACGCGACGAGTTGGATGTCGATCACGTCGGCGTAGGCGTGGCGGTTGGCGTCGCCCCTCGGCTGATTGGCGTTGCGCACCAGCCGGAGGCGTTTGTGCTGGTTGTACTCCCCCACCGCATACGGCCCCGACGCAGGGAAGCGGCTGCGGAAGTGCTCGCTGTCGGCCTCGTCGGCCAGCGCGTCGGCCGGTATCGGCGACGCATACGGCGTGGCCAACAGGTTGACGAAGTCGCCGACTGGCCGGGTCAGCCGGAACTCGAGCGTTGTCGGCGAGGGCGCGCTGAGTCCGGTGATCTGATTCGAGCCGATGTAGCTGCGCACGGCGGCGGGGTCGTGCTTCGCCACTGCGCCGAGCCCGTCGCAGAACGCCTTCATCCCGTCGATGACCATGAACAACCCGGCCCCCGAGGAGGGCACGTTGGGGTCGCACTGGCGCTTGATGCCGATGACGAAATCGCCCGCGGACACCGCGGCCTGGCGCGGCGGGGCATACCGCACGTTGGCGCGAAGGGTGAACGTGTATGTGAGCCCGTCGTCGCTGACCTCGGGCGGCTGCGCGGCCACGTCGGGCACGGGCTCGCGCCCGCCCGGCGGGTAGGTCATGAGCTGGCGGGTCAAGGCTCGCAGCACCGACCAGCCGCCGGGGTCGGACGCGCCCGCGGGGTCGATGGGGTCGCGGTCGGCCTCGCTGGTGGCGATCAGCCGCAGCGACCCCGACGCCGAGTCGGACGGGGACGGGGACGGGCTGGGGTTGTCGGGCTTGGGCTTCGGGCAGGCGGTCAGCACGAGGGCGGCCGCCAACGCGGCCAAGCTCGGGCCCGCCGTCCGCGGCATCGCCCTCGCGCCGCTAGATCCCGATGCGCTGGGCCAGCAGCTCGCGGTGGTAGGTCGGGTCGCCCAGCATCAACTCGGACGACTTGGCCCGCTTGAAGTACAGGTGGGCGTCGTGCTCCCACGTGAAGCCGATGCCGCCGTGGATCTGGATGTTCTCGGCCGCGGCGTGGAAGTAGGCGTCTGAGCAGTAGGCCTTGGCCAACGACGCCACCACCGGCAGCTCCTCGTTGTCCTCGGATGCGGCCCAGCCCGCGTAGTACGCGGCCGACTTGGCCGACTCGACCTCGAGCAGCATGTCCGCGCACTTGTGCTTGATGGCCTGGAACGAGCCGATGGGCCGGCCGAACTGCACGCGGTCCTTGGCGTACTGGACGGCCATCTCCAAGACCTTCTGGGCCCCGCCCACCTGCTCGGCGGCCAACGCCACCGCGGCCAGGTCGAGCGTCTTGTTCAGCACGTTCCAGCCCTCGCCCTCGCCGCCGATCAACTTGGCGGGCGTGGAGGCGAACGTCAGCTTGGCCTGCTTGCGCGTCTGGTCCATAGTCGAAAGCGCCTCTCGGGTCAGGCCCGATGCATCGCCGTCCACCGCGAACAGGGACACGCCTGCACCCGTGCGCGCCGCAACCACGATGAGGTTGGCAGTGTGCCCGTCGATCACGAACGACTTCTCGCCGGTGAGGGTGTAGCCGTCGCCCCCCTTGGCCGCCTCCAGCGTGATGCCCCCCTCGTCCCAGCGCCCGCTCGGCTCGGTGAGGGCCAAGGTGGCGATGGTCTCGCCCGACGCGATGCCGGGCAGGTACTCCTTCTTGGCCGCGTCGTCGCCCGATGCCAACAGCACGCTGGCGGCCAGGGCAACGGTCGAGAAGTAGGGCGCCGTCAACAGGGCCCGGCCCATCTCCTCGAACACCACGACCAGCTCGACGTAGGTGTAGCCCGACCCGCCGTACTCCTCGGGAATGGCCAGCCCCTGGAGGCCGAGCTGCTGCGCCATCTGGCTCCAGACGGCCGGGTCGAACCCGTCTGCGGTCTCCATGAGGCGCCTGACTTCGGCGGAGGAGGACTTGTCCTCGAGGAAGCGGCGGACCGACTTGCGTAGTTCTTCCTGTTCCTCGCTGAAGGCGAAGTTCACTAGCCTGATCCCCCTCGGACGACGGCTGATGATGGCTTCGTCAGTTCTACTAGACCGGACGGTCAAGATGCACTTCGAGGACGCGCAAGCGGAGATCCATCGGCTCGTCGTCGGCCCGGTCGACAACAACGTGTTCGTGCTCCGCTGCAAGCAGACGGGCGACGCGGTGCTCATCGACGCGGCCAACGAGCACGACAAGCTGCTCGACCTGTGTCAGCGCCTCGGTGTGCGCAAGGTGCTCGAGACCCACGGCCACTGGGACCACATCCAGGCCGTCCCCGCGGTGCGCGACGCGGGGTACGAGGTGGGGGTGACGGCGGCGGACGCGGCCATGCTCCCGTCCTACGACTTCGTGCTGGAGGACGAGTCCGTGGTGGAGGTGGGCAGGCTGCGGCTGCACACGATCCACACGCCGGGGCACACGCCGGGCTCGATGTGCTTTTTGGTCGAGGGTTCGCCTGTGCTGTTCAGCGGGGACACGCTCTTTCCCGGAGGCCCCGGCGCCACCAAGTTCGAGGGCGGCCACTTCCCCACCATCATCACGTCGCTCGAAGACAGGCTCTTCGCCGGCCTCGACCCCGGCACCGTCGTCATGCCCGGCCACGGGAACGACACCACCATCGGCACCGAGCGTCCACACCTCCAGGAGTGGATCGACCGGGGCTGGTGAGCGTGGACACCTTCGAGGCCATCTTCACCCGACGCTCCTGCGGCCGACTGCTCGATCCCGCCCCTTCGGGTGACGACGTCCGCCGCATCCTGGAAGCGGCCGCGGCCGCGCCCGACCACGGCTGCATGAAGCCGTTCCGCTTCGTCGTGCTGGCGGGGTCGGCCAAGGACGAGTTCGGGCACGTGCTGGCCGACGCCTACACGGCCCGGTGCGCGGAGCGGGGCGTGCCCGTCGACCCTGATGCGCTGGACAAGGAGCGCACCAAGCTGGGCCGGGCACCCCTCGTCGTGGTGGTGGGCGCGGTGCGCCAAGAGGCGCGCAAGGTGCCGTGGGAGGAGCAGGAGAACGCGGCCGCGGCCGCGGCGGAGAACGCGCTCCTGGCCGCCACCGCGCTGGGCTACGGCTCCATGTGGCGAACGGGCGACCCGGCCTACGACCGCCGCGTGAAGGCCGCCCTCGGCCTGTCCGCCGACGACGCCATCGTCGGCTTCTTGTACCTGGGCTCGGCGCCGCGCACGCAGGCGCAGCGCGTGCCCGACCTGGCCGGCCTCGTCACCGAATGGACGCCATGACCACGCAATCGCAGCCGATGGACTACCAGCAGATCGCCTACGAACTCGACGGCCGCGTGCTCACCATCACGCTCGACCGGCCGGACAAGCTCAACGCCTTCACCGGCCGCATGATGCACGAGCTGCTCGACGCCTTCGACCGGGCCGACGCGGACGACGACGTGGGCGCGGTGATCGTCACCGGCCGAGGCCGGGCCTTCTGCGCGGGGGCGGACTTGTCCGGCGGCGCCTCGACGTTCGACGCGTCGAAGGGCGCCGGCGTGGACGTCGGCGTCGAGCAGGTCGAGGGCTCGGACGTCCCGCGCGACGGCGGCGGCCTGGTCGCCCTTCGCATCTTCGAGATGAACAAGCCGGTGATCGCGGCCATCAACGGGCCAGCCGTCGGCGTGGGCATCACCATGACCCTGCCCATGGACGTGCGGCTGGCGTCGGACTCGGCCCGCATCGGCTTCGTGTTCGCCCGCCGCGGCATCGTCCCCGAGGCGTGCTCGTCGTGGTTCCTCCCTCGCCTCGTCGGCATCAGCCAGGCCATGGAGTGGTGCGCCACCGGCCGCGTGTTCGGCGCCGAGGAGGCGCTACGGGGCGGGCTCGTGCGGTCCTTGCACGCGCCCGACGAGCTACTGCCGGCGGCCTACGAGCTCGCCCGGGAGATCGCCGAGAACACCTCGGCGGTGTCGGGCGCCCTCACCCCGGCGATGTTCTGGCGCATGCTCGGCGAGAGCCACCCGATGGCGGCCCACCGCATCGACTCGGCCCTCATCGACGCCACCGGCGCCAGCCCCGACGCCCGTGAGGGCGTGGTCAGCTTCCTCGAGAAGCGGCAGCCGGCCTTCCCCGGCAAGGTCCCGGCCGACCTCCCCGCGCCCTACCCCTGGTGGGAGGAGCCGACGTTCTAGGCCCCGAACTCGAGTGCGAGCGTCGCGGCTTCCGCGAC
>JAUTXP010000038.1 GCA_030837965.1 Acidimicrobiaceae bacterium | reverse complement strand
CCGCCGTCAACGGCCCCGCCGTCGGCATCGGGGTGACGATGCAGCTGCCGATGGACGTGCGGCTGGCATCGACCGAGGCGCGCTTCGGCTTCGTCTTCGCCCGGCGCGGCATCGTCCCCGAGGCCTGCTCGTCGTGGTTCCTGCCTCGGCTGGTGGGCATCAGCCAGGCCGCCGAATGGGTGATGACGGGCCGGGTGTTCGACGCCCAGGAGGCGTTGGCGGGCCGGTTGGTTCGGTCGGTTCACCCGGCAGACACGCTGCTGGCCGCGGCCCGGGCCTTGGCCGACGAGATCGTCAACAACACCGCCCCCGTCTCGGTGGCCCTGTCCCGCCAGATGCTGTGGCGCATGCTCGGCGCCGACCATCCCATGGAGGCCCACAAGGTCGACTCGCGCGGCATCTATGCGCGGGGCATGTCCGCCGACGTGGCCGAGGGGGTCACGTCGTTTCTCGAGAAGCGGCCCCCCGCCTTCCCGCAGAAGGTCTCGACCGACATGCCCGACTTCGTGCCCTGGTGGCAGGACCGCCCGTTCGCCTGAACCGCCCGCCCACCCCCAAAACTTTTCCACAGCACCTGCTGCTGTGGAAGAGATGAGGGGGGCCGGTGGTTACAGGGCCGAGAGGGGGTGGCGGGGCTCGGTGACCACCTCGAACTCGGGCGGCAGCCCCTCGATCTTCACGTTGCCGTCGCTGACCTCGACCGAGACCCGCCTGCCCACCAGCGGGATGCGCTCCACCCGCAGATAACGGATGGAGTCGGGCAGGGCGGGCGACAGCCAGACCTTGCCGTGGGGCGTCCACGGATCGAGCCGAAGCAGCGTGCGCAGGAACAGCAGGGGCGCGGCCGAGGCCCACGCCTGGGGCGAGCACGACGTGGGGTAGCTCACCACGGTCGGGAACTCCTGGCGGTCCAGGCCGCTGAACAGCTCGGGCAGCCTGCCGCCGGAGACCACGGCCGCGTCGATCTGGGCCATGATCACTCGCTGGGCCGCCGACACGAACCCGTAGCGCATGAGGCCCGCGGCCAAGATGGCGTTGTCGTGCGGCCAAACCGAGCCGCTGTGGTAGCTGATCGGGTTGTAGCCGCCCATCTGCGTGCCGAGCGTGCGCACGCCCCAGCCGCTGAACATCTCGGGCGACATGAGCCGCTCGGCCACCATCTCGGCCTTGTCCTGGTCGACGATGCCGGTCCAGAGGCAGTGGCCCATGTTGGAGGTCAGCGAGTCGATGGGCCGCTTCTGGGCGTCGAGCCCGATGGCGTACCAGCCCTTGTCCTCCAGCCAGAAGTCCCGGTTGAACTGGGCCTTGAGGGACGCGGCCAGATCCGCGTAGCGCGCCGCCGTTGCCTCGTCCCCGGCCTCCCTGGCGAAGTGCAGCCGGGCCAGGTAGGCGCCATACACGTAGGCCTGCACCTCGGCCAAGGCGATGGGCGACCTGGCCACCTCTCCCGACGCGTAGCGCACGCCGTCCCAAGAGTCCTTCCACCCCTGGTTGGCCAGACCCCGGTCCGACCCGCGCTGGTACTCGACGTACCCGTCGCCGTCGGCATCGCCGTACTCCGCGATCCACGCCATGGCCCGGTCGGCCGAGGGCAGGAGCGAGTCGACCACCTCCGACGCCAGTCCCCATCGGCGCAGCTCGCCCAGCAGCATCACGAACAAGGGCGTGGCGTCGGCCGAGCCGTAGTAGATGCGCCCGCCGCCGAGCGAGAGCGACGCCGCGTCTCCGAAGCGCATCTCGTGCAGGATGCGGCCCGGCTCCTCGTCGTTGCGCGGATCGACGCTCTGGCCCTGGAACCGGGCCAGCGTCTGGAGCACGCCCAACGCCAGGTCGGGGTCCACCAACAGGGCGAAGAACGACGTGAGCAACGAGTCCCTGCCGAACAGGGTCATGAACCACGGCGCGCCGGCGGCCACGACGGCCCGCTCGGGGAAGTCCGGGTCGAAGATGCGCAGCGCGCCCAAGTCCTCGCCGCTGCGCACGATGACGTTCCGCAGCCCGTCGTGGTCGGTCTCCACCATGGGCAGGTTCCGACGCCACTTGGCCAGCCGCTCCACCGGCGTGGCCCGCTCCACGGGCTCGCCGCAGCGGTACCGCGGCTCGATCTCCTCGCCTTCGATGATCGGCGTCAACTGCACGCACGTCGACCACGAGCCCCGTGCTGGGACGATGACCTCGAACACGGCCACGTCGCCCGTCAACTGCGTGGGCGGTTCGCCGAAGCTGAGCTTGGCGCCTCGCCGGGCCGACCCCCGCCGGTGCCGGAAGACCAAGGCCCCGTCGGCCTGCGAGACGCTGCGCTCGCCTTCGGTGGTGGTGCGCCCCTCCTTGACCTCGAACAGGTCGGCGAAGTCGATGGCGACGCTCAACTCGATGGAGCAGTACGAAGGCTCGTCGCCGAAGTTGCGCACGACCACGTCCTCGCGCATGCCCCGCCCCACATAGCGGTAGCGGAAGACCATCAGCGTGCTGTCGGCCCGGCCCGGGCGGGGGCGGGTGCGGCAGGCGAAGATGGCGCTGAACGGGTCCATGGCCGTGGACGCCAGCGGCTCGGGCTGGGCCCCGTTGACGCGCAGCTCCAACTGCGAGAGAAAGCGAGTGTCCCGGAAGAACAGGCCTTGCGGGGAGCCCACGGTGATGTCCCCCGAGCGTCCTGAAATGCAGAAGGCCGATCCCTCGACGAGCGTGACCATGCCTCCCGGCTGGCCCAAGGTGGGGCTTTCTCCCGCGAAGTTCCACGGATCGGACACCGACGGAACTTACTCCACGGCTATTTCTCCTACGACGATAGGAGAAATAGACTGGGACCCGTGACGCCCCCCGTCTTCGAGATCGCCGACCTCCACGTGTCCGTGGAGGGCACCGAGATCCTCAAGGGAGTCGACCTGGCCGTGCAGGCGGGCGAGGTCCACGCCTTGATGGGTCCCAACGGCTCCGGCAAGTCGACCCTGGCCAACACCATCCTGGGCGGCCCGGCCTACCACGTGACGTCGGGCCGCATCCTGTTCAAGGGCGAGGACATCACCCACTGGCCCACGGACGTGCGGGGCAAGGCCGGGCTGTTCCTCGCCTTCCAGTACCCGGAGGAGATCCCGGGCGTGCCCGTGGTCCAGTTCCTGCGCCAGGCCTTGGGCGCCCGCAAGGGCATCGACGACCTGTCCGTGCTGGAGACGCGCCTGGCCATCATGGAGTGGATGAAGAAGCTCGACATGGACCCGAGCTTCGGCGACCGCTATCTGAACGAGGGCTTCTCTGGTGGCGAGAAGAAGCGCAACGAGATCCTCCAGATGGCCATGCTCGAACCGGACATGGCCGTGCTGGACGAGACCGATTCTGGGCTCGACATCGACGCCTTGCGGGTGGTGGCCAAGGGCGTGCGCGAGGTGCGGGCCGGTCGCCCCGAGCTCGGTGTGCTGCTCATCACCCACTACCAGCGCATCCTGGACGAGCTGACGCCGGACCGGGTGCACATCTTGATGGACGGGCGCGTGGTGGACAGCGGCGGACCGGAGTTGGGCAAGCGGTTGGAGGAAGAAGGGTATGAGGCCTGGCGATGACCATGCAGCTTGACGTCGAGCGCATCAAGAAGGACTTCCCGATCCTGGACGTGGGCGTGCGCGGCCATCGCCTCGTCTACCTGGACTCGGCCGCGTCGTCGCAAAAGCCCCAAGCGGTGCTCGACGCCATGACGCGGTACTACGAGACGACGCACGCCAACGTGCACCGCGGCGTGTACGCCATCGCCGAAGAGGCCACCCGCCTGTTCGAAGAGGCGCGGGCCAAGGTGGCCGCGTTCATCGGGGCGCCGTCGCCTCGGGGCGTGGTGTTCACCAAGAACGTGACCGAGGGGATCAACCTGGTCGCCCAGTCCTGGGGCCGGGCCAACCTGCGGCCGGGCGACGCCGTGCTGCTCACCGAAATCGAGCACCACGCCAACCTCGTCCCCTGGCTCATGCTCAAGGAGTGGCTGGGTATCGAGCTTCGCTACATCCCGTTGGGCGAGGAGGGGCAGTTGGACCTGTCCGACCTCGACCGGCTGGTCGACGGCGTGAAGCTCGTCGGTCTCACGGCCATGTCGAACGTGTTGGGGACGCTGCCGCCCGTGCGGCGCATCGCCGACGCGGCCCACGCCGCGGGCGCGGTGGTGCTGGTCGACGCGGCCCAGTACGTCCCCCATTTGGTGACGGACGTGGCCGAGTTGGGCGCCGACTTCGTGGGCTTGACGGCCCACAAGATGCTCGGCCCCACCGGCATCGGCGTGCTGTGGGGCCGGGAGTCGCTGCTCGACGAGATGCCGCCGTTCCTGGGCGGAGGCGAGATGATCCGGGACGTACGGCTGGACGGGTTCACGCCCAACGAGCTGCCGTGGAAGTTCGAGGCGGGCACGCCGCCCATCGCCGAGGCCGTCGGCCTGGGTGCCGCGGTCGACTACTTGAGCGGGCTCGGCATGGAGTCCGTGCGGGCCCACGAGATCGAGCTGACCGCCTACGCCCTGCGCACGCTGACCGAGCGCTTCGGCGACGACATCGTCATCCACGGCCCGGCCGAGCCTGGGATGCGGGGCGGCGTGGTGTCCTTCTCGTTCAAGGACCTCCATCCCCACGACGTGTCGCAGGTGCTGGACGAATGGGGGGTCTGCGTGCGGGCCGGGCATCATTGCGCCAAGCCGCTCATGCGCAGGCTGGGCGTCGGGGCCACGGCCCGGGCGTCGTTCTACGTGTATAACGACGAGGCCGACGTGGACGCGCTGGCCGACGCGCTGGACAAGACGTCCGACCTGTTCGCCTAGGGAGCCGAAGAGCCGATATGCCGGGCCTCGAAGACCTCTACAGGGAGATCATCCTCGACCACTACCGCAACCCGCGGAACAGGGGCGAGCTGCCGTCGCCCCCCGCCTATCGGGTGGAGGGGTTCAACCCGCTGTGCGGCGACGAGATCGTCGTGTACCTCGACGTCTCGGAGGACGGCCGGGTGGTCGATCTGCGCATCAGCGGGCAGGGCTGTTCGATCAGCCAGTCGTCGGCGTCGATGATGTCGTCGGCCGTGAAGGGCAAGACGGTGGACGAGGCCCGGTCGCTGATCCGGGCCTTCAAGGCCATGATGTCGATTCACGAGCAGCGCCTGGACGCCGACGGCCAGCCCGAGGACGCGGTCATCGAGGAGCCGGGCGTGAAGCTGGGGGACTTGGAGGCGCTGCAAGGCGTGGTCAAGTTCCCGGTGCGGATCAAGTGCGCCACGCTGTCGTGGAACACGCTGCAACAAGGCCTCGACGAAGCTGATCAGGCCGCCCCCTCCCCCGCGTAACGCACCGCACCGCGTAACGCACCGCGCCACCGCCGCGCCGCGTTCCCCTGTTCTTGTCAGGTTGGCGACGAGCCAGCCTCGAACCGAGGCTGACAAGAACCGCTTGGGCCGGGGGCCGGGCGGCGGGGGCTAGCGGGTTTGGAGGGGCAGCACCGCCGCGGCCAGGTCTTCCAACTCGGCCGACCACGACGCCGGCTCCTCGGCCGGGATCAGCACGAACTTCGAGAACCCGACCTCCACGAACCGCTCCACCTGGGCCCGCACCGCATCCAGGCCCACCGGGAACAGCGCCGCAGGGTCCACCCCGGGCCGCCGGGCTGAGACGGCGTCCACCAGACGGGCGGGCAGACCCGAGCGGGCGTACACGACCAGCGCGCCCCAGTGCTCCGAGTCGATGGCCCGACCCGCCTCCGCCGCGGCCTGCTCCACCACCACCCGTCCGGCCGAAGCGTCGTCGGGCGTGCAGAAGCTGGGCAGCCAGCCATCCCCCAGACGCCCCACGCGTCGCAGCTCGGAAGGGGCCAGCCCGCCCAGCCAGACGTCGAACGGGTCCTGCACGGGCCGGGGCAGCACCCGCAGCCCGGAGAACTGGAACCGCGACCCGGGCCCGCCGTGGTCCACCGGCTCGCCCGACCAGAACCGGCGCAACAGCGGGATGGCCTCGTCGAACCACGCGGCCCGATCGCCCCGCTCCACGCCGAACGCCTGCTGTTCGACGGGGTTGGCCACACCCAGCCCGACGGCGGGAAGCATGCGCCCGTTCGACAGCACGTCCAACGACGCCAGCTCCTTGGCCAGCAAGGCGGGGTTGCGCCCAGGCACCACCAACACGCTGGTTCCCAGCTTCAACTTGGTCGTACGGCCCGCGGCCACCGCCAGTCCGATGAGCGGATCGGGCGCCGGGCCCGACACCCGCTCGGAGAGCCAGAGCGAGTCGAACCCGCACTGCTCGAGCCCGTCGACCAGTTCGGCGAAGCGCGAACCGGGGTCGTCCAGGCCCTGCGTTCCCAGCCCGAACCCGATGCGCACTTTCATTCCAGGCCAGCCTACGGGCAGGCTGTCAGCCATGGCACAACACGCATCAGTGTCCGTTCGGGTCGCCGCGCCCGCCTCCAGGGTCTTCACCCTCGTCTCCGACCTCAGCCGCATGGGCGACTGGAGCCCGGAGTGCGAGCGGGTCGAGTGGCTGGACGGCGCCAAAGGCACCGCCGTCGGCGCCCGCTTCAAAGGCCACAATCGAAGGGGCCAGCGGCGGTGGTCCACCAACGGCAAGGTCGTGGCCTTGGAGGACGGGCGCGAGGTCGCCTTCGACATCACCTCGGTGGCCAACCTCCCTGTCGCCCGTTGGACCTATCGGGTCGAGGCCGAGGGCGACGACGCCTGCACCCTCACCGAGCGGTGGGATGATCGGCGGGGCTCGGTCATGAAGGTCTTGGGCCGACTGGCCACCGGCGTGAAGGACCGCGACGAGCACAACACCAAGGGCATGGAGGAGACGCTCCAACGCATCAAGGCCGCGGCCGAGACGCAGTAGCAAGGCCGACGGCCGAGGGCCGACCCTCAGCCCTCCACGAACTCCCGCACCAGCCGGTCCAGCTCGTCGGGCTTCTCCAGCGGCAGCATGTGGGCCGCGCCCTCCACGTCCACCAGCCGCGCCCCCGCGATGCCAGAGGCATAGGCCTCGGCATGGGCTCGGGGGATGAGACCGTCCTGGGCCCCGTGCACGATCAACGTCGGCGCGCTGACCCGGTACAGCCGCCGGGCCAGCTTGGGGTTGTGGAGGTACGGGTCCCATCCCAGCTTGGCCGTGGCCGCCTGGGCCTGGAGCAGCGGACGCAGCATGTCGAACGGGATCTCGCCGCTGATGGTCGATGTCGCGAACGTCGACATGTGGTGCATCAACTGGGCCACCGGGTGGTCCTGGTCGGCGAACATCTCCACGGCCAGGTCGTCCAGGTTGCGGCCGAAGATCTCCTTGATGGGGTGGCCCGCGATGTAGAGCCCGGCCGGGTTGACCAGCACCAGCTTGGAGACCCGCTCGGGATACCGGGTGGCGATCTCGGCCGCCAGCCAGCCGCCCAGTGACAGGCCCACCACCGCAGCCGAGGCAAGGCCCAGTTGGTCGAACACGTCGAGCAGATGGAAGACGGCGTCCTCCACGTCGTCGATGTGCTCGATGCCTTCGGACTCGCCGAAGCCGGGGAACACCGGCGCGGTCACCGAGGCCCAGTCGGCCAGTCGCTCCAACAACAACAGGCCAGCGGACTCGCCCTGCGCGGAGTGGAGATAGACGACGGGCGGGCCGCCCGCCACTCCGCCTCTGAACACCTGGACCTTGCCGACCTGGGTGGAGACCTTCTCCTCGCTCACCGATCCCATTCACGCCACCGCCGACTGGCCGCGCAAGACGCGGGCGCCCTCGGGGAACTCCTTGCGCAGCTTGGGCATGACCTCGTTGGCGAACAGCTCGAGGCTCTTGCGGGTGAGGTGGCCGGGGAGCGTCCCCAGTTGGAACAGGCCGAGCAGATTGCCGGTGCCCAGTCGACCCAACGACTCGATGAGCTTCTCGGCCACCGTCTCCGGCGACCCCACGATTGCGTACTGGCCCTCGACGACCTCGTCCCAAGAGGTCAAGTTGATGGCGAAGGTGCCCGCGCCCTTGAGGATGTTCTCGATCGAGCGCAAGGACGTATAGCCGGGGGGCGAGATGTTGATGCCGGGCAGGAGCCGCTTCACGAAGTACCAGAAATGGCTCTCGTACTCCGTCCGGGCCTGCTCGTCCGTCTCGGCCACGTAAATGGGCTCGAGCCATCCGGCTTGCAGCGGGTCGTACTCGTAGCCCTCGCGCTCACAGGCCTCGCGGAACATGCGGAAGGTGCGGTCGAACACGGAGATGTGGAAGTACGGGATGCCCATGTAGGCGTAGTGGTGCTTGGCCACGAACTCCATGGTCTCCAGCGATCCCGCGCCCGGAATCCAGACCTCTGGATGGGGCTGTTGGAACGGCCGGGGCCACGTGTTGACGTAGCGGAGCTTGTAGTGCTTGCCCACGTACTCGAAAGGACCGGGCTCGGTCCAGGCCCGCATGATGATCTCGTGGGCCTCGGCGAAGCGGTCCCTGGCGTGGGCCGGGTTCATGGAGAACGAGTAGTACTCAGGGCCGCCCCCGACGACGAAGCCTGCGATGAGCCGCCCGCCGCTGATGTTGTCGATCATGGCGAACTCCTCTGCCACCCGCGTGGGCGGGTCGTAGAGGGGCAGGGCGTTGCCCACGATGGCGATCTTCACCCGCTTGGTCTGGCGGGCGAGGATCGATCCCATCAAGTTGGGCGACGGCATGATCCCGTAGGCGTTCTGGTGGTGCTCGTTGACGCACACCCCGTCGAAGCCCAATTCCTCGGCGTAAATGAGCTCGTCCAGATAGCGGTTGTAGACCTCGTGACCGATGGCCGGGTCGAACAGCTCATTGGGGCAGGTGACCCACGCAGGCCCGTCGTAGTCCGGCGGCAGGGCCGGATACGGCATCAGGTGAAAGCTGAAGAAGCGCAACGGCATCCCCCCTGGACACTGACGGCGATGGCACCCTAGTTCCTCGGTCGCCAGGCCCGGAGCGGCCAAAGTTCGAATTGTCCGGGAACGATCCTCCATACTTGAGCGTCAAACCGGCGGCATCACTTCCCCACTGCAAGGAACGATCATGGACCACCACGCGCCTACCAACAGGCTGACGGCGGCGGCCGTCCTGTTGGCTGTCGGACTCGCCGCGTGCAGCCATGCGTCCGGGGAGTCGGCCGTCTCCAGCACGACCACGTCGTCCACGACCACATCGTCGTCGACCACCACCACGGCCCCGGCCACGACCACAACCCTCAAGCCCATCCCGCCCGGACTGGGCAAGGGCTCGAAGGGCCCGGACGTGCTGGCGCTGGAGCAGCGCCTCACCTCACTGCACTACGACGCGGGCAAGGTCGACGGCACCTTCGACGGCACCACCGCCTTCGCGGTGATGGCCTTCCAGAAGGTCGAGGGTCTAGCCCGCACCGGCCGAGCCACCAAGGACGTGGTGGACAAGCTTCAGACGGCGGGGGCGCCCGGGGCCATGATGGGCGACGGCGGGGCCAACAGGGTCGAGGTCGACCTCAAGCGCCAGGTGCTGTTCCTCTACAAGGACGGCGCCCTGTTGCGCGTCCTGCCCGTATCGACCGGCAGCGGGAAGCACTACTGCGTGGACGGCCAGTGCGCGACCGCGGTCACGCCCGGCGGCTCCTTCCACATCTCCCGCAAGATCAACGGCATTCGGGTGAGCCGACTGGGCCAGCTCTGGAACCCGCTCTACTTCAACGGCGGCATCGCCATCCACGGGGCGCCGTCGGTGCCCGGCTACCCGGCCTCCCACGGATGCGTGCGTATCCCAATGGCCGCGTCGAAGTGGTTCTTCGACACGGTGGCGTCGGGCACGGCCGTCTACGTGCTGGGCGGACCCAAGGCGCCGGTGCCGTTCAATGAGCAGGCGCCGTCCGACGCAGGGGCCACGACGACCACGGCCAAGCCCACGACCACGTCGAGCACGATTGCGCCCACCACCACGTCGTCCACCTCGACGACGTCGACCTCAACCACGTCGACCACCCTCACCCCCTGACGGCCCCTCCGAAGGGTTAGCGGGGGGACGAACGCTGGGCGGCGCGCACGGCCTGCTCGATGACCGCGTGCTCCTCGTCCTGGTCAGGGCCGTACCGGGTCACGGGGTCGCGCCACGTGGGCAGCAGCCCGCCCAGCACACCGTTGACCCACGTCCCGGCCGACGTGCCGTCGCCGACGATGGCCACGGCGACGGGGACGGCGCCGGCGCGGCCCGGGGCGGGCGTGATGTCCTCCACGGTGAAGTCCATCTGCCAACAGCCCACTGGGCACTGCGACGGCTTGCTGTTCTCCTCCGGGCATCCGCTGTCCGACGGGCACACCGGCGGGTGCAAGGCGATGGTCGTGGTCGTGCCCGCCAACGACGACACGGGCCGCACCAGTTCGGCCCGGCCCGGGAACTGGCCGAAGTCGAGCTCGTTGGCCGGGCAGTCCGTGTAGCCGGGCAGGTCGCACTCCCTCGCGTCCACGAACAGGCGCAGGTCCGAAGACGCCGTGTCGGGCACGGCCACATAGGTCGGGGCCAGCTTGGACACGTCGAGGGCCACGCCGTTGGGCTTGGCGTTGGGCACCTTGGCCAACTGGGGCACGGCCTTGTGCACGCTGGTCCACTGGCCCGCCACATCGAGGAACATGTTCCACTCGCCCGGCGCGTCCACCGACGGGTTGGACCCGTTCTGGCCGATGTCGCCGTCGAGGTTGTTGAAGACCTGGAGCCCGTCGACCGTGACCTTGAACAGCCGGGTCGGGGCCGCGGGCGCGGTGGGCGACGACCAATAGGCCAGAACGGTGGCGCCGAACTCCTGAAGGTCCTTGGCCTCAGGCACGTCGTGGAAGGGCACGGTCACCTGGACCCGGTCGCCCACCACTCGGGTCACCACGTCGGCGGGCGCATGCTTCGACGTGCGCGGGATGGATCGCACCCGCAGCACCGAGTCAGCCGCGGGCTTGGGCTCCGGCGCCTTCAGCACGTACGTGTAGTCCTTGCCCGCGATCTTCTGGAGCTGCGAGCAGCCCTGCCCGGCCGCGATGCGCGCCGCCGCCGCGGTGGCATGGGTGGGCGAGGACAGCGCGCACTCCATGACGGCTTTGGCCTTGCCGCCCTGGTTGGAGAGGAACACGTCGAGCTGTGACGCCGCGCCCGCGCCGGCCCCAGTCAGTGAGGGCTGGCGCCGCCACGTGGCCAGCTCCTGGATGGGATGGATCTCGGCCGCCTCGCCGCCGATCTCCTCCTGACCGATGGTGGCCAGCGGGTCGGTGGGGAGGTAGTCGCTGTTCGAGTATTTGCGGGACGCGCCCTGCCAGTGGCCGCAGTCCCAGATGAACGAGCCCGTCTCGCGCACGTGGTCGCCGGGCGAGGGCCAGGCCCACAGCGGCAGCAGCCCGCTCTCGTACTCGGTGTGGACCTGGGGCGGGTCTTCCTCGGCGTTGCGAGTCGACAGCAGCGACTCGAAGCCGGGGTCAGGGGTCACGTCGAAGTTGGCGTCGTACGTCTTGTGCACGCCGAACAGGTCGGTGCCCGCGGTGTGGGCGCCCTTGACGGTCCCCTCCAGCGTCTTGGGCGTGTTGTCCCCGTCGACGTAGACCCAGCTCGGGAAGACCGTGGGATGGGCCACGTCGGTCAGGCCCACGCCTCCTTCGGCCAACAACGCCAACTGCGAGCGGTTGCAGCCGTCGACCACCGGCTGCGTCTTGCTGTCCGGACGATCGTCGGCCCGGGCCACGGCCACGCCGACCAGGCCCGCCACGAGGACGACGATGGCGAGAAGCTTCTGCACCCCTACAAGTTCGTGACGTGGGCGCGCCGCTCCTACCGCGCTGCCCGCTCCTGCGCCCGACCTACCGGTCGTGTCGGCCGCGGTCCTTGCCGGACACGTAGGCCGTGCCGTGGGCCACCAGCCCGATGCCCCAGCCCATCATCGGCCACATGGGCCAGAAGTACCCGCCTGGACTGGTCATGGCCCAGATGAGGACCAGCATGAGGTTCACCCAGATGTACGTATGCAGATGGGTCTTCCAGGCCACCCGGGCCACCGTCGCCTTCTTGTCCCGCGTGGTCGCCGGGTGGCGGTGGCGCTGGGGACCTCCATGGCGCAGGGCGGCGGGTCCGCGGGTGGTGCGTTGGGCCGGGCCACGGGTCGGACGGGGCGAGTCGGTGCGGCGGGGCGGCGACGAAAGCGGGGCCATCACCGGCTCCACCGGCAGCTCTCGCAACGCGTGCTGCAACTGCTCGGCGGATGCGGCCTGGTAGGCCTCGTCCAGGCGCTGGCCGAACTCGTCCATGTCCAGCCTGCCCTCGGCCGCCTGCTCCCGCAGGACGGCGATGACGCGATCGCGCTCGGCTTCGGGAACGGTCATGCCAACGGGTCCGCGAACGGGTCTGGGGCGAATGGGTTTTGCGCCAGTGGACGGGACTCGGTCTGGTCGTCGGGCCCGCCATACGCGGCGTAGCCCGTGCGCTCCAGCTCGGTGGCCAGGTCGGGGCCGCCGGTGGCGACGATGCGGCCCTTCGACAGGACGTGGATGACGTCCGGCTTCAGCTCGTGGAGCAGCCGGTTGTAGTGGGTGATGGCGAGCACGCCCAGGCCGTCTTCGTTGGTGGCCGCCTCGATGCGCCGGGCCACGGCCCGGAGCGCATCCACGTCCAGCCCCGAGTCGATCTCGTCGAGGACGGCGAAGCGGGGCTTGAGCACGCCCAGTTGCAGCGTCTCATTGCGCTTCTTCTCGCCGCCGGACAGGTCCACGTTCATGGGACGGGACAAGAAGCGCTCGTCGAAGCCGATGCGCCGGGCCTCGGCCGCGACCAGCTCGCGCACGGGCTCGTTGACCCGGCCCGCGGCCACGAAGGACTCGGTCATCACGTCCTCGAGGCTGACGCCCGGCACCTCGATCGGGTACTGCATGGCGAGGAACAGCCCGGCCTGCAATCGCTTCCACGTGGGCAGGGTCAGCAGGTCCACCCCGTCAAGGGTCACCGAGCCGGCCAATACCTCGTAGCCCGGATGCCCCATCAGGACATGCGAAAGAGTCGACTTGCCCGAGCCGTTCGGACCCATGACGGCATGGACCTGGCCGCCCTGCACCTCGAGGTCGACGCCCTGCAGGATCTCGCGGTCGGCCACTTTGGCCCGCAACCCCTCGATGCGAAGCACGTGGCCGCTCATGGCAGCACCACCAACACGTCGTCGCCTTCAACACGAACGTCGTACACGGGCACGGGCCGCACTGCGGGGAGCGACTGCGGCTCGCCGGTCGTCAGCGAGAACGTGCTCCCGTGCTTCCAGCACTCGATCTCCAGGTCGTCCGGGTAGACCTCGCCGTCGGACAGGGAGAAGTCAGCGTGGCTGCACCGGTCGCCGATGGCGTAGAAGTCGTCGCCGATACGGACCAGCGCGATGCGGTGTCCGTCCACGTCGAACCGGCGGGCCTGACCCGCGTCCACGTCGTGGCGCCCACACACTCGCACCGCGGTCGACTGGCTCATCGGGTCTGCCTCAACAGCTTGGCCGCCACCGCGTCGCGCAACCGCGGCCGCAGCCCTTCGACCGGCGTGCGATCGATGACCTCCTCGAAGAAGCCGAGCACGATCAGGCGGTCGGCCACGTCTGAAGGCACGCCTCTCGCTTCGAGGTAGTAGCGCTGCTCCTCGTCGATGGGGCCCACCGCCGACGCGTGCGAGCAGCGCACGTCGTTCTCCTCGATCTCGAGGTTGGGCACAGAGTCGGCGTGAGCGCCTTCGGTCAGCACCAGGTTTCGGTTGGTCTGAAAGGCGTTGGTGCCCGCCGCGCCCTTGCGCACCCGGATCAAGCCGGAGTACACGGAGTGGGCCAGGTCCTGCACCGCGCCCTTGAACAACAGGTCGCTGGTGGTCTTGGGCCCCACGTGGTCCTGCATGGTGCGGAAGTCGTGCATCTGGCCGTGGTCGCCGAAGTAGACGGCCAGCAGGTTGCTCGTGCCGCCCTGCCCGGCCAGTCGGGAGTCGGCCCGCACCCGGGCATAGTCGCCGCCCAAGGCCACCAGGGACGCAGCCAACGACGCATCCCTCGCCACCTGGCTGACGTGATAGGCGACCTGCCAGACCGACGGCCCCAGCTCCTGCACGTTGAGGTAGGCCAGGTTGGCCGCGTCGGCCAGGTCGAGTTGGACGACGGGCGCAGTCAGCGCGCTGGTCGACGAAGGCGAGGACACGTGGTCGAGCACGACGGCCTGGCTGGCCTCGCCCGCGTGGACGACCAGGCGGGGAAAGACGGCGGCGCCGTCGGCGTCGATCCAGTGCAAGACCACGACGGGCCGCTCGACCACCGCGCCCCGCTTGATGCGCACGGCAACGGTGTCGAGCGCGTGCTCGCGGCTGAGGCGGGTGAACACGTCGTCCTCGCCCGCCACCACATCGGCGTCGTCCCCGGCCATGGCCTCGATCTCGACGGCAGGGTCGGCCATGTCCACGTGGGCGAGCGAGCCGTTGCGCACCACAGCCAGCGCCGCGTACGGGCCGCAAGCTTCGACCACGGCCTGCAACGCAGCCGGCACGCCCGGTTCTTCGGCGCGCTTGTCGGAGAGGGGGGCGAACGCGCCGAGGTCGAGTTGGGAGATGCGGCTGTAGCGCCACACTTCCTCCGACTCGCTCGGCAAGGAGACGTCGGTGAAGGCGGTCACGCTGGGCCGATCCTACCTGCGGGTCCCCTTACAGCGAAAAGTGTCCTTTGGCACACATGGCCACTCGGCCGCCAACCCGCAGCGCACCTTCTTCGGCGTGCACCTCGATAATGCAGGGCCTGCCCACCTCGGCGCCTTGGCGGACGGTGACGTCGGCGTCCGTGCCCCAGTGCGTGCGGGCCAGGAGGCCGATGGGGCCTGCGGCCGAGCCCGTGCCCGGGTCCTCGGGGATGCCCGCGCCAGGCACGAAGACGCGCACGTGCAGGGTGCGGTCGTCGAGCCTGCGCACGACGGCGAGGGTGACGCTGCTGTTGTTGCGGCTGACGGCGGCCACCGCGTGCATGTCGGGTTCGAGGCGGTCGATGGCCGACTCGGTAAGGACGAGGAACATGCGGTTGCCTGCGGCTTGCGCGACCCAGGCGCCCTCGGCGCCAGGCAGTCCGAGGGCTTGGACGGCATCGGCCGAGTCGGCAGGGGAGTACGTCGGGTCGGGCTGCGTCATCACCGCGCCGCCTTGGTCGACCACCACCTCCACGTCGGCCCCCGCGGTGTGCTGCATCCAACGGCCCGGGCCGAGGACCCAGGCCGTGCCCAAGGTCGGATGGCCCGCGAAGGGCAGCTCCAACGTGGGCGTGAAGATGCGGTTCTCGTACTCGCCGTCTGCGGTCACGACCGGGAACGTCGTCTCGCTGAGATTGACCTCGCGGGCGATGGCCTGCATCACCGGCTCGGGGACGGGATCGAGGACCACGCACAAGGCGTTGCCTGCCAAGGGCTTGTCGGAGAACACGTCGACGATGCGGTATTCGAAGTCGAGGGACATGGGCCTAGCATCGCCGGTCATGACCGCCTCTGAGGTGTTCTCGGTCGAGCGCGACGGCCACGTGGCCACTCTTTGGCTCGACAACCCCGACCGGCGCAACGCCATGGGCCCGCCGTTCTGGGCCGACCTGCCGAAGGTCATGGAGGAGTTGAGCGACGACGACGAGGTCAGGGCCGTGGTCATCGCGGCCAAGGGCCCGCACTTCACCGTCGGGCTCGACCTCAAGACGATGGGCGGCGCCGTCGCGGGCGGCGCGGTCGACGGTGTGGAGGCGGCCACGTCGCAGGCGGCCAGGGCGGCCCGGTTCTACAAGGACGTGCACCGGCTCCAGCGCTCCATCACCGCGGTGGCCGACTGCCCCAAACCCGTGATCGCCGCCGTGCACGGCTGGTGCATCGGCGGCGGTGTCGACCTCATCACCGCGGCGGACATCCGGCTGTGCTCGGCCGACGCGCAGTTCTCCGTGCGTGAGACCCGCATCGCCATCGTGGCCGACCTGGGCACGTTGCAGCGGCTGCCCCGCGTCATCAACAAAGGTCACGTGGCCGAGCTGGCCTTCACCGGCAAGGACATCACCGCCGACCGGGCTCGGGAGATCGGCCTGGTCAACGACGTGCTGCCCGACGCCGAGTCGCTCTGGAAGGCGGCCCACGCCATGGCCGCCGAGATCGCGGCCAACTCGCCGCTGACCGTGCAAGGGACCAAGCAGGTCCTGCGGGCGTCCGAGGACCGCACCGTGCAAGAGGGCCTCGACTACGTGGCCGTCTGGAACGCCGGCTTCTTGCAGTCCAACGACCTGTTCGAGGCCCTCACCGCGTTCCTCGAGAAACGCCCTCCCGACTTCACCGGCACCTGACCCCCGCTCGGACGCGTCTGGCGCGAGGCGGTCAGGGATCGATGGTGATGTTGACGTACGGCCCGAACCACAGCGCGCCAGCGCCCCGATGCAAACCGGCCGCCGCTTGGTAGACGCCGGGGGGCAACGGCGCACGCGTCCCGTCCGAGTGGTTTGGATCGCTCGCCGTGTCGAAGATGAAGTCGAGCGTCACCGACTTCCCAGAGGCCACCGTCTCCGTGACGCCATCGCCACAGGTCCAAGCCGCCTGCCCGCCCACATGCCGCCCGTCGCGGTAGAGGCCGTTGAAGGGATCGCAGCCCTTGTCGTAATGGAAGTCGGCGTCTCCGCGGTTTTCGATCACGAGTTGACCGCTGAGCGTCTGGCCCGAACGGACGTGCGTGGTTGACAACGCGAATGACAGGCGAATGGCGGCGTCAGGCGGGATGGCGTGGTCCTGGTGGGAGATGTCGTCATCCGGAGGTACCGCGTTCGTCGGGCCGGTCGTCGCAGGAGTCGCTCTCGATGTGGCAACCGTGGTCCGCGCCGACGGCGCCCGGGTGGTCGGCGATACGGTCGTCATGGTGGTCGGCGCACTCGTCATCTCGGGCGGGGCCGTGGTGCCCGGGCTGGTGACCTCAGTGGTGTCGGACGTGGCCGCGACGGTGCGCGCATCGTCCGCTGGACGGCTGGCGGCAACCGCCGTCGCAGCAACGAAGACAGAGGCGACGACGGCCGCGATGACGACCTGCATTCGCTTCTTGCGGCCCGCGATCTGCCGAGCCCGGGCCAGTGATGCGTCGCGATCCGCCAGTGTGGGCCGCGGCGGCAATGGGTCGTCGAGGTCCTCGAACACGACCCTCTACTCCTTCAACGCCCCGAGCTCGGGGGCCACCTGAAGCGACCCCAGACCTCGGGCTCCGTACTTCTTGACAGCGCCGACTGAACAGCCGAGCGTCTCCGCCACAGCCTGCACAGGCTGGTCAGCGACATATCGCAGTACGAGGACTTCGCGTTGTCGCTGGGACAGGCTCTGCAGCGCCCGGTGGAGATCCATGCGCCGCGCCGAGACATCGTCGTCGTGGTGGCCGTTCGATCCGGTGAGCAGCCCCGAGCGCGCCGCGGCGCGAGCCGTGCGGCGCCACTCGTCGGTCGCCAGGTTCGCGCTCACCCTGGCCACCCATGCGTGGACGTGCGCCGCATCGTGAAGGTCGTTCCAGTGGACGTACGCGCGCGCCAGCGCCTCTTGGGCCAGGTCCTGCGCCTCTTCGCGCCGGCCGAGCATGCGGAAAGCGACTCGGTAGGCCACTTGGAACAGCTCTGAGAACCGGTCATCGAACTCCTGCAGTTGGCCCACGGTTGTTGCTGTATCCCTATTTACGCTCGGGGGCCCTCCCAGGTTGTCGTGGGCCGGTCCAAAGATTTGGCGGTCTTCAAGCCAGGTCATCGGCATTCCGAAGCGTGGACCCAAGGGGGTGTAGGGCGGAAACGGACGTCGGTTGACCGCTATAGACGACGAACGAATTGAGTCCTCGTTCGACATCCGTCGTCCAGTCGGCGATGGGACGTCGACTCCCCGCGGCCCGCGTGGCGCCGTCATCGGTGACGGCGTAGACGGTCGACGAACCGGCCTCGGCCATGAGCTTGCCTTGGCGCAGCCCCCATCCGACGCCATTGGCGATCAAGGCGAGTTCGGCGTCGCTGGCTGCCACCCACTCGGCGCTGGCAAACCACGAGTTGTAGACGTCCAGGTTCGGGATCAGGCGCTTCTTGCCGTTGTCGATGACGTAGATCAGGCCCGTCGTGGAACTCCGGACGACAGCACCGTTGGGAAAGGTGCGGGGCGCGGGCACACACGTCGAGATATCCGGCCCGGCCGGGTGGAGCGCGAGGCCGCCGACATCATCGATGGCGTTGGAGAAACTCCAGCCGAAACACGAAAAGACGCTCGTGTTCGTGATGAGCCGCTTGGTCGGGAGCCCCCGGTCCGCGCCATCCGTCGTGATGAGATAGATGAAGCCGTTGGCCGGGTTCCGCACCAGCCGACCAGGCCGATAGCCCCATCGCGATGACGCCACGCTCAACTCGTTCGCTCGCTCTTGGCAGATGGGAACCCAGTCGTTCGCAGCCAGCCAACTGCTCAGCACCGTCATGTCTGGGACCTGGCGCGCCGTCGCCGCGCCGGTGACCTGCACGATGCGGTTATCGGGGAACTGGACGAACGAGCCCTGGGCCAAGTCCCTCAAGCAGTACCGGCCTGCCCTGATGGCGTTGTAGGCATTGAGCCGCCCACCACCGATCGGCGTGTTGCCCCAGTTGATGGGATCGGCCGTGGCGCGCAGCGCGTTGTCAACCGCGGCGTTCGACATGGTGGTGCGCAAGAGCGCCACCGCGCCAGCGACAAGTGGTGCGGCCATCGAGGTCCCGGTGCCGGTCCAGTAGCTCTGATCGCCCGAGGCGGCCGGCATGGTGACGTTCACGCCAGGCGCGGCCATGGCCACCCAACTCCCCCAGTTGCTTCCGGCCGAGGCGTTGGCGAACCGGGAGTCGTCGCCGTTGGCGCTGGCCACCGCGAACACGTGGGCGAAGGCTCCTGGATAGTTGGCCGCGTTCGTGTTGTGGTTGCCTGCCGCGGCCACGAGTGAAGCGCCGTGGTTCCACGCGGCCGTCATCACGTCTTGGGTCGAGACCAAGTTCTGCGAGTCCTGGATGCTCATGTTGATGACGCCGAAGCTGTCGGCGACCGCGGCGTTCACGGCTTGCTCCAGGGCAGTGTTCGTGCCGTTGCAGGACACGCCACCGAGCGCCTTGTAGGACCCGATGCCGGTCGACCATGACGCGCCCGCGATCCCGACTCCGTTATCGGTGTTGGCGGCCGCGATTCCCGCCACGCCGGTGCCGTGGTCACCGCACGGCCCAAGTCCGGTGCCCGTGAAGTCCCGATTGCGAACGACCAGGCCCGCCAATTCCTCGTGCGTCGGTCGAACACCCGTGTCGACGATGGCGATGGCCGCGCCCGCCGTACGTTGCTCCCACGCAGCCGTGAGACGCACCTGTCGGACATTGGTCTGCGTGCCGCTTCGGTAGACGGGGTCCTGCGCGTACCGGGCCGGCGCGCTGGTCACCGCGTCATACTCCACGACTTCAATCCGAGTGTCCGCGGCATAAGCGTTGATGCGCTCGACCACGGCGCCAGATGGCACCGTCACGAGATACCATCGGCCCAGCTTGTCATCAATTGCGTTGGCAAACTCGGAGGCCAGCGTGTCGCTTCCAATGCGGACGCTTGCGGGCGACGTGCCCGACGCCAATCGCAGCTTCACCAATCCGTCGACCGGACTCACCCCGACAGGTGGCAGAAGCGCCTTGTTGATGTCAAGCGTCCCGGCCACGACCACGCCGGTGCTGCCCGCTGGCCCTTGGGGTTGCAGCGAGACGGAGGCCGGACCGGGATCGACTGCTGGGACGACAAAGCGAATCTCGGTGTCCGTCCACATGGTGGGCCACGCGGCGAGTCCGCCGACCGTAAGCGAGTACGCGCCCTGCAAACGGGCCAGGCCGTGGCCGACAATGCCGACAACGTCGTTCACACCTGCCGAGGCCACCGACACGTGCATCTCGGTCGCGGCCCCTGCCTGTGCCACGAATCCGTTCGTCAAGCCGGCCACGGACGTGGCCAAGACGATTGCTGCCATGAGCAACGTTTGCCGGCGCATCTGGTGAGCGCGCGGGGGACCGACGCGACCGGTGTCATGCAGGTAGCGAGCACCGGGGCGCGGCCTGTTGATCACGTTTCTCCTCACTCGTCGAAGGGCGGCGTGCAAGGCAATGACCCAGCCCGGCTCGTTTCCCAGGTATGTACGAGTGAACTCGCGACACGTGTCACGAAATCGCGAAATGGGGCCCCGCCCGGACGCGTCTTGTCGCGCTCATTGCCGTATTCGGCACTCAGCGCGACAAGTCGGTCCCGCCGGTCAGCGGGAGGGGCGGTTGCGCTTGAAGAGGCGCTTCCAGAAGGGCAGGCCCGACGCGTCCTGGCGGGCCCGTTCGACCTCCCAGTCGGCCAACACGTCGGGCCCGACCAGGTTCACGATGTCCTCGGCCTGGTCGAGCAGCTCGGCCGCGTGAGGAGCGTCGGGCTCGGGCGGCGTTTGAGGGGCCACCAGGCTGCCCACGACGAAGCCCGTGTCGACACCCCGCCGCTCGTAGCCGACGCAGTCGGCCGGACAGCGCCACGGCGCGTCGGGAGCGAGATCGATGGAGCACCAGCGGGCCACCTCGCCGGACGCGTAGGTCCGGCTTTGGTAGTGGCGGCAGTCCTGTCGCATGGGCATGGGCCACCATCATTCCATCGCCGCCGCTCCTATCGAGGCCCGGCCGTGTCGCCCTATCTCGGCCGCGAGCCGTAGTCGCCGAACGGGTCGTCCCGCTCGCGCACGGCCTGGCGAAAGCCGACCTCCTGGGCCCGTCCCACGAAGTCGAGTCCCTCCTTGGTGTGGCGGGCGATCCCGTCGAACAGCGTGCCCAAGGTGATGCTCGATGCCAGCCCCATGTTCTCCACGGTCTGGTTGCAAAGCATCTTGAGCATGACCAATTGACTGGCGGGCACCAGCGCCATGCGCTTGGCCAAGGCCATGGCGTGCGACTGCAAGGACGCCGCGGGCACCGTCTCCAGGATGAGCCCGATGCGAGCCGCCTCGGCAGCCGGGATCTCGTCGCCGGTGAGCAGGTAGCGCTTGGCCCGCTCGATGCCCATGCGGTACACCCACATGGCCGTGGTGGGCGTGCCCCAGACCCGAGACGGCGGGTAGCCGAAGCTGGCGTCGTCGGCCGCGATGATCATGTCCGCGCACAACACCATGTCGGTGCCGCCTGCGATGCACCAGCCCTGCACGGCCGCGATGGTTGGCTTCGAGACGCGGAACAGCTTGAGGTACACGTCGACGAAGCTGCCGATCATCCGCATGTCGCGCACCGAGTCCCAGTGCTGCTCCTGGGACTGCGCGTCGGTCGACCAGTCCAGCCCGTAGCCCGCACAGAACGCAGGCCCCTCGGCCCGCAGCAGGATCACGCGCGCCTCGGCATCCGCCTCGGCCTCATCGAGGGCAGCGCGCAAGTCGTCGCGCAGCGCGGGCGTGATGGTGTTGTACTCGTCGGCCCGCGTCAGGACGATGGAGCGAACGCCGTCCTCGGTCTCAGTGCGCAGCGTGGAGTAGCTCGGCATGGCCCCACGGCTTAGCCGATGGAGCCCTCCATCTGAAGCTCGATGAGCCTGCTCCACTCCACCGCGTACTCCATGGGCAGGGTGCGGGTGACCGGCTCGATGAACCCGTTCACGATCATGCCCATGGCCTGCTGCTCGGAGAGGCCGCGGGACATGAGATAGAAGAGCTGGTCGTCGCCCACCTTGGACACGGTGGCCTCGTGGCCGATCCGCGCGTCACGCTCGCCGATCTCCATGTACGGATAGGTGTCCGACCGGCTCTGCTGGTCGAGCAGCAACGCGTCGCAGCGCACGAAGCTCTTGCAGTTGGTGGCGCCCTCCTCCACCTTCACCAGCCCGCGGTACGACGTGCGCCCACCGTCTTTCGAGATGGACTTGGACACGATGGTCGACGTCGTCTCGGGCGCGGCGTGGATCATCTTGGCCCCGGCATCTTGATGCTGCCCGGCGCCCGCGTACGCGACCGACAGCACCTCGCCCGACGCCTTCGGCCCCATCAGGTACACCGACGGGTACTTCATGGTGAGGCGCGACCCGATGTTCCCGTCGATCCACTCGACGTGGGCCTCGGCCTCGGCCCGGGCCCGCTTGGTGACCAGGTTGTAGACGTTGGGCGACCAGTTCTGGATGGTGGTGTACGTGATCCGCGAACCAGGCAGCGCGACCAGCTCGACCACGGCCGAGTGCAGCGAGTCGGTGGAGTACACCGGCGCCGAGCAGCCCTCGATGTAGTGCACCTGGGCGCCCTCGTCGGCGATGATCAGCGTGCGCTCGAACTGGCCCGCGTTCTCGGCGTTGATGCGGAAGTAGGCCTGGAGCGGCATCTCGCACTTCACGCCCGGCGGCACGTAGATGAACGACCCGCCCGACCACACGGCCGAGTTCAGCGCCGCGAACTTGTTGTCGCCCGGCGGAATGATCTTGCCGAAGAACCGACGCACGATCTCGGGGTGCTCGCGCACCGCGGTGTCCATGTCCGAGAACAGGATCCCCTGCTTCTCCAGGTCCTCGCGGTTGCGGTGGTAGACGACCTCGGACTCGTACTGGGCGGTGACGCCGGCCAGGTACTTCCGCTCGGCCTCGGGGATGCCGAGCTTCTCGTACGTCGCCTTCATCTGCTCGGGCAGCTCGTCCCAGTTGTCCACCTGCTCGCCCGACGGCTTCAGGTAGTAGTAGATGTCGTTGAAGTCGATCGACGGCATGTTGACTGCGAACCAGGGGGCCATGGGCCGCTTCACGAACTGGCGGTAGGCCTTGAGCCGGAAGTCGGTCATCCACTGCGGCTCGCCCTTCCACCACGAGATCTCCCTGACCACGTCCTCGGAGACACCCTTCTTGGGCGTGAAGGCGTACTCCACGGTGTCGCTCCAGCCCAGCTTGTAACGGCCGAGGTCGAGATCAGTGGTGGTCATCAGGGGGTGGCTCCTTCAGCAACGCCGGCGATGGGGATTTCCCCTACCGGCATAGTAACAATCTACCTGGGCCCGATCATCCCGCCGTCTGCTTGACCAGACGTTGGCGAAAGTCGGGGCCCGCAGGTGCCGAGACCCAAAAGCACGAGCAGGCGATTGACCGGCTGCCACGATGGGGAACAGCCCCGTCGAGGCCGACGTTCTACACATGCCCGCAAAATGGTCGATAGTTACAGCAACGGCGGGAAGAGGAGCGCATCACATGGACAGGGCCCAGAACCTGATCGAAGAGTGGCGGAGCGAAGCGAGCACCCAGGTCGTGTTCAGTTCCTCACGAATCCAAGACCGTCTCTTCGAGCTCTGGGGCGAGGTGCGCGACCTGCCGGTGGCCAAGGACGTCGAGACCTGGCTGACCCTCACCCTGACCCGGGAGCTTTTCTCCGGTGAAGAGGTCGTGGACTTCCTCGACGAGGTCCTGCTCGGCCTCGACCGCGTCGGCGCCCACCAGGGCTAGTCCCCCGGCCTGCGCGACAGGCCGCGGACCAGGCAGGACAAATCCCCCAGTTGTAGGGTCACGCCGTGGCCTACGCCTTCGTCGCCATCGTCTTCGGCGGCCTGGTCGGCTTGGCCCTCGGGGGGCGACTCCGCAATCTGGGCGAGCACCGTCTGGCCGCTTGGCCCCTGCTCCCGGCAGGCGTCGTCCTCCAACTGCTGAGCGGCGCGGCGCGGACCCACGCCGACGTCTCCCTCGCCCTGCTGCTGGCCAGCTACGTCGCCTTGGGCGCGTTCGCAGCGGCCAACGCCCGCGTCCTGGGCATGGCCCTGGTCGGGGCGGGACTGGCCGCCAACCTGCTCGTCATCGCCGTCAACCAGGGCATGCCCGTTCGCCGACAGGCGGCTATAGACGCAGGGATCGCCCGCTCGTCGGCCGAGCTTGACGCCATCAAGCTCAAGACCAAGCACCACTACGAGCGCCCCTCGGACGACCTGATGTTCCTGGCCGACGTCATCCCCGTCCGCCCGCTGCGAGAGGTGCTGTCGCTGGGCGACGCAGTCATGAGTGTGGGCATCGCCGCCGTGGTCGCCGCCCTCCTTCGCAGGGAGCCCGCGCATCCGCAGCCGGAACCGACCGGTTCGCTACCCTCCGAGGGATGAGGCCGGTGGATCACGACGCTCTGGAACAAGAGCTCCGCCGCATACCCGGCATCAACGCAGTCCGGGTGGTGATGGCCGACGGCGGTGAACCGGTCGAGATCCATGTGCTGGCGGGGGCGGGCAAGGCGCCCAAGCAAGTGGTGCGCGACGTGCAGACGGTGGCGAAGGCCGTCTTCGACGTCGACCTCGACCGCCGCATCATCTCCGTGGTGCAGATGGACGGAACCTTGGTCCTGGCCGAGGAGACCAACCGCATCACGGTCGAGGGCATCGCCAAGTCCCGCGTCGGCCACCGCACCACGGCCGAGGTGACATTGCGGCGAGGCATGGAGCTGGCCAGCGGCGTGGCCGAAGGGGCAGCCGCATCCACCACCACGCTGCCCCTCGTCGTGCGGGCCGCACTGGCCGCGCTGTCCAAGCTCGAGCCTTCGGCCGACCACTTGGAGCTGGAGAACGTGGCCCATCAGCGCGTGGGCGACCGCAGCTTCGTGGTCGTCAGCCTGGTGCTGTTGACGCCGCCGTACGAGGAACTGCTGCTGGGTGCGGCCGCCATTCGCGTGGCGGGCGAGGAGGATGCCGCGGCCAGGGCCGTGCTCGACGCGACGAACCGCCGCCTCACCCTCGTCGACTGACCGACCCCCATGGCCAAGGGCTTCTTCGGCCGCCACCGGGACTTCACCCGACTATGGGTGGGCCAGACCATCAGCCAGGTCGGCAGCCAGGTCACGCTGGTGGCCCTGCCCCTGTTGGCCATCACCACGCTGAAGGCCACCACCTTTCAAGTGGGCCTGCTGGCCGGGTTCGAGACCGTGCCCTTTCTGTTGGTCGGACTGCCCGCGGGTGTGTGGGTGGACCGGTGGCGGCGGCGGCCCGTGCTCATCGCCACCGACGCCGGACGGGGCCTGGTGCTGGCCACCATCCCACTGGCCCATGCCTTGGGCGGGCTGCACATGGCCCAGCTCTACGCCGTGGCCCTGGGCACCGGCGTGCTGACGGTGTTCTTCGATGTGGCCTACCAGTCGTACGTGCCCGAGTTGGTGGCGTCGGCCGATCTGGTGGACGCCAACAGCAGGCTGGAGATGAGCCACTCTGGCGCGCAGCTCGTGGGGCCCGGAGTGGGCGGTGTCCTGGTGCAGGCCGTGCGGGCCGCCAACGCGGTGCTGGTCGACGCGGCCAGCTTCGCGGTCAGCGCCGTGGTCCTCCTCGGCGTGCGCAGCGTGGAGGACGAGCCCCGTGAGGCCCAAGCGCGGGCGCACGGGCACGCGCAGGCCGAGCCCGAACCGGCACAGGTCCGGAGCCTGTTCGCATCGGTGCGCGAGGGGCTGGACTACGTGTTGCGGCACCCCTTGCTGGCCCGCATCGCCGCGTGCACGGCCACGTTCAACTTCTTCTCGGCCATGGCCATGGCCGTGTTCCTCTATTACGCCGTGCGCCGACTCGGCATCAGCCCGGCCACCATCGGGCTGCTGTTCTCCGCGGGCGGACTGGGCTTTCTCGTCGGGGCCTGGCTGACGGGGCCGTTCGGCAGGCGCTTCGGCGTGGGCGCGGCGCTCACGTTCGGGGCCGTCGGGCAGGGGTGCGCGTTCTTGCTCGTGCCCGCGGCACCGACCGGGCACCCGGTCCCGTTCTTCTTGGCCGCCATGGTGTTGGAGGCATGCACCGGGCCGGTGTTCAACGTGACCCAGATCAGCCTGCGCCAGACGGTCACGCCGTCGCACCTGTACGGGCGCATGACCGCGACCATGCGGTTCATGGTGTGGGGCGCCCTGCCCTTGGGGTCGTTGGCGGGAGGGGCCATGGGCGAGGCCCTCGGCCTGCGCACCACGCTGTGGATCGCCGCTGTCGGGAGCGCGCTGTCGGCCCTGCCCGTGGTGGTCGGCCCCCTCCGCCGCCTCCAGTCAATGCCCGCACCACCCGATCCCATCTTTTCCACAGCACCTGCTGCTGTGGAAAAGATGGAGGGGGTGGACGGGTCGGCGGGTTAGCGGGTGATGTGGCGGGACGGGCCGGGCTGGCGGGCCAGATAGTCGGTCAGCCAGGCCTGGAACTCCCGGGCGGGGGCGGGGCGGGCCAAGTGGTAGCCCTGCACCGCGTCACAGCCCAATGCCCGCAGGTGCTCCCAACTGGCCGCGTCCTCCACCCCTTCGGCCACGACCCGCAGGCCCAAGTTGGCGGCCAGGTCGACGGTCGATCGCACGATCACGGCGTCGTCCTGATCGGTGGCCATGTTCATCACGAACGAGCGGTCGACCTTGACCTCGTTGACCGGCAGCCGCTTGAGGTAGGCCAGCGACGAGTACCCGGTGCCGAAGTCGTCGATGGCCAGGGACACGCCTTGATCGGCCAGCCTGCGCAGGATGGCGATGGCCCGGTTCGGGTCGGCCATGATCGTCGACTCGGTGATCTCCAGGATGAGGGCGGACGACTCGAGTGACTGCGCCCGCAGGGCGGCGGCCACCTCGTCGGGCAGCCCGCCGTCGATGAGCGATCGCACCGACAGGTTGACGGCCACGCTCAAGTGCATGCCGACCCTGCGCCAGTCGCGCACCTGCGAGAGGGCCTCGTTCAGCACCCACGTCGTGAGCGGTCGGATCAGGCCCGTGTGCTCGGCGATGGGGATGAACTCGTCGGGCGGGATCATCCCGTGCTCGGGATGGTTCCACCGCAACAGGGCCTCGACCCCGCTGATCCGGCCCGTGGCCAGCTCGGCCTTGGGCTGATAGTGCAAGGCCAGCTCCCCGCGCGCCATGGCGTGGCGGAGGTCGGCGGCCAAGGCCAGTCGCCGCGGGCTGTAGCGGTCGTGGTCGCGGGAGTACAGCTCCCAGCCAGTGCGGTTGTCCTTGGCCGCGTACATGGCCACGTCGGCCCGTTGCAGCAGAGCATTCGGCGTCTCGCCGTCGACCGGAGCGAGGGCCACGCCGATGCTGGCGCCGATCTCCAGCTTCATCTCCCCCACCTCGAACGGCTGCTCCAACGCGCTCAGCACTCGATGGGCCACTTCGCCCGCCTGCCCGATGTGCTCGAGGCACGGCAGCAGCACGGCGAACTCGTCCCCGCCCAACCGGCAGATGGTGACGCGGTCGCCCAGGATCGACACCAGCCGCAGCGCGATCTGCTGCAACAGCAGGTCGCCGCTCTCATGGCCGAGCGTGTCGTTGACCTCCTTGAAGCGGTCCAGGTCGAGCAGCATCACCGCGGCCAGCCCATCGGGCCCGAAGGACGCGGCCACCTCTTCCATGGCCACTTGGAACAAGGCCCGGTTCCCCAGGCCGGTCAGCGCATCGTGAAGCGAGTCGTGCCGAAGCCGGTCCACCAGACGCCCGTTCGCGAAGGCGACACTCGCGTGGTTGGCGAGGGTCTCGAAGATCTTGAGGTCCTCCAGGTTGAAGGGTGGTCCGCCCTTCTCCCGGCCCGAGGCGCCCAGGGTGCCGATCACGCATCCTTCGCCGTGGATGGGCACGACCATGGACTGGCCGCCTTCACCGATCACCGGTTTGGCGTCGCGCAGGACCCGTGTCTCCAACAAGCCCGGGCCCTCGGGCTCCGTGCGGCGGGTGACGGTCTGGCCCTCAGCGATGGTGCGGGCCATGGGCTCGTCGTCGCCCGCCATGATGAGCAGCTCGACCCGCTCGGCCGCGAAGACCTCGCGCACCTCGCCCAAAGTCGTGTGCACGACCGACTCGACGTCCAGCTCGCCGCCCACGCGCCGGGTGAAGCCGTACAGCAGCTCCATGCGCCGGTAGGCGTGACGCAGCCGCATGAAGGCCAGCAGCACCATGCGGGCAATGACCAACGGCGACACCAGCACCAGCACGCTGAGGGGCCCGAGCCACGTGTAGAGCTCGCCGATGAGGGTGCCGAGCAGTCCGAAGATCAAGTAGTTCGGCAGGGCCGGGGCCATGTCGGCCCAGACCGCCTTCATGCTCGACCCTGCATCGGTGGCCACGCCGGGCAGCACCAGGGCCACGTTGACGGCGGCAAACGCCAAGGCGGCCGCGCCTACGGGCAGGGCGATGGGCAGGCCCGCGGCCCGCAGCACCTGATAGGAGGCCGCGCCCGCGGCGCCCGCCAACGAGTACTGGGCGCAGTTGAACAGCACGATGCGGTACTTGCGCCTGCGGATGACGTCGAAGGCCAGACCGCCGCACAAGCCGACGAGGGCGGCGCCAAGCACGCCGCCTTGTCCGTCGAAGGCGGCGATGGACGCCATGACCACCATGAAGCTGGGGCTGACGCGGGCGTTGGTGGGGAGCAGGACGGCTGCGTTCTCGGCCCAGACCAACAGCCCGGCAAACAGGGCGAGCGGACCGAACGGGGGCAGCGTCCCCGAGACGGAGAGAGTGACGAGCAGGAGTGCGGAGGCGCCGACACATGCCAGCTCCATCTGCCGCACACGGTCCGCCGTATGCCGGCGCCCACCCATACTCGTGTCCTCTCCCGCTCCCGTGGCTGCCACTGACACAGACTGAGGAGTGGGCGGCAAAGGCCTCTTGCCGAAACGTCGCATTGCTCAAGAACCATAGGTTTCTCGGAAGGATCAGCCGTTCCGGGAGAAGCCGGCGCCGCCGGCCACCAGGAAGGCCATCAGCGTCGAAGCAACGGCGATGACGCGGACGAGGATCTTGTTCTTCATAGAGGACACCCCCTTTCGAGTTTGATTGGGTGTGTCCCGCGTCCGCTAAAGACGGGACCGTGATCCGCTCCGCTCGAGTGGGGATTCCGGCGGGCGAAGCCCTTGCCGTCCTCTCCTCAATCTGTTGTCAAGGTGCTCCGGCACTTTCGACCGACACCGCCACCGCGGGCCGAGAGTCCGGCATAGGAGGGAGACCTTCGTACTGCACCCCCGCCCCGGTCACAGCTATCGGACCGCGGCTCGCAGAACTTGACGATCTGAAACGTCGAAGTCGCTGAATGACACATTCGGGGGGAAAGCTGTGGTTCCTGCGGGTGGTATGCGCACCCTCATTCGCGGGCGCGAAGGGGACGGACCCGCCCATGGGGGGGGCGCGCAGCCGTCCGGCTCAGCCTGCCCCGTGGCCCGATTCGCCCTGAAGCCGCCGTTCGACCGATTCCATCAGCGCGTCCGAGTCGTCGTCGCCCGGCAGGTCGGTCACGTCGAGCACGGCGTCCACCGGACCGAACAGCTCGGTGGCCATGGTGGTGGCCGTGTCCACGTCCACGGGGTCGCCACCGTCGCCCGAGAAGAGGCCTCGCCCTTCCGGCGGCCGCCCCTGGCCGTGCACGGTCAAGACCGATGCACCCGCCTGGGCCAGGGCCCTGGCCACATGGGCGCCGTGCTCGGAGCCGTTGTCCAACAGCACCAGCACCCGCCCGCCCAAGCGGTTAGCCATCGTTTGCCGACGAGGCCGCCGCGGCCTGCGCCGCGGCCGCGGCCTCTGCTTCGGCCTCGGCCTCCATGGCCAGTCGGGGCTCGACCAAGTCGGCGCAGGCCACCAGGATCGACGCGCCAAGTTCGCTGAGGGGCTGCACCTCGCAGAGCAGGTCGGCCAGCCGCTCGACGGTGGCGAGAAACGCCTGCTCGCCCGTGACCGCGTACAGGGTCGCGGCACCCAGCGCGACAGGCGCATTGTCGGGCGACTCCCACACCGCGTCGCCCAGCGCGGCGGTGAGGTCGTGCAACTCGGTGGCCGCGGCCAAGTCGGCCTCATCGCCTTGCGCCTCGAACCGGTTGGCCAACAGCGCGGTGGCCCAGCCCAAGGTGGCGAAAGGCTGCGGGCCCGCGTGGGCCAGGACGTAGGTGTCGGCTCCGGTGCGCACGCCGGGCACGTCCTCGGGCTGGTCCCAGACCAGGTCGCGCAACCGAGCGGCAGCGGCGTGGTCGACCGAGTCCCACGCCTCGGCCGTGAGCGCGTCCATCTCGGTGGGCCCGCCCGACGGGGCCGGCGGGGCCGGCTGCGTCGATTCGACCGCCCGCCGGCGCCACTCCGGCGGCGACGTCACTGCTTGGCCCATGGCGGGCCACGCTACCCGCAGGCGCGTGTCAGGCTGAGGCGTGCGCGAAGGACCGAAGGCCGAGAAGCGGCCGACCACGCTGGCCGCCCACGGCGACGAGCGGGTCGATGAGTGGTACTGGTTGCGGGATCGGGAGGACCCCGAGGTGCGGGCCCTCCTGGAAGCGGAGAACGCCTTCACCAAGCAGGCGTTGGCCCACACCGAGGACCTGCAAGCCCGGCTGTTCGACGAGATCGTGGCCCGCATCCAGGAGACGGACGAGTCCGTGCCCGCGCGCAAGGGCGAGTGGTGGTACTACGCCCGGACCGAGGAGGGCTTGCAGTACCCGATCGCGTGCCGCAGGCAGGGCGGCCCCGAGGCGGGCGCCGAGCACACGCTGCTCGACCAGAACGAGTTGGCCGAGGGGCATGACTTCTGCGACGTGGCCAACGACGAGATCAGCCCCGACGCGGGCCTGTTGGCCTACGGCGTGGACTTGGACGGCGGCGAGCGCTTCAGCCTTCGCTTTCGCGACCTGGCCACCGGCGCCGACTTGGACGACCGGGTCGAGGACACGTACTACGGGCTGGCCTGGGCGGCCGACAACCGCACCGTCTTCTACACCCGGCCCGACGAGTCGATGCGGCCGTACCAGCTCTGGCGCCACGTCATCGGCACCCCCGCGGTCGACGACGTGCTCGTCTTCCAAGAGGACGACGAGCGCTTCTTCCTCGGGGTGAGCGCGTCGAGGAGCGAGGAGTTCGTCTTCCTGCTTCTCGAGAGCAAGGTGACGAGCGAGGTGTGGTACCTGCCCGCCTCGGACCCGTCGGGCTCGTTTGCCGTGGTGCAGCCGCGAGAGCAGGGCGTGGAGTACGCGGTCGAGCACCACGAGGAGTCGTTCCTCATCACGACCAATGTGGACGGGGCCGAGAACTTCAAGCTCATGCGCGCCCCAGTGGCGTCGCCCGGCCGGTCGTCCTGGGTGGAGGTCGTGGGCCATCGCCCGGAGGTCAAGCTCGACCACGTCACCGTCTTCAAGGACTGGCTTGTGCTGTGGGAGCGGGCCGAGGGCGTGCGCGGCATCCGGGTGATGGAGGCGGCGTCGGGCCAGTCGCACGTCATCGAGCAGACCGAGCCGGTGTACGCGGTGGGCACGGATGCCAACCTCGAATACGACTCGGACACGCTGCGCTTCGTGTACCAGTCGATGGTCACGCCCAGGACTGTGTTCGACTACGACATGCGCGCCCGCACCCGTGTGCTGTTGAAGGAGCAGCCCGTGCTCGGCGGCTACGACCGCTCGCAGTACGAGACGGTGCGGTTGTGGGCCACGGCCGACGACGGCGAGCAGATCCCGATGTCCGTGGTCTACAAGCGGGGCGTGGTGCGGGACGGGTCCAGCCCGTGCCTGCTCTACGGGTACGGCTCGTACGAGCACAGCATCGATCCCACGTTCTCTTCGGTGCGGCTGTCGCTGCTGGACCGGGGCTTCGTCTACGCCTTGGCCCACGTGCGGGGCGGGGGCGAGATGGGGCGGCGGTGGTACGAGGACGGCAAGCTGCTGTGCAAGCGCAACACGTTCACCGACTTCGTGGCCTGCGCGCAGGAGCTGGTGTCGGCCGGGTGGACGTCGCCGTCGCGGCTCGTGGCCCGGGGCGGCTCGGCGGGCGGGCTGCTGATGGGCGCGGTGATGAACATGGCGCCCGGCGCCTTCGGCGCGGTCGTGGCCGAGGTGCCGTTCGTCGACTGCCTGACCACGATCCTCGACGAGGACCTTCCGCTCACCGTCTTGGAGTGGGAGGAGTGGGGCAACCCGGTCGAGAGCGCTGAGGTGTACCAGTACATGAAGTCGTACTCGCCCTACGACAACGTGGGCCCGCTGGACTATCCCGCGGTGCTGGCCACCGCCGGGCTCAACGACCCGCGGGTCTCGTACTGGGAGCCGGCCAAATGGGTGCAGCGCCTTCGCGAGAGGGCGGCCGGCTCGCGGCCCGTGCTGTTGAAGGTCGAGCTGGGCGCAGGGCACATGGGCCCGTCCGGGCGGTACGACGCCTGGCGCGACGAGGCCTTCGTGTACGCCTTCGTGCTCGACGCCCTGGGAATCCGATCTGGGAATTCCGATCTGGGAATCCGATCTGGGAATCCGATAAGGCACCAAGACCCGGTCAACTCGGCGGTCGCAGCTTCCGACAATGACATACGAGGGAACGGCGGATGAGAGGGAACGGGTGCCTGCGGCCGAGTATGAGCGGTTCAGCGACGTCGCCCATGGCGCCGTCGTCACGGCTGAGCGCGAAGCGCGGCTGGCGGGGCAAGAGGTGGTCGGAACGGAACACCTCCTCGCCGCGCTGGTCGACCAGGACGCTGACGTTCGCGACCGGTTAGCGGCCGCGGGCGTGACCCCGCACGCCCTGCACGCCCGCATCGAGGCGTGGAGCCATCGCCGACCGTCGGTCGACCGGGCCGTGTTCTCGCCCGCACTGCGCAGGACCGTCAGCCTGGCTGCTCGACTGGCCACCCAGGACCGCTCGCCGCTGGTGCAAGGCCGCCATCTGCTCAACGCCTTGTTGGAGGTGGAGGACGAGTTCGTCCTGCGCATCCTGATCGGGCTGGGCGTGGACCCCGGCAGCCTGCGCAGGCGCAACGCGCCCAAGCCCCGCAGGCTGGAAGTGCGAATCGAGGAGACGACGAGGGCGGCCGTGGCCTTGGGCCGACGCAGAGTCCTCTACGGCCTCATGTTCGCCCGCCGCCGCTAACCCGCCACCTCCCGAACCCCGAATCTTTTCCACAGCAACAGGTGCTGTGGAAAAGTTGGAGATCAGGCGTCGGGGGTGGTGGCGTCGTCCGGGTCGAGCAGGTCGGTCAGCGAGCGCAGGTCGATGGTCTTGGCCTCGGCCTGGCGGATGACCTCCAGGATCTCCTCGCCGATGAGCTCGTCCTGGGCCAACAGCGCGTCGCGCAGGGCCTCGATGACGTGCCGGTTGTCGTTCAGCACGCGCGTGACCTCGGCCTTGGCGTCGTCGAGGATGGCCTCGGCCGCCTCCCTCGCCTGGTCGTTGGCCAGCACCTTGGTCACGATGTTGGCCCCGCCCGGCGACTGGGCCGCCTCCAGCGACAGCAGCGACCCGCCCATGCCCAGCGAGCCGACCATGGAGCAGGCCGCGGCGGTGGCCGTCATCAAGTCCCCGCCCGGGCCCGTGCCCGACTCGCCGAAGAACAGCTCCTCGGCCACCATCCCGCCCAGTGCGATCTTGATGCGGGCCTCGATCTCGGACTTGGTGTTGGTGAAGCGCTCCTCCAACTCCGAGTGGGCCAACAGGCCGAGCGAGTCGCCCCGCTTGATGATCGACAGCACCTCCATCTTGCGGCCCTTGCCCACCAGATAGGCCACGGTGGCGTGGCCCGCTTCGTGGGTGGCGATGGCCCGTCGCTCCGGCTCGGTGTACTCCACCGGCTGCTTGAGACCCAGCTCCTCGGTCATGCGGGCCTGCTGGATGTCGTGCCACGACAGGCGGTCGCCGCCGCGGCGAAGGGCCCACACGAGGGCCTCGTCGAGCAGGTGCTCGATCATCACCGGCGAGTAGCCGAAGGTCATGGCCGCCAGGGTGTCCCTGGTCTCGCCGTCGTCCAACTCGGGCTCGTGCGCCTTCTTGCCCAGGTAGTAGTCGATGATGTCGCGGCGGCCGACGCGGGTCGGCAGGTCGAAGTAGATCGAGCGGTCGAACCGGCCCGGGCGCAGCAGCGCGGGGTCGAGGTCGTCCTTCCGGTTGGTGGCGCCAATCACGAGGATGTTGGCGGGCTCGGCCACCGGCTTGCGCAACTGGTGAGCGGTGGGGAGCCATTGGTTGAGCTGGTCGATGAACCAGCCCTTCATCTTGATGCCGCGGGTGGGCGAGTCGAACGACTGGAGCTGGATGAGCAACTCGTTGACGACGCCGCTGACACCCTCGCGTGACGTGGCCGAGCCCATGCCGGTGCGGGCCGCGCCGATGGCGTCGATCTCCTCGATGAAGCCGATGGCCCCGCCCTCCTTGCGGGCGAAGGCGCGCAAGGACTTGAAGTAGTTGCGGATCTTGCGGTTGGTCTGGCCGTAGTACATCGACTGGAACGCGGACGAGGACACGAACAGGAACGGGACCCCCGCCTCGCGGGCCATGGCCTTGGCCATGTACGTCTTGCCCGTGCCGGGCGGGCCCTCGAAGAGGATGGCCCGACGGGCCGTGCCGCCCATGCGCTCCTTGAACGTCTTGTGGGCCAAGAACAGGTTGAGGGTCTTGACGACCTCCTCCACGACCACGCCCGCGCCGCGCACGTCGGCGAAGGACGTGTCGATCTCGCTGGGCCGGTACAGGACGTGGGGCGAGCGGCCCGCGGCAAGCAGCGGGATGATGAGCGAGGCGGTCAGCACGCCCATGAGAAGAAAGCCGGGCAGCAGCGGGCGCCAATCGTCGCTGATGGTCGGGAAGCCGGGATGCACCGGATTGCCGGACGTCAGTCGGATGAGCATCCACACGGCCAGGGGCAGCAGGAAGAACAACAGCGTGCGCAGTCGGCTCTGCCGGGCCCGCTCGCGCGAGACGGCCACGTCTGCCGTGCTCTGGTGGAGGACCTCAGACTGGTTCAGCGATTCCAGTTCCATCACACACTCCATCGCATCCCAGCGCGAGTAGTAGTAACACCCCTGCCACACCCTTCGCCGACCGTGGGACGCTTCCTGCGGCGGCTTTGTCCGTATGGCCACCGCATGTCCGGGTTTGGACGCGCGCCGACCCGTCGTCACCTCGTCTCTTGCCATCGACGCAACCGCCCTCGGACTAAAACGCGCGCTTTTCCACAGCAGCAGGTGCTGTGGAAAAGTTCGAGGGGTGGGGGGTTAGAGCTCGAAGCGGCCGAAACCGCCCCGGTAGAACAGGAGGGGCTTGCCCTCGCGGCCTACGTCGAGCCCGGTGACTCGGCCGATGACGAGGATGTGGTCGCCCGCGTCGTGCTCGATGTCGATGCGGCACTCGAGCCAGGCCAGCACGTCGTCGAGCAGCGGCGCCCCCGACGCGCCCGGCCGCCAGCCCACGCCCGCGAACTTGTCGGCCCCCGACGTGGCGAACGTGCGGCACAGCGCCTCTTGATCCTCGGCCAGGATGTTCACGCTGAACGTGCCCGCGTCCCGCAGCCTGGGCCACGTCGACGAGGTGCGCCCGACCGCGAACGACACCAGCGGCGGTTCCAACGAAAGCGACGTGAACGACTGGACGGTGAGGCCGACGGGCTCGCCGTCGTGGCTGCCCGCGATGATCACCACCCCGGTACAGAAGTGGCCGAGCACCTGTCGAAAGCGGGCGGTGTCGAAGTCGGATGCGCCCGATGCACCGAGGTCGGAGACGTCGGACTGGTCGGAGACGTCGGACTGGTCGGACTGGTCGGAGAGGTCGCTCACGACGGCCCTTGCTAGGCGGTGCCGAGCGTGAGGGTCAAGCCTTCGTAGGCCGAGATGACGTCGACGCCGAGGGCCTCGCCCTGGGCCTGGGCCTCGGCCAACAACTGGTCCAAGTCATCGTCGGAATGGGCGGGGTCGTGGTGGAACAGGCAGATGCGGGGCACGCCCGCCTCCTTGGCCACCCGCACCGCGTAGTCGATGGTGCAGTGGCCCCAGTGGGCCTTCTGCTCGAACTCAGCGGGCGTGTACTGCGCGTCGTGGATCAACAGGTCTGCGCCGTCGCACAGTTCGAGCACGCTGTCGGCGATGCCCTCCAACGAGTACGGCGCCTGGTGGTCGCTGATGTAGACGAGGGTGGCGCCGTCCCACTCGATCCGGTAGCCGACAGTGGGTCCGCAGTGGGGCACGGGTCGGACCTTGACCTTGGCGTTGCCGATGGCCAGGTCGTCGTCCTCCACGTCGTGAAACACGATGTCGCCGCGCAGGTCGGAGAAGTGCACGGGGAAGTACGGCGGGCGCATCAAGTCGCCGAACACGTCGGCCAGCGTGCCCTCTTCCTGGCGGGGCCCGTACACGTCGAGGCGGGCGCCGACCCGGTCGACGGGAGGGAAGAACGGGAGCCCTTGCACGTGGTCCCAGTGCAGGTGGGTGATGAGGGCCGAGCCCCGGAACGACCCGTCCAGCGGCTGGGTCTGGGCCAGCATGCGCAGGCCGGTACCGAGGTCGAGAAGCAGGGGCGGCTCGCCGTCAACCTCGACCGCGATGGAGGCGGTGTTGCCCCCGTAGCGTCGGTTGGCTTCGCACGGACAGGGGCACGAGCCCCTGCAGCCGTAGACGGTGAGTTTCAGCGCAGGACCCCCCCTGAGGTGTGAAGACGAGGTTACCCACCGCTGACGCGTGTTCCTTTTCGTGTGACCGAAGTCACGACGGGCCTGACGCCGACCGCGTTACCGGCCCGCAGCGGCCCCGGTGCCGACCAGCCCGCGGGACTGGAGCATGACCTTCAAGTCGTGCGGATTGGAGGCGGCCATCATGGCCCCGCGCAGGTCGATGCGGCCTTCTTCGTAGAGCTTGACCAAGGCCTGGTCGAACGTCTGCATGCCGTAGTACTCGCCGTCGGCCACGATCTCGTGGATGTCCCCCGTGCGCTGCGGGTCGACGATGCACTGCTGGACCCGGCCGTTCACCACCATGACCTCGAGGGCCGCGACCCGGCCGGTGCCGTCGGCCATGGGCACGAGGCGCTGACAGATCGTCCCCCGCAGCGACCCGGCCAGGGCCACGCGAATCTGGTTCTGCTGATGGGGCGGGAAGAAGTCCACGATCCGGTTGACCGTCTCAGGCGCGTCGATGGTGTGCAGGGTCGAGAAGACGAGGTGCCCGGTCTCGGCCGCGGACAGGGCCGCCGCGACCGTCTCCTGGTCGCGCATCTCGCCGACGAGGATCACGTCCGGGTCCTGGCGCATGGCGGCGCGCATGGCAGAGGCGAAGTCGTTGGTGTCGAAGCCGATCTCGCGCTGGTTGATCTCGGCCATGTTGTCCTTGTGGAGGACCTCGATGGGGTCCTCGATGGTGACGATGTGGACCTCGCGGGTGCGGTTGATGTGGTCGATCATGGCCGCGAGGGTCGTGGTCTTGCCCGAGCCCGTCGGGCCGGTGACGAGCACCAGGCCCCGCTGCTCATTGGACAGGCGGGCCACCACCTCGGGCAGGCCCAGCTCGTCGAAGCTGGCCGCCGACGTGCGCACCCTGCGGAAGATCATGGCGACGGAGCCGCGCTGGCGAAACACGTTCACGCGGAAGCGGCCGAACCCGGGGATGGCGTAGGCGAAGTCGGCCTCGTTGCGGTCGGCGAACATGGCGGCCACGTCGGGCCGCATGATGGCGCCCGCCATCTGGGCCGCGACCTCGTTGGTGATCATGTCCTCGCCGTCGAGCTTGCGCAGGCCGCCGTGGACTCGGACCCGCGGCGGGGAGCCCGCCTTGATATGCAGGTCTGACGCCTCCGCGGCCTCCATCCCGCGGAGAAGCCGATCGAGCCATTCGTGGGCCATAAGGGTTGTCTCGGCACGCGCGCACTGTGGTTTGAGCCGTGGTTTGGCCGAGGGACCAGGTCGTAGGCTCGTTGGCCATGGAACAAGGGACGGTGCACGCCAACGGGATCGACTTCGCCTGGTTGGCCGAAGGCCCGTCCGATGGCCCTTTGGCCCTCCTGCTGCATGGCTTTCCCGACTCGGCCTGGACGTGGCAGCACCTTTTGTCCGACTTGGCCGCCGACGGGTACCGGGCCGTGGCTCCCTTCATGCGGGGATACGCCCCCACCGACGTGCCCGCCGATGGCCGCTACCAGGCCGGCGCGCTAGTGGCCGACGCCCACGCGCTGCACGGCGCCTTGGGCGGCGACGGGCGGGCTGTGCTCATCGGGCACGACTGGGGGGCGATGGCGGCCTATGGCGCGGCCGCGTTCGGTGGGCTCGACATGTGGTCGCGGGTGGTGACCATGGCCGTGCCGCCGCCGCACGCGCTGGGCGGGCTCTTCTTGGACTACGACCAGTTGAAGCGCAGCTTCTACATGTTCTTCTTCCAGCTACCGCTGGCCGAGGCGGTGGTGGGCATGAACGACCTCGACTTCTTGGCTCGACTGTGGGCCGACTGGTCGCCTGGCTTCGACGGCACCGAGCACGTGGCCCACGCCCGCGACGCGTTGCGGTCGCCGGAGAACATGACCGCGGCGCTGGGCTACTACCGCGCCTTGATCTCGGGGGAGGTCGACCCGGCCTTGGCCGCCGAGCAGGCCGCCGCCGCGTCGAAGCCGCCGCAGCCGCTGCTCTACCTGCACGGCGCCAATGACAGGTGCATCGGGCCTGACTTGATCGCCGGTCCCAACGGCTCGTACCCGGACACCGTGCTCGTCGAGGGTGTGGGCCACTTCCTCCACTTGGAGCAGCCCGCGGTCGTCAACCGCATGGTGCTGGACTTCCTGCGGGCATGAACGACGGGGCCTACGTCGTCGTGAACGGCGAGTGCCCCACGTGCGCGCTGATCCGCCCGCTCCTGTCGTCGTTGCCCGCCACCGTCCTCGACGAGGACGACGACGACGGCCTGGTGGCTTCGTTTCGGCTCGGCGTCGACACCGTGCCCACCGTCGTGCGGTTCTCGGACGGTGTCGAGGTGGACCGGATGGTCGGGTGGTCGCGAGACGCGTGGCGGTCGTTCTTCGACATGCCGGACTTGGGCCGCGAGCTTCCCGACTACCGGCCTGGGTGCGGGTCGCGTGCGGTGGAGCCCGCGGTGGCCGACCAGCTTGCCGTGCGCTTCGGCGCGTCGACCCTGCGCTCCCGGCGAGTGGACGTGGCCGCGTTGGAGGATGAGGCCGAGGCCATGTTCGACCGGGGCTGGACGGACGGGCTGCCGGTGGTGGCGCCCACCGAGGGCCGGGTGCTGCGGATGCTGGCCGGGACGACGCGGGCGGCCGACGAAGTGGTCGCCGTGGTCCCGCCCGACCTGGTCGAGTGCACGGTGGAGAAGGTGGCGGTCAACGCCGTGCTGGCCGGGTGCAAGCCCGAGTACCTGCCGGTCGTGCTGGCCGCGGTGGAGGCCGCATGCACGTCGGAGTTCAACGCCCACGGGCTGCTGGCCACCACGTACTTCGCCGGGCCCATGGTGATCGTGAACGGGCCCGTGGCCACGCGCATCGGGATGAACTCGGGGGTCAACTGCCTGGGGCAGGGCAACCGGGCCAACGCCACCATCGGGCGGGCTCTGCAACTGGTGATCCGCAACGTTGGGGGCGGTAGGCCGGGCGAGGTGGACAGGGCCACGCTTGGCCAGCCTGGCAAGTACACGTTCTGCTTCGCCGAGGACGAGGCCGGCTCGCCGTGGGAGCCGCTGGCCGCGGAGCGGGGTGTGGCCGTGGGTTCGGGTGCGTCGGGCGCGTCAGCGGTGACGTTGTTCGCAGCCGACGGCGTGCGTGGCGTGGTCGACCAGTTGTCGCGAGAGCCCGAGTCGCTGGCCCGGTCGCTGGCCTTGGGGCTGCGCGCTGTGGCCCATCCCAAGCTGGTGGTGGCCTTCGACGCCGTGCTCATCGTGTCGCCCGAGCACGCCCGCGTGTTCAGAGACGCGGGGTGGTCGAAGGCGATGCTGCGGTCGCGACTGTTGGAGCTGCTCACGTTCGACGGGGCCGAGCTGGTGCAGGGCGCGGGCGGCATCGCCGAGGGTGTGCCCCAAGCCTTCGGCGGCGCGTCGTTGCCGAAGTTCAGGGACGACGGGCTGTTGATCGTGCATGCGGGCGGCGGCGCGGGCATGTTCTCGGCCGTGGTGGGAGGCTGGGTCAACGGAGAGGCGGGCAGCATGCCCGTGACCCGGGCGGTAGGGACGTGAGGAGCGGGGACGTGAGGAGTGGGGACGTGAGGCTGCTGGACCCGACCAGCGAGCGGGTCTTGGCCGTGCGGCCGTTGGCGCCGCGGGTGCCGACTCTGGCCGGGCGGACGGTCGGTCTGTTGGACATCTCGAAGCCGCGGGGCGACGTGTTCTTGGACCGGCTGGCCGAACTGTTGGCGGCGCGGGGCGCGGTGGTGCGGCGCTACGCCAAGCCGACGTTCACCAAGCCCGCGCCGCTCGACCTGCGCCACGAGATCGCCGTCAACTGCGAGGTCGTGATCGAGGCCTTGGCCGACTGAGGCTCGTGCACGTCGTGCAGTGTGCACGACATCGCCGACTTGGAAGGCCGGGGCGTCGTGGGCGTGTTCGTGGCGTCCACCGAGTTCGTGGATGCGGCCGCCGCGCAAGGTCGGGCCATTGGCTTCGCGCCCGCGGCGGTGTTCGTGCCCCACCCCATCCAAGACCGCACCGACCCCGAGATGCGGGTCCTGGCCGACGCCGCCATCGACGAAATCGTCGCCGCCCTCACCCTCCCCCCGCCCTAGCCTGCCCCCCGCCACTTCCCCCTGGCGCCACTTCCCCCTCCGCGCGCCGGACTCCGCGCGCCGGACTCCGGCGCCCACTCCCCCTCTCCCGCGCACCGACCGCGCCGCCACGCCGTTCTGGGCACCTTTTCTTCGCTCTGTGACAAGAAAACGTGCCCAGAACGGGGGCGCAGGGGCGGTGGGGGGGCACAGGGGCGGCGCGGGGCACGGCTGAAAACCACAAAGCGAAAGGAGCAAAACCATGGCGGGGCCGATGAAGCGGCTGGGAGGTATTGCGAGGGGCCAGCACGGGCTGGTGAGCAGGGAGCAGGCCTTGCGGGTGGGCCTGAGCGACGTGGTGCTGCACGACTGGGTCGGGCACGGCCGCCTGGAGCGGGTGCACGCGGGCGTGTATCGAGTGGGGGGCGCGCCCAGGCGGTGGGAGCAGGAGGTCATGGCCGCGGTGCTGGCCGGCGACGGGGTGGCGTCGCACCGTTGCGCGGCCCATCTCTGGGGCCTGCACGACGACAACAGAGTGGAGGTCACGGTGCCTCGTGAACGCCGGGCCCGGGCCGACGGCGTGGTGGTGCATCGGTCGAAGGACTTGGTGGGTCGGCACTGCACGCGCCGGACTGGCATCCCGGTGACGACGCCGATGCGCACGCTGGTCGACCTGGGTGCGGTGGTGGGCGACGAGCAGGTGGCCGACGCGTTGGAACGGGCCCTCATTGCCCGGGTGTGCAGCGTGGCCGCGGTCGAGCGGGCGCTGGACGACGTGGCCCGCAAGGGCAGGCGGGGCGCGGGCGTCATCCGCCGGGTCCTCGACGAGCGGGCCCTCGGGCGGGCCCGGCCTGAGGGGCTGCTCGAAGCGCGCCTGGCCAGAGTCCTGCGCGAGCACGGCCTGCCCGCGCCCGCATTCCAGCACCACGTCCGGGTGCGGGGCCGTCTGGTTGCGCGGGTCGACTTCGCCTATCCCGACGTCCTCCTCGCCATCGAGGTCGACGGGTTCGAGGTCCACGCCACGCCCGCCGCCATGCAGGCCGACCTCGAACGACAAAACCGTCTGGTGGCCGCGGGCTGGACCGTCCTGCGCTTCACCTGGCTCGACGTGGTGCGCAGACCCGCCTGGGTCGCGGCCCAGATCAAAGCGGTGCTGCTGACCGTCAGTCGGGCAGCGTGAACGTCCCGTCGGCCCGGCGATCGGCCAGTCCGTCGGCAACCAGCGTGGCTGCGACGCGCGCCGCCCGGCCCGGGTCGTCGGCCCAGCCCATGACCGCGGCCAACTCGCCTGCCACCACAGGCGCGTCGCGCAGCGCGTCGACCAAGCGCCCACGGCCTTGTCGGTCCGACCCGTCGAAGCGCGACTGCCGGCCCGCGGGCGCGGCCGGGTCGGGCCCGCCGCCGAGCCGCCACCGGCACACGTCGGCCAGCGGACACACATCGCACGACGGCGCCCGGCGGGTGCAGACCAGCGCGCCCAGGTCCATCAAGGCCTGGTTCCACCGCCACGCGTCATCGACCGGGACAAGTGCGTCGGCTGCCGCTTGCCCGCCAACCCCGAACGCCCGAGCCAGAGGACGGGCGGTGTTCACGTCCAGCGGGCACACCGGTTTCTCGAAGGCGAAAGCGAGCACGGCCCGCGCGGTATACGGCCCGATGCCGGGCAGGGTCAGCAGGTCGTCGAGCGTGTCGGGCAAGTGCCCGCCATGCCGCTCGACCACGGCCACCGCGCTGCGATGCAGGTTCACGGCCCGTCGGTTGTAGCCCAGCCCGGCCCACGCCCGCACCACCTCGCCCACCGGCGCGGCCGCGCATGCGGCGGGCGTGGGAAAGGCGGCCAACAGCTTTTGGTGGATGGCCAACACACGCGGGACCTGCGTCTGTTGAAGCATCAGCTCGCTCACCAGCACAGCCCACGGGTCGCGGGTGCGCCGCCACGGCAGGTCGTGCCGCCCGGCGGCCGAGTACCAACTCAGGAGCGCGTCGTGCACCAGACGAGCGTGTTGTACGGCATCGGGAACGTCTCGGGGAAGTCGGCCGCCAGCGACAGCACCTCGGTCACCAACGCCTCCCTTTCGGCGTGGTCCATGGCGGCCACGTAACTGACGGACCGCACCCGCTCGGCCAGCAGGCCCCGGTCGATCACGTGCTCCCACGAAAACGAGCGGTGCTCGACCTCGCCGTACCGGCCCGACTCCGCGATCACGGCGGCCCAATCGATGCGGTCGTATTGCGAGATCTGGTGCGAGCGCCAGTTGATGACCTCGGACATGCGGTTCACCCACGGCACCGACTCGTCCCGGCGGTTCCACAGCATCACCAGCGAGCCCGCGGGCCGCAGCACGCGGGCGATCTCGGCCAAAGCCTCATCGAAGCGGAACCAGTGGAAGGCCTGGGCCACGGTGACGGCGTCGACGGACGAGTCGTCGAGCGGGATCGACTCGGCCGTGCCGTCCAACACCCGCGCCGCGTCCGTGATCTTGGCCCGCATCGACTCGACCGGCTCCACCGCGATCACCTCGCGGTGTGGTGTCAGCAGCGACGTGAAGATTCCCGTCCCGGCAGCCAGGTCGAGCACCGTGCCCGAGACCTTCGACAACACGTACGCCACGGCGTCGGCCGGATAGGACGGGCGGCCGCGTGCGTACGCGTCGGCCCCAGCGCCGAAGCCGACCCGCGCTGGCTCCGGGATGGTCACTCGGACCAGATGTCGTCGCCGTACGGCCGGCGCCGGGCCGGGGCCGCTTCGCGCTTCCACACCATGACCCGGCGCTTGAAGTAACAGACCTCCTCGCCCCGCTGGTTCAAGCCCTTGGTCTCGACGGTGACGACGCCGCGGTCAGGCTTGGACGACGACTCCCGCTTGTCGATGACGCGGGTCTCGGCGTAGATGGTGTCGCCGTGGAAGGTCGGCTTTTTGTGGGTGAGGGTCTCGATCTCCAGGTTGGCGATGGCCGCGCCCGACACGTCGGGCACGCTCATCCCCAGCACCAGCGAATAGACGAGGTTGCCGACCACCACGTTCTTGCCGAACTGCGTCTCCTGCTCGGCGTACCACTCGTTGGTATGGAGCGGGTGGTGGTTCATGGTGATCATGCAGAAGAGGTGGTCGTCGTATTCGGTGATCGTCTTGCCCGGCCAGTGCTTGTAGACGTCGCCGATCTCGAAGTCCTCGTAGTAGCGGCCGAAGGGGCGGTCGTGGGTCGTCATCGGCTGAGGAGGTTACGTGACCGCGTATCGGCGCAGCAGGCCGCGGGCGATGACCAGGCGCTGGATCTCGTTGGTGCCCTCGCCGATGATCATCAAGGGCGCGTCCCGGTAGTAGCGCTCGATGGGGAACTCGGTCGTGTAGCCGTAACCGCCGTGGATGCGCATGGCCTCGGTCGCCACCTCGAAGGCCGTCTCGGACGCGAACAGCTTGGCCATGCCTGCCTCCACGTCGGCCCGCTCCCCCGCGTCCAGCTTGGCCGCGGCGGACTGCGTGAGCAGCCGGGCCGCCTCCAACTTGGTGGCCATGTCGGCCAGCTTGAACTGGATGGCCTGGTGCTTGGCGATGGGCACGCCGAACGTCTCCCGTTGCTGCGCGTACGCGATGGATGCCTCGAACGCGGCCCGAGCCACGCCGCACGCGCGGGCGGCGATGTTGACCCGACCCAGTTCCAGCGCACCCAGCATGAAAGGCAAGCCCCGGCCCAGTCCGCCCGCCCCGCCGAGCACCGACGAGGCCGGCACCCGGTGGCCCGAGTACGTCATCTCCACCGTCTCCACGCCCTTGTAGCCGAGCTTGCCGATCTGCTTGGACACGGCGATCCCGCCGAAGGACGGGCCCGGCTCCTTCTCGACCATGAAGCACGTGATGCCCTCGGGCGTGCGGGCGGCCAAGGCCACGATCGACGAGCGCTGGCCGTTGGTGACCCACATCTTGGTGCCGTCCAACACGTACTCGTCGCCGTCGGGCACGGCCTTGCAGCGCAGGGCCTGCGTGTCGCTGCCCGCGTCGGGCTCGCTCAGCGACAGCGCGCCACGACGGGCGCCGGTGGCCATGTCAGGCAGCAGCCGGGCCCGCTGCTCGTCGGTTCCGTGCAGCCGCAGCAGCGTGGCCGCGATCATGTGCGTGTTCAGCACGCCGGTGAGCGACATCCAGCCCGCGGCCAACTCCTCCACGATGCGCGCGTAGGTGGCGATGTCCAGGCCGAGTCCGCCGTACTCCACGGGGATGGTCGAGCCGAACAGGCCCATGTCGGCCATGGCCGCGACCAGCTCGGCGGGATAGGCGTCGGCGTGCTCGAGGTCGGAGGCGACGGGCAGCACCTCCTTGCGCACGAAGGCGCGCACGGCCCCGACCAGTTCGTCGGCCAGCGCAGGATCGGTGGGCATGAAGCGCGATGCTACGGACCACGATGATCGAACTGGGGCTGCGCAACGACGTGTACCGACGGCCGCTGGCCACGGCGTTGGACCGACTCGGCCTGCGAGAGGGCTGGCGCTGCGTGGACGTGGGTGCGGGCGGCGGCGACGTGGTCGTCGCTCTGGCCGAGATCGTGGGCCGCGACGGCCGCGTGTACGCGGTGGACCAGGACCCGCACGCGCGTGACGAGGTGGCCAAGGCCGCGGCCGAGATGGGCCAGGCGCAGGTCATCGCCATCACCCAGGTGGCCGAGGAACTGCTGCTGCCCGAGCCGGTCGATCTGGCCTTCTGCCGCTTCCTGCTGCTGCATGTGGTCGACCCGGTGCGGGTGCTTCAGCGCATGGGCGCGGCCGTGCGGCCAGGCGGTTGGGTCGTGGCCCAGGAGCCGATCACGTCGGCGGGCCGCGTGGCCGGGTCGCCCCTGTCCATGCCCGACGCCCGCGACCCGGACGTGGGCGCGGTGCTGCCCGCCTTGGCGCGAGACGCGGGCTTGGAGATCGTGGACGCGTGGGCCGAGGCGCCCGCGGGTGTCGGGCCCGGACCGGTGCGCGACTACCTGGCCGCGCTCACCGACGTCGACCCGGGCGACGACCCCATCGTCCTCCCGCCGCTCGTCACCGTGGTCTGCCGCCGCCCCGGCTAGGTCCAAACCCCTCCCGGGCCCTCGCGGCGCGCTCCGCCCCAACCGCCCGCCGGACCCCGCGCCCCGCTTCTGGGCACCTTTTCTTCGCCATACGACAAGAAAAGGTGCCCAGAACGGAAGAGCGGCGGGGGCACGTCGGTGGGACGGTCCGGTCGGGGTGGGTTGACGGTTCGGTGGGGTTGTTGGTTGGGCGTTACCCCTCGGTAACCTTCGCGGCCATGTCCGCAGCCCCCGACCTCGCCGCGGCCGCCGACGCCGTCGAACTGGCCACCACCGTCATCGCGGGCGCCCGCACGTCGCTGGCCGGGAGCGACATCGACGCCAACCAGGTCGTGGCCTACGACCTGGCCCACGCTGCGGCGGCAGTGGAGAACGCCAGGGCCGTCCTCGACTACGGGTCCAAGGGCGAGGTCGAGGCCCGCATCGCCTGCGCCTTCGTGGCCGACGCCGTGTTCGACGTGGCCACTCGCGTGCTGGGCCGCGAGCCCGAGTGGGGGGCCGAGCCGGGCCCGCTCAACGGGGCCATGGCCTTCGTGCGCACGTACCGCGACCCCGCCTATCTCGCCGACCTGTGCGGAGAGCAGGGACCCCGCCATCTCGACAGCGACTTCGAGATGGTCCAGGACACGTTCCGCCGCTTCGCCGAGGACGAGATCAAGCCGGTGGCCGAGCACATCCACCGCCACAACGAGGACATCCCCGAAAAGGTCATCGAGGGCCTGGCCGAGATCGGCACCTTCGGCCTGTCGGTGCCCGCCGAGTACGGCGGCTTCGCCGAGGGCGGCGAGGGCGAGTACCTGGCCATGGTGGTGGCCACGGAGGAACTGGCCCGCGGCTCGCTGGGCGTGGGCGGCAGCCTCATCACCCGACCCGAGATCCTCACCCGGGCCTTGGTGAAGGGCGGCACCGAGGAGCAAAAGCACCACTGGCTGCCCAAGCTGGCGAGCGGCGAGATCATGAACGCGGTGGCGGTCACCGAGCCCGACTTCGGGTCCGACGCGGCCGGCGTCAAGGTGACGGCCACGCGCGACGGCGACGGATGGCGCATCAACGGCGTCAAGACGTGGTGCACGTTCGCGGCCCGGGCCGACGTGCTGATGCTGCTGGCCCGCACCGACCCGGACAAGTCGTTGGGCCACCGCGGCCTGTCGCTGTTCATCGTCCCCAAGGAGCGGGGCGAGGGGCACGGCTTCGACCTCACGCAAGCCGGAGCGATGGGCGCGTCAGGCGCCGAAGGCGGGCGGATGGAGGGTCGGGCCATCGACACCATCGGCTATCGCGGCATGCACTCGTACGAGGTCTCGCTCGACAACTGGTTCGTCCCGGCCGACAACCTGATCGGCGGCGAGGCAGGCCTGGGCCGCGGCTTCTACCTCCAGATGGAGGGCTTCGAGAACGGCCGGCTCCAGACCGCGGCCCGCGCCGTCGGGGTGATGCAGGCGGCCTATGAGGCGGCCTACGAGTACGCGGCCAACCGGGTCGTGTTCGGCAAGCCGATCATCGAGTACCAACTCACCAGGGCCAAGCTGGCCCGCATGGCGGTGATCATCCAGTCCAGTCGCCAGTTCGCCTACCAAGTGGCCCGGCTCATGGCCAAGGGCGAGGGGGCCATGGAGGCCTCGATGGTGAAGGCCTACGTGTGCCGGGCGGCCGAGTGGGTCAGCCGCGAGGCCATGCAGATCCACGGGGGCATGGGCTACGCCGAGGAGTTCCCGGTCAGCCGGTACTTCGTGGACGCCCGCGTGCTGTCCATCTTCGAGGGCGCCGACGAGGTTCTGGCCCTGAAGGTCATCGCCCGCCGCCTCCTGGCCCCCGCCTGACCCCTGGTTTTCTGGCGACTGGAGGACATAGACCCACCCAACGGGTGGCTATGTCCTCCAGTCCGAGGAAAAGGGACGGCGAGCGGGCGGGTGGGACGGTTAGCGGGCGGCGGTGCGGAGGGCGGTGGCGCGCAAGGCGGCGGTGCGCAGGACGACGGCCTTGT
>JAUTXP010000035.1 GCA_030837965.1 Acidimicrobiaceae bacterium | reverse complement strand
CGGCCCACTCGACGGCGCGGTCCCAGGCTTCCTGGGCCGCGCTGACCAGCTCCCGCGTGGCCAGGCGGTCGTCGATGCCGAGAGCCTCCTCGCGGTGCATGCGGAGCACGCGGTTCATCGGCTCGCGGTTCTCGTTGTAGCCGGCAAAGGGCCCCATGCGGGCCGCGGTGCGGGCCGAAGTGGCGTAGGCGTGCCCGGTCATGAGCGACGTGATGGACGCGGCCCAGGTGCGGCCGGCGTCGGAGTCGTAGGCGATGCCCAGGGCCATCAGCATGGCGCCCAGGTTGGCGTAGCCCAGGCCGAGCTGGCGGAAGCGCCGGGCGTTCTCACCGATCTTCTCGGTGGGGTAGTCGGCGTTGCCGACCAGGATCTCCTGGGCGGTGAAGACGACCTCGACCGCGGCCTTGAACCCGTCGACGTCGAAGGTGCTGTCGTCGTTCAGGAACTTGAGCAGGTTGAGGCTGGCCAGGTTGCACGCCGAGTTGTCGAGGTGCATGTACTCACTGCACGGGTTGGACCCGTTGATCCGCCCGGTGTTGGCCGCCGTGTGCCAGCGGTTGATGGTGGTGTCGAACTGCATGCCGGGATCGGCGCACTCCCAGGTGGCCTCGGCGATCTGACGGAAGAGCTGGCGGGCCTTGACCGTGCGGAGCGGCTCACCCGACTTGACCGACCGCAGGTGCCAGTCGGCGTCGTCGATGACGGCCTGCATGAACTCGTCGGTGACCCGGACGGAGTTGTTGGCGTTCTGGTACTGGGTGGAGTGGCTGTCCTTGCCGTCGAGGTCCATGTCGAACCCGGCGTCGCGCAGGACGCGGGCCTTGCGCTCCTCGATGGCCTTGCACCAGATGAAGTCCTCGACGTCGGGGTGGTCGGCGTTGAGGATGACCATCTTGGCCGCCCGGCGGGTCTTGCCGCCCGACTTGATGGTGCCCGCAGACGCGTCGGCGCCGCGCATGAAGCTGACCGGGCCGGACGCGGTGCCGCCGCCCTGCAGGGCCTCGAAGGACGAGCGGATGGGCGACAGGTTGACGCCCGCCCCGGACCCGCCCCGGAAGATGGTGCCCTCCTCCACGTACCAGTTGAGGATGGCGGGCATGGTGTCCTCGACGGCGAGGATGAAGCAGGCGCTGGCCTGCTGGGGCACGCCCTTGACCCCGATGTTGAACCAGACCGGCGAGTTGAACGCCGCCTTCTGGTTGACGACCAGGTGCTTGAGCTCGGCCGCGAAGGCCTCGGCCTCGACCCGGTCCACGAAGTAGCCGTCCTTCACGCCCCAGTTGGTGATGGTGTCGACCACCCGGTCCACGACCTGCTTGAGCGAGTGCTCCCGCTCGGGCAGTCCGAGGGTGCCGCGGAAGTACTTCTGGGCCAAGATGTTGGTGGCGTTCAGGCTCCACGTGACCGGCACTTCGACGCCCACCTGCTCGAAGGCCACGGACCCGTCCCGGAAGTTGGTGATACGGGCGTCCCTGCGCTCCCAGACCACCTCGTCATAGGGGTGGACCCCCTCTGTGGTGAAGTGCCTGCGGATGCCGATTCCCATGCGCTCCGGTGCGATGGCCATGTGCGAAAGCCCTCCAAATCTTGGGGTGGTGCGAGGGAGCGGTCCATGCTACTGGCCACTAGATGTTGTGGTCGCGGACCCCGATTCCCCGACTGGGACGCGAGATGCTGATGAATTACAGCACCGTAACTACAGGGCTGTCAATGATCGGGGGCCGGGAAACTGGCAGGTCACCGGGCGTTCGCGAAGGTTCGCAGCGCGCGAGCGCGCCGGGGGCCGTGGGGCGGCCGCTACCGTCCCCGGCCATGGGCGTGGTCGTGGCCGTGGACGCAGGGACCACCGGGGTGCGGGCCTTCGCGGTGGACGAGCAGGGCCGGCCCGCGGGGTGGGCCTACCGGGAGTTCCCGCAGCACTTCCCGCGGCCCGGCTGGGTGGAGCACGACGCCGACGACATCTGGGCCGCGGTGGCCACCACGTTGCGCGAATTGGTCGAGGAACTGGCCAGCAAGGGACAGGCCGTGGCCGCCATCGGCATCACCGACCAGCGCGAGACGGTGGTGGTCTGGGACCGGCGCACCGGCCGTCCCCTCCATCGGGCCATCGTGTGGCAGGACCGGCGCACGGCGGCGCGCTGCGACGAGCTGCGCGACCGGGGCGCGCTGGGCTTGGTGCGCGACCGCACCGGCCTCGTGCTCGACCCCTACTTCTCGGCCACCAAGCTCGAGTGGCTCCTCGGCCGAGGCGGCGGGGACGGCGGCGGGGACGGCGAGAGCGGAGGAGGCAGTGTCGACCGGGACAACCCGGACCTGGCCTTCGGCACGGTCGACTCGTGGGTGCTCTGGAACCTGACCGGCGGCCAGGTCCACGCCACCGACCCTTCCAACGCCAGCCGCACGCTGCTCTATGACATCCGCGACCGGGCCTGGTCGGCCGAGCTCTGCGAGCTGTTCGGCGTGCCCGCCACGTGCCTGCCCGAGGTGCGGCCTTCGAGCGGGCGCTTCGCCGTCACCGCGGCCGACGGCCCCGTGCCCGCGGGCATCCCGGTCAGCGGCATCGCGGGCGACCAGCAGGCCGCGCTGTTCGGTCAGGCCTGCTTCACGCCGGGCATGACCAAGAACACCTATGGGACGGGCAGCTTCGTGCTGATGAACGTCGGTGCCGACTGCCCGGACCCGGTCGAGGGCCTGCTCACCACCATGGCGTGGGAGTTGGCCGACGGCACCGTCGCCTATGCCTACGAAGGCGCCATCTTCGTCACCGGCGCCGCGGTGCAGTGGCTGCGCGACGGGCTCGGCCTCATCGAGCAGGCGGCCGACGTCGAGGCGCTGGCCGAGTCCATCGGCGACAGCGAAGGCGTCTACGTGGTGCCCGCCTTCACCGGGCTGGGCAGCCCGTGGTGGGACCCGTACGCGCGCGGCGCCGTGGTCGGACTGACCCGCGGGACGGGCCGGGCCCACATGGCCAGGGCCGTGCTCGAAGCCATGGCCTTTCAGACCAGGGACGTGGTCGACGCCATGACCGCGGCATGCGGCCACTCAGTGCAGGCCCTGCGGGCCGACGGCGGCGCGTCGGCCAACAACCTCATGCTGCAACTCCAGGCCGACCAGTTGCAGGCGCCTGTCGCCCGGCCGGTGGTGCAGGAGACCACGGCGCTGGGCGCGGCCTATCTGGCCGGGCTGGCCGAGGGGTTCTGGGGCTCGCTCGACGAGCTGTCGGGCTACTGGGCCCTCGACGCCGAGTTCACGCCCAAGGCTTCCAAGGCGGGAGCCGATGCCAAGCACGCAGGCTGGCGGCGGGCCGTCGAGCGCGCCGGCCACTGGGCGGGCTGAGGCTCAGCCCGCCCCGGTCAGCCGTCGAGTTCGACCACCCGGCGGTCGGCGATGCGGGCCAGCATGGCCAACTGCCTGCGCTCGCGTGCGCGGAACGGCCTTCCTTTGCGGCCCAAAGCCACGACCAGACCGGACTTGGCCAGCGGCGCACAGGCCACGTCGTCCGGGCCGCACTCCCCCGCGGCCACCGGGGCCGACGTCTGCGAGCCGGCCACGAACGCGGTCACCCATGTGAGCGGCGGCGGCTCACCGGACACGGCCAAGGCCGAGTCGGCATCGCCGTCGACCACCATGACCCACTCGGCTTCGAGGGCGTGGCCCAAGTGGGAGGCAAGCTCGTCGAACAAGCCCTCGCGGGTGGACTGCTCGACCAGCAGGGCGGCCGTCTCCAGCGCGTCGACGCGCGGGTCGGCGATGGGCGTGACGATGGCGTGGGCGTCCTCCACGTCGACGCCGTCGACCTCGGCCACCTCTTGCACGAGCAGGGGCAGCAGGTCGTCACTGGGCAGTTCGACGACGAGCTCGTCGATGACCCGGCCTGCACCGCGCTCGAGGATGTCGATGCCGACCAGGTCGCCGCGCACGGCGCCGATGCGACTGGCCACCGCGCCCAGGGCACCAGGCCGGTCCGGCAGCCACACGCGCAGGACGAACGTGCTCACGGGCGCACCCTACGGCCGGTCGGTGTCGTGCGTGTTACAGGCGTTCGACAATGCGTCGGTTTGCTGTGGGGCGCAGGCCGCAGCCGCTCAGCCCGCAGCCGCGGCCAAGGGCCGGTCGAGGTTCGTCGGCATGGGGATGGCCGCGGTGATGCGGGCCTGATCGGCAGCCGCGCCCTCCTGCTCGGCCTTGCGCTTGGCGTAGGCGCTCACGTACTCCTGGCCCGACAGCTCGCGCAGCTCGAACATCACCTGATCGGTGATCTCGCGCAGGACACGCGGGTCGTCGGCCCTGTCGTAGTAGCGCTCGAAGCTCATGGGCTTGGAGATGCGCACGGTGATGGGCATGAAGAACCGGGGCACGACCTGGCCGATGGGCTGGGCCTCCCGCGTGCCGATCATGGCGACCGCGTGCACGGGGGCGTGATTGCGCAGAGCCAGTCGGGCCACGCCCGTGTGGCCTTTGTAGAGGCGGCCGTCCGGGCTGCGCGTGCCCTCGGGGTAGATGCCGAACAGGCCGCCGGATTGGAGGACTTCCGACGCCGCGTCGAGCGCGCCTTGGGCGGCCGAGCCCCCTTCGCGCTTGATGGGGATCTGGCCGAGGGCCCGGAAGATCCAGGCTGTCTTGGGGTCGTCGAAGTACTCGGCCTTGGCCACGAACGTGACCCGGCGGCGCAGGACGAGGGGCAAGAAGATGGAGTCGCTGAACGACACGTGGTTGCTGGCCAGGATGGCGGCCCCGTCGTCCGAGAGGTGCTCGGCACCCTCGACCCTGACCCGGAACAAGAAGCGCAGCAAGGGAGTGAGGATCGCCTTCAGCACCCAGTACGCCATTGCCCGAAGAGGATAATCGGGACCTGTCCGCAGACCATTCTTGACCGCGCGGTCAAGGCTGCGTACCGTGCGGTCGCCATGAACCGACAACTGACGCAGCGAGGCCGCGACCGCAAGCGCCAGTTGATGGACTTCGCGGCCCACCGCTTCGCCGACAACGGCTACCACCCCACGTCGGTGGCCGAGATCGTGTCCGGCATGGGCGTGGGCAAGGGCGTCTTCTACTGGTACTTCTCCTCCAAGGAGGAGCTGTTCCTGGAGATCCTGCGCGAGGCCCAGCACGAGTTGCGCAAGGTGCAGCAGCAGGCCATCGGCGACGAGCCCGACCCGGTGCGGCGCATCGAGTTGGGCATCCGGGCCTCGATGGTGTGGCTGGCCGAGCACCGGCACCTGTTCCACGTCTTCCAGTTCGCGGCGGCCGACGAGCGCTTCGCGCCGGCCCTGCGGCGGGGCCAGGACGTGGCCGTGGGCGACGTGGTCAGGCACGTGAAGGAGGCGGTGGTGCTGGGGCGGGTGCGCGACACCGACCCGCAGGTGCTGGCCCACGCCATCCTCGGCGTCACCAACAACCTGGCCCGCACATTCATCTTCGAACGGGGCGAGGACGCGGCCGACGTGGCCGAAGACGCCATCGCCTTCTGCCTGCACGGCCTGGTCGACGCCTAGCCCCCGCCGACTTCTGGCCGTCTTGTCGCGCTGATTGCCGTATACGGCAGACAGCGCGACAAGTCGTGCTGGGGCTAGAGCTTGGTGAGGGCTTTGCGGAGGTTGCGCACGGCCTGGCCGATGCGCTGCTCGTTCTCGATCAAGGCGAACCGCACGAAGCCCTCGCCCCCCGGCCCGAAGCCCATGCCCGGCGACACCGCCACCTTGCCCTCGGAGATCAAGAACTTCGAGAACTCCAGCGAGCCCATCTCCTGATACGGCTCGGGGATGGGCGCCCACACGAACATGGTCCCCTTGGGCTTCTCGATGGACCAGCCGATGCGGTCCAGCCCGTCGCACAGCGCGTCCCGCCGCGACTGGTAGATCTCGTTGACGACCTTCGGATAGTCGGGCGCCTCGTTCATGGCCACGATGGCCGCGATCTGAATGGGCTGGAACGTCCCGTAGTCGAGGTACGACTTGAGCTTGGTCAACGCAGCGATGATCGGCGCATTGCCGACCATAAACCCGACCCGCCACCCGGCCATCGAGAACGACTTGGTCAGCGTGTAGAGCTCCACGCACACGTCCTTGGCCCCCTCCACCTGGAGGATGGACGGCGGCTGGTAGCCGTCGAACGACGTGTCGGAATAGGCGAAGTCGTGCACCAGCACCACGTCGTGCTCGCGGGCCCAATCCACGATGCGCTGCATCCACGCCAGGTCCACGCACGCGGTCGTCGGATTGTGCGGGAAGGACAGGATCACCACCCGGGGCTTCGGCCACTGGGTCTCGTACGCCTCCATGAGGTTGGCGAAGAAGTCCTGGTCCGGCCCGACTCGAACCTGCTGCACCTCGGCCCCGGCGAACAGCGGCGCATAGATGTGGATGGGGTACGAGGGGGACGGCACGAAGGCGGAGTCGCCCGGGCCGACAAGCACCCACATGAGGTGCGACAGCCCTTCTTTGGCCCCAATCGTCGTGACCACTTCGGTGTCAGGGTCCAGGTCCACGCCGAACTTGCGCAGATAGAGGTTGGCGATGGCCTGGCGCAGCTTGGGGATGCCCTTGGACGCCGAATACCGGTGGTTGCGGCTGTTGTGCGCGGCCTCGGACAGCTTCTCCACCGCGATCTCGGGCGACGGGATGTCTGGGTTGCCGAACCCGAGGTCGATGACGTCGTCGCCTGCTCGCCGGGCCGCGATCTTCAAGTCGTTGATGATGGTGAAGACGTACGGGGGCAGCCCTTGAATCCGGCGGAACTCCATCCGACGAATCTACTGGCGCACCGCGGGGGCCGACGAGGCGATTGCCGTCACCGCCTCATGCCATTCGAAGCCGACGGGCGCGAGCACGGCCCATGTCGCGCCCGCCGCGGCCAGTCCGCCGAGCAGCACGCGCAGGTCAACGTCGGGCTGGACCAGCCCGCCCCACGTGACGGCCACGCCGTGCTCGACGGCGACGTCGTCCACCGGCGCCTCCCACAGGTTCAGCGCATCCGCGTGCTCGACGGCCAGGTCCCGCGTGGCCGCCGAGCGCCCCCCAATCCATGTGGTGATGCCCTTGGCCCGCAGTGCATCGGCGACGCGCCCGACTTGGGCCAAGCGCTCGGCCGCGGGCGGGAACGCGATGCCGTAGGCGTCGTTCTCGGCCTTGCTCAACCGGTCGCCGCTGCCCACGCCCGCGACGAGCCGGTCCCCCACCATTCGGTGCACGGACGCCAGCGCGTTGACCAGCACGGCGTCGGGCAGCAGGCCCACTCGCGACACCAACGTCCCAATGTTCAGGCGCTGCGTCTCCGCGGCCAGCGCGCCGAGCAGGGCCAGCGAGTGGATGGCGGGCCGGTCAGGCTGGCCGATGGGCCACAGGTGGTCGAACACGAAGACGCCGTCCAACCCGGCGGCCTCGGCGTCGAGGGCGACCTCGATGGCGGGCTCCGCGCTGTCGCGGAACTGGGGCAACGTGATGCCCACCTTCACGACGCGGCCCCCGTCGCCTCCGCGGCCCCCGCGGCCCCGGCCAGCAAGGCGGCACCGATGGCGCCTGCCCGCTCCCCCAATGCCGCGCCCACCACGGACACGGGCGGCCGATGGGCGGCGCCCGCCAACAACGACGCGAACGCCTCTCGCGTCGGGCCCAACAAGGCCTCGCCCGCGTCGATCACACCGCCGCCGAGCACGAACACGGTGTTGTCCAACAGGTAGGCCAGGTTGACCAGGCCGATGGCCACCCACCATGCGAACTCGGCCATGGCGGCAACGCCATCGGGGTCCCCTCGCAACGCGGCCGCGGTGACGGCCTCGCCCCTGTCGCCCAAGCCGTGCCTGCGGGCCAAGCCCCCCAGAGCCGAGCCGGACGCGAAGCGCTCCCAACACCCGCGTTTGCCGCACGGGCAACGCGGCCCGTTGGGGTCGACGACCATGTGGCCGATCTCACCTGCGAACCCGTGCGCGCCGCGCTGGAGTACGCCGCCCGCGACGACGCCGCCGCCAATGCCCGTCCCCAACGTCACCACGACCACGTCGTCAGCACCGGCCGCGGCGCCCCGCTCGCGCTCGCCCCAACACGCGGCGGTGGCGTCGTTCTCGACCACGACGGTGACGCCGAGGGCGTCGTGCAGTCTGGCCCGCACGGGCACGTCGACCACACCGGGCAGGTTGGGCGCGAAGCGCAGACACCCTTCATGGTCGACCAGCCCGGGCACGCCCACGCCTACTGGATGGCCGGACCCGCCAAGTCCGGCGACCACGGCCACCACCGCGTCAACCAGCCCGTCCGCGGTGGACGGCGTAGGGACGCGGTGCTCGGCCGCGACCTGGCCCTGCTCGTTGAGCAGCACGCCGAGCACCTTGGTGCCGCCCACGTCGATGCCGACTGCGGCGGGCACAACCGAACCCTGAGCCGAACCGAGCGCCGGGCTCAGAAGCGCAGCAGGGCGCCGATGCGGCCCATCACGTCCAGGTCGGCGTTGCCCATGCAGATGCACACCCGACAGGACTGCGCGATGGCCTCCTCCACCGCCTCCTCGACCACGTCGGGGACGAGGTCCATCTCCGACGAGCACAGGGGGCAGGTCCGGCCCTTCACGGCCACGTAGTTGCACGAGCGACACCGCCAACCCTCGGTCTCATAGCCGTCGGAGACCAACAAGGTGTCGACCCGCCGTTCGACGAGCGCCTTGAGGACAGGGTCGAGGCCGATCACGCCCAGGCCGCCCGGCTGGGCCGACGCGTCGCGCAGGCGGGCGACCATGGCCGCCTTCTTCTGCCGCTCGACCTGCTCCTCGACTTGCAGGGCGGCAGCCCGGATCGTGGCGTCACTGGCGCTCACCGGCACGGCCAGTCGGGCCGCGATGCGCTCGCGCAGGTACGGATGCATGACCCGGTCCAACTCGTTCGCGATCTCCTCGGGCGCGCCCACGATGAGGTGGTCGAAACCTTGGTCCTGCAGCACGTGGAAGGCCACATCGCCCGCCCGCTTGAGGTGCCGATGGGCGGCCGCGTTCGAGTGGTCGCGCACGTGGTCCTTGTCCCAGTCGCCGTGGTCGTCCTCGTGGCGGGGCAACTGGTCGAAGAGCTCGCTCTTGTCGACCAGCTCGCCCAACTCGAACACGAACATGCGGGCCCGCTGCTTGTCGGCCAGCAACACGCCGAAGCGCTCGTACTCGTCGACCACCGTCTCGAGTTGGCGCACGTGCGGCGTGGCGTTGACGATCAACTGGTTGCGCACGGGCACGGGCAACTCGAAGACCCGCCACAGGTCGAGCGACGCGCAGGAGAAGATGGCGAGGCCGCGAGTGCGGGAGCGGTCGAAGCCTGCTTTCACGTGCGACTCGATGCGATCGAGGTCGAACGTCGCAGGCTTGTGCCCATTGGTGTAGGAGGCTGCCTCCTTCAGCAGGTGGTCCAAATGGACCTCGTAGTCCTTCGGACGAACGAAACGCCGGCCATCCACGTCGAGATACAACGAGACGACCGGCGTTTCCTGGGCCTTCAGACCCGCAAGCGAGCGGATCACATCGTGGGTGAGCGTGGCCAACGTCACCTCCCGTAGAGGGTTGATGCCGCTGATCGTACCGCGCTTGTCCAGTCCCCCGGTCAGGAGACGCGAATGTGCTGGACGGTCGGTGCTCCTTGGGCAGAAGGCGGCGTTTGCCCGCCCACCCCACCGGTGGCCGCGGCCCGGCCCTTGGCCGCCAGGTCGCCGACCAGTTGGCCGACGGCCAGCAGCGGCGACGGATCGGACACCAGTTCCTCGGCCAAGTCGAGAAAGGCCCGCGTGGCCTTGATGATCTCGAGCGCGGCCTGTTGGAGATGCTCGACCGCCTCCTTGGCCGGGTCGTCATGCATCGAACGTCACCTCGAGCCAGTCGCCCTCCATGTGGGCGCCCGCCACCTCGCGTCGACGCAGGGAGTCGGGCAGCAGCAGGTTGCGTCGATGAGGCCCGACCCTGATGAGGAGCTCGTCGCCCCGTCTGCCCAGGTCCAAGTCGTCGCGCTCGGCGAAGGGCAGGTGCAGCGACAGCACGTACGACTGGCCGTCTGCACCGCGATCAAGCCTCATGGGCTCGCCCCTGTGCAGCACGGCGCGCGGGTCGAGGTCGCCGTAGAGCGACGCGCCGAAGTCGCGCAGTCGCTCGACGCCCACCAACTCCTCGGAGGCCAGCTCGGCCCGCAGCACGGGCAGCGGCGCGAACGAGTCCTCGATGGTGGCCAAGTGCTCGGCGTGGGCCTCCTTCCAGGCCTTGAACCACGGGTCTGACACCGCGTCGGGCAACAGGCGGTTGGCGATGACGGCATCGACGCGGTAGCCGAACAGCCCGAGATAGGTCGCCGTCCTGCGGGCCTCGGCGATCACCAGGCGCTCGGGGTTGACGACCAGGCGCACGCTGCTCGTGTCGCCGTCGGACAGCAGGGCGCGCACACCGTCGAGCCGTTCGTAGAAGCGCGACGCCGACTCGAACACGCCGTCGGCCGCGATGGGCAGGCTCGTCATCTTCGACAGCACAGGGCGCACCAGCTTGGTGACCTTGCGGCCCGCCGGGAAGACGCGGTCCATGTACCAGCCGAGGACGTCGGGCAGCGACAGCAGTCGGATGGTCTCCGCCGTCGGCCCGCAGTCGACGATGATGACCTCCCACGCGCCCGACTCGGCGTAGGCCTTGAGGTCGGAGAGGCTGAAGATCTCGTCCAGGCCTGGGATGACGGCCAGTTCCTCGGCCTCGATACCGCCCACACCCGCCCACTGCAGGACGTCGGTGAGGTAGGCCTGGATGTCGCCCCACGCGTCCTCGAGGCGCTCGGTGGCATCGAGCTGTTGGCCGTACAACGTGCCGTCGATGCGGCGCTCGGTCGAGTCGAGGGCCACGTCCAACGCGTCGGCCAGCGAGTGGGCTGGGTCCGTCGACAGGACCAGCGTGCGCAGCCCCGCGTCGGCGCAGCGCAGCGCGGTCGCGGCGGCCACGCTGGTCTTGCCCACCCCGCCCTTGCCCGTGAAGAGGATGACCCTGACGCCGCTCACGCGCCCGCCTCGACGCGGGCCTTCAACTCCTTGAGCGCGGTGCTGATGATGCGGCCCTCGGCCCGTCGCTTGACGAAGCCGGGCAGCGGGATCTTGAGCTCTACTTCGAGCACGTAGGTGACTTCGGTGCTGTCGACGCCTGCGGACTCGAAGGTGTAGGTGCCGTCCAGCTTCGACGTGATGTCGCCGTGGTCGAGCACCCACGACACGACCTGGGGCGCGCCCGAGTAGTCGTAGCGCAGGGTGTAGGTCGTGCTGCGCCCAAAGGCCGCGGCCCGCCACGACACGAGCGTGCCCCGGCCTTCGTCGTCGCGCTCGACGACGGTGACCTGCTTGATGTCGGCCGCCCACGAGGGGTACCGCTCGAAGTCGAGGACTGTGTCGTACAGGCGATCGGGCGAGGCCCGCATCACCATCTTCTCGGTCGCCTTGTCGGACATGCCTTCCTCTGGATTTCGTCAGGGACGGGCCGGCGTATTGCGCCGGACGACCGCGTAGTAGTAGCCGAGCACGATGCCGTCGCCGATCCCGATCCAGGCCGTGGCCACGCCGATGAGCAGCCAGCGGGCCCAGCCTTTCTTGTCGGGGGCGCCGCCCGCAAAATGCTCGTCAGGACGGTTGGTGCAGTCCAACAGGGCCAGCAGGGCGGGGAACTCCAAGCCGAGGAGGAGCACGACCCAACGCACGGTCGGATGAGCGTAGTGCCGGGCTACTCGGGGGACCGCTTCGGCGACTTCCGCGTCTCGCGCGTCTCTCGTGTCTTGGGTGTCTTGGGGGTCCGGGCCGGGAAGGCGCCGTGGCGGGCCCCCCAGAGACCGGCCAGGGCCAGGCCGTAGACCGGGGCGAGGATGCCGAAGGCCAGGCTGGTGTTGGGCCGCACGGCCGCGGCGGCCACGGCGACCGCGATCTCGACCGCGAAGGAGCCGAGCAGGCTCCGCCGGATCGACCGCGGCGCGCTGTGGTCGAGGAAGAACACGTTCATCACGCCGATCTCCTCGGTTCGGCTGCGGTCGACGGCTTTGACGAAGGCGGCGAAGAACAGGACCGTGCCGGCGAGGAACAGCGCGGCGGCCACGACGAGGGCGACGATGTCGACCGCGGGCACGACGGCGCCCGCCAAGGTGACGACGGCGAGGGCGCCGGTACCGAGCCACGAGGCGCGGATGATGCCGTCGCCCGGGGCGGGGCCGCCTGCTTCGGTCGAGTCGGTCGCGTGGGTTGCGTCGGCCGCGTGGGTCGCGTCGGTTGGGTCGGCGGGCATGGACCGGGCTCAGCCGCCGTGCTCGGCCAAGGCCGCGTCGAGCCGGGCGGCCAGCACCGAGTAGTCGAACTCCTCCACGGCGCGCTGTCGAGCGTGCCTGCCGAGTTGGGCGGCCCACGGCGGGTCGTCCAACAGCCGGGCCAGCGCGTCGGCCACAGCCACTGGGTCGGTGGGGTCGCGCACGACCAAACCGGTGTGGTGGTCGACCACGGCGTCGGCCGCGCCCCCGCTGTCGCCCGCCACCTGGGGCACGCCGCACGCGGCCGCCTCCATGAAGACGATGCCGAAGCCTTCTTGTTCGAGACCGAGCCAGCGGTTGCGACACAGCATGGCGAACACATCGGCGCAGCCGTAGAGGGCGGGCAGGTCGTCCTCGGGCACGCGGCCGAGGAACTGCACCGGCGCGTCGGTGGCACTGGCCAGTCGCTCGAGCCTGCTTCGGTCGCGACCCGAGCCTGCGATGGCGACCGTGAGCCGGGGATGGGTGGGACGCAGGCGGGCGGCCGCGTCGATGAGGGCGTCCATGCCTTTGCGGGGGACGAGCCTGCTCACGCTCACCACCAGTTGGGCACCGTCGTCAGTAGGCAGTCCGAGGCGAGCCCGGGCTTGGCTCTTCTCGGCTGGTGACAGTGGACGGAATCGGTCCGTGTCGACGCCGGGCGGGACGTTGACGATGGGCGGGGTCTCGGCATTGGCAGGGCGGTCGAGCCGGAGCAGGCGGGCCGCGTCAGCGGCCGGATAGTCGCCCGCGGCGATGAGCAGGGCGGCACCGCCGATCACTCGTTGCAAGGCTTGGCGGGTGCCGGGCAGGCGGGCGGGGACGGTGATCTCGGCGCCGTGCAGGACGACGGCGTAGGGCACGCTGAGGTAGGGGCCGATGAGACCGAGGGGCAGGGCCGGGTCGAGCACGACCAACTTGGCGCCCGCGTCGGCGGCCAGCCGGTCGACCCTGGCCACCAGCCCGGGCTGGGGCAGGAGCACGGGGGCGGTGGTGCGCTGGATGGCGAACGGGGCCCGCCGGTCGAAGGACGACGCACCCTGGTACGGCGTGGTCAAGACCGTGACTCGGTCGGGCGGGTCGAGGGGCAGCCGGCGCCAGAGCTCCCAGAGGTACGACTGGATGCCGCCGACCTTGGGCGGGAAGTCGTTGGTGACAAGCACGTGGGTCATCGGGCTGGCGCTGGGGCTGTTGCTGGCGCGGGTGAGAAGGCCGTCAGCCCGAGGCGGGTCGCGGCCCAGTCGGCGTGCTCGCGCACGATGGGGTCGGGATCGGCCTGGGCCGAGGCCACGACCCTGCGCACGTCCGGGTCGGTCGGATCGCCGACGTTGCCGAGGGCCACGAGCGCGTTGCGGCGCAGATACCGGGCCTGACGGCGGGGGACGTACCAGCGCTCGAAGCGGCGGAGGAGGTGGGCGTCGGACATGTCGAGCAGCTCGACCAGGTCCACGAACGGCTGATCGTCGCCGGCGCTCGAAGGCGGCGGGTCTCTCCGGTCGACGGCCCGATTGGGCGGACACGCCTCCTGGCAGTCGTCGCATCCGTAGACCCGACCGCCGAGCGCGGCCCGGAACTCGACGGGGAACGAGCCGGGGGCTTCGAGCAGCCAGGCCAGACACCTCCGGGCGTCGAGCACGCCGGGGGCGATCAGGGCCCCGGTCGGGCAGGCGGGCAGGCATCGGGTGCAGGCCCCGCAGCCCGCGGCCGTTGATGCCGCCGGGTCGGGGGTGTTCGCCGGGTCTGTGGTGGGCAGCGGCGCGTCGGTGACGACGGAGCCGAGCACGACGTACGACCCCGCCCCCGGCACCAGCAGGTTGGCGTTCTTGCCGTACCAGCCCAGGCCCGCTTGGAAGGCGGCCTCACGGTCGACCAACGCGTTGTCATCGACCAGGACGACGGCCTTGAAGCCCTCGGCTCGAAGCCGGTCGGCCAGGAGCGCGAGCGCGGCCCGCAGGGGCTCGTACTCGTCGGCCCACGAGTAGCGGGCGACCATGCCATGACGGCCCGGCTGGGCGGGCGGGACGGGTTGAGCCTTTCGATACGACCGGGCCGCCACCACCAACGTGCTGGCGTCGCCGTCGGGCAGGGCCAAAGCGGGCGCCGTGGAGCGGGCCGGGTTGCCGTAGGTGAAGTGCATGCCGCCGTGCAGGCCCGCAGCCTTGCGGGTCTCGATGTCGTGACGGGCCCGGGTCAGGGGCCGGGCCGGTGCGAAGCCGACGGCGGCCAAGCCCGCCTGGGCGCCCAGGGCACGCAGGTCACGGGCCAGCTCGGCCATGCCGGGCGCGGCCTGGCCTTGGCCTTCGTATTGGCCTTCGCCGTTTTCGCCTTCGCCTTCGCCCATCACGACCATGCTTGCACGGCTCGATCGCTGACTCTGGAGGACATAGGCCCCCGATTCCGCAAGGCATGTCCTCCAGTCCGGCAAAGAGGCGGGCGGGGGCGGGCGGGGGGACGCGGTCAGCGGGCGCGGAGGGGGCGCTCGCGGCCGCCGGAGCGACGAGTGCGGCCCGCGCCCTCCGACCGGGCTGTGGCCGCGGCGGCCAGATCGGCCCGGATGCGCACGGGAGGGGCGGGCTCGCCCGAGCCGGGGCCGTGCCAGATGGGCTCGTCGGGGGCAGGGCTCGCGTTGGCACCCGCGCCGGCGGTGCTGCGTG
>JAUTXP010000033.1 GCA_030837965.1 Acidimicrobiaceae bacterium | reverse complement strand
GGGCGCGATCTCGGGCGCGACGCCTAGCGACGACGGAGCGGAGCACGTCGGCGTGTTGCATTCGCTCGGCACCTTCCACCTGATCGAGCGCGATCGTCTCCCTGACGAACCGTGAGATCGGGCCGACCTTTCAAGTACAGGTCGATCAAGATGGGAAAGGCCCGTGTCGGCAGGCAGCCGCCGTATCAGGACGACTTGATCGCGGCGCCGCGAACGAAGAGCTCGATGAGGCACTGCAGCCGCCACCGTCCGTCGGGCTCGTCGGACTCATAGCCCCGCACCCCCGCAATCGAACTCCAACCCCTCTGGCACGGTTTGCCGGGTTGGTCAGGATGTCAGTGACGAATTCGATGTCGATCTGGAGATAGTTGATGGGGAGTCGCTTCAGGTGGGAGAAGCCGCCGTAGCCGGTACTTGTTCAATGGCCCAGCCCCGTAGATGTCGGAGCCAGCTTGCGGCTCGTGTGATCGGTGGTGAAGTTGGCGCGTGTGCGGGCCATGCGTCGGAACACGACTCGGTGCGCTGGCTCGAGGAGCTTCCAATAGAGCAGGCCGGGGATGCCCTTCGGGCGGAAGGCGCCCACCTGCACCAACCGGTCGGCTCGCAGCTCGTATCCCAGCCACGCCTCACCGGGGAACCATTCGCGGCTACGGAGGATCAACGCGTCGTGGTCGAGTCGGGCGATGGTCCACCAGTCGACCACCGAGCCGACGACGAGCCCGTCGCTGGGGCGGCCGGGCTTCCAACGCTCGCCGACCAGGCGGCCGGCGAGGCGCCGCAGCTGCCAACCCCACGCGACGCCGTACCAACCGACGGAGCCGCCAACGGTGAACAGGTTGGCGGCCACTGCTGAAGCGTCGGCCACCGCCGCCTCCACTCGGTGGACGTAGACCCCATCGGCCAGGCCTTCGGCGCGGTCGAACAGCGTGCGTTCGATGTCGTGCTCCTGGTGCTTCAACGCCTGGGAGATGGCGGCGTCGACACCACCGCCGGCCGGCACGAGCGAGGGCCAGGGCGGTGTCCGCACCACGACCTCGGTGGTCAGGCTCTCGATGAGCGCGTGACTGACCTTGCGGTCGACCGGCGTGACCAGGTCGACCCAGTACGACGAAAGCCTCGGTGTCAGCAAGGGGATGTCGACGATGAGCCGACGCCGAAGACCTCGTGCCCGCGCGTACGCCTCGATCATCGCGCGGTAGGTGGTGACCTCGGCCCCGCCGACCTCGTGGGTTCCGGGCGGGACATCGAGGGCGGCGACGAGCGCGTCGAGCAGCTGGTCGGCGCCGATCGGTTGGATGCGTGTGGCCACCCAGCGAGGGCAAACCATGAATGGCAATCGCTCGGTGAGGTACCGCAGCATCTCGAAGCTGACGCTGCCGGCACCCAGGACGACCGCGGCACGCAGCTCCACCAGCGGTGTACCAGCCGCGGCCAACGACTCGCCGACCTCCTGCCGGCTCGCGAGATGCTCGGATGCCGGGTCCTCGCCCAGCGCCCCCAGGTAGACGATGCGTCCGACTCCGGCGGCGCTGCACGCCACGCCGAACTTCGTCGCCAGTTCGCGATCCATTTCCCGGAACGCCGCGCTGGCGGCCATCGAGTGCACGAGGTAGTACGCGGCATCCGCCCCGTCCAACGCCGGCGCCATTGATGCGGGGTCACCGACATCCCCGGTGACGACCTGCACGCCAGCGGGACCGTCGGTGAGTGACGCGCGCACGACCGCCCGCACCTGGTGGCCATCACCCACGAGCCGCCGAACCAACTGCTGTCCGACAAATCCATTGGCGCCGACCACCGTGAGCTTCATCGAGGCGACGCGACAACGGGTACCGGTCGGCCGAGGTGGAAGCCTTGGCCGAAGTCGACGCCTTCGGCCCGCAGCAGGGTCAAGGTCCCTTCGTCTTCTATGCCTTCTGCGATGGTCCGCAGCTCGAACGCCTTCGCTAGACCCACGATCGCCCTGACGACGTGGCGATTCGCCGGATTGGTGACGAGGTCGCGCACGAACTCGATGTCGATCTTGAGGTAGCCGATCGGAAGGTTCTTGAGATACATGAAGCTGCCGTAACCGGTGCCGAAGTCATCGAGCGCCAAGCCGCACCCGATCTCGGCCACGCCGTGGGCGAAGGATTGACCAGCGGTGAGATCGCGCATGAGAGCGGTCTCGGTGATTTCGAAGACGAGGTTGCCCGGATCGGCGCCGTGTTCGCGGATCTGGTGCTCGATGAAGGGCAGGAGGTCCGAGGTTCCAATGGACTGCGCGGACAGGTTGACCTCGACCGCACGCTGGTTGCTGGCCGAGATCCGAATCGCTTCGGTGACGACCCAGCGGTCGATCTCGGTGATGAGCCCGTACTTCTCGGCCACAGGGAGGAAGCTGGCGGGCTGGATGATCTCGCCATCCCGTCCGATCATGCGGAGCAACAGCTCCTCGCTCGGGCGGCCGCCCGTGAGCGACACGATGGGCTGGGAATACAGCACGAGTCGGTTCTCGTCTATGGAGTCGCGGATGCGGCCGATCCAGCTGAGCGCTGCAAGCTCGCGTTGGACGGCGGCCTGTTCGTTCTTCTCGTCGGTGGTGTCGCGGAAGACGACAACGACACCTTGGAACGAAGCGCCGTCGCCGAGGGGCGCGGACGAGTAGGCCACGGGGAAGATGGAGCCATCGCGACGGGTGAAGGCATCGTCACCGATCCGAACCGAGCGGCCTTGAGTGCGAACCTTCAGAAGTGGACAGTCCTCGACAGCAAACGCGCTGCCGTCCGCATGCTGGAAGTGCACAGCTTCGTGCATCGGTTTTCCACGCAGCTCGTCCTCGGCCCAGCCAAGCATCGTCGATGCAGCCCGATTCATGAAGGTCACGAGGCCATCGGGATCGAGGGCGTAGAGCCCTTCTGCGATGTTGGCCATCACCACCGCGCGGAGCTCTTCGGCCTCCTTGCGTTCGGTGATGTCGAAGACCACGTTGCCGACACCGATGATCTCGCCGCCAGCGCGCACGGGGTAGTAGCTGGCAAGCCAGTGCCGCATTCGCTCAGGCTCCTCCGCGCTTGGCGTGCTGATCTCGATGTTGGATACAGCTTGACCCTTAAGTGCTCGGTGATAGACGTCTTCGACCAGTGGCCAGATGTTGGGGACGATTTCGGCGACGGTGCGACCGATCTGCTCCGTCACAGGGATCCCGTTGATCCTCGCCAACATCTCGTTGATGCGAACCACCCGGAGATCGCGGTCCACGAGCTTGAAGCCGACTGGGGCGGCAGCCTCGATGCTCTGCAGCAGCGTGAGGGACTCGACCGCCTCTTGCTGTGAGCGGCGCAGCGATGTCTCCGTGCGCTTGTAATCCTCGACGTCGGTTGCGGTACCGATCCATGTGTGGACCTCGCCGCTGGCGGTGCGAAGCGGCAGCGCCCGAAACGCATGCCATCTGAACGTGCCGTCGAAGCGACGAATCCGGTAGTCGAGTGCGTAGTTGGTCTCTGTACGGGTCGCGTACTCCCATGCTTCCCGTGCCCGATCGGCATCATCTGGGTGGACGAGGGTCACCCAGTTCCAGTCGTAGTTCGTGTCCGCCGAGCGGCCTGTGTAGTCCGTGCCCCGACGATTGAAGTAGGTCGTCGACCCGTCGGCCGACGCCATCCACACGATGTGGGGGATCGACTCGGCGATCAGCTGGGCATGAAGGCCAGTGAGCCGAGATTTATCGGGCGCAGGAGTACCAGGCGCCGACGCGTAGGAGGCTGCCGGCAACGCGTTCATCGCGAGATCCGAGGCCGGTCATGCGGTGTCCGAACCCGCATGAGGCTCAGCGCGTGCGCATGCTTGGATCTCCAGCTGCGCGGGTCCGCGCTGGACGCTCCGACGCGAATCATGGACCGCCCAGGCTCCAGTGAATAGAGATACGTCGCTAGGCCGGCGACTTCCTCAGGAGACATGAGCTCACCAAGTCCGAGACTTCGGAGGCGCTCAACGAGGACTGGGATCAGGCGCACTGAGTTCGGCGCACGGCCGAACTACTCCTTCCATGCTATCAGTGCCGCCGTTTGCGTACGACTCGTATCGCGGCTGCGGGCCGCACATATCCGCTGCCGCCACCCGATTGAGGCGAGCCTGAGCACCGCCAAGTTCGTGCTTGAGGCCCACCAACGCAGATCCAGGTGCTCACCGCGATTGACGGTGTCAGGCACCCACTTGACCTAACCGCTTTTTTATCAATGTCGTCAGCGTCCGAGTTGGAAATCGGGGGGCGGCCCGCCGTGATGCACCGGCCGATCGGGGATGCTGCGACGCCGCCATTGCCATTGCCATTGCCATTGCCGTTGCCTTAGCCATAGACGTGTCTGCCTTGGAGCACGCCGGGTTCCGCTCGACGCTGCTCGACATCTATGTGCCCGATACGGTGCCGCCTGGGAGAGCTTCCGCGACGCCGGGCCGGTCTATGCCCGCATCGACCCGGCGCGGATGTTCACCGGTCACATGGAGGCCGAAGGCTGACCCGGTCACATGGAGGCCGAAGGCTGACCCGGTCATATGGAGGCCGAAGGCTCGCCGGGCCCGTTGTTGGCAGGGCGGCCACGCCTGGGACCTGAACCGAGGGTGCCAAGAAGGGGAGAGCGCCGAGGATGAGGCCGTCCTCCGGTCAGGCGGCCCCGCCCAGCCCAGGGATGGTGGCCAGATCGGCGAGCACCAACTCCTTGTCGTCCGCCTCGGCGATGTCCTCGCACGCGCCGTGAGCAAGCGCCACCCATCGTGAGGCCTCCGTCGTGTCGCCGCTGATCGCCGCGGCGCGAGCCAAGGCCTCGTAGGCGAAGGCCAGGTCGAAGTCCCCGATGGTATGGGCTTGGCACAAGGCCAAGGCCCGCTCGGCATGATGGCGGGCAGGCTCGGCCCGACCCAGAATGGCGTAGACCCGCGAACACTGCCACTCGCCCCGCACGGCGTTGACCGGTCCTCCCACGTGGAGCCAGTGCAGGCATGAGGCATGAGCGGCGTGGACCATTTCGGCGTCGTCGTCCGCGGTGCGCTCCGCCTTGTCCATGAGCGACCACACGTGGTTGAAGAGGTCGACGGCCCATTGCCGCTCGACCCGTTCGGGCTCGTCATCCGTCGCAGTGGTCATCGCGCTCAGTCTTGCCGCCCCGGGTTCAGGTCTGGCGCCCAGGGCAGCGAGTCGAGGTCAGGGGCGAACGTCGTTCCGGTACGGCACCATGCGGTCCAGACCACGTGCGGCCAACTCCTCGTTGAGGGCCACGGCCAACAGGTCGTGCTCGCGGTCCGGCGCGTACGTGGCGCCGGACAACCACGACTCGACGTCGCGCTGGCGGGCGTTGCCTCCGATGGCGAAGTAGGCGATCCAAACCTGGCTGACGGAAAGGCCGAGGCGCGATCTGGCCGCTTCGAGCTCGGTTGCGTCCGGAGCCGGGACGTCGGCTGTCACCACCAAACCGCCTAACGCCCGCCCTCCGGCGGGGGCCGCCGGTCCACGATCCGCTGAGCCAGTTCTCGCAGCTTCACGTTCTCGCGCTGCGACGCCTTCACGAGCAGGTCGAAGGCGTCCTGGGCAGTGATCGACGGGGACCTGGCCATGAGGATGCCCTTGGCCTGTTCGATCACGGCCCGGGACTTCATGGCCTCGCTGAGGGTCTCGGCCTGGTCGAAGGCCCGCCAATAGGCCTGCGCATTGGCCAGGACGACGGACGCGGCCGTCGCCAGTTCAGTAGCCGTGTCCTCGTCGTCGGTACTGAACCCGTACGTCTCCGTGGCGTACAGGTTGATGGCGCCGAGTCCTTGGTCCGACACGATGACGGGCAGCGAGAGCGTGCTGTGTATCCCATGGTCCATGGCGGCGCGGGCGAACTTGGGATACGTCGACGTTGCCTCACTCATGTCGTCGATACGCACGACCCGCTTCTGGCGGTAGGCATCGAGGCAAGGCCCGGCCCCCTCCTCGTACTGGGCCGAGTCGATCTCGGGCGACTGTTCGTCGGTGAACACGGCCGTGGTGGTGCGGCCCCGCTCGTCCAGCAGGGAGAGCCCGGCGAACGCCGACGCGGGCACGGCCTTCGTCGTTATCGCGACGACCTGGTGCAGCGTGTCGCCCAAGGACGCGTCGGCGACCAAGAAGCGGGACAGGGCGACAAGCGCTTCGGACAGGGGCGCGTCGGGCATGGGGCCTCCGTTGGACGACGCCGCCCCGCTGGCTTGAGGACAGCTTCTCCGACGCTACCCAGCCCACCCCAGAACTGATCATCCAGTTTGGGCCCCAGCGCCCCGTTTGACCCCGGGTGGTCGTCGGGCATGGACGCGGTAGCAGCGCCCAGCGAGCGGAGACCGTGATGACCAAGGCGCGAGACATCATGACGCCCGGGGCGGAGTACCTGCGTCTCGACACCACCATTCAGGACGCGGCCAGGACCATGGCGTCCAACGACATCGGCGCCATGCCCGTGTGTGGGGACGACGGCAAGCTCCAAGGCATGCTCACCGATCGGGACATCACCATCAAGGTGGTGGCCGCGGCCATGGACCCGGCGTCCACCACCGTGTCCGACGTGATCGACCCCACCGAGGTGGTCACCATCGGGGCCGACGACCCGGTCGAGGAGGCGTTGCGCACGATGAAGGAGCACAAGGTGCGTCGCCTGCCGGTGATCGACGGGGCCGACCTGGTGGGGATGGTGAGCCAGGCCGACATCGCCACCAACCTGCCCGAGGACAAGGTCGGCGAACTGGTGGAGGCCATCTCCGCCGCACCCTGACCGATCCCATGCGCGACCCGATCCCAGGCGCGACCCGACCCCGGCACCAAGTGCCGGGGTCGGACCCAGAAAGCTCGTCGTTGGGGAACCCCTAGACGGGCTTCACCCCACTGGCCTGCAGACCCTTGGGCCCACGGGACGTCTCGAACTCGACGGCCTGACCCTCGGTCAGTTCGCGATAGCCGCCGCCTTCAATTGCGGAGAAGTGGACGAACACGTCCGCGCTGCCGTCGTCCGGAGCGATGAAGCCGAAGCCCTTGGTCGAGTTGAACCACTTCACGGTGCCTCTTGCCATTGCCATTTCCTTTGTCTCTACGCACATTCGAAAACCCTGCGGGAGACCGGATTCGGCAACCTGCACGGAGTCCGCCCTGTGCTCTGGGCGGACCGGCAACAAGGTACAAGGTTTAGCCTCGTCCATGTGCTGAGCGCCTCGAACGTCTCCTTGGCGCGCGGCGGCCAGGTCATCCTCGACGCCGTCTCGCTGTCCGTCGGACCCCGCAGCCGCATGGGCCTGGTCGGCCCGAACGGCATCGGCAAGACCACGCTGCTGCGGGTTTTGGCGGGCCTGGAGAAGCCGGACGAAGGCCGAGTCGAGCGGGCCCCAGCCGGTCTCACCGTGGGCTATCTGCCCCAGGAGCCCGACGCCCGGGAGGGCGAGACTCTTCTCGCCTACCTGGCTCGGCGCACGGGCGTGACCGAGGCCAGCGACGAGCTCGACCGCCTCACCGAGCGGCTGGCCCACGACCCGGATGCGCTGGACGACTACTCGGCCGCCCTCGAACACTTCCTGGCCCTGGGCGGCGACGACTTGGAGACCCGCGCCGCCGAGGTCTGCGCCGACGTGGGCCTGTCCGTCGACCGCCTGCACGTCCCGGTGGGATCGCTGTCCGGCGGCCAGGCCGCCCGGGCCGCGCTCGCTGCCATCCTGCTGGCCCGCTTCGACGTGTTCCTGCTCGACGAGCCCACCAACAACCTCGACTTCGCGGGCCTGGACCGACTGGAACGCTTCCTCGACGGGCTGCCCGGCGGCGTGGTCGTCGTCAGCCACGACCGGGCCTTCCTCGACCAGGCCGTCGATCGCATCGTGGAGCTGCAAGAGCATTCGCACCAGGCCGTGGAGTACGCGGGCGGCTGGTCCGACTACGTGGCCGGGCGCGACCTGGCCCGCTCGCAGCAGTACGCCTCGTTCGGCAAGTACCAGGCCGAAAAGCGCGGCCTGCTCGACCGGGCCAGGACCCAGCGGGATTGGGCCCAGCAAGGTGTGACCAAGGCCAAGAAGAAGCCCAGGGACAACGACAAGGCCCAGCGCGGCTTCGTCACAAACCGGACCGAGAAGCAGGCGTCCAAGCTCAAGATCACGGAGCGGCGCTTGGAGCGGCTGGACGCGGTCGACAAGCCGTGGGAGGGCTGGCAGCTTCGGCTCTCGCTGGCCCCCGCGGCCCGCAGCGGGGACGTGGTCGCTCGCATGGACGGCGCCGTGGTGGAGCGGGGCTCGTTCCGGCTCGGCCCCATCGACGTGGAGGTCGCGTGGCAGGAGCGGCTCGCCATTCTCGGCCCGAACGGCAGCGGCAAGACGACCCTCCTCCGGGCCATCTTGGGCGACCTGCCCTTGACGGCGGGGACCCGTTGGCTCGGCCCCGGCGTGGTCGTCGGCGAGATGGACCAGGCTCGTCATCTGGCGGAATCGGACGAGCCCATGCTCGACGACTTCTTGCGCCGCACTGGACTGCCGTTGGCCGAGGGCAGGTCGCTGCTGGCCAAGTTCGGCTTGGAGGCCGAGCACATGCAACGGCCGGCGGGGCGGCTGTCGCCGGGCGAGCGGAGTCGGGCCATCCTGGCCACCCTCATGGCGCGCGGCGTGAACTGCCTCGTCCTCGACGAGCCCACCAACCACCTCGACCTGGCCGCCATCGAGCAGTTGGAGTCGGCCCTCGACGCCTTTGACGGCACGCTGCTCGTGGTCACCCACGACCGGCGTTTTCTGGAGGCCCTCCACGTCACGCGCACCATCTCGTTGGGCCAGTCCTAGGGCCGGCTACCGTCTGTCGCAGTGCCGACCGTCTTGGACCTGTTCGCGGGCTGCGGTGGGCTGACCCAGGGGTTCGTGGCTTCGGGCCGCGGGTTCGAGACCGTGGCCGCGGTCGAGTGGGACATGGCCGCAGCGGCCACGTACGCAGTGAACTTCGGCGAGGGGCACGTGGCCAACGTCGATATCGCCGATTTCGTGGAGGTGCCCGCGGCCGACGTGGTCATCGGCGGCCCGCCGTGTCAGGGCTTTTCCAACCTCGGGGACAAGGACCCGGCCGACCCACGCAACACGCTGTGGCAGGAGTACGTGCGCGTGGTGCTGGCCGCCGATCCCCAGGTGTTCGTTCTGGAGAACGTGGAGCGCTTCTTCCGCACGCCAGAGTTCGCTCTGCTGCGCAACGAGTTGGAGCGGGGCCGCCTGCGGCGGTGGAAATGGCACGACGCGGCCGTGCTCAACGCGGCGGACTACGGCGTGCCGCAGCGTCGGCCGCGCACCATCCTCGTCGCGTCCCGCGTCGGTCCCATGGCCCTGCCGGTGCCGACCCACGCGGGCGCGTGGACGACGGTTCGCTCGGCCATTGAAGGCCTGCCCGAGCGGCCCGTCACTTTCGACCTGCCCGACTGCGCCATCGACGTGGTGGGCGGGCGCGTGCCCGGTCCGTTCAAGATGGCCGACCTGCACCTGGGCCGCAGGCCGCGTCCGCAGTCGCTGGCCCGATATGACTTCGTGCCGCCCGGCGGTGGGCGCTTCGACCTGCCCGACCACCTCCTTCCGCCGTGCTGGGCCAACAAGCCGAAGGGGACGACCGACGTCATGGGCCGCATGCGCTGGGACGCGCCTTCGCTCACCATCCGCACCGAGTTCTTCAAGCCGGAGAAGGGCCAGTACCTGCACCCGCAATGGGACGCCCACGACCCCGCTCGGCGCGTCAACCGGCCCATCACCCATCACGAGGCCGCCCTGCTTCAGACCTTCCCGCCTGACTTCTTGTGGTGCGGGACCAAGGCCGACATCGCCCGTCAGATCGGCAACGCGGTGCCGCCCCAACTGGCCCAGGCCATCGCCGAGTCGGTGGCCGCCCACCTGTCGTAGGGCGTCGGGGTCAGGTCGGGCCGGAGCCCCTGACCGCGGCCTCCACCGCGACGGCGGCCGCGTGGGCGTCGTCGTGCTCCCAGAACCGCAGGACGGTCCAGCCCTCGGCGGCCAGCTTCTCGTCGGTCTCCCTGTCCCGGCGCACGTTGTTCTCGATCTTGGCCGACCAGTAGTCCCGGTTGGTCGAAGGCGTGGTGGCATGTGACGGGCAGGAGTGCCAAAAGCAGCCGTCCACGAACACGCACACCCGTTGGCGGGGGAAGATCACGTCGGCCTTGCGCCGCAAGCCCTTCAGCGGTCGGGCGTCGACGCGGTAGCGCAGGCCCCGGGCGAACAGGGCCCGTCGCAGCGCCATCTCGGGCTGCGTGTCCCTGCCTCTGTTGCCCTGCATCGATCGGCGAACACCCGCCGACGAGGCCCACGACCCCTCCGGCCGCTCCCACTCCACGGCCGGATCGTACGGTGACAGGGCCGGGGCCGCCTGGCGACCAGGCAGTCAGGACTGGAGGGCGGAGGCGCCCGCCCGGAAGGCCTGGATGGCGTCGCGGTAGAGGCCGCCGCCCGCGCTCACCCGGCGCACCCCCAACTGGGCCAGTCGGGTCACCGACGGCGCCGTGGGCTGGGCCAGGATGTTCACCGGCCCGGGCGTCTCCCTCACCATGGTCGCGATGGCCGCCTCGTCGGACAGGACGATCGGGTAGATGCAGTCGGCGCCCGCGTCGAGGTACATGCGGCCCCGCCGAATGGCCTCCGCCAACTGCTCGTTGGCCGATCCCAGCCGCAGCAGGAACGGGTCCACCCGTGCGTTGATGACCACGCTCACACCCAGCCGGTCGGCCTCGGCCCGAATGCCGGCGATGCGCGTCGCCTGCTCGTCGGCCGGCCGCAACGCTCCGGGCCGGGCGTGGTCCGTGTCCTCGTAGTTGCAGCCCACCGCGCCCGACTCGACCAGCCGTCGGGCGAACTCGTCGGGGGCCAGGCCGTAGCCCGACTCCATGTCGGCCGTGACCGGCAGGTCGGGGACGGCTCGCACAATGGCGGCCACCGCGGCGAAGGCCACGTCGGCGGGCATCTGCTCGTGGTCGGCAAAGCCGTTGGACAACGCCACCGCGGCGCTGGACGTGGCCACCGCGCTGAACCCGGCCGCGGCCACCAGCTTGGCCGTGCCCGGGTCCCAGACGTTGGCCAACACCAGCGGCCAGGGCTGGTCGGCGCCGTGCAGGGCCCGCAGTCGCTGGGCCAGGCCGGACGGTTCGGAGTGGTCGAGGCCAGGCGCGCTCATCCCCGCATCGTGGCGCGAACGGCGCCCCTCTGCCCGTCTGGAGGACATAGGCACACCTCCTGGGTACCTATGTCCTCCAGTCCGAGGTGCCGGAGGTGCGGGAGGCTGTTCGACGGTGCCCAACGCCCCGGGTACGCTGCCTACCGACCAGTAGGTAGGCGATCGAAAGGCCGTCCCGAATGCGATTGCCGCAGTTCAGAAGCGCCGACGAGCGCATCGACTGGAAGGGCTCGTTCCCGTTCCTGGCCGTGCAGTTCCTGCCACTGCTGGCCTTCGTCACGGGGGTGACCGCCAAGGCCGTCGTGCTGGGCGTCGTCCTGTATCTGGTGCGCATGTTCGCCATCACCGCGGGCTACCACCGGTACTTCGCCCACCGCAGCTATCGACTGGGCCGGGTGCCCCAGGCCATCCTCGCCTTCGTGGGCCTGACCGCGGCCCAGAAGGGCCCGCTCTGGTGGGCGGCCAACCACCGCGACCACCACCGTTACGCCGATTCGCCCCGCGACCCGCACTCGCCCCAGAAGGGGTTCTGGTGGGCCCACATCGGGTGGATCCTGTCGAGCCGCTACAACGCCACCGACTTCGACGCCATCGAGGACTTCGCCAAGTACCCCGAGCTGCGCTGGATGAACAAGCACGACTGGGTCGGCCCCTGGGCTCTCGGCGTCTTCAGCTTCCTGGTCGCCGGGTGGAGCGGGCTGATCGTGGGCTTCTTCGCCTCCACCGTGCTGCTCTGGCATGCGACCTTCACCGTCAACTCGGTGGCCCACGTGTGGGGCAAGCGCCGCTACGGCACGGGCGACACCAGCCGCAACTCGGTCACCGTGGCCCTGCTGACCATGGGCGAGGGCTGGCACAACAACCACCACCACTACCCGGCCTCGGCCCGCCAGGGCTTCTACTGGTGGGAGCTGGACATGACCTACCTCGGCCTGCGTGCCCTGAAGGCGCTGCGGATCGCGCGCGACCTGCGCGAGCCCCCGGCCACGGCCAAGCTGGCCCGACGCATTCGCAGCGGCCACATCGACCTGGGCCGGTTCAAGCTCTATCTGCGCCGGGCCCAGGCCGCGGTGCCCAACGACCCGGACCCGCGTGTGGCTGAGCTGCTCGAACTGCTGGCTCAGACCGAGCACCGGGCTGCGGCCGTGTCCCGGGCGTCTCGCGAACGGGTCAAGGCGGGCTGACCGGAACACGAAAGGCCAGAACGCGACAGAGTGGGGGGCCATGGCGCGCATCGGGCTGGTGCTGGGGGCAGGCGGCGCATCGGGCGGGGCCTTTCATGCGGGCGTGCTGGCCGCCCTGGCCGAACAGGGATGGGACCCTCGCACGGCCGAGGTCGTTGTGGGCACGTCGGCCGGGTCGATCAGCGGGGCGGTGCTGCGGGCCGGGCTGCCCGCGGCTGACCTGTTCAACCGGGCCGTGGGCGACGACCTGACGGCTGAGGGGGCCGCCCTGCTGGGGCCCATGGCCGCCGTCCAGCCGCCGCGGATAGACCGGCCCAGCCTGCGCCGCATGCCCCGCGCCCTGTCCGCCCCGGTTGCCCTGGCTCAGGCCGCGGCCCGGCCGTGGGCTGTGCGGCCGGGCTCGTTGGCCGCGGCCCTGCTGCCCGCAGGCACCGTCGCCACCGACGTCATCAGCGCCATGGTCGGGGCCATGGCGGGCGAGGACTGGCCCGACGCCGACCTGCGCATCTGCACGGTGCGGCTCTCCACCGGGCGGCGGGTCGTGTTCCGCAGGGACTCCTCGCCTGCCGCCCCGCTCGGGCTGGCCGTGGCCGCGTCCTGCGCCATCCCCAGCTTCTTCGAGCCGGTACGCATTGGCGGAGCCCGATATGTGGACGGCGGCGTGCACTCGCCCACCAACCTGGACCTGCTGTCGGGGATGGGCCTGGACCTGGTGGTGGTCAGTTCGCCCATGTCGGCCGCCGGGCGGGGGCTGCGCTTGACCCTGGACGCCCCGTTGCGCCGGTTCTGCCGGGCCATGCTCGACGCCGAGGCGGCCAGGGTCAGGGCTCGGGGCACCCCCGTCATCGCCTTTCAGCCCACGGTCGAGGACCAACGGGTGATGGGGGTCAACGCCATGGACGCGGGCCGACGGGCCGCGGTGGCCTTGCACATGCGGGAGTCGACCCGCCGTCGGCTGGACCAGCCTGCGACCAAGGCCCGGCTGGCGCCCTTGTTCGACTGACAGGCGCGCGCATCGGCGCAGCCTGTGAACTACCGCTTCGACTGGGTCAGCGGTTCCGCTACGTCTGCGTCGACGGGCCGAGCCACGGTGACCCGGTCCCTGCCCGCCCGCTTGGACTGGTACAGGGCGTCATCGGCCGCCTTGATCAGGTCGTCCACCGTGGACCCGTTCCCCGGATAGGTGGCCACGCCGAAGCTGGCCGTGACCGCCACCGGGGAGTCGGCCTGGGCCACGACCCGGCGCAGGCGCTCGGCTGCCTCCACCGACTCGGCCTCGTCGCAGCCGGGCATGATCACGGCGAACTCCTCGCCGCCGTAGCGGGCGGCCATGTCGAAGTCCCGGCAGTGCTCGGACAGGGCCCCGCCCACCATGCGCAGGACCTCGTCGCCCACCTGATGCCCATAGGTGTCGTTGAGCTGCTTGAAGTGGTCGAGATCGAGCAGGACGACCGTGAGGGGCGAGTCGTTGCGGAAGGCCCGGGACAGCTCGCGCTCCAGGCCGATGTCGAAGCTGCGGCGGTTGGCGATGCCGGTCAGGCCGTCTGTGGTGGCCATCTTCTGCACCTGTTCGAGCAGCCACGCGTTGCGCAGGGCCAGCGAGGCGTGGGAGGCGAAGCGCTCCACCATGGACACGACCCGGCGCTCGATGCGCGAGCCCCGCCGCAGCGAGTGCTCGATGACCAGCACGCCCACCGCCCTGCTCTCGGCCGACAGCGGGGTGAGGATCAGGTTGCGGGCGTCGGGCAGGGCGGCCACCAGCCAGGGGTCGGTCTCGGGGTCCAACTCCGACACGAGGAGGGTGTCGCGGGAGGCCCACGCCTCGACGATGGCTGAGCCCACCCCGGCCGGGCACACGCTGCCGATGCCCTGTTCCGAGCCTCGGCGGGCGAACAGGACCAGGTCGTCCTCGGGCGCTCCCAGCAGGAGCATGCGCTCGAAGCCGAAGGTCTCGGCCAGGCGGTGGAGCAGGGTGTCGGCCACGTCGAACGAGTCCGCGGCCCCTTCCAGGTCGGCGCCCAACTCCGCCAGGGCCTCGAGGTCGAACCGGCGGCGGCGCAGCTCGCGCTCGTTCACGGCGGAAAAGGCCGACGTGGCCCCGGTGATGAGCCAGAAGGCGACGATGAACAGCGCCGTGCGCCGGTACTCGTTGCCGGGCAGGCCCCGCAGGGCCGCGCCCACGGGCTGGAGGATCTCGGCCTGCTGGGCGTAGTAGACGACGAGGACCAGCAGCGTGTACCAGAGGGCCAGCTTGAGCCCGGTCCGGAACGAGGCCAGCAGCGAGACAGTGACCAGGTGGGCGATGATCAGGTAGCGCACCGGGCTGACCGACCCGCCGGTGGCGTACGTGGCCCAGCTCAAGAACAAGGCGTCGGTCATCAACATGACGCCGAAGAGCACCAGGCTGCGGCTTCGCCCGATCCGCCACAGCCCCTCGGCCAGGAGGGACGCAGCCAGGTAGCCGCCCGTAGCCGCGAACAGGGCCAGTCCGCTGACCATGCGGCCGTCTCGATCGACCAGGGCCAGCAGGCCGACCACCACGACGATGCCCAGCCGGAAGAGCCGGAGCTGTCGCACGCGGTCGCCCAAGGGCACGAGGTCCACGGTCGCCCGCTTCTCGGTCATCAGGTACCCCTTCGGCTCGGAGGGGGGCCGAACTCAAGCTCTTCCCCGGCGTGGACGGGGGCATCTGACAGCTTGGGGTCACGACGGTCGATCTGGTCCTGGATGGCGAGGAAGAGGATGACCAGGGCGACGAGCAGCAAGGGGAAGGCCGCGCCTCGCGAGGCCTCGGTCACCACCCGGCCCGCGGCCTCCACGATCCCTGCGGGCGGCGGAAGGGGCGCCTCGGTGGTGGGGGTGGTCAAGCCCGGCTCGCCGTCCGGCAGCTTGATGGCGGGACGAACCGGCTTGGGCGCGGCCACGATGCGGTTGGGTCTGCCCGGCTCGCCCGGGCCCAGGCTCGGTGGAGGCAGAGTGGAGACAGCCGCGGGCACAGGGGTGGGCGTGACGGTGACCGCCGCAGGCGAGGGCGTGGGCCGGGGATTGGGCGTCGGGGTGGGCGTGGGCGTGGGGGGCGGCGGAGGAGGCGGCAGGACCCGGGTGGTCCGCAGGGTGTAGATGCTGGTGGCGGCCGGGCTGGCGTTGGCCGCCGCGTCGTAGGCCACCACGCCGAAGGTATAAGTGCCGTCGGGGAAGGCGTTCAGGTCAAAGGTGGCAGGCGACGTGCACGGCGTGGGCGCGACCACCACCGTGGCCCCCTGCGAAACGGTGCACCGGAGCAGGGTGGTGCCTGCGGCCGGAGTGAAGGTCCACGTGGGCGTGGTGTCGTTCGACGTGCTGGCAGGCCCGCTCGTGATGGTGGGCTTGCCCGGCGCGGTGCGGTCCACGGTGATGTTGACCACGGTCGACGGGCCCACGTTGCCTGCGGTGTCCGTGGACACGACGGTGAAGGTATAGGTCCCGTCCACGCGGCCGGTGAGGTCGTAGGAGGTGGAACCGCTGCACGGCTTGGCCGCCGAGATCACGGTGCGGCCCTGCTCCAGCTTGCAGGTGGCGGTGGTGGCCGGATCGGTGGTGAAGGTCCACGCCGGGGAGCTGGTGGTGGTCAGGCCGCTGGGCCCGTTGGTGATCCTGGGCGCCGCGGGCGGGACCGTGTCGAGGGTATAGGTGCCGGTCAGGCCGAGGCTGCGGTTGCCTGCCGCGTCGATGGCCACCACCGTCAGGGTGTAGGTCCCGTCCGGCTTGCCCGCCAGGTTGGGCTGGAAGGTGCCGGCACAGGGGGCCGGGGCCGAGATCACCGTCGTGCCCCGCTTGAGCGTGCACTCCAGGGTGGCCGCGCCGGCCGGCGTGGTGAACGTCCACTTGGGGGTCAGCACCTTGCCCGGCGTGGCGGGCGCGCCCGAGAATGTCGAAGCCGCAGGGGCCACCCGATCAAGGGTATAAGCGGTGCTCGTCGTGGGGAGGCTGCGGGCGTTGGTGGTCGTGTCGATGGCCGAGACTCGGAAGAGGTAGTTGCCGTCGGCCGCGATGGTGAAGGTCTGGCTGGCCGAGCAGGCCACCGGTCCGCTGACCACGGTCGAGCCCTGGAGCAGGAGGCACTCGCCGGTGGTGCCCGCGGGCAGGGTGAACGACCACGTCGGCGTGTTGTCGTTGTCCGGGGAGGCCGGGGACGCGGTGATGACCGGGGCCGCGGGCGGGGTGATGCGCTGGAGGACGTAGGTGTCGCTGGCCGAGGGGCTGGCGTTGCCGACGCCGTCGAAGGCCGTGACCGTGAAGGTATAGGTCCCGTCCGGCTGGGTCGTGAGGTCGAACGTCTTGGGGCTGGTGCAGGGGGCCGCGGCAAAGATGGTCGAGCCGCCACTGGTGACCGCGCACCGGGTCACGGCCGTACCCGTGCCGACGGTATACGTCCACGTCGGCGTGTCGTCGTTGCTCACTGCGGCCGGGGCCGCGGTGATGGCCGGAGCAGGCGGGGCCGTGGTGTCGAGGGTGTAGGTCCTGGTGGTGGCGGCACTGTCGACGCCGTCGCCGGTGGCCACCACGCTGAAGGTGTAGGTCCCGTCCGCGGCGAGGGTGTAGGTCTGACTGCCCGAGCAGGTGGCCGGGCCCGCCACCGTGGCGCCGCCCGAGGTCAGCGTGCACCGGCCCGTGGTGCCGCTCGGAAGGGTGAACGACCACGTTGGGGTGGTGTCGTTGTCGGGGGACGGCGCCGACGTGGTGATGGTCGGGGCGGTGGGTGCGAACGAGTAGGTGTCGGTGGCCGACGCCTTGCCGTTGTCGACGGTGAAGGTGTAGGTCCCGTAGTTGTGGCCGGTGAGGTCGTAGGTCACCGAGCCGGTGCAGGCCGTGGGGCCGAACACGGTGGTGGCGCCCAGCACCAGCGAGCAGGTGGTGGGGTCGCCCTTGGGGTCGCTGAACGACCACGTCGGGCTGGGGTCGGTGCCGGGCGAGGTGGGCGAGGCCGAGATCACCGGACGCAGGCCGGGCGGGTTGGCCGCGCCGGCGGCAGACGCCCCGGCCAGCAGTACGAACGCGGCTGCACCACCACCGACGAGAAGCCGAGTTGTGATCCGGCTTGCGCGCATGGCCTGCCTCATCCGCCGTCTGCGGGAGCGCGCGCCGACTTGGCGGGCGGACCCCCTCCTTCCCCAGCCATCGGCAGGGGACAGGACCTTCTTGAGACGATGGTCCTAGGATCGCACGTCGGCACGATGCGCGGACATACCCCAGAGCACTATCGCCAAGTCGCCGAGGTCTACGACGAGGCCATCGACGCGCAGGACCCGCCCACCCAGTCGGTGGCGGAGGCCTTCGACGTGCCCTATACAACAGCCGCCCGCTGGGTGCGCAGGGCCCGAGCCCTGGGCCTGTTGCCCCCGCCCCGCGCCGGCCTGCCCCACGGCAATCGCCCGCACCCCGAGGCATCTGACTGACCAAGCCCGTCTTGTCGCGATTAATGCCGATATCGGCACTGAGCGCGACAAGAGTGCTCAATGGGTGCCAGCCGGCGGCCGATGGAGTCGAGGAGCACACGGAGGTAGCGCCATGGCCCTGCTGGGCACCCTCGCCGAGTTCCAGGTGGACGATGTCCTCGTCCTGCTCGGCACCACCAAAAAGACCGGCGTCCTGGCCGTCGAGGCGCCCCGGCGCAGCGGACGGGTCTGGGTCGACGCGGGCCACGTGGTGGGCGCCGAGATGGCCGGCCACACCGAGGCCCATGACGTCGTGTTCGAGCTGCTCCGGCTGCCGGACGGCAAGTTCAGCTTCGAGTCAGGCTCGGCCCCGGCCGACCTCATGGCTCCCCAGGACGTGTCCGACGTGCTGGCTGCGGCCCGCAGCAGGTTGGCCGAGTGGCGTGACATCGAGCGCGTCGTGCCCAGCCTGTCGTCCATCGTCAGCCTCGACCCGGAGGCGGGCGGCGAACCCGTCCTGCACATCTCGGCCGACGACTGGCGCATCGTGGCCGCTATCGGCGCGGGTGGTCCGGTCAAGCTGGTGGCCGACCGATTGGGCCTGGCCGAGTTCGACGCCTGCAAGGCCGTCAAAGCCGTGGTCGACGCCCAGCTCGCCGTCGTCCAGCCCGTTGCCGACAGCGACGCCCCGACGACGGGCAGCGCGGCGGCCGCCCCGCAGAGTGAGGTCGCCCGCCAACTGTCCCGCCTCCGCGCCCAGTAGCGCGACTTTTCCACAGCACCTGTTGCTGTGGAAAAGATGACGGGGGCTTCCTTCGGGGGGCCGGGGATGGGAAGCTCAGGGCCGCGATGGGTGACGGCTACGGGGGAACAGACGCAGAGCAGGCCCGTCGCGACGACTTGGTGCAGCGCCACCTGGGCCTGGCCCAGTCCCTCGCCTCCCGCTACGCCAACCGGGGCGAGACCCTCGACGACCTGATCCAGGTGGCCATGATCGGCCTGGTCAGGGCGGCCGAGCGCTTCAGCGAGGACCGGGGCATCCAGTTCTCCACCTTCGCCACCGCCACCATCCTGGGCGAGCTCAAGCACCACTTCCGCGACACCCGCTGGAGCATCCACGTCCCCCGCTCCGTGCAAGAGGCGTACCTGCGGGTCAAGGAGGCGACCGACGGCCTGAACCAGGACTTGGGCCGATCGCCCAGCCTGACCGAGATGGCCGAGCGGGCCGGGTTGACCGAGGAGCAGGTGGTCCAGGCGTTGGAGGCCGGGCTGGCCTTTCGGATGGCCTCGCTGGACGCGCCCATGGAGGACGGCACCACCGCGGCCGACTACGCGGCAGCCGAGTCCACCGACCTCGACGCCGTCGAGCAGCGCCACCTGCTCGGCCCGCTGGTCGAGCGCCTGCCCGAGCGGGAGCGGCGCATCTTGGAGCTGCGCTTCGCCATGGACCTGACCCAGCGGGAGATCGCGGTGCTGCTGGGCATGTCCCAGATGCACGTGTCCCGCCTGCTGGCCAGGACCCTGGCCCAGCTCAGGGCCTGGTCGGCCGAGCGGGACGACTCGGTCCGCTCGGCCTGACACCCGGACACAGGGGACGTATCGCCTTACCTGCACCCGCTGTGCAGGAAGAGGAAAGGCACCCGTCAAACGTTGCTGTGTGCGCCGCGTCTTTGTTCCAGCCTTCATCGCCGCCCTTCTGCTCGGCCTCCTCGCCACCGTGACGGGTGCGTCGGCCGAGAATCCGGCGTCCCACGTGCGAGCCGGGGTGGGGGTGGCCGACGCCACCTGGAACGTGGGCTCGGGCGCGGGCCAGTACGCCAGCACCCGCGACGTGGGCGGCGAGGCCCAAGGGAGCTCGGGCTTTGACCCCAACGTGGAGTCGGTGGGCGACGAGCCCAGCTACGGCGTGCAGTCCCGGCTCAGCATCCGGGCCCTGGTCGTCGAGGGGGCCAACGGCCAGCGGGTTGCTTTGGTCAAGGCCGACAACTACCTGGCTCAGGACCACCTTCAGCGCCGGGTCGAGCAGCTCCTCGACCCCGCCCTCGGGATCACCCGCCACAACATCGTGTGGTCGGCCACCCACAACCACTCCTCGCCCTACGACCTCACGCCGTCGGCGGGTGTGTGGCTGTTCGAGGACGCCTTCAACCTGCGCATGTTCGAGTACGAGGCCAGGCAGGCAGCCAAGGCCATCACCCAGGCCGCCACCTCCCTGGTGCCGGTCCGCATGGGCGCCACCAAGCTCCAGCACAACATCTTCAAGGGCAACATCGTCGGCCCGCAGATCGGCGACGACGGCACCCCTGCGGGCTACCCGGCCAAGTTCGGCGACATGGACCTCACCGTCCTGCGCTTCGACGACGTGTCCACGCCGGGATCGCCTCGGCCCCTGGCCACGTGGGTCAACTGGGGCCAGCACCCGGAGTCGCTCGACGGCTACAACCTGATCACGGCGGACTACCTGAGCGCCCTCCAGCGCGACGTCGACCGGGCCACCGGCTCCACCATGGTCTTCGCCCAGGGCGACGTCGGCTCCAGCGAGGGCCCTTACGGCGACCGGGCGGGCCGCGAGCAGCTCCCCGACGGCGTGTGGAGGGAGTGGGCCCACATGGGCTACGCCCAGATGGAGCGGGGCGCCTCCTACCTGGCCGCCGACGTGGTGAAGGCCTGGCACCAGATCGGCGCGGGCGACGCATCCGTCCTCGTGCCCATGTCCACCGACTTTCCCGTGGGCGTGTCTGAGAACTGGGTGCCGGGACCGGTGTCGCACCCGTATCCCAGCGCGGGCAACTGCCGGGCCCAGCCCACCTTCGACCTCCATCCGGGCACGACCACCACCCCTGACTGCGCCCGCGGGCCCGCCCCGCCCGTCGACGCTCCGATCTACGAGACCCTGACCCAGGCCGGCATCCCCCTGCCCCAGCACCACGACACCCCCGCGTTCAAGGCCGTGGAGGAGAACCTGCGCATCCACCTCCAGGCCGTGCGGCTGGGCGAGGTGCTGCTGGCCTCGTGCTCGTGCGAGGCCCAGGTCGACCTCATCCTCAACCTCAAGACCAGGACCGACGCGGCCAGGGGCAACATCTGGGACGGCTACCCCTGGGACCAGTTCTGCGACCCGGCCGACGCCACCGCCTCGACCTACGTCTGCGAGAACCCGAGGACGGCCAACCCGGCCGACCGCAGTCTCACGGTCACCAAGGCCGAGTTCGACCGCATGAAGGCCGAGATCCACAACGACGCCAAGGGTTGGGACGAGACCAACAACGCGCCCTTCGCCAACGCCGAGCCCACCGACGCGGCCCAGATCAAGGGCAACTTCACCAAGCAGGAGCTGCAAGACGTGTGCCCCGCGTGCGACGGCTACAAGCTGCCCGTCGGCCTGGGCCACACCGGCGACTACGACGGCTACACGGTCAGCTACCGCGAGTACATGAACAGGGACAGCTACCGAAAGGCGCTCACGTCCTACGGCGCCCACACGGCCGACTACATGGTCACCCGCCTGGTGAAGATGGCGGCCGCCCTCCGGCAGGGACCGGCCGTGCAAGCCGAGCCGCTCGACGCCGCGGCCCAGGCCGACGAGGCTCGCCAGCAGAACGAGTCCATCGCCTTGGGCCACGCGTCGGCCGTGGCCTACGACGCGTGGCTGGCATCGGTGGCCGACGACCTGGGCCCGGCCTCCGTGGTCACCGAGCCGGTCGACATCAAGCGCTTCGACGCCGCCACCTTCACGTGGGTGGGAGGCGACAACGCGGTGGACAATCCCCGGGTGGCCGTGGAGCAGCGCCAGGCCGACGGGTCGTGGACGCCCTTCGCCGACCAGTCCGGCGAGGTGCAGACGTTCCTGGCCCTGCCCAAGGGCGTGGCCTCGGTGGCCGACACCCGCACGGGCCGCTTCCAATGGAAGTGGACGGCTCACTTCGAGGCTTTCGACCCCTTCCCGACCCAGGCCGCCCGTCAGGTGCCGAACGGGACCTACCGATTCGTGGTCGACGGGGCCATGCAGAAGGGCGGCTCAGCCCAGCCTTACCACCTGGCCTCGCGGCCCTTCGCGGTGGCGCCGTGGGACGGCATCCAGGTGACCGACATCGCCAGCCTGCCTGACGGCCGGGTGTCGGTGGCCGTTGCTCCTGTGGCCTACCCCCGCACCTACGCGGCCACGGCCGCGTCGACCCTTGTCGCCCGCTTCATCAAGGACGACGGCAGGCCCCAGGTGTGCAAGACGTGCTCGTTCCGGCCGTGGGCCTCGGCGGGCAAGGTCGCCTCTGTGGACCTGACCGTGGCCCAGGCCAACGGCTCGGGGACCAGGACGCTGGCCGCGGCCTTCGACCAGGCCGCCGGGCGCTGGGTGTCGAGCAGCGCGGTCCTGGTCGGTGAGACGGCGGCGGTCGCCCCGGGCGGCGTGCGCGACGGGTTCGGCGAGATCAACGGCACGCCCAGTGCCTCGGTGGCGGGCACCGGGTCGGGTGCGGGGGCCGGGACGGCCCGTCCGGCGGTGGGCGGCCACGGTGCCGCGGGCTCGGCCGCGGGACGAGGCCGGGGTGCGGCGCACGGGACTGCTCCCGGGTGGACCCCCCTGCGAGGCACGCCGGTCAGCGTGGTGGCCGGGCTGGGCGCGCTGTTGGTCCTGCTCCTGACCGGGGTCCTGCTGGCTGGTGTCGGTGTGGGCCGGGAGGCGGGCCGGGGATAACCCCGGCATGGCTGCCATCGCCGTCTACTCGGACATCGCCTGCCCCTGGGCCCACGTCGCTGTGGCCCGGCTGCACCGGGTGCGGGCCGAACTGGGGCTGGAAGGCCAGGTGCAGTTCGACCATCGGGCCTTTCCGCTCGAGGTCTTCAACGAGCGGCCCACTCCGTTCAACGTGCTGGCTGCCGAGGTTCCGGTGGCGGGCGCCCTCGAGCCCGACGCCGGGTGGCAGGTCTGGCAGGGCCCGGCGGGCACCTGGCCGGTGACCACGCTGCCCGCCTTGGAGCTGGTGCAGGCGGCCAAGTCGGTCCTTGGCGTGGAGGCGGCCGAGCGGATCGACCGGGCCCTGCGGGTGGCCATGTTCGGCGAGAGCCGCTGCATCTCCCTGCGCCACGTGCTCTTGGACGTGGCCCAGTCGGCCCTGGGTGCTGAACATGGCGACGCCGCCCTGGACGCGTTGCGCGAGGCGTTCGACTCGGGCGCGGCCCGCAGCGCCGTGCTCGACCAGTGCGAGACGGCCCGCACCTCGGCTCGCGTCAAGGGCAGCCCGCACCTGTTCCTCCCGGATGGGACCGACGTGCACAACCCGGGCATCGATCTGCACTGGGTGGGTGAGCACGGCACCGGCTTCCCCGTGGTCGACCAGGACGACCCCGACGTCTACAAGCGTCTGCTGGAAGTGGCAGCCTCTGCATCGTGACCGACCACGCTGACCCCGCTGACCGTGCCGACTCCCCCGACCTGCTCGCCGCCGACGTCCTGATCGTCAATCAAAAGGCCAAGCTCATCGAGCTGACCAACGAGTACACCATCCGCGACCCGCAGGGGCAGGTGGTGGGATCGGTCCGCCAAGAGGGGCAGAGCAAGGCCCGCAAGGTCGTGCGGGCCTTGACCCGGTTCGACCAGTTCATGTCCGTGCGCCTGGGTGTGTACGACGCGGGCGGCGCGCTGGTCCTGTCGCTGACCCGGCCCGCCAAGCTCATGAAGTCCTCGGTGGAGGTGGCCGACGGCGGGGGCGCGGCCGTGGGCCGCATCGTGCAGCAGAACGTGATCGGCAAGATTCGCTTCGGGTTGGAGGATGCATCGGGCGCAGCCCTGGGCCAGATCCGGGCCGAGAACTGGCGGGCGTGGGACTTCGCCATCCTCGACCCGGCCGAGCGTGAGGTGGGGCGCATCTCCAAGAAGTGGGCCGGCTTGGGCAAGGAGCTGTTCACCACGGCCGACAACTACGTGCTCGAGGTCAGCGACGCCACCGTTTCGCCCGGGATGCGCAAGCTGATGCTGGCTGCCGCGGCCGCCATCGACACCGCCCTCAAGCAGAACGAGTAGCGCCCGTGCGCCGCGGCCGCGGTTAACCCGTCGGGAACACGCGGCCGCGTCGGCCACCATGGGGGCATGCTCCAGGTCCGGAACCTCAGCGTGGAGGTGGGTGGTCGGCTCACACTGGCCGACGCCACCTTCTCCATCCGGACCGGCGACAAGGTCGGCCTGGTCGGTCGAAACGGGGCGGGCAAGACGTCCATGCTCAAGGTCTTGGCCGGTGAGGCGCCCGCCGCGGGCGGGGCGTCGCTGCGCAAGGGGGCCCTGGGCTATCTGCCCCAGGACCCGCGCCCGCAGGGGTCGGGCGTGGAGTCGACGGCCTTGTCGCACGTGCTGTCGGGCCGGGGCTTCGACGAGGCCGCGCAGCGGCTGGAGAAACTGCGCCTGCGGGTGGACGAGGACCCGTCCGAGCGCAACGTGTCGCGTTTCGCCCGAGCCGAGGACGCGTTTCGGTCCGAGGGCGGGTACTCGGCCGAGGCCGAGGTCCGCCGCATCTGCGCGGGCCTGGGCCTGACCCCCGACCGGGTCGACCTGCCGCTGACCGTGCTGTCGGGCGGCGAGCGCAGGCGGGTGGAGCTGGCCCGCATCCTGTTCGCGGGCAGCGACCTGCTCCTGCTCGACGAGCCCACCAACCACCTCGACGTGGACGCCAAGTCCTGGCTCATGGGCTTCCTGCGCTCCTACCGCGGTGCGCTGCTCGTGGTGAGCCACGACCTCGAACTGCTGGACGAGGCCATTACCCGCGTCCTGCACCTCGATGAGGGGACCATGGTCGAGTACAAGGGCACGTACTCGCAGTACCGCGAGGCCAGGCGCAAGGACGAGGAGCGCCAGACCAAGCTGGCCGCCCGCCAGTCGGCCGAGATCAAGCGGCTGTCGACCCTGGCCGACTCGATGCGCCACTCCACCGAGAACCGGGCCCGCAAGGCCCAGACCCTCGACTCGCGGGTCGAGCGCATGCGGGCCGAGGCCATCACCGGCCCGGCCAAGGAGCGCCGTTACGCCATGCGCTTCCCGACCCCGCCCCACGCGGGCCGGGTGGTGCTCGAAGTGGACGACCTGACCAAGTCCTACGGCGGGCCGCCCATCTTCACCGACGTCGACTTCGCCGTGGAGCGGGGCGAGCGCCTGCTGATCATGGGGCTCAACGGCGCGGGCAAGACGTCGCTGCTGCGCATCCTGGCGGGCCAGTCCACGCCCGACTCGGGGTCGGTGCGCTTCGGCCACGGCGTGTCGGCGGGCTACTACGCCCAGGAGCACGAAGGCATCAGGGCGGGCGTGGACGTGCTGGCCCATATGCGGGAGATGGCCGAGTTGGGCATCACCGAGCAGGAACTGCGGAGCCTGCTCGGGATGATGGGGCTGTCCGGGGAGATCGCCTTTCAGGACGCGTCGACGCTGTCGGGCGGGGAGAAGACCAAGCTGTCGCTGGCCCAGTTGGTGGCGGGCAGGCACAACCTGTTGCTGCTGGACGAGCCCACCAACAACCTCGATCCGCCGTCGCGCGACGCGGTGGCCGACGCCCTCGGGTCGTGGCCCGGCGCCATGGTGATCGTCAGCCACGACACCGGTTTCGTGGAGGCCTTGGGCCCGGAGCGGGTGCTGCTGCTGCCCGACGGGACCCTGGACTACTGGTCCGACGACCTGCTCGACCTGGTGTCCCTGGCCTGACTCGGCCCGCCGCGCAGCGGCCCGGCCGGCCCGGCTGGGGGCGTCAGTCCGAGTCGGTCGTGACGGAGCGGTGCGCGTCCCGGTCGACGTCGATGACCCGGTCGGCCTCGGTGTCGCGGCGGGTGGTCATGACGCTCGAGCCGTCGTCCACCACGGTGGCGTGCCGGGTGCCGGGGTTGACGGGGACGCCCTCGCCCACCTCGGGATCCCAGGCTCGGGCCAGCAGCTTGCCGTGCCAACGCTCGCCCTTGGCCCCGCCCAGCACGGACCCCAGGATCATGGCCACCAGTGAGCCGATGCCCGCCACCGTGCCGATGTCGCGCCATTCGCTCGCGCTGGTGGGCACGCCCACGCTGCGCAGGTTGCGCACGATGGCGTCGCCGTCGGTGAAGGCCTTGGCCAAGCCGGCGATGCCCACGGCCACCACCACGCCGAGGAAGAAGACCAACAGCCCGTTCATCACGCCGCCGCGCCGGGCCATGCGGCCCGCGACATAGCCGCCGTAGAAGTAGCTCAGGAACAGGACCAGGGCCACGGCGATCCCGCCACCCACGCCGAGCTGGCGCCACTGGTCGGTGGACAGGTTCCTGTCCACGCCCACCGCCCTGACCAGCACGGCGGTTAGCGCGGCCAGCACGGCGAAGGCGCCGTACGCCACGAGCGTCCCCGCCAGCACGCTGCCGAACGAGATGCGCCCCATTCCTGCGTCGGCCGCCAGTGCGGCCCTGTCGTCTCGGGTCTCGACTACCACGTCTCGTGCCATGCCCGCGCTGTTCCCGACGTTCAAGCGGGAGAAACCGCTTCTTCCACCGCGTGCTGCGCGCCCCGCAGATGGTGCACGCCCTCGTGGACGCCATGGCGGGCCAGGTCCAGAGCAGTCATGGTGTCGACGCCGTCAGGGCCGAGCCGCGCCGTCCTGTCCCAGTCGGCGCCGCCGATGTGCTCGACCGCTTCCGCCGCGCTGGCCGCGGCGTGGGCCAGTCGATCAAGGACGGCGTCGATGCCTTCATGGCCTGACCCATCGGGCCGCCGCTCGGGGGCCAGTGCCACCACCGGAGAGTCCTCGATGGACACCAATCGCAGGGCCTCGGCCACCGCGTCGAAGCTGACGGCAACGTGGGCGGCGTGGTCGAGGGCCGACCAGCCGTCGGCCGCCGGGCGGCGGACCACGTCGGCGTCGTCGTCGTCCGGACGGACCAGCACGGCGCGGTAGCGGCGGGGGTACGACCGCAGCGCCACTGCCGCGTCCGAGGGCGTCACCGACGTATCCATGAACCCGCACGCGGCGCACTGCATACGCCACGTCTACCCGAATAGCGTCCGGCCCATGGCGACCTTGATCGGCCCCGGCGTCCACGAGATCGACACCCTGTTGGGCGGGTGGGAGCGGGTGACAGCGGGCTACCTCGTCGAAGGCCCCGAGCCGGTGCTGGTCGAGACGGGCAGCCAGACGTCGGTTCCCACCCTGCTGGCCGCGCTGGCCGACCTGGGAGTGGGGGCTGACGACTTGGCGGGCGTGGTGGTCACCCACATCCACCTCGACCACGCGGGCGGCGTGGGGGACGTGGCCCGGGCCTTTCCCAACGCCACCGTCTATGTGCACGAAAAGGGCGCCCGTCACCTGGCCGACCCGACCAAGCTGGTCGACTCCGCATCGCGGGTCTACGGAGACCTGCTCGACTCGCTCTATGGCCGCCTCGACCCCACCCCGGCCGAGCGCATCCACGTCCTGGCCGACGGCGAGGAGGTGCGCGTCGGGCCGACGCGGGTCCTGACCACGGTGGACTCGCCCGGTCACGCCAAGCACCACCTCGGGCTGCACGACTCGGACAGCGGCATCCTCTTCGTGGGCGACGCGGTGGGCGTGCGGCTGCCCGACTCCGGCGTGCTGCGTCCGTCGACGCCGCCGCCCGACTTCGACCTCGACCAGGCCCTCAACTCGCTCCAGCGCTTCGCGGCCCGCCGGCCTGCAGGGATCGCCTTGGCCCACTACGGCCTGGTGCCCAACACCGACACCGTGCTGGAGGAGGCGGCCGAGACGCTGACCCGATGGGCCTCGGTGGCCGAGCAGGCCTGGCGGGAGGACCGCGACATCGCGGCGGCGTTGGACGAAGCCTTCGGGTCCGAGTTGACCGACGTGGCCGAGGGCCAGCGGGACAAGCTGGAGACGCTCAACGGCGTGCATTCCAATGCGGCCGGCTTCCGCCGTTGGCTGGAGACGAAGTCTTCGGCTCAGGACGAGAGCCGGTAGCGGCACTCCGCTTGCCTCCACGTAGATTCGCGGCTCCATGACGGTGGAGGCGGTGGTTTTCGACTGGGGCGGCACCCTTTCCGTGCTGGCCGACGTGGACATGGAGGACATGTGGCGACTGGCCGCCCGCCATCTGGCCCCCGACCGCGAGGACGAGGTGCGGGCCGCGTTGGCCGCGGTGGAGGAGGCCAGCTTCGCCCGCATCTCGGTCGACCAGCGGGCCACCACGCTGTCGTCGCTGCTGGCCACGGCGTCGGCTGAACTCGCGCTTGACGTGGCCGAGGCCGTGCTCGAAGAGGCAGCCATGCACCACCTCGACTCGTGGACCCCGCACATCACCCACGACCCCGAGGCCGAGCCCGTCCTGCGGGCACTGCGCGAGCGCGGCCTGCGCATCGGTCTGCTGTCCAACACGCATTGGCCACGCGGCTTTCACGAGCACTTCCTCGAACGCGACGGGCTGGACAAGCTGATCGACGTGCGCTGCTACACGTCCGAGATGACCCATACCAAGCCCCACGCCGACGCGTTCCGCACCGTGTTGGACCAGTTGGCCGTCGACGACCCGGGCGCGGCCGTGTTCGTGGGCGACCGTCGCTATGACGACGTGTTCGGCGCCAAGTCGGCCGGGCTGCGCAGCGTGTGGCGGCACTCGACGTTGGTGCCCGGCTACGAAGTGACGCCGGATGCGGCGATCCATTCGCTGGCCGAACTGCCTGCGATCGTGGACGCGTGGCGCTGAAAGCCGTCTTCTTCGATGTGGGAGAGACACTCGTCGATGAGACGCGCTTGTGGGCCGCGGTGGCGGCGCAACAGGGCATTACCGTCCTCACGCTGTTCGGCGTTCTCGGCGGACTGATCGAACGGCGACAGCACCATCGCAAGGCCCACGACCTGCTGGCACCCGACCGGCCGTTGGCCGACTTGCCCGACATCGAGGCAAGCGACTTCTACCCAGACGCCGTCTCCTGCCTGAGGGAGTGCAAGGCCGCCGGATGGGTCGTGGGACTGGCCGGGAACCAGCCCTCGTCGGCCGAAAAAGCCTTGCAGCGATTGGACTTGGGCGTTGACGTGGTAGCCGCGTCCGAGACGTGGGGCGTGGAGAAGCCATCGCCGGAGTTCTTCGCCCGCATGGCCGACGCGGCCGGGTGCGCCCCCGCGGAGATGGCCTACGTAGGCGACCGAGTCGACAACGACGTGGTCCCCGCGCGCGCCGCCGGGATGGTCGCCGTATTCGTGGTGCGAGGGCCGTGGGGTTGGCTGCAAAAGGACTGGCCGCAGGCCGCGGCCGCGTCTCTCACCGTCCCCGATTTGGTCGGACTATCGGACAAATTGCAGCGTTTGCCTGGCTGAAATGCTGGGCAACAAGGGGCCATGGCAATCATCGGATTCCTCCTCCTCGGACTGATCGCCGGTGCGATCGCCCGCCTCCTCGTCCCCGGCCGCGACCCCATGGGCTGGCTGGGCACCCTCGTCCTCGGCTGCGTCGGCGCCCTCGTGGGCGGCTTCTTGGCCCGGGCCTTGGGCGACAGCGACGGCGTCGGGCTCATCGGCTCGGTGATCGGTGCCGTCGTCGTCCTACTCGTCTATCGGGCCGTGGCCCGCGACCGCGGTGGGGTGCGCGTCTAGCGTCCACCGCGTGGAACAACTGAAGACCCTCACTTACGAGCGTGGCGACGGCGTGGCCGTCGTCACGCTTTCGCGTCCCGACCGTTTGAACGCGTGGACGCGCGGCATGGAGCACGAGTACCGCTGGGCGTTGGAGACGGCCGAGGCCGACGACGACGTGCGCGTGGTGGTGCTCACCGGCGCGGGGCGCGGCTTTTGCGCGGGGGCCGACTTCGAGGCCCTCGACAACCTGGCCGGTGGGCAGGACTACGGCGACGCGCCCCGCGAGACCAAGGACAACGTCTTTCTGCTCGCCCCTCGGTTGAGCAAGCCCGTGGTGGCCGCGGTGAACGGGGCCGCGGCGGGCGTGGGCTTCGTGCTCATGTGTTACGCCGACGTGCGCTTTGCCGCGGCCGGGGCCAAGTTCACCACCGCGTTCGCCCGGTTGGGGTTGCCCGCCGAGCACGGCGTGTCGTGGCTGCTGTCCCGGCTGGTGGGGCCTGGCCACGCGGCCGACCTGTTGTTGAGTGGGCGCGTCCTGCTGGCCGAGGAGGCGGCCGAGATGGGCCTGGTCAACAAGGTGCTGCCCTTCGAGGAGGTGCTGCCCGCGGCCTTGGAGTACGCCAAGAGCCTGGCCGCCCAGACCTCGCCCACGTCGGTGTTCGTGCTGAAGCGCCAACTGTGGGCGGACATGGAGGCAACGCTGGGCCAGGCCACGGCCCGGTCGGTGGACCTGATGCTCGAGATGATCGCGGGCCCCGACTTCAAGGAGGGCACCAGCGCGTTCCAGGCCAAGCGCCCGCCCGCCTTCCCCTCCCTCAACCGGTCTATCTGGCCGGACTGATCTCGGCTGTCGGGGCTGTCGGGCCGCCGGCTGTCGGCTCGGCCGGGGCTCGGACGTACTGAGTCTGGTAGAGCTCGGCGTACAGCCCGCCTTGGGCCAGCAGTTCGCCGTGGGTGCCCCGTTCGATGATGCGGCCTTCGTCGATGACCAGGATCTGATCGGCGGCCTGGATGGTGGACAGGCGGTGGGCGATGACGATCGACGTGCGCCCGGACAGCGCCTCGGCCAGGGCCTGTTGGACCAGCGACTCGGTCTCTGAGTCGAGGTGGGCGGTGGCTTCGTCCAGCATGATGACGGCCGGGTCCTTCAACAGCACGCGGGCGATGGCCAGCCGCTGCTTCTCGCCGCCGGAGAGGCGGTAGCCGCGGTCGCCCACGACGGTCTCGTAGCCGTCGGGGAGCGAGGCGATGACGTCGTGGATGCGCGCCGCCCGGCAAGCGGCGACCAGGTCTGCGGGGGTGGCGTCGGGCCGGGCGTAGCGCAGGTTCTCGCCGATGGCCTGGTGGAACAGATGGGCGTCTTGGGTGACCATGCCGATGGCCGCGCCCAGGCTGGCCAGGGTGAGGTCGCGCACATCGTGCCCGTCGAGTCGGACCGTGCCCGAGGTGACGTCGTAGAGCCGCGGCACCAAGTGCGACAGGGTGGTCTTGCCCGCTCCGGACGGGCCGACCAGCGCGGTCATGGTCCCGGGCCGGGCCGTGAACGAGACGCCGCGCAGCACGAACGTGGAGGGGTCGTCGTTGGTGGCGAGGGGCGCGTCGGCGGTGAGCGAGGGGATGGAGACGCTGGAAGGGGCCGGGTACTGGAACCACACGTCGTCCACCTCGACCAGCCCAGTGGGGTTGGAGAGCGTGAGCGCGTCGGGCTTTTCGGTGATGGTCCTCGGCGCGTCGAGCAATTCGAAGCAGCGCTCGAAGCTGACCATCGCGGTCAGCAGGTCGACCCGGGCCGAGGCCAGGTCCGTCAGCGGCGCGTAGAGGCGTTGGACCAGGGCGGCGAGGGCGACCACGGTGCCGACGGTGAGGCTCCCGTTGGCGATGGAGCGTCCGCCCATCCAGTAGACGAGCGCGGTGCCGACGGCGCCGATGAGGGCAAGGGCGGCGAACAGGCTGCGGCCGACCATGGCCTGGCGCACGCCCGTGTCGCGCAGCTTGGCGGCCTGGCCCGCGAACTCGTCGGCCTCCTTCTCGGGCCTGCCGAACAGCTTGACCAGAAGGGCGCCCGAGATGTTGAACCGCTCGGTCATGGTCGTGCTCATGGTGGCGTTGAGGCTCATGCGGGCGCGGGCCAGTTCTTTGAGCCTGCGGGCCACGCGACGGTCGAGGAGGAGGAAGAAGGGCACGACCAGCAGGGACAGCACGGTCACCTGCCAACTGAGGGCGATCATGGCCAGGACGGTGGCGATCAGGGTGAGCACGTCGGACACGAAGGTGGCGACCGTGCCGACCGCCTGTTGGGCGCCGACCACGTCACTGCTGAGACGGCTGAGGAGCGAGCCCGTCTGGGTGCGGGTGAAGAAGGCGACGGGCATGCGCTGGACGTGGTCGTAGAGCTCGACCCGCAGGTCGTAGATGAGGCCTTCGCCGATGCGGGCGCCGAACCAGCGGTTGAGCAGGCTGAGGCCCGTGGTCAGGCCGGCCATGCCCACGGCGGCCAGGGCCCAGACGTCGACTCGATGGGCCTGGTGGGCGGTGGCTGCGTCGACGAGCTGTTTGAAGATGAAGGGCGGGATGGTGCCGAGCAGGGCGGCCAACACGATGAGGGCTGAGTAGAACCGCAGCATGCGGTGGTAGGGGCGGGCGAAGCGCCAGGCCCGGCGGATGAGGCTGCGGTCGAGGCGCGCTTTTTTCAGCTCGTCAGGATCAATGTGGACCCCTGCATAGCCGCGCACGGGTCAAGCAAAGCATGCCTGGGAGGCCAACGAGGCCCGGGGACGCGTCCCCGGGGCCTGTCGGCGTGGCGGAGGGGGTGGGATTTGAACCCACGGTGAGGTTGCCCCCACAACGGTTTTCGAGACCGTCCGATTCGGCCGCTCTCGCACCCCTCCTCGGCCCCGTCAGGCTAGCGAACCCCGCCCCCCCCGCCCCCCCACCGGTCTGGAGGACATAGACCCACCTATCGGGTACCTATGTCCTTCAGTCCCGAAGGCGGAGGGAGGTGAAGAAGTCGGCGAGGACGGCGGCGCACTCGGCGGCTCGCACGCCCGCCACCACGGGCAGCTCGTGGTTGAGCCTGGGGTCGGCGCACAGGTTGTAGAGCGAGCCGCACGCGCCCGCCTTCAAGTCGGGCGCCCCGAACACCAGGCGCCCCACCCGGCCCGCCACCAACGCGCCTGCGCACATGGGGCACGGCTCCAGCGTGACCACCAGAGTGACCGCGTCCAGCCGCCATCCGCCGGACCCACCCGCCCCAGCGCCCGCCGCGCCAGCGGCGTCCCGCAGGGCCAGCAGCTCGGCGTGGGCGGTGGGATCTCCAAGCCGCTCGCGCTCGTTGTGCCTACGGGCCACCACGGCCCCGTCGACCACAGCCACCGCGCCCACGGGCACGTCCCCGTGCGCGGCCGCGGCCCTGGCCTCGTCCAAGGCCAGTCCCATCCATCGGTCGAGGTCACCCCCCGAACCCCCACCCCCGCCCGCACCCAGCACGGGCCAGACGCTACTCAGCCACCACCCACGAGAAATACGTCCGACTCGACAGGGATCAACCCTCTGACCAGCGAACTTGTGGGGTCATACAGAGATGACAGTCGTTCGGGCGGCGCTGGGGCCGTCCGGCCGATGAGCGTCTCGAGCGTGCCTGTTGAGCTCGCCCGATACCCAGCGAGGTGGGGAGACGTTGCGGGGTCCAGGGATGCGAGGACGGTGGGTCCCGGCGGTTGCCCTCGCTCTCGTTGTCCTGGTTGCCCTGGTCATCATCTCTCGGGTTACTCCTGAGCATGCCGCCGCGGCGCGCCGGTCGGGACCAGGGTCCACCGACGGCGCCCGCTCGGCGCTGAACCCGGACCCCGCCCCGCTTGGGGACGACTCGGCCCCGCCCCCTCTTCCCGGCGACTCCGTCATCGCCCCCCCGCCCGACCAGTTCGACGGGCCCGCGGCCACCGCCGCGCCCCCTGCCGCGCTGGCCCGAGGCCGCTTCGGCAACGTCGTGCCCAGCGGCGGCACGTGGGCGGTGATGATCGGCATCAACAACTACCCGGGCAGCGGACACGACCTGCGCTCGGCCGTGGCCGACGCGGCCGACGTCAACGAGGCCCTGAGCCGCATGGGCGTGCCCGGCGACCACCGCCTGCTGGTCACCGACGGACAGGCCAAGGCATCGACCGTGCGGCTGGCGGCCGACTGGCTGGTGGCCCACGCGGCCCCGGACGCGGTGGCCGTGTTCTTCTACGCCGGTCATGTGCGCAAGCTGTCGGGCACGACCGAAGCCGTCATCGCGGCCGACGGCGGCACCGTGACGGATGCCGACCTGGCCGCCCACCTCCGCCCGTTGCGAGCGACCCGCTCGTGGATCGGCATCGCCGCGTGTTATGGCGGCGGCTTCACCGAGCTGCTCGGCCCCGGCCGGGTGCTGAGCGCGGCCGCGCCCGCCGACAAGCTGGCCTACGAGAACGCCGCCTTCGGACGCAGCTACATGGTGCAGTTCATGGTGCGCGAGGCCATGATCGACGAGCGAGCGCCCGCCTCGGTGCAGGACGCCTTCGCCTACGCCCGCGACGCCATCGCCCATGACTATCCGGGCCGCGAGCCGGTGCAGTTCGACAACGGCAGCGGCGCGCTCACGCTGCGCCCCCCGGCGGCCGGTCCACCGCCACCGGCCCGGCCCGGCCCGACCTCGAGCAGGTCCGCGCCCCAGTCCAGCGGCAGCCCGCAGCCCAACAGCGGCTCGTCCAGCAGCGGTGCAGGTGGTGGTGGCACGAGCGGCGGCGGCAGCGGGGGCACGTCGGGCCAGCCCGCCAACTGCCAGAACGTGACCCTCGGCGTCATCCGCTGTAGCTAGCTGCTCGCCGGTAGCTGCGCTCGGCCTCCGGGCGCGGCCGCATTCCTCAGTCGGGCAGACCCACCAGGCTGAACTCGGGCGACTCCCCGCACACATAGCGCTCGCCGTTCTCAAACTCGATCACCGTCCGATTCGACGGATGCGGGCGCACGTGGATCGACAGGAACTGCTCCAGCGAGTCGAACACGCTGATGGACCCACGGGGTGGCGGGGTCAGCCAGTGGATGACGACCACGCCGGTGGAGAAGGCCACGCCTTCCAACACCATGCCGGTGCCCGACACGCCCGAGCAGTCGAACTCTCGGCGCATGGTGAAGCGCTGCATGCCCTCAGGCGCTCGATCGACCACGCGTCCACCTCCCCTTCCCCTCACCGCTCTAAATCGGCGGGCCAAGGGGTCAGGTGAGCAAGTGGGGCATTTTGGCGGAGGGAGTGGGATTTGAACCCACGGAGGGTTGCCCCTCACACGACTTCCAATCGTGCCGATTCGGCCGCTCTCGCATCCCTCCAGGGACGTCGCGGGGACGCCGCAGACGGGACAGGGTAACCTGTTCCCTCTGGCCCGTCGGTCTGTGCGGCGGCCGGGTCCTGCGCAACAGCGCCCCGTGAACCGAGTCAGGGCCGGAAGGCAGCAGCTCTCAGCGGAAAGCGCCGTGTGCCGCAGTCAGCCTGGCCGTCGCACCGACCGGCGGGCCGACCCGTTCCGACCGCCATGCCGGCCGGCCATCCCGACAGCCGTGCCGACCCAGCCGTGCCGCCGCCGACTGGCAGGTGGTTCCCGCACACCCCGCCGGTAGCATCCGGCCCATGGCCGAAGACGCTCCGTACCAGTCGCTGTACCGGCGCTTCCGGCCCCAGACCTTTGCCGAGGTCCGCGGCCAGGACCACATCACCCGAGCCCTGCGCAACGCGGTCAGGGAGGGGCGGGTGGCCCATGCCTACCTCTTCAGCGGCCCGCGGGGCACGGGCAAGACGTCCACCGCCCGCGTGCTGGCCAAAGCCCTCAACTGCACCGACCTGCAAGACGGCGAGCCGTGCAACCAGTGCCAGGCCTGCATCGAGATCCGCACCGGCTCGTCGCTCGACGTGCAGGAGCTCGACGCCGCGTCCAACAACGGGGTCGACGCCATGCGGGACCTGGTCGCCCGCGCCGCGCTGGGCAACCCGGGCAGGCGCAAGGTCTACATCGTGGACGAGGTCCACATGCTCTCGGCCGCGGCCTCCAACGCCTTGCTCAAGACGCTGGAGGAGCCGCCCGCCCACGTGGTCTTCGTCCTGGCCACCACCGACCCGCAAAAGGTCCTCCCCACCATCCGCAGCCGCACCCAGCACTACGAGTTCCGCCTGCTCTCGGGCGACGTGCTGGCCGGGTTGCTGAACGAGATCAACCAGTCGGCCGCGCTGGGCGTGTCGCCCGAGGCCATCGACCTGGTCATGCGGCGGGGCAGCGGGTCGGCGAGAGACGCCTTGTCCGTGCTCGACCAAGTGGCCGCCGCGGGCGACATGGCGGGCGACGAGGGCGTGGACCGAGTGGCCGAACTGGTGGAGGCCGTGGCCGACAGGGATGCGGGACGAGGCCTGCTCGCCATCGCCGAGTCGTGCAGCGCGGGGCTCGATCCGCGGCGGCTGGCCACGGACGTGCTCGAGCATCTGCGCAACGCCTTCCTCATGTCCATGAAGGCGGCGGAACTGGTGGCCGTGCCCGACGTGGCCAGGGACAGGCTGGCCGAACAGGCCGCACGCCTCGGGCCCGCCGGCCTGACGCGGGCGATGGAGGCCCTCGGCCAGGCCGTGATCGACATGCGCGACGCGCTCGATCCCCGCATCACCTTGGAGGTGGCGGTCGTTCGGTTGGCTCGGCCCGAGGCCGACACCTCGCCCGCGGCCCTGTTGGAGCGCATTGAACGACTGGAGCGGGGCCTGTCCGGCCACGTCACCGAGCCCGCCCGGGCCGAGGCCAGGGCCACGGTCGAACAGGTCGTGGCCGAGCCTGCCCCGAACCTGGCGGCGCCGCCGCCAGCGTCTGTCCCTTCGGCTGGGCCGGCTGGACCGGCCGGGCCGGCCGGGGCCAAGGCCGCGTTGGGCGCGCTGCGTCAGCGCCCCG
>JAUTXP010000011.1 GCA_030837965.1 Acidimicrobiaceae bacterium | reverse complement strand
CCGCCCCGCCTCCGGCCCTCCCCCCCCGGCGCCCCCCTTTCCCGTTCTGGGCACCTTTTCTTCGGCATATGACAAGAAAGGGTGCCCAGAACGGTGGAGGACCAGGCCGGGGTCGGCTGGTCGGATGCGCGCACGGCGGGTTGGACTCGGGCACGGCGGGGTCGGGTACGAGCACGGCCGTTGCTAGCTTGGGCGGGTGCGCCAGTCGATGACGTCGCCGCCCCGGGCCACGGCTTCGTGAAGGGTCTGATCCTGGCCGGCGGGGAGGGCACCCGCCTGCGGCCCATCACCTACACGTCGGCCAAGCAGCTCGTCCCCGTGGCCAACAAGCCCATCCTCTTCTACGGCCTCGAGGCCATGGCCAACGCGGGCGTTCAAGACGTCGGCATCGTCATCGGCGCCACCGGCGACGAGGTCCGGGCCGCGGTGGGCACCGGCGAGCAGTGGGGCATGCACGTCACCTACCTCCCCCAAGAGGCCCCCCTCGGCTTGGCCCACTGCGTCCTCATCGCCCAGGACTTCCTCGGCGACGACGACTTCGTCATGTACTTGGGCGACAACCTGCTCGAAGGCGGCCTGTCGGATCTGGTCTCGTCCTTCGCCCACCGCCCGGCCGAGGTGGCGGCCACCATCTTGCTCACCAAGGTCCCCGACCCGCAGCGGTTCGGCGTGGCCGAGCTCGACAACCGCGGCGAGGTCGTCCGCCTGGTCGAAAAGCCCGAGGTCCCCCCTTCGGACCTGGCCCTCATGGGCGTCTACCTCTTCGACAAGCGCATCCACGGCGCGGTGCGCGCCATCCGCCCGTCCGCTCGAGGTGAGCTCGAGATCACCGACGCCATCCAGTGGCTGGTCGACAACGGCGAGCGGGTCCAGTCCCTCATCCACGACGGCTGGTGGATCGACACCGGCAAGCTCACGCCCCTCCTCGAAGCCAACCGGCTCATCCTCGAAACGCTCGACCGGCGCATCGACGGCACCGTGGACGCGGCCAGCCGCATCGAGGGCCGGGTGGTCATCGAGCAAGGCGCGACCGTCACCCGATCGGTCGTGCGCGGCCCGGCCGTCATCGGCGCGGGAACCGAGGTCGTGGACAGCTACATCGGCCCGTTTAGCGCGGTGGCCGAACAGTGTCGGATCGTCGACTCGGAGGTGGAGCACGCCGTGTTGTTGCGCGACAGCCAGGTGATCGGCATCCGCCGAGTCATCGACTCGCTGATCGGGAAGCGCTCCATCGTGCAAAAGAGCGACCTGCTGCCCCAGGCCGTTCGCCTCATGCTGGGCGACGACTCGCAGTTGGACCTGCCGTGAAGCTCTTCGTGACCGGCGGCGCCGGCTTCATCGGATCGAACTACGTCCGACATGTCCTGGGCACCACGGACGACGAGGTGCTCGTCTACGACGCCCTCACCTACGCGGGCAACACGTCCACCTTGCAGGACGTGGCCGACAACCCCCGGTACTCCTTCATCAAGGGCGACATCACCGACCGGGACGCGGTGGTCGACGCCATGAAGGGCTGCGACACCGTCGTGCACTTCGCGGCCGAGAGCCACGTCGACCGCTCCATCGTCGACCCCGACCAGTTCGTGCACACCAACTGCCTCGGCACCAACGTGGTCATGGACGTGGCCCGCGGCCACGGGGTCGAGCGCGTGATCCACATCTCGACTGACGAGGTGTACGGCAGCATCGCCGAGGGCTCGTTCTCCGAGACCGACCGCCTCGACCCCCGCTCGCCCTACTCGGCGTCCAAGGCGGGCTCCGACCTGATCGCCCTGTCCTACCTCTCGACCTACGGCCTGCCCGTCATCGTCACCCGGTCGTCGAACAACTTCGGCCCCTGGCAGTACCCCGAAAAGGTCATCCCGCTGTTCGTCACCAACCTGCTCGAAGGCCAGAAGGTCCCGCTCTACGGCGACGGCCTGAACGTGCGCGACTGGTGCTACGTGGCCGACAACTGCGCGGCCGTCGACCTGATCGTGCGCAAGGGGACGATCGGCGAGATCTACAACATCGGTGCGGGCAACGAGATCCCCAACCGCGAGCTGACGAACCGCATCCTCGCGCTCATGGGCGGGGGCGAGGAGATGGTGCAGTACGTCGAGGACCGACTGGGCCACGACCGCCGGTACTCCATCGACACGTCCAAGGTCGAGGCCCTCGGCTGGCGGCCCGCCCGCGGCCTGGACGAGGCCTTGGCCGAGACGGTGGCGTGGTACCGCGAGAACACGTGGTGGTGGGGCCCGCTCAAGTCGCCGTAGCGATACCGGCGGTACACGGCTGCGCCTGTTGACGCCGGCGCTTAGACAGGGTCGCGGTCGAGCAGGCGCAACGCGTGGGCCCGAGTGATGGCCTGAGCCCGGTTGCGGGCCTCGAGCTTGCGGAACATCCGGCTTTGCAGGTTCTCCACCGTCTTGATGGTGATGCCCAGGGCCCGGGCCGTCTGCTTGACCGTGTGCCCTTCGTCGATGGAGCGCAGGATGTCCAGCTCCCGCCTGGTCAGTCGCACCGAAGCGGCATCCGCGTCCTCGCGGGCCGCGTCGAGCAGCGGACGCACCAATGAAGGCGTGACCACGGCGCCGCCCGCGGCCACCACCTCGATGGCCTCGACCATGGTCGCCGCGTCCACATCGGCCTCGATCACCGCGTCTGCGCCCCGCAGCATGGCCGCCACCATGTCCCGCCCTTGGGCGCCGGGGTCGGCCACCAAGACCACGCCCTTCCCGGCCGCCCTGGCCGCAGCCCAATGCGGTCGCAGCGGGTCGACCAGCACGGCCACCGTCCCCGCCCCGGCCACCGCACCCCCGGCACCCGCACCCTCGAACCCCACCCGCACCTCCACCCCGGCCTGAGCCAGGAGGTGGGCGATGAGATCGGCGCGCAGGCCGGGTCGGCCCAGCAGCAAGACGGTGGACATGACCTCGGCTTACAGGCCGACGACGGCCCGGTGGACGCCGTACGCGCCGTGCCGCCCAGGCGCGAGCCCGGTCTCGGTCCCGAGCAGCCCGGTCCGCAGCGCCAACCCAACGGCGTGGGCCTGGTTCTGCACACCCAGCTTGGCGAACATGCGCTGCTTGTGGTTCTCGATCGTCTTGGGGCTGATGGCCAGCGCACCGGCCATGTCCCGGGTGGTGAAGCCCCGGCCGATGAGGCGCAGCACGTCCACCTCCCGGCGGGTCAGCACCGGCTTCTCCTCGCGGCCGCCGCTCGATGTCTCGGACGACGCCAGCACCACCGCGACCGGCGTCGAGAAGGCACGCCGAATAGCCCGCAGCACACCTCTTACGCCATCGCCACGCCCGATCACACCTGACAGCCCGGCACCATCCACCTCGGCGTCCGACAACGCCCGAGCGGCCTCGTCGTCGCACACCGCCACCACGCGCACGGACGGCCTGCGCCTGCGCACGGCGGCCACCATCCGGGCGATGGACGACACGTCCGTGCCCGCCTCGCCGTCCCCGACCACTTCGATCACCAACACATCCGGATCGGCGTCATGGCACACGGTCACCGTCTCGGCCCGTCCGCAGACGGCGCCCACCACAGTGATGTCCGACTGGCCGTCGAGAAGTTGTGCCAACCCCTCGCGGTACAGCCGCTGCTCCATTTGGATCACCAAACGCATTCGATCCTCCGTGTCCGCCGCACTCGTTCGGAACCCCGCTTCCGAACACCAGTCCGGTCTACAGGAATGAAAACCCATCCGGGTTTCGAGGGATCATCAGAATTGGTGAATTGCGCAAGAACGAGTGCTGACAGCGGTGGCCAAGGCCGCCGCATCGGTCGAAGCGGACGCCCGCACAAGCGCAGGCCGTCAGGCCAGGCGGGCCACGAACCAGTCGGCCGTTCGCCGCAGGCCCTCGGCCAGCGGCACCTGCGGCGTCCACCCCAGCCGCTCCTGGGCCAGGGTGATGTCGGGCCTGCGCTGCGTCGGGTCGTCCTCCGGCAGCGGCCGGAACACGACCTGTGAAGCCGACCCGGTCACGTCGATCACCAGCCGGGCCAGTTCGGCCACCGTGAACTCGGCCGGGTTGCCGATGTTGACCGGGCCCACGCAGTCCGAGTCGAGCAGGGCCAGGATGCCGGTCACCTCGTCGGCCACATAGCAAAAGCTGCGGGTCTGCGAGCCCTCGCCGTAGACGGTGATGGGCGCGCCCCGAAGGGCCTGGACCAAGAAGTTCGACACCACCCGGCCGTCGTCCGGGCGCATGCGCTCGCCGTAGGTGTTGAAGATGCGCACGATGCGCACGTCCACGCCGTGGAAGCGGTGGTACGCCATGGTCATGGCCTCGGCGAAGCGCTTGGCCTCGTCGTACACGCCCCGTGGCCCGATGGGGTTGACGTGCCCCCAGTAGTCCTCGGTCTGGGGATGGACCTGCGGGTCGCCGTAGACCTCGCTGGTCGATGCCAGCAAGAACCTGGCCCCCTTGTCCTTGGCCAGTCCCAGGCAGTTCATGGTCCCGATGCTCCCCACCTTCAACGTGGGGATCGGCAACTCGAGATAGTCCTTGGGCGAGGCCGGGCTGGCGAAGTGCAGCACGGCGTCCACCGCCCCGCTCACGTGCACGTAGTTGCTCACGTTGTGACGCACCAGGCTGAAGCCCGGCCTGCCGAACAGATGGGCCACGTTGTCGGGCGAGCCGGTGACCAGGTTGTCGACGGCGACCACTTCGTCGCCCCTGTCGAGCAGCCGTTCGCACAGGTGCGATCCCAAGAACCCGGCGCCGCCCGTCACCACCACCCGCATGGAGCCGGAGTGTACGGAATCGTCAATTCCGATGGTGACGACGGACGGCGGTCGCGGTTCAGTCGAGACATGACGGCGAGCAGACCGCGGGTGGGCGTGCACCTGGGGCCGCTGATGCTGCACGACGCCTTGTCCAGGGTGCTGGTCCACATCGGCCTGGACGACGTGGTCGACCTGCGGGACGACCCGACCGCACCCTGCGACGGGGCCGTGGTCGGGGAGGGCATGGCCAGCCCGGCCGGGGCGTCGGTCGTGATCCGCCTGTTCGAGGACGGGACGGCGGCCGTCGAACACCACGCCACCGACGCCGCCACCGCCGCCGCCGATCACGCCGACGCCACGACGGACGACGCAGTATCCCTCGATTCGATGGCCCTGCTGCTGGCCGTGCTCGACGCCCACTGTCCGGCCGAGGGGCCCCGCGTGGCCGGGCCGATCGATGGGCCAAAGTTGATACACTGACTGGCAAGTTTTCTGCATAGAGGAGTTGCCAGTGGCGTTGGACCCCAATCGATGGACGTTGAAGATCCAGGAGGCCTTCAACGCGGCCATGGAGGCGGCCCGGGCAGGCAGCCACGCCGAGGTCACCCCCGCCCATCTGCTGGGCGCCATGCTGGGCCAGGAGGACACGGTCGTGCTGCCCGTCCTGCAAAAGGTGGGCGTGGCCCCGCCCAGCCTGCGCAACAAGGTCCACGACGCGCTGGCCCGGGTGCCCAAGGCCTACGGCGGCGAGGCCCAGGTGAGCAGGGACCTCAGGGACGCGCTGGAGCGGGCCGACAGGGACCGGGTCGATCTGGGCGACGAGTACCTGTCCATCGAGCATGTCCTGCTCGCTCTGGCCGATGTGCCCGGCCTGCTCGACGTCGGACGCGACGACCTGCTCGCCGCCCTTCGGGACGTTCGGGGCAGCCACCGGGTCACCAGCCAGAACCCCGAGGAGCAGTACCAGGCCCTCGAGAAGTACGGCCGGGACCTCACCGAGGAGGCCCGCAAAGGCAGGCTCGACCCAGTCATCGGCCGGGACGAGGAGATCCGCAGGGTCATCCAGGTCCTCAGCAGGCGGACCAAGAACAACCCCGTTCTCATCGGGGAGCCCGGTGTGGGCAAGACGGCCATCGTGGAAGGCCTGGCCCGTCGCATCGTGGAGGGCGACGTGCCCGAGTCGCTGAAGAACAAGCGGCTGCTGGCGCTGGACCTGGCCTCGATGGTGGCCGGGGCCAAGTACCGGGGCGAGTTCGAGGAGCGGTTGAAGGCCGTCCTCAAGGAGATCACCGACGCCCAGGGCGAGGTCATCACCTTCATCGACGAGCTGCACACGATCGTGGGCGCGGGCGCGGCCGAGGGGGCCATGGACGCTGGGAACATGATCAAGCCCATGCTGGCCCGGGGCGAGCTGCGCATGATCGGCGCCACCACGCTCGACGAGTACCGCAAGCACATCGAAAAGGACCCGGCCCTCGAGCGCCGGTTCCAGCAGGTGTACGTGGGCGAGCCGTCCGTCGAGGACTCCATCGCCATCCTGCGCGGCCTCAAGGAGCGCTACGAGGTGCACCACGGCGTGCGCATCCAGGACGCGGCCCTGGTCGCCGCGGCCGTGTTGTCGGACAGGTACGTCACCGGGCGCTTCCTGCCCGACAAGGCCATCGACCTGGTGGACGAGGCGGCCAGCAGGCTGCGCATCGAGATCGACTCCATGCCCACCGAGATCGACGTGGTCGAGCGCCGCATCCGCCAGTTGGAGATCGAGCGCGTCGCCCTGTCCAAGGAGACCGACTCGGCCTCCATGGAACGCCTCTCCAAGCTGGACGAGGAGTTGGCCAACCTGCGCGAGCAGTCCGACGGCATGAAGGCCCACTGGCAGCAGGAGAAGGAGGCCATTGCCGCCATCCGCTCGCTGAAGGAGGAGTTGGAGTCGCTGCGCAACGCGGTCGAGCGCGAGCAGGACCTGGAGCGGGCGGCCGAGATCCGCTACGGCCAGATCCCCGAGTTGGAGAAGCAGGTCGACGCGGCCACGGCCAGGCTGGCCGACCTGCAACGCGAGCAGAAGATGCTGAAGGAGGAGGTTGACGAGGAGGACGTGGCCGAGGTGGTGGCCAAGTGGACCGGCGTCCCCGTCTCGCGGCTGTTGGAAGGCGAGATCGCCAAGCTGGTCCGCATGGAGGAGGTCCTTCACGAGCGGGTGGTGGGGCAGGACGACGCGGTGGCCGCAGTGGCCAACGCCATCCGGCGCTCACGGGCCGGGCTGTCCGACCCGGACCGGCCCATCGGCTCGTTCCTCTTCCTCGGCCCCACCGGCGTGGGCAAGACCGAGTTGGCCCGCTCGCTGGCCGACTTCCTCTTCGACGACGCCCGGGCCATGGTCCGCATCGACATGTCCGAGTACATGGAGAAGCACTCCGTGTCCCGGCTGGTCGGCGCGCCGCCCGGCTACGTGGGCTACGACGAGGGCGGCCAGTTGACCGAGGCCGTGCGCCGGCGGCCGTACGCGGTGGTGCTGCTGGACGAGATCGAAAAGGCCCACCCGGACGTGTTCAACATCTTGTTGCAGGTGCTGGACGACGGGCGGCTGACCGATGGGCAGGGTCGCACGGTCGACTTCACCAACTCGGTGTTGATCATGACGTCGAACATCCCGGGCGACCCGAGGGACTACTTCAAGCCCGAGTTCATCAACCGCATCGACGAGATCGTGCGCTTCCGGGCCCTGACCGAGGCTGACATCGAGCACATCGTCGTCATCCAGTTGCGCGAGTTGGACGAGCGGCTGGCTCAGCGCAGGCTGCGGCTCGAGGTGGCCGACGAGGCCAAGGCCTGGCTGGCCCGCAAGGGGTACGACCCGGTCTACGGAGCGCGGCCGCTGCGGCGGCTGATCCAGCGCCAGATCGGTGACCCCTTGGCCCTGGCCCTGCTGGAAGGCCGGTACGTCGAGGGCGACACCGTCACCGTGGACGTGGCGGGCGACGACCTCACCCTGAAGTAGCCCTGCCCTCCCAACTTTTCCACAGCACCTGCTGCTGTGGAAAAGTTGCGGGGGCGGCGGGTCAGAGCGACGGGCGGCGGTCGGACCAGGGCTGGGCCGCCTCGGCCTGGGCGGCCACGCGCACCAAGACGTCCTCGCGCCCGTACCCGGCCACCAACTGCACGCCGATGGGCAGGCCCGCGTCGGTCCAGTGCAACGGCAGCGAGACGGCGGGCTGGCCGGTGACGTTGAACGGCATGGTGTAGGCCACGACGGACGCGGCCCGGAAGACCCCCGCCAACGGGTTGTCGGGCGTGGCCGCGAACTGGCCCAGCACCAACGGCGGCTCGGGAATGGTGGGCGTGAGCAGCAGGTCCCACCCGGCCGCCCACCACTGCTGGATGGCGGCCGACGCCCGGTGCAGGCCCTCGAGCCCGGCCACGTACTCGGTCCCGGTCACCGACCGCCCGGCCTCGGCCAGGGCCCACGTGCCCGGCTCCATGTCCGCCTCGGTCAAGGGCCGTCCGATGCGCGCTCCGTATGCGTCTACATCGGCTGCCGTCCACACGAAGTAGCAGGGGAGGAAGGACTCGGTGAGGTCGGCCACGTCGAAGGCGGCCGCGTCAATCGTCTCCACCCGGTGCCCGAGAGACTCCAACAGCCGGGCCGCCGACTCGGCCCCGGCCACGCAGTCGGGATGGGTCGGCGTCTGCCCGTCCGGCGCGGTGGTCAGCAGCCCGATGCGCAGCCGGCCGGGATCGACACCGGCCTCGTCCGCGTACCGCCGGGCGGGCGGCGAGGGCGTGTGGATGTCGCCGGCCACAGGCCCGGCCACCGCGTCGAGGATGGCGGCCGTGTCGCGCACGCTGCGGGTCACGGCCAACTCCGCGACCAGCCCGCCCCACGCCTCGGCCCTGGGCCACAGGGGTACCCGGCCGCGTGACGGCTTCAGGCCGACGAGGCCGCACTCGCTGGCCGGGATGCGGATGGACCCGCCGCCGTCGTTGGCATGGCCGAGGGCCACCATGCCGGACGCCACCGCGGCGGCCGAACCCCCGCTCGACCCGCCCGTCGATCGCCCGGTGTCCCACGGGTTGCGGGACGGGCCGTAGGCATCGGGCTCCGTGGTCGGCACCAGCCCCAGTTCCGGCGTGTTGGTCCGGCCGATGCACACCAGCCCCGCGGCCCGGAACCTGCGCACCAACTCGGTGTCGGCGTCGGCCACATAGGCGGCGTCCTTCACCCCTTTGAACCCGGCGTGATGGGCGTCGCCCTCGGATGTGGCCATCAAGTCCTTGAGGACGAAGGGCACGCCTTGGAAGGGCCCGTCCGCCAACGGCCCGGCCGCCTCGGCCCTGGCCTTGTCGAAGCGTTCGATGATGACCGCATTCAGTTGCGGGTTGAGCTTTTCGACCCGCTCGATGGCCGTATCAACCAACTCCCGCGGCGAGGCCTGGCCCGTGCGCACGAGGTCGGCCTGGGCGGTGGCGTCGAGCCATGTCGTGTCGGTCATGGACGCACGCTATCGACGGCGCGTACCGACGCGCTCGGCCCATGGGGCAGGCTGGGACCGTGAGCCGCCTGGTGAACGCCGCCGCCCGCTTCGTCCCCGTGGCCATCGCCGTGCTGCTGGTTGCGGGCGTGACCGGCCTGGCCACCCACGACGACGAGGCGGGTCCCACCACCCCGACCACGCTCCAGGTCTCGCCCAGTTCCAGCGTCCCCGGCCAGCCCGAGACCACGACCACCACGGGAAAGCCGGGTGAGCCCCTGGTGCCCCCCGAGCTGGCGTCGCTCATCTCGCAGTTGGAGGCGTTCGTGGAGAAGACCCGCGGCCTGGCCTTCACGCAGCCGGTCAAGGTCACGCTGTTGGACGACAAGACCTTTCGCAAGCGCATCGCCGACCAGTCCAAGGTGGACAAGGCCGAGGTCGAGAAGTCGGCCAAGGTGCTGCGGGCCCTGGACCTGATCGGCCCCGACGTGGACCTGGCCAAGGCCCAGCAGGCCCTGTTGGGCGGCGCGGTCCTGGGCTACTACGACCCCAAGGCCAAGGCCCTCTTCGTGCGGGGCGCCAAGGCCACGCCCGCGGTGCGCGAGGTCCTCGTCCACGAGCTGACCCACGCGGCCCAGGACCAGCACTTCGGCGTGGACCGCCCGGACCTGGCCAAGCGCCACGACGAGGCCGACCAGGCCTTTTCCGGCCTGCTCGAAGGCGACGCCGTGCGCATCGAGCGGCTGTACGCGGCCACGCTGTCGAAGAAGGACCAGCAGCAGGCCGAGGCCGAGCAGAACGGCCAGGTGGGGGACCTGAGCAAGGTGCCCGACGTGCTCATCGAGTCGCTCACGTTCCCTTACACCGTCGGTCCGCCCTTCGCCCAGGCCGTGTTCTCGCAGGCCGGACAGGCCCGGCTCGACGCCGCCTTTGTCACCCCGCCCACCACGTCCGAGCAGCTCATCCACCCGGACAAGTTCTTGGCGGGCGAGGGCCCGGTCGACGTGCCCGAGCCACCCACCGACAACGGGGCCAAGGTCATCGACAGGGGCGTGTTCGGCGAGTTCGGCTTCCTTCAGCAGTTGGAGAACGTCATCACCGACCGGACCACGCTTCTGAGGGCCGCCGCGGGCTGGGGCGGCGACCGCTACGTCGCCTGGGACCAGGGCTCGAAGACGTGCGTGCGGGTCGACGCGGTGATGGACACGCCCCAGGACGCCGACGAGCTGCGCCAGGCCCTGATCCGCTGGGCCGACAAGCACCCGGGCTCGGTGGTGGAGGGCACCAGCCCCCTCCGTTTCACCTCCTGCGCCTGACCCCCCGAACTTTTCCACAGCACCTGCTGCTGTGGAAAAGATCGAGGGGGGCGGGGTGAGGGGTGGCCGCTATGCTGACCCGGCCGCATCCGCCGACTTCGAGGGAGCCGCGTGCCTGCCACCGTCGTGGTCGGCACCCAGTGGGGTGACGAGGGGAAGGGCAAGCTCACCGACCTGCTTGCCAAAGAGATGTCGATGGTCGTCCGCTACCAGGGCGGCCACAACGCCGGGCACACCATCGTGGTGGACGGCGAGATCTACATCCTCCAGCTCATCCCCAGCGGCATCCTCTACGAACACGTCACGCCGGTCATCGGCAACGGCGTCGTCGTGCACCCGGGCGTGATGCTGCGCGAGATCGACACCCTCGAGTCCAAGGGCATCGACTGCAGCAGGCTGCGCCTCAGCGGCAACGCCCACCTGATCATGCCGTACCACGAGGAGATCGACGCCCTCACCGAGCGGCGCCTGGGCAAGAACAAGCTGGGCACCACCAAGTCGGGAATCGGACCCACCTATGCGGACAAGGCCAACCGCATCGGCCTGCGGGTGCAGGACCTGCTCGACCCCAAGATCTTCCGCCAAAAGCTCGACGTGGTGCTGAAAGAGAAGAACAACGTCCTGGCCAAGATCTTCAACCGCCTGCCCAAGCAGGCCGACGAGATCGCCTCGCTCTATCTGGACGAGTACCTGCCGCGCATCCGGCCCCTCATCACCGACACGGTCAACCTGGTCCACGACGCCCTGGAGGGGGGCGAGCACGTCCTCTTCGAAGGGGCCCAGGCCACCTTCCTCGACCTGGACCACGGCACCTATCCGTTCGTCACCTCGTCCAACCCCGTGGCGGGCGGGGCGTGCGTGGGCGCAGGAATCGGCCCCCTCCACATCAACCGGGTCATCGGGATCGCCAAGGGCTACGTCACCCGCGTCGGCAGCGGACCGTTCCCCACGGAGCTGTTGGGCGACGAGGCCGACCAGCTCATCGAGTGGGCCGAGGAGTTCGGCTCCGTCACCGGCCGCCGCCGCCGTGTGGGCTGGTTCGACACGGTGATGATGCGCCACGCGGCGCGCCTCAACTCGCTGACCGAACTGATGGTGGGCAAGATCGACAAGCTCGACCAGTTCGACGTCATCAAGGTCTGTGTGGCCTACGACATCGACGGCCGGGTTGTGCGCGACCTGCCCTACCACCAGTCCGAGTTGCACCGGGCCAAGCCGATCTACGAGGAACTGCCGGGTTGGAAGAGCGACCTGTCGAGCGCATACGAGCCTGACCACCTGCCGAAGGAGGCGCACGACTTCATCGAGCTGTTGCAACGGGAGTGCGGCGTGCCCATCAACACCGTGGCTGTCGGGCGGGCCCGCGATCAGTTCGTCCACTTCGCCGCGTCGCTCTAATGCGAGTCGCCGTCGTCGGCCGCGGAGGCAGAGAGCACGCGCTGCGCACGGTGCTGTCCCGCACGGCCCGCGTGCTTTCGGATGACGACGACGTGGCGGGCGCGGACCTCGTCATCATCGGGCCCGAGGCACCTTTGGTGGAGGGACTGGCCGACCGCCTGCGCGCCGACGGGCAGGCCGTGTTCGGCCCGGGCGCGGACGGGGCCATGCTGGAAGGCTCCAAGGGCTGGATGAAGGACGTGTTGGTGGCCGCCGGCGTGCCCACTGCCCGCCACCGCACCTTCACCAAGGCAGAGGCAGGCGCCGCCGCCGGCGCCGGCGGCATGGCCGAGTTCATCGCCGAACTGCCCGGCGCCGCGGTCAAGACCGACTACCTGGCCGCGGGCAAGGGCGTGTTCGTCTCGGCCGACCCGGAGGCCCTGCTGGCCGACGCCCAGGCCAAGGTCGAGCACGGCGCCGTCGTCATCGAGGAACTCCTGACCGGCCCGGAGTTGAGCGTGCTGGCCGTGTGCAACGGCAAGGAGTTCGTGTTGCTGCCCGAGGCCCGCGACCACAAGCGGGTCGGGGACGGCGACATGGGCCCCAACACCGGAGGCATGGGCGCCTTCTCGCCCGTGCCGGGCACGGCCCCGGCCATCGACGCCGCCGCGCTGATGGTCGACGCCACGTTGGCCGAGTTGCAGCGTCGAGGCATCGATTACCGCGGCGTGCTCTACGCGGGCCTCATCCTCACGCCGGACGGGCCCCGCATGCTCGAGTACAACGTGCGCTTCGGCGATCCCGAGGCCCAGGTCGTGCTGCCCCGCCTCACCTCCGATCTGGCCGAACTGCTTTGGGCCGCGGCGGTGGGGGACCCGCTGCCCACGCCCACGGCCACGGCCGACGCGTGCATCACCGTCGTGCTGGCCGCCGAGGGCTACCCGACGTCGACCCGAACCGGCGACCCCGTGGCGGGCATCGACCAGGCCGAAGCCGTGGAGGGCGTGACCGTTTTTCGGGCCGGCATCGACGCCGAAGACCGCACCAGCGGCGGGCGCGTCCTGAACGTCACCGCCGTTGCGCCATCGTTGACCGAGGCCCGCGCCCGGGCCTACGAGGCCATCACCCACATCACGTTTCCAGGCATGCACTATCGAAAGGACATCGCCGCGTCATGACGAAGGTCGCCGTGCTCATGGGCTCGCCCAACGACAAGGACAAGATGGCGGGAGCGAGCGACATGCTCGAACGCTTCGGCATCGAGCCCGATGTGCGGGTCATGTCCGCCCACCGCACGCCCCACGACGTGGCCGCCTTCGCCGAGTCGGCCCGTGAGAACGGCTATGCCGCCGTCATCTGCGGGGCGGGCATGGCTGCCCACCTGGCGGGCGTGGTCGCGGCCCACACCACCCTGCCCGTCATCGGCGTGCCCCTCTCCGGCGGCGCCCTCAATGGTGTCGACGCGCTGTACGCCACCGTGCAGATGCCCAAGGGCATCCCGGTGGCCACGGTGGCCGTGGACGGAAGCGCCAACGCCGCCATCCTGGTGGCCGAGATGCTGTCCGTCACCGATACCGAGATGGCCAAGCGGCTGGCCGAGTTCCGCGCCGCAGGAGCCCGATGATCCAGCGGTACTCCCTGCTGGAGATGGCCTCGCTGTTCACGGACGAGGCCCGCTTCGCCACGTGGCTCGAAGTCGAGGTGTTGGCCGTGGAAGGGCTGGCCGCGCTGGGCGTGGTCCCCGCCGACGATGCCGCCGCGGTGCGGGCCAAGGCGCCGACCGTCGACGCGGCCATGGTCGATCGCATCGCCGAGCGCGAGCGGGTCACCGACCACGACGTGGCCGCCTTTGTCGACGTGGTGCAGGCCGCCATCGGCCCGCCCGCGGGCAACTGGGTCCACTACGGGCTGACGTCCTCGGACGTGGTCGACACCGCGTTGTGCGTCACCCTCACCCGCGCCGCCGACGTGCTGTTGGGCGCGTCCACCGATCTGGTTCATGCCCTCAAGCGCAGGGCGGTCGAGTTCAAGGACACGGCCATGGTCGGCCGCACGCACGGCGTCCACGCCGAGCCCACGACATTCGGGGCCAAGCTCGCCTTGTGGGCCTTGCAGGCCGACCGCGACCGGGCCCGGCTGGCCACGGCCCGCCGCACCATCGCGGTGGGAAAGCTCTCGGGCGCGGTGGGCACGTACTCCAACATCGAACCCGCAGTGGAGGCCCACGTGTGCCAGGCCCTCGGCCTCACGCCCGTGCCCGCCACCCAGGTGATCGCCCGCGACCGCCACGCCGAGTTCCTCTACGCGTGCGCGTCCACGGCCGCCACCATCGAGTTGATGGCCACCGAGGTCCGCCACCTGCAACGCACTGAGGTGCGCGAGGCCGAGGAGCCGTTCCGGGCCGGGCAGAAGGGCAGTTCGGCCATGCCCCACAAGCGGAATCCGATCAAGACGGAGCAACTTTCGGGCTTGGCCCGTGTCCTGCGCGGTCACATCAGCGCAGGCTTGGAGAACGTGGCCCTGTGGCATGAGCGGGACATCTCGCACTCATCGGTGGAGCGCATCGTCCTGCCCGACGCGGCCATCCTCACCCACTACATGCTGCGGCGGATGACGGGCGTGATCGACGGCCTGGTCGTGCATCCCGACCGCATGCTCGAGAACATGGACCGCAGCTTCGGCTTGGTGTTCAGCCAACCCGTGCTGCTGGCCCTGGTGGCGTCGGGCCTGGCTCGAGACGACGCCTATCGCATCGTGCAGCGCAACGCTATGGCCGCCTGGGAGCAAGGCAAGCCCTTCCGGACGCTGCTCGAATCCGACCCCGAGGTCACCATGGACGAGGCCGCCTTGGACGATGCCTTCGACCTGACCCGGGCCCTTCGCAACACCGACCGCATCTTCGACGCGCTGGAGGCCATCGAATGACCCTGCCCCACATCTACTCAGGGAAGGTCCGCGACATCTATGACGCCGGGGACGACCGCCTGCTGATGGTGGCGTCCGACCGCCTGTCCGCCTTCGACGTGGTGATGGCCGAGCCCATTCCCAACAAGGGACGGGTGCTGACGGGCATGACCGCGTTCTGGCTCGACCTGTTGCGCGACGTGGCCCCCAACCACCTCATTGCCGTCGACCCCGCCCAGTTCCCGGCCGAGGCCCGGGCCATCGAAGGCGTGGCGGGCCGGGCGATGCTGGTGCACAAGGCGGAGATGCTGAGCATCGAGTGCATCGTGCGCGGCTATCTGTCCGGGTCCGCGTGGAAGGAGTACAAGTCGTCGGGGACGATGCACGGCACGCCGCTGCCCGCTGGCCTGCGGGAGTCGGACAAGCTGCCCGAGCCCGTGTTCACGCCGTCGACCAAGGCCGACACGGGCCACGACGAGAACATCACCTTCGAGGCCGCGTGCGGACTGGTCGGTACCGACGTGGCCAAGCGGGCCAGGGACCTGTCGCTGGCCGCCTATGACCGGGGCGCGGGTTGGGCTGCGGAGCGGGGCATCATCATCGCCGACACCAAGTTCGAGCTCGGCTTCATCAACGGCGAATTGTCGTTGTGCGACGAGGTCCTCACCCCCGACTCGTCCCGCTTCTGGGCGGCCGACACGTGGTCGCCGGGAAGCACGCCGCCCTCGTTCGACAAGCAGCCCATCCGCGACTGGCTGGAGTCGACGGGCTGGGACAAGAACCCGCCCCCGCCCCCGCTGCCTGACGAGGTGGTGACCTCGTCGGCTGACCGGTATGCCGAGGCCTACGAGCGGGTCACCGGCAAGCGCCTGGCCGACTGGTTTGGAGGATCGGCATGAGCGCATTCGAGGCCCTCGTCGAGGTCCGACTGCGGCCAGGGATCGCCGACCCGCAAGGCTCCACCATCGAGCGGTCGCTGCCCGCATTGGGCTTCGACAACGTGTCGGAGGTGAAGGTGGGCAAGGCCATTCGGCTGCACATCGAGGCCGACGACGAGGCTGGGGCGCGAGGACAGGTGGAGGCGTTGTGCCAGCGCTTCCTCACCAATCCGGTGATCGAGGACAGCGTCGTGACGCTCACAAAGGCGGCCTCGTGAGCGCACGCGTCGGCGTTGTCCTGTTCCCCGGCTCCAACTGCGAGCACGACGCGGTGGAGGCGGTCGCCGCGCTGGGCGGCAAGGCCGAGTTGGTGTGGCACGGCGACCGGGCCTTGGCCGGATTCGACGCCGTGATCCTGCCCGGCGGCTTCGCCCATGGCGACTATCTCCGGCCCGGTGCTATCGCCCGCTTCTCACCAGTGATGGACGCGGTCCGCCAATTCGCGTCAGACGGCGGGCCTGTGGTTGGCATCTGCAACGGCTTCCAAGTGCTCACCGAAGCGGGGCTGCTGCCCGGCGCGTTGCAGAAGAACGCGGGCCTGAAGTTCGTCTGCACGACGGTGGAGTTGCGGGTGGAGAGCATCGAATCGGCTCTCACCGGAGACGCCCAGGTTGGACAACTCCTTCGTGTCCCTATCAATCATTTCGAGGGCAATTACACGTGCGATGGGTACACGTTGGACGCACTTCGAGATCAAGGTCGAATCGTGCTTCGCTACGTCGACAATCCCAACGGATCGATGGACGACATTGCCGGCATCGCCAACGAAGGCGGCAATGTGGTGGGCCTGATGCCGCACCCGGAACGGGCCGTGGAGCCGCTGTTGGGCTCGGTCGACGGCGCCGTGTTGCTGCGCTCGCTGTTGCACGCCGCCGCCTAACGCCGCCGCCTAAGACGGCCCCCCACGCGCCCCTTTCACGCGACTGGAGGACATAGCCCGTGGAATCCGCAGGCCATGTCCTCCAGAGCGAGAAAGAAGGGGTTAGACGTCGCCTCCGCCGCGGCGGATGCCCGCCCGCTTGAGCACGGCCGGGTCCACGCCCGCCTCCCGCCAAGCGGCGTAGCTGATGCCTTTGCGGTCGCCGTACTCCCTGGCCGCATTGACGAATTCCTCTTCCAACGAACCGATGTCGACGGTGTTGGACTTGGCTGCCAACTCGTTGGTCAGGTCCATGCGCTCCTGCACGAGCTGAAGCCTGCTGAGCGGGTCGGCACTGAGCAAGCGCTCCTCGATGGCGTCCAAGCGCCTTTGAATGGATTCGGGCGTGCGCTTGCGTCCTCGCTTGGGCCTGTGGGCTTCGAGCGCCTCGAGGTAACGGCGCACAGCCCGGCCTTGCTCTCTGCCGATCGCCAGCGCCTGCTTGTGTTCAGCGGACATGGATTTGGTCCGTGCCGCTGCCTTTTTTCTGGTGGCCATTGTCGCAGTATTCATCACGACTCAGCTTGATTTCAAGAACACACCCGATTTGCCTTTGTGGGTGTATCGCTATTGGAGGCATCCGCAGGGCCTGGACTGGACCGTGGCCGCGGATAGGTTGCGGGGGTGACCGACGCCGCCATCCACCGGGCCCTCGGGCTCACCGACGAGGAGGCGGCCGACATCGAGCGCATCCTCGGCCGCCAACCCAACCATCTGGAATTGGCCATGTTCGCGGTGATGTGGAGCGAGCACTGCTCGTACAAGTCGTCCCGCCTTCACCTCCGCAGGCTCCCCACCGAAGGTCCGCACGTGTTGGTGGGACCGGGCGAGAACGCGGGCGTGATCGACGCGGGAGACGGGATCGCGGTGGCCCTGCGCATCGAGAGCCACAACCACCCGTCGGCCGTCGAGCCCTATCAAGGCGCGGCCACCGGCGTGGGCGGCATCCTGCGGGACATCTTCACCATGGGTGCGCGGCCCATTGCCGTGATGGACCCCCTGCGTTTCGGGCCGCTGCACGACGCCCGCAGCCGCTGGATCTTCGAAGGCGTGATCAGCGGCATCTCCGGCTACGGCAACTCGGTCGGCGTCCCGACGATCGGCGGCGAGACCGTCTTCGACGAGAGCTACGCCGACAACCCGCTCGTGAACGTGTTCTGCCTCGGGGTGCTGCCGACGGAGCGGCTGATCCTCGGGCGGGCCTCCGGCGAGGGCAACCTTGCGGTCCTCATCGGCTCGTCCACCGGGCGTGACGGCATCGGTGGCGCCACCATGGCCAGCGAGGGCTTCAGCGACGACGAAGAGGCCGAGCAGGCCAAGCGGCCCAACGTGCAGGTCGGCGACCCGTTCGAGGAGAAGCGGCTCATCGAGGCGTGCCTGGAGCTGCTCGACCTCGGCCTCGTCGTCGGCGTGCAGGACCTCGGGGCCGGCGGGATCACCGGGGCGACGAGCGAGACGGCAGCCAAGGGCGGCGTCGGCATGGACGTCGACATCCAGGCCGTCCACCTCCGCCAGCCGGGGATGGCGCCGTGGGAGATCATGCTCAGCGAGAGCCAGGAGCGGATGCTGGCCATCGTCACGCCCGCCGACCTCGAGCGGGTGCTCGAGGTCTGCCGGCGGTGGGACGTGCTCGCGTCGGTCATCGGGACGGTGACCGGTAGCGGCCGCTTGCGGATCCTCGATGGACCGGGCGAGGACGCGGCGGTGCT
>JAUTXP010000059.1 GCA_030837965.1 Acidimicrobiaceae bacterium | reverse complement strand
CCCGCGCCGGGCCGCCGGGGCCCGGTTCCTGGCCGCCGGCCTGGCCGCGGCCGCCCTCATCGCCGTCGTCCTCGGAGTCCAGGTATCACGACTCGACCATCGGCTCGACCGCGTCCTGACCGCCATGTCCGAGCGGGGCGTGGACCAGGCCGCACTTGCCGCCGTCACCGATCCCGACGCCCGACACGTTCGGCTCACATCCGACGACGGGGCCCGACTGGCCGACGCCGTTCTGCTCCCCAACGGCCAGGCCTACCTCGTGGCCCAGTCCTTGCCCGCCCTGTCGGACGCCGAGACGTATCAATTGTGGGCCGTGGTGGACGACGAGAAGATCTCGGTCGGCGTCCTGGGCGCCCACCCCAACGTGGCCGCCTTTCATTACGACGGCCAGCCCACGGTGCTCGCCATCACCGCCGAGCGGGCGGGCGGGGTGGTGGCCAGCAAGAAACAGGCCGTGGTGGCGGGCACCGTCCCGCCCCTCTCCACCTGACCGGGCCCTGCCGCCGGGCCCGCCTCGGCGGGCAGGCGACACGCGAGGGTGGCGGGCGGCGCGAGTCAGAGTCGGTCAGGTGCGCATGAGGTCGCGCAGGGCGCGGTAGCCGATCAGCTCGACGCCGGCGCGCTCGACCATGGGGCGCAGCGAGTGGTCGAGCACGAGGGCGTCGTGGTCGTCCACGCGCGTGGACCAGTCGGGCGCCAGCGAGCGCAGCTCGGGCGTGTCGAGCGCCGGGCGGCAGGTCACCTCGGTCACGCCGGGCGACAGTTCCAGCAGCAGCCGTTCCAGCGTGCGCCGAAGCGGCTGGGGCCGGGCCGCGATCAAGTGGTCGGGGAAGAGCACGCCCTCCTCGGCGGCCAGGCGCCGGAAGGGGAAGCCCGTGTCGTGCTCCGCGGCCGCGCTGCCCAGGCGGACCGGCAGTCGGAAGTCCACGGCCAGTTCGAGGAACAGGTCGAAGAACTCGGGCCTGCCTTGGAGCGCGCCGAGGTGCGAGTCGATATGGCTCACGTCGAAGCCCCAATAGATGGCGCGCTCCAACTGGGCCCGGCACTCCCGCCGGGCCTCGTCCAAGTCGGCGTGGTCCCACATGTCGGCGACCGTGCGCGGGAACCCGCCGTCGCCGTCCAGCAGAGAAGGAGCCTGGGTGATCGGCCCCCACCGATACAGCTCGTACTCAGCGTTCAGGGTCAGGTGCACCCCGACGTCCTCGCCGCGATAGCGCGCCGCCGCCTCCCTCGCCCACGGGCACGGCACCATGAGGCTGGCGCTGGTGGCCACGCCCGTGCGCAAGGCCTCGTACACGCCCGCGTTGGCCGCATGGCTCGACCCAAGGTCGTCGCACGTGACGATCAGCAGCCGGGCGTCAGGGGGGTAGCCCAACCGCTCGGCCAGCGACGTCATCGCCGGGACGGTAGCCGGTCATGGCGGGGCCACCGCCTGCTCGTTGGCCCCGGCCCCGGCCCGCGCTGCCGCCGCTCCCCCCGACCCACGTTCATGCGGTCCGCCGCATGCGGCCCACAGGCCGCGCCGGGCCAGCCGCGCCTGCCCGGACGCAGCCGCGAACTCGCCCGAGTGGGCCACGTTGGGCGGGATGGTGAGCGGTGCGGCGTAGCCGTCCCGGGCCAGGGCCAGGTTCACGAACAGGCCGTCGGATGGTCGGTATACGTAGGCGAGCAGTCGGCCGTATCGGTCCCTGGCCTCCACGTCTCGCACCAAGCGCACGGTGGTGCCCGCAGGCAAGAGCGCATGCGTTCGAGCCGACGCCTCCTTGGCGAAGCACTCCACCGGAGTCCGTGGCTTCACCGACTCGGGCGTGTCGATCCCGATGAGCCTGACCCGCTCCGAGCGCCCGGCCAGGCGGACGTGCAACGTGTCCCCATCGACCACGCCGGTCACGGTGGCCATGCCCGGCGTCGCCGTGCCGGGCGCGGGCGCAGAGCGGCGGGCGGCGAGCGCCATCACCGCGGCCACGACGGCCGCAGTCAGCAGCAGCGTGAGGCGGGTTCGAGTCATGGAGGCAGTGTGACGAGGGGGTGTAACAACTACGTCCGCGTTCGTTGGTGCCCCGGCCCTCGAGGCAACCGCAGCGCCCGACCCGACGTCAGGCCAGGCGGCGCAACGCCTCGTCCACGTCAATGTCGCCGCTGGCCAGTTGCTCGAGCAGGTCGAGACGGGACGAGGTCGGGGCCGGGCGGTCCAGGCCGAGTCGGCCCAGCATGGCGTCGAAGCGGGCTCGAGCCGTGGGGTAGCTCACGGCCAAGTGGCGCTCGAGCTCTTTCATGTTGCCGCGCGAGACGAGGAACACCCGCAACAGTTCGCGGTCCTCTGTGGGCAGCGAGCAGAAGTCACAGGCCTCAAAGCGTCCGGCCAGCTCGGTGCCACACTCCTCGCACGACAGCCGGGTCAAGGCCAGGCGCTCGCCGCACACCGGACAGTCCTTGGGCGCGTGACGATGACCGGCAGCGGTTCGGCCGCCGCCCGCGCCAGGTCGGGACGGGGTCGGGGCCTGGGCCTGGGTTTTGGCCTCGTGGTCGGCGGCGGCCTGGTCGTTCATGCCGGGGGTCATGCGGGGCCGGCCGCCTCGGCGTGATCTCGGCCGCTGTCGTCCACGGCCACGTCCACCGCGCCCAGGTTGGCCACGATGTCCAAGGTGCCGTCGCCCGCGCCCACCAGGTCGGGCGTGGAGAGCTGGCCCAGGTTGACCCGGCCCCTCACCTTGACGCTGGAGTCCGGCGTGAGCCGAATGGTGACCTTGCCTGCATCGCATTCGATGCGCGAGGCGCCTCGATCCATGCGGCCGGTGGCCGTCGCCGAACCCGCCGCCACTTTGAGCTCGATCGGGCTTTGGAACCCCTCGATGCGCACCGCCCCTGCCGACGTGTGGGCCCGGATGGGCGCCCGCACGCCGGTGATGGTCATGCTCCCCGCGTCGACCTGGGCCTCGAGGGCCAGGTCCGGGTTCATGCGCACGGTGAGAGGGCGGACGTGGCTGGCCCCGGTGCGGATCATGGTGCGGTTGCGGATGCCGGGCGATCGGATGAAGGCAAAACCTTGGGCCCGCTCAAGGGTGCTCTCGATGGTGAGGACGTCGCCGTCGACCCGGGCCGTGTGGTCGCCCTCGGCCACGGCCGTGCGAACGGCGGCGTCGCCGACGATGGCCACCGCTCGGCAGTTGCCGCGCACGCGAATGGTGAGGATCTCCGGATCACCGGACGGCCGAGCACTCGAGGCGCGGGCCGGGTCGGGTGGGGGGCCGGGATCGGTAGGAGGGGCGGGCTCGGCAGGCTGCACCGGGTCGGCGGGCAGAACAGGTTCAGCCGCGGCGGCCGGGTCGGCAGGCCTTGTTGGCGCAGCGGGCGCCGCAGGGGTCGCGGGGGTCGGCGGGGCATCAGCGGGCGGTGCCGGCCGGCTGGGGTCTTGGACCCCGGGATCGGCCGCGGCCTCGGCTCCCGCCGGGCGCGGCGGGGGGCCACTAGCGCTGTCCGACTCGGCTTTGGTGGAGGATTCGGGCGCGCCTCTTGGCGCCGTCTCCAGATGGGCGAGCAGCTCGGTCGCTTCCTCGGGCGTGACCCTTCCTGCGGCCACCTGTTCGAGGATCTCCCGGCGACGATCTGGATCGACCATGGCCAGAAGTTTCGCCTTGTGTTGTGAAAGTGTCAAGTACAAGTTGCCAATCCGTGAGCCGAAGGCTGTGGATGCTGGTACCGGTGGTCTGGCATCTGGGCGCAGTTTCCGCCGGTTTTCGACCGAAACCACACCCAAATGGGGAAAGCGCCGTGACCGCGCCGTGACCGCCGCCGTGTCCCGGCCCCGCCCCGGGCGGGCCGCTCGGGGCGCGTGTCAGCGCCGGCGCACTCGGCCGCCGCCGCGCGCGCGGCCTTCGAGGGCGCCGAGGACGAACAGGAAGACGACCGCGCCCAGGGCGGCGAGCAGGATTGATCGCAGACTGAAGTCCTTGATGCCCTCGAACCCGGCGGCCCTGGCCAGCGCGCCTCCCACCAGCGCGCCGATCACGCCTACCGCGATGCGGGTCACGCACCCGGACGAGGGCTGGTCGGTGATCCGGCCTGCGATCCATCCGGCGATCAGCCCGAGGACGATCCACGACAGCAGACCCATTGGCGGCGGAGGCTACTGCTCATGCTGCGGGGAAGCGCGAGGCGTGGTCGAGCGCCTTGCGGGCCGCTTCCTCCAAGGCAGCCCGGGCCGCGGCCACGCCTTGGCGCCCGACCTCCTTGGTGCGGTCGTCGAGGCGCCAGTCCGACGTTGGCCGGTCGATGAGGACGAGTTGGTTTCGCATGGGGGTGAGTGTGACGAGGGGGTGTAACAACAACGTCTGGCGCCAGGCCGGAGCACGAGGTCCCCACGCAGCGCCCGGCCCCAGCGCCCGGCCCCACGCACCCCCGCCGGCGAGCGGGCCACCGGCCTGACGGGCTAGGAAGAAGACGTGCACCGCTACGGCATGACCATCCCCTTCGACGGCGTCCCCTTGGCCGACCACAAGGCCTGGTTCGAGGAACTGGTGGACCTGGGCTACACCGACCTCTGGTCGGCGGAGGCCAACGGCACCGACGCCTTCACCCCGCTGGCCTTGGCCGCGGCCTGGGTCCCGACCGTCCGCCTGGGCTGCGCCATCGTGCCTGCCTTCACCCGGGGCCCGGCCCTGTTGGCCCAGTCGGTGGCCGCCATGGCCGAGACGGCGCCGGGGCGGTTCGTGTTCGGGATCGGGACGTCGTCCAACGTGATCGTCGAGAACTGGAATGCCATCCCCTTCGACGAGCCCTTCAAGAAGACCAGGGACATGGTCCGCTTCTTGCAGCGGGCCTTGTCGGGCGAGAAGGTGGACGGCGAGTTCGACACCTTCAAGGTCAAGGGCTTCCGCCTGGGCCGCAAGCCCGCGGAGGTGCCGCCCATCCTGGTGGCCGCGCTGCGTCCGGGCATGCTGCGACTGGCGGGCAGGGAGGCGGACGGGGCCATCATCAACTGGCTGTCGGCCGACGACGTCAAGCAGGTCGCCCCCATCGTGAAGTCCTACGGCGAGGACAAGGAGGTCGTGGCCCGGATCTTCGTGGCCGTGTCCGAGGACGCCGAGGCCATGCGGGGCGCCGGCCGCTTCGCCATCGCCGCCTACCTGAACGTCCCCGTCTACGCCGCCTTTCACGAGTGGCTCGGTCGAGGCGACATGCTCGCGCCCATGTGGAAGGCCTGGAAGGAAGGTGACCGCAAGGCCGCGCTGGCCGCCATTCCCGATTCGTTGATCGACGAGCTCTTCGTCTGGGGCTCGCCGGAGCAATGCCGGGAGCACATCCAGCGCTACGTCGACGCCGGCGTGAGCACGCCAGCGCTGTCGATCATGCGTTTTGGCAACATCGACACCCGCCAGGCGCTGCGCGACCTGGCTCCGC
>JAUTXP010000036.1 GCA_030837965.1 Acidimicrobiaceae bacterium | reverse complement strand
GCGGACCGGCGCGGGGGCGGGGGCGGGGCGGGGCGGGGCGGGGCGGGGGGGGTTAGGTGCGGAGGCCGAGGTGGGGGCGGCGGGACTCCGGGATGTCGGCGCGCGAGGGGTTGGCCTGGTCCCGGTCGGACACGATCGGGTCGGTGAGGCCCCAGTCGGCCTCGATGGCGGGGTCGTCCCAGGCCACGCCCAGCTCGTCGTCCGGGTTGTAGTACTGGTCCACCTGATACGTGATCGACATGTCGGTCAGCGCCGCGAACCCGTGGGCCACGCCGGGCGGGATGAACACGCCCTGGCTCTCCTCCTCACCAATCTCGAGCACCAGGGTGTTGCCATCAGTCGGGGACCCGACCCGCAGGTCGTGCAGCACGACCCGCGCCCGGCCCCGCGGCACCAGCCAGTAGTCGGCCTGGTGCAAGTGGTAGTGCAGCCCCACCAACGCACCGGCCTGCTTGTCCGACCGGTTGCCCTGCACCATCTCCCGGCCCTGCGGGAACCACGACCGACGGTACGTCTCGATGAACCGCCCGCGCCTGTCGCCATGGGCCGTCGGCGTCACCACGTACACGCCCACGATCTCGCTGCTTTCCCTGATATCCGCCACGCGACCGACCCTAGGCGCGGCACTCGACGGGCTTCGTCGCCCGGGACATGAACGCAGCGAAGACTCGCCCCGCGGGCCGCAGTCGCCCCTCCGCGTCGGCCAGGCCGTACGGATACCGGGGCCGGTCGTGGTCGATGAAGGCCACGCCCACCCGCACCTCGGGATACCGGTCGCGCAGCAGGGTCAACGCCTCGCCCACGTACCGGGCCTGGGCATCGTCGCCCACTTGCTCGTGACTCCATCCCAACTCCGTCACCCACACGTTCGGCGAGGCCACGCCCAAGGACCGCAGCTCGGCGATGAACGGGCCGACGTCGTCCAGGTTGTTCTCGCCCGCCACGTGGCTGAGCGGCGGTCGCTGCGCCTGCGGGTACGGATGGACGGCCACCGTGCCGAGGTCGACCCCCGCGCCGGCGAGGGTTCGCACGAAGGCGCGGCCAGGCACATCGTTGGCCCCCGCCGCGGTCAGGTTGTTCAACCCGCCCACCGCCACCGACGCGTCCGCATCGGCACCGCGGATGGCGGCCCGCAGAGCCGTGAACAGCCGGGCGTAGCGAGCTGGGTCGGGCGCGGGTTTCCAGAATGAATCGTCGTTGGGCTCATTCCACACCTCCCAGCGGACACGCCCTCGGTACCGGGCCGCGGCGGCCGCCGCGAAGTCGGCGTAGTCGCCCACCCACGAGCCGAACACGGCCTCGTCGCTGGGCACGGTGAACCGGTCCCCTGCGGCGCCGGCCCTCGCCCACGCGGGCGATCCCACCAGAACGAACAGGACCTCGACGCCGCGGGCTCGAAGGCCGGACACGATGTCGTCGTAGCGGCTCCAATCGCGCCTGCCCGCCGCCGGCTCCACTTGGTCCCACAACAAACTGCTCCTGCTGATGCGGGCGTGGAGTGCGCTCGCGGCCAGGTCCATGGCCTTGGCCCTGCGGTCGGCCACCGGCTCGTAGCCCAGGTCTTGATGCACGCCCCATGCCCGTTCGGCCACGGGGGGACAGGTCGACGCTGCCGGCGCGGCCGGCCCCGCCGACGGACGGCGGCCGCTGCACCCCGCCAGCCCGACGACAACCGCCAGCGCGGCCAACAGCCCGGAGCAGGCCCGCCTCACACGTCGGCCGAGACGTCGCCCTTGACCGTGATGGTGCGGGTCGAGTCGTCCGGCGCGGCCAGCCCGGGACAGGTGAATGTGGCCGTGGCCTTGGTCCCTTGGCGCACCACCGGGATGGTGCAGTCGCCGATGAAGTACCCCGTCAATCGCACCGAAGTGAGATGGCCGTCGCCCGACGCCGCGGGCACCTCGATGACCACCTCGGCGCCCTCGGTCGAAAGCGTGAGCAACACGCCATCCTTGGCGGGCAGCGGCCCGGTGCGGACCTTGCTCAACCGGAACGTGCCGCTCTCCGCGCCGCTCACTTCGATGGTGCCGTGCCGGGCCGCGGCCGCCACCTGCGGCGACTCGGTGGTGGACGTGGACCTGGACGACGACGTCGGGGTCGACTGACTCCGGCACGCGCCGCCGAACAAGGCGCATGCCGCCGCGGCGGCCAGAAGTGATTGGGTTCTGGAGGACATAGACGGCGGAATCCGCACCCTATGTCCTCCAGGCGAGGGGGGAATGGGCGGCGGGCAGGGCGGTTACAAGGCCGGTTACGAGGCGCGGGACGCGGCGGACGCGGCGGGCGGGCAACCCGTGGTCGTGACGTGGGCGACCACACTGGCCAAGGTGTTGGCAGACGTGAGGGGCAGGCCGCCGGACGTGTTCTGGAGATAGAACGTGGTGCCCTCGGCGACCCACTTGCCCGTCTGGAGCGAGCCCTTGGCCTGGCGGGAGAACAGCGCGCCGCCGGGCGAGCCGATGTGGACCTCGGCCGACGACACCGCGGACGAGGACCACGTCACCGTGGTCACCCCCTTGCCCGTCCCGTCGCAGACCTGCACCGGGTTGGGGCTGGCCGAGATGGACCCGGTCGGCGTGCAGCCCTGTTGCGTGAGGTGGGCCGTCACCGTCGTCAGCGTGGTGCCCGGCGACCCAGCCGAAACGTCCTGGAGGTAGAACACCATCCCCTCCGTGACCCAGTTGCCCGTGGGGCGGGTCTGGGTGCCGGGGCCCGTGGCCGCGAAGCGCGAGCCGGTGGGCGAGTTGAGATGGACCTCGACCTTGGACGGGCCGCTGGCGGTCCACGTCAGCGTGGTCGTCCCCGTGGTCCCGCTGCAGACCTGGATGGGGTTCGGGTTGGCCGCGATGCTGGCCGTGGGCGGACAGCCCACCGAAGTCACGTGCGCGGTCACCGTGGCCAAGGTCGGGCCGGGCGTGGATACGGAGACGTCTTGGAGATAGAAGACCATCCCCTCCGTCACCCACTTGCCCGTCGCGCGCGTCTGCGTGCCCGTGGCCGACACGGAGAAGCGTGAGCCGCTAGGCGAGCCGATGTGCACCTCGACGGTGGTCGTGTTGTTGGTGGTCCATGTCAACGACGTGGTGCCGGTGCCTGAGCCGTCGCAGACCTGGACGGGGTTGGGGCTGGCCGAGATGGTGCCGGTCGGGCAGCCCGCATTGGTCACGTGCAGGACCACGGAGGCCAACGTGTTGTCAGCCGTGAGCGGCGCCCCACCCGAGCGGTCTTGCAGATAGATGACCAGCCCCTCCTTGACCCAGTTGCCAGTCACCCTCGTCTTGGTGCCCGGCCCGCTGCTTGCGAACAGACCGCCCGACGGCGAGTTGAGGCGCACGTCCACCGCGGTCACGCCCGACGTGGACCACGTCAGCGACGTGGTGCCGGTGGCTGACACGTCGCAGACCTGCACTGGGTTGGGGTTGGCCGAGATCGTGCCCTGCCGCGCGTTCTTGTAGTTGGCCGTGTAGACGGTGTCGGCCCCGGGCGTGCTCAGCGTGTGCTGGGCGGTGCCGCCGTCCGACCAGTTGTCGAACGCGTAGACGACGCCGGCCACGGTTTGGGGCGAGTACACGCCGACATTGCGGGTCACGCCCACCACGCCGGTGAAGGTGTAGGGAGCGGTCACCGGGCTGCCGTCAAGCTTCACCAAGAGCCCGGACGGGTTGGACGCCAAGGTGACCGTCACCGTGTTCGGCATCACGTCTCGGAACGACGTGGTCGTCAGCCCTGCGCTGTCGGTCACGGTCAAGGTGATCCGGTAGTAGACGTCCGGGTCCGTCTCGCCGCCGGTCGGTGCGGTGAACGACCCCGATGTGGCCCCCGGCGTGTCGGGGATGAAGGGATGGAAGTGGGCGTTGGGCGTGCCCGGCGGGTGGTGGCCGATGTCGACCCGCCACGTGAAGGCCGACGGCGGCGGGGTCCCGTCCTCGGCGTCGCCGGCGCTGCCGCTGTAGCTGATGACGTCGCCCGCGCTGTAGGTGGCCCCTTCCACCGGCGTGTCGATGGAGATGGTCGGCGGCTGGTTGGTGGTCATGTGCACCACCGCGTGTCTCGACGTCACTGACCCATAGCCGTTGGTGACGGCCACCGAGTAGGTCGACCCTTCCTCGGTCAGGTCGAGGGGCGGCGTGGTGTAGTTGTCGGCGGTGGCGTCGGGGATGGGCACGTCGTTGCGCGACCACTGGTAGGACAGCGGCCGGTAGCCGGAGGCGCTGACCGAGAAGCTGGCCGAGTGGCCGGTGGACACGAGTTGGTCGGCGGGCTGCGTGCCGATGCTCGGCGCCAGGCTCCCGGTGTAGCTGATCTTCGACATGGAGGCCTTGTTGTCCGCCGCGGTGCCGAAGTAGTACAGCGACCCCTCCGGTCCCACGGTGACGCCGATGGCGAACTTGTTGAACCCGTTGGCGAAGTCGGCCACCTGTCGGGTCTCGGGATCGATGGTCTTGATCCAGAGCGTGCAGTAGTCGATGACGAAGTACTTGCCCACGTACTGGTCCGGGAACTGGGCCACGGTCGGGTTGTAGAAGGCGCCGCCCGTCACCGCGCATCCGCTGTTCCCGTCGAATCCGTGCGGATAGGCGAACACCGGGCTGACGTAGGCCGGGTCGCTGGTGTAGCCCTCGGTGGCCGGCCATCCGTAGTTGCCGCCCGACCGGACCTCGTCCACCTCCTCCCACGAGTCCTGGCCCACGTCGTTGACATAGATGCGGCCGGTGCCGGGCTGGATGTCGAAGGTGAACGGGTTGCGGAAGCCCAACGCGTAGATGGCCTTGTTCTTGCCGTTGGCCGTGGCGTAGAAGGGGTTGTCGGTCGGGAACGTGCCGTCCGGGTTGATCCGCAGGATCTTGCCCTTGAGCGTGTTCATGGACTGCGCGTTGTCGCCCGCCTGGTTGTCCCCCACCGCGATGTAGAGCTTGCCGTCGGCGCCGAAGTCCAAGTGGCCCGCGTTGTGCTGGTTGAGCGTGCTCAGGTTGTCGATGTCGAGAAGCACGAACTCGGTGGCGGGGTCGATGGTGTCGCCGACCATCGTGAAGCGGCTGATGCGGTTGTGGACGGCCGGCGTGGTCGACGTGTACGTGACATAAAGCCACCCGTTGGTGGCGAAGGCCGGGTCGACGGTGATGCCGATCAGGCCCCGCTCACCCGACGAGTCCACGCTGAGGGTCAATGCGGGTGTGGGAAGCACGGCGCCGTTCTTGACGACGAGCAGCCTGCCTCCCTGCTCGGTCATGAGCATGCGCCCGTCCGGCGTGGGCACCATGGACGTGGGCTTGGACAACGGATGGACGACCTCGTTCTCCACGAACCCAGGCGGCAGGCTGCTGGCCTTCGCCTCCTGCTGGCCGAGGAGACTGAAGGCCGCCACCACGGCGAGCAGCACCCCGAGGAACAGCCCGCGGGCGCGCCTATCCGCCCACGGGTTGAGGACCGACAGGCTCATGCCGGGCATCCCGCATTCGTCACGTGGACCGTGACGGTGGCGAGCGTGTTGGCCGCAGTGAGGGGCAGTCCGCCGGTGGTGTTCTGGAGGTAGAAGACCATCCCCTCATTGACCCATGACCCGGTCTGTCGAGAGGTGGGCCCGGCCCCGCCGGTGGCGAAGGCCTTTCCGTTGGGCGAGTTGAGGCGCACCTCGACGTTGGTGACCCCGTTGAAGGCCTGCCACTTCACCGTGGTGACCCCTTGGCCCGAGCCGTTGCACACGACGATCGGGTTGGGCGTGGCCGAGATGGTGCCTCGCGGCGGGCAGCCCTGGGTGGTGAGGTGGGCCACCACAGTGGCCAGGGTCGTGCCTGGCGAGCCACCGGAGACGTCTTGCAGGTAGAAGGTCATCCCCTCGTTCACCCACGCTCCGGTGGTGCGGCTCTGGGCGCCCGCGCCGGTGATGGCGAAGGTCGAGCCCGTCGTCGAGTTGAGATGGACCTCGACCTTGGTGGTGCCGCTCGTCGTCCACGACAGCGTGGTCGTGCCCTTGCCCGTTCCGTCGCAGACCTGGATCGGGTTCGGGTTGGCGGACATGCTCGCCGTGACCGGGCAGCCCTGGGTGGTGTGCTTGACCACGACCTTGGCCAGCGTGGTGCCCGGCGTTGCCGCGCTCACGTCTTGCAGATAGAACGTCGTCCCGCTGCCCACCCAGTTGCCGGTGGTCCTGCTCTCGGTCCCGGGTCCGGCCACGGCGAAGCGCGACCCGGTCGGCGAGTCGACGTGGACCTCGACGCTGGTCACATTGGCCGACGTCCACGTCACCGTGGTGGCGCCGAACCCGCTGCCGTCACAGACCATGATCGGATTGGGGCTGGCCGAGATGGTGCCCACCGGGCAGCCCTGCGTGGTGAGGTGGACCACGACGGTGGCCAGCGTGTTGGCCGCCGTCAACGCCTTGCCCCCGGAGACGTCCTGCACATAGAAGGTCATCCCTTCGGTGACCCACTTGCCCGTGGTCCTGGTCTCCGTGCCCGGCCCGGTCACCGCGAAGCGGGTGCCCGACGGGCTGTTGAGATGGACCTCCACGTTCTGCACACCTGCCGTGGTCCACGTCACCGACGTGACCCCTTGGCCCGTGTTGTCGCAGACCTGGATGGGGTTCGGGCTGGCCGACACCGTGCCCGTTCGAGAGTCAGCGAAGGTCGCCGTGTACGTGGTCGTCGATGCAGGCGTGTTGACGACGTGGCTCGACGCGCCGCCGTCTGACCAGCTCTGGAACGTGTAGGTGATGCCGTTCACGGTCTGGGGCGAGAGCACGTCGAGCGTGCGCTGGACGCCAACCACGCCCGTGAACGTGAAGGGCGTGTTGACCGGCGTGCCGTCCAGTCGGACCAGCAGGCCGCCGGGCGCGGACGCCAAGGTCACCTGCACGGTGCGCGGATAGATGTCGCGAACGACCGTGGTCTTGAGGCCCGCGCTGTCGGTGCCCGTCAGCGTGATGCGGTAGTAGATGTCGGGCTCGGTCTCGCCCGTGGTCGGGATGGTGAAGCTCCCCGACTGTCCCGGCGTCCAGTCCATGAACGGATGGAAGTGGGCGTTGGGCGTCCCCGGCGCGTGGTGGCCCAGCTCGACCTTCCACGAGTACCCGCCCGCGGGCAGCGGGCCGTCCTCGCCGTCCACCGCGGTGCCGCTGTAGCTGACGGTGTCGCCCGCGGCCCACGTCGTGTCCGACGTCGGCGTGTCGATGCTGACCGAAGGCGGCTGGTTGGTGGTCATGGTGACGACGGCGTCGTCAGACGTGGCCGTGCCATAGCCGTTGGTCACCTGGACCTTGTAGCGATCACCGTCGTTGGTCATGTCCAGGTTGGGCGTGGTGTAGGTGGACGCGGTGGCGCCGGAGACGGGCGTCCCGTTGCGCAGCCACTGATAGGTGAGCGGGGCGTTGCCCGACGCGCCCACCGAGAAGGTCGCCGGATGGCCCACCGACACGACCTGGCTCTGGGGCTGCGAGCCGATGGACGGGGCCAGCGAGCCGCTGTAGGAGATGCGCCGCAGCGAGCCCAGGCCGTCGGCGTCGAGCCTGCTCAGGTAGTACATGGTGCCGTCGCTGGTGACGGTCGGGGTCAGGGGCTGCGACGGCAGGTCGGTGGCGAAGACGGCCACGCTGCCGTTGCTCGGGTCGTACGACTTCATCCAGTGGTTGCAGAAGTCGACGAAGTAGTACTTGCCCACGTACTCGCTGGGGAACTGCGACGTGACGGGGTCGTAGAACGCGCCGCCCACGATGGCGCAGCCGCCCGAGATGTCGAAGTTGTGGGGGTAGGCGTACAGCGGGCTGCGAAAGCGGGGGTCGCTGGTGTAGCCCTCGGTCTCGGACCAGCCGTAGTTGGCGCCGGCCACACCCTCGTTGATCTCCTCCCACGAGGTCTCGCCCACGTCGTCGATGAACATGCGCCCGGTGGAGCGCTGGATGTCGAGGGTGTAGGGGTTGCGCAGGCCGAGGGCCCAGATGTACTGGAGGCGGCCGGTGGTCGTGCTGACGAAGGGGTTGTCCGACGGCACCGAGCCGTCGGGGTTCATGCGCAGGAGCTTGCCCTTGATGGTGCTCATGCTCTGGCCGTTGGTCGCCGTGTAGTTGTCGCCCACGGCCACGTAGAGCTTGCCGTCAGGGCCGAAGCGCATGGCCCCGCCGTTGTGCTGCCAACCGGTCGAGTCCTCGCCTTCCAACAGGACCGTCTCGGTGGCCGCCGCCGCAGTGTCGCCCACCATGGTGAAGCGACTCACCCGGTTGTGGGCCACCGGCGTGGTGGCCGTGTAGTACAGGTACACGTAGCCGTTGGTCGTGAAGTTCGGGTCGATCACCACGCCGTCGAGGCCCGCCTCGCTGGTGCGGTTCACCGTCACCGTGACCACCGGCGTCTTGACGAGTGCGCCGTTCTTGATGACCCGCAGGTTCCCGTTCTGCTCGGTCACCAGCACGCGTCCGTCCGGCAGCACCGCCATCTCCGTCGGGTTGTTGAGCCCGGCCGCCACCGTGGTCTCCACGAAGCCGGGAGGCAGCGTGCTGGCATCGGCCCGGCCCTGGAAGGCGGCCAGGGCGGCCAACGCGGCCAGCGGCACGGCCAGCAGGGCCAGGGCCAAGGCACGGAGGCGGTGACGGGTGACGGGAAGCGAAGCGGTGAGCGTCGACATTGCTTTTCCTTTGCGAGTTCTTCAGCGAGGACGAGATCGGTGCGTGGCGGGCGGCCCGTCAGCGATGGGCCGGTTCCGGGATGTTGTGCAGTGAGACGTGTTCGAGCGGCGGCGTCTCCAAGGCCCTGCGGGTGGCCCGGAGGAAGGCATGGCCGTGGCGACGGTCGGGCTCCAAATGGCAGCCCTCCCCCCATTCGTTCCAGCCGTTGATGAAGACGAGACGATGGTCGGCGGGCTGGTCCTGCACCGAAGCCACCGCGTGGCGCAGCCACTGCTCATAGCCCTTGGGGTTGGCCCGGTGGAGCACGGTGGCATGGGCTTTGCGACGAGGCGTGTTGTCCCAGCCCGGGCACACAGTGGGATAGCGGCGCCACGGCACGTCCGGGGCGGCGGCGAGTCGGGGCCAGACCGAGCCATAGTCGTAGACCCGTGCAGTGCCCGGGCCGACCGGCAGGGTCGGCGCCTCGTCCAGAGCCCGCCAGTCGGGCTGGAAGCGCACCGACGCGTCGAAGCCCAGCGGCCGCGGGTCCATGGCCCCCGCGCTCTCCACCCCGACCAGATGCAGGCCGGGCAGGCCCGCTTCGGCCGCGGCCGCCCGCCAGATGGCCGCGGTGCGCGCCGGGTCGGGCAAGTCGCCGGGCCGGTACACGAGGAACAGCGGCTTGCCGTCGACGGTGATGGCGCGCTGGTCGGTGAAGGCAGGGAGGAGGGCCGCGAAATGGGCGGCGTCGTCCTCCTCGCTGTAGTGCTGGGGCTGGAGGACATCGTCCTCGCTGCCGTCCCATCGGCGTGACCAGGGCTCGTTGGCCCAGCACAGGGCGAAGGGCATGTCCGGCTGGCCCGACTCCAACACGCCCGCAAAGGGCGCTTCAAGAAGGCGCGTGCCGTGGAACCAGTAGTGGTAGTAGCAAAAGGCGTCGATCCCGTACCGCGAGGCCAGAGCGGCAAGGCGCTTGCGGGTCGAGGCCCTGCGCAGGTCGTAGTAGCCCAACTCCCCGGGCACATGGGGCTGGTAGTGGCCGGTGAACAACGGGCGGGCGGGCCGCACGTTCGTCCACTCGGTGAAGCCGCGGCCCCACCACCGGTCGTTCTCGGGCACCGGGTGGAACTGCGGCAACAAAAAGGCGATGGCCCTGGCGTGCGCGCTCATCGGCCCCTCATCGCTGCACCAGGTCCCTGAAGGCGCGCAGCTCCACGCCTTCCTCGGCCAGCGCGGCCCGCACCTTCGGGTCGCACAAAGCCTCGACCTCGAGGCGGCGCTCATCGCGGTAGACCGACGTCGTGTCCTCCGCGTAGCCCGCGTGGCAGGCCAGTTCGCTCCAACCTTCGGGCAGATCTCGGATCAGACCTACCAGGGCATCGGCCGACACCAGGTCGGGCAGCGCCTCGCCCGTGTTCATCTGGCCGTAGAAGTTGCCCACGTAGGTGGCCGCCGAGTGGTCGCGCAGTGGCACCCCCAACGCCGCGGCCTCGGCCCTGATGACCGCGCCTGCGGGTTCGCTGCGGTGCACGTGCTGATGGCAGTCGACGTGGGTCGGGATGTGGCCGGTCAGGTGGCGGAAGTGCGACAACTGGCGGACCACCTCTGTCGCCACGGCCGCGGCGTCGTCCACATTGCAACGCTCGTAGAGCAACTCCCACGACTCGTTCACGTAGACCCACTCGCAGAGGTCGATGTGGATGCCGACCGACATGGCTGGATGGGTGCGGGCCCACTCGGCCGCCTCTTGGGCTCCGGGCTGGAACACCATCAGGCTGGCACTGGTGACGATGCCGTGCTCATGGGCGTCGGCGATCCCCTTGTTGACGCCCGGGCTCAGGCCGAAGTCGTCCGCGTTGACGATCACATAGCGAGGCTTGACGTTGCCGGGCGTGACCTCGCCGGACGTGACGTTGCCGGGCGTGAGGTTGCCGGGCGTGCTCACCATGGGAGCTCCTTCGTGAGCGACACCGCTCGGTCGAGCCAGTCGGCGGCCACGTCGGCGGGCGGGTCGAACCCGGCCGGAAGGCCGAGCAGTTCGAGGCAGAGGTGCAGGCGGGCGCAGGCCAGGTCGAGCAGTGTCGACTCCAGATCGCCGCCGCCCGCGCCCTGCAGATAGGCGCCACCTGCGCCCTGGAGATAAGCGGTCACAAAGGCCGTCCGATCGGCCGGCGTCCAGTCGCCTTCGACCAGCGCGGCCAGGTCGAGCACGCCCGCACCGATGGCCGCCGTCTCCCAGTCCAGCGCGGCCACCCTTCGGGGCTCGGGCCCGTCGGCCACCACGATGTTGGACGGATAGAGCTGGCCGTGCACGACCGTGGGCGCAGCCCCGGCCAGGCGCGCCACGACGCGCTCGTGCACCTTGGCCACGTCCTTCATGGCCGGGCCCGGATGGGCGTGCTCGGCCTGGGCCATTGAAAGCCGCAACCGGTCGGCATCCCATGTGGGCAGACGGATCTCGGCCGCGGCGGCCAGTCGCTCGGGCCTGGCGAACTCGGCGTGGAAGGCGCCCGCCCACGACATGGCCCGAAGCCACACGTCGCGCTCGCCTACATGTCGAAGCTGCAAGCCCTCGATCCGTTCGAGCAGCAGCCAGTGCCCGCCCGACGCGGCGTCGTCGAGGTGGCCCAGCAGCATGGGCGGGCCCGCGGGCGCGTGAGGCAGGAGGCGGGTATAGACGTCCGCCTCACGGCGGGGGTCGTGGCCCTCGTGATCGCGGATCCCGCGCGCCCCTTCGAGCATCGTGTCCCACGACAAGTCCTTGAGGATCAAGGCCCGTTGCGATCCGTCGGCCAAGGTGGCGGTCACGTCCTCGATGCGGAAGCTGGTGCTGTACGGCGACATGGCCACGTCGATGCCGACCACGGCTGCCCCCGCATCGGCCAGCGCGTCCTGCACGGCCGCGGCCAGACCCGGCCGGTCCATCGGCGCGACCGTCGCCTGCTGCTGCACCGTCATCGGGCCCCCACCTCGCACAGCACCCGGCCCAGCACGACGTCCGAGTCGAAGTGGTCCTCGGCCAGCCTGCGGGCCGCGTGGCGGTGGTGCTCGTAGTCCGACGCGACCGCGGCCACCGCGGCCACGGCCTGGTCCACATCGTCGAAGCCGAACAGCCCCGCGCCCGTGGGCAGGTGGTCGGAAAAGCCCGTGTCCTGGGCCACCACGGGCCTGCCCGCGGCCAGGTAGCACGCGCTGCGGTCGCTGAACCAGCCCGAGCGCGAGGCCACATAGCCGGACTTGGCGATGCCCACCTCGCCCCATGACCCGCTCACGAAGTCGTGGTAGTCGTCGGGCGTCCCGGCCACCGCCTTGGGGTCGAGGAGCGACCAGCCGTGCGCCGTCAGAGCCCGGTGGTCGGCCGTCTCGCCCGGGTGCACGTCGAAGGCGGCCCGCACCGACTTGGGCGAGCGCTCGGCCAACGCCAGCAGGCCCCGCACCGAATGGGCTTTCTGCCCGTAGTGAACTCCGTCGTGCTCGATGGGTCCGTAACTGCGCCAGTTGCCCACTGTCGTCAGCGCGTCCGTCGTCACCGGCCCGGCCATCGGCCAGCAGTCGAGGACGACGGGAGGCAGGGTGGCGATCCAGTCCCGGCCACACGTCGGGATGGGGCAGTCGTCGCGGCCGATGGACAGGCCGACGGTGACGTGGTGGGTGTGGGCGTCGAAGCCCATGTCGATGCCGCAGGCCTCGTGCCAGAGCTGGTTGAAGCCGGGGTCGAGGTCGAGATAGACGCGCACCGGGATGGCGCCGAACCCCACGCCCAACCGATCGAGCCCGTGCAGCGGCAGCATGCCGGACACGTTGAACAAGACCGTGGCCCGCTCCACCAACGCGGCCAGCTCGTCAGGGTCCACGCCGTGAACCTCGCCGGTGGCGGGCCGCACCAGGCAGGCCCGGCCGTGCAGGCCGAAACGCCGGACGACGTTGTCGAAGTAGGCCGCGGCCGGGGTCGTGGAAAGGGGCGCCTCTCCTTCAGCCCTCGCGGCCGTCGCCGCCGTCGCCACCGGCTCCACCAGCACGGTCTCGAAGCCGAGCCGGTCCAGGCCCAGCACGTACTGGAGCACGGCCCAGGACGCGCCGCCCTGGCCATGGTCGGCCGCCACCATGCCGCTGACCATGGCCACGGGCGCACGCCGCGCCGCGATGCTCACGGCGCCACCCCGGCCCATTCGCACATCCGGCCCGCGATGGCCACTGCGTCGAAGTGCTCCTCGGCCAAAGCCCGGGCCGCCTTGGCGTGGCGGTCGTAGTCGTCCAGCACCGAGCGCACGGCGTCGGCCGCGCCCGACAGGTCGCGAAACGTCAACAGCCCTTCGCCCGTGGGCACGCTCGGGCTGGTGTCCTGCACCACCGCGGGCCGGCCCGACGCCAGGTAGGCCGCGGTGCGGTCGCTCACCCAGCCGCTGTTCGTATGGGTGTAGACGCCTTGGGCCGCAGAGACCTCCGCGCCCGAGCCCTGCACCCAGGACCGGTAGCGCTCGGGGTCGCCTGCCGCTCGGCTGGGCTCGGTGACGCGCCAGCCGTTCTGGGCCAGGGCGGCCAGGTCGGCCGCTTCGGCCGGGTGGATGTCGAGGGCCAGGTCGTACTCGGCGGGCACCAGCGACGGCAGCGGCAGCAGGGCGCGGAACTCGTGGTGCTTCAGCGGGTAGGTCGTGCCCGCCCACTCGACGGCGCCGAACGGCCCCCGCCACGAAGCCACCGTGGTCAGCCGATCGGGCTGCGGCGTCGGGAGCACGGGCCAGGCGTCGAGCAGGACCGGCGGATGCACGCCGTGCCAAGCGATGTCGCCTGCAGGGAGCGGGCAGTCGGGCGAGCCGATGTTGGTGCCGTAGGTGAGGTACAGGTCGTGGCCCGACAGGCGCGATCCAGCGCTGCCCTGGGCGGCCCACACCTGGGTGAAGCCGGGGTCGTCGTCCAAGAAGACCCGTACAGGTGAAGCGGACCCACGGCCGCCCGCGCCACGGCCGCCCGCGCCGGCACCGCCGTCGCCGAACCCGGTCAGGTCCAGGTGCCCGCTGATGTTGAGGATCAGGTCGGCGTCGCCCACCACGTCCAGGCCTGCATCACCGAAGAGCAGGCGGCCGGACAAGCCGTGGGCATCCGCCACCGCGCCCGCCCAGGCCAAGGCGGCGCGATCGATGCCGGCAGGAACGGACTCGACGAACCACACGTCGAAGCCCAAGCGCGAGAGCGCGCCGGTCCACGCCAGGCGCGTCCACGCGTTGCCCCCGTTTCCGGACTTGGCGGCCAAGGCGCCGCTGACGACGGCTGTGCTCACTCGCCCCTCATCGCCGCGGCCAGGCCCTTGAGCTTGTGGGCCCGGAACGTCTCGCCGTAGAGGCGGTACAGCTCGGACCGCCACTCGGCCCGACGGGCCTCGCCCGCGCTCGCCCCTTGCACCCCGCCGAGCCACAGCTCCAGTTCGTGCACCCGCGCCATCTGGCCTTCGAGGAAGGGCTCGGCCTCGGCCCAGCGCTCCTCGGCCCCGTCCACGTCGCAGTACTTGCGGATCTCCGGGTCGTGCCCGTGGAGCAGATTGCCGAAGTGGTGCTGCGAACGGCCCTGGCGCTCGCACCGGGCGCAGAACTCGTCGTAGGTGATGGTGCGGTTCATGTAGCTGAGGGCATCCGCGTTGTAGACGACCTTGAAGCCATGGCGCTGGAGCCGATAGCCCAGCTCGATGTCTTCGGACCCGAAGCGGAACTCCTGGTCGAACACGCCCTCGCGGCACAGCAGCATGCGCTTGCACGACGAGCGCCCGCCCCAGAAGAACGTGTAGTCGAGGACGTCGCCGTGGGTGATGCAGGTGTAGTCGAACAAGAACTTGCCGACGTCGGTGGCGTAGTGCATCAGCTCGCTCACCACGAGAGTGGGCGCCCACGTCGTGCGACCCAGCACGGCCACCGCGTTCGACGGATGGGCCTCGTGGGTGTCGACGTGCTGGCGCAGCAGGTCCGGGTCGGCCACGTCGTCGTCGTCGAAGAAGAACACGATCGGCGCGGTGGAGCAGAACACGCCGAGGTTCTTGGCCGCGGAGATGCCCGAGGGGGCGATGCGGTGATACGTGATCGGCACCGTCCGCCGGGCCTCGGAGCAGACCTGCGCGGTGTGATCGCTCGAGCCGTCGTCGATGACGACCACCTCGAACTGATCAGTGGGCAGGGTCTGCGCGGCCAGGCTCTCCAAGGACTGGCGCAGCAGGTCGCCGCGATTGCGGGTCGGGATGATGACGCTGATGCGGGGGCGTGGGTTCATGACTGCTCCGGGACGGCGACCACTTCGAGGACGCGGAAGCACTCCTCGAGCGGTACGTGCGGATGGGCGGCGAGGATGGCCTCGCGGCCTGCGTCGGCTTCGTCCCACGAGTAGTGGGCCACCGGCGGACGCAGGCTGTGGTCGACAGGGACGGCGTCGATGATCCCCATGGTCAGACCGGCGGTCTCGACCTGATGGGTCCAGATGTTCTCGTAGCCCCAGCCCATGGGCGAGGTCAGATCGAACGGCAGGAGCAGCGGGAACACCGAGCGGTGGAAGCTGGTGACGGGGCCGATCTCCACGAACCGAGTGCGGCGGGCCACCGAGCCTCGCTGCTGCTCGACGATGCGATGGTCGGTGAACGACCGGGCTGTGCGCGAGGGCTGGGCCAAGGCGTAGCCCATCCACCGCTGCCAGCCCAGGAGGTGGTCGATGAACCCGTGCGGCAGGGCCAAGTCGTCGTCCACCAACACGATGTACTCGAAGCGGTCGAGGTCCACGGTGGCCAACAGCTCGTTGGCGATCTGGAACTTGGGTCGACGCTCCATGACCACCGCACCCGTGTGCTCGGCCAGCCGGTCGGTGGGGGGTGCAGCGCCCAACGAGGCCCAGACCTGCGTGACGTGGTGGTGCTCGGTGGCGTCGATGACGGCGACGATGTCGTCCGCGTAGTTGGGCTTGGTGGCCACGTACACGCCGACGACGAGCACCTCGCCATGGCCGGGCACCGGCGGCGGGAAGTCCACGATGGGCCGCACCGAAGGGTGCACGGCCACGACCACGTCGCTCGCCGCGCCGGGAACGGCGACGGGCGCCTGCGTGCCCGCGTCGTCCGCCACGCCGAAGGCGGGCTGGCCTGGGTAGTGCCAGATCACGCACGTGTCGTCCTCGCGCACGGCCTGCTGGTAGTGCTCTTCGAGGTAGTGGGCCAGGCCGTCGTAGTGCTGGAGCCACCACATCGACGTGGCGGGCAGAACGAAGTAGTGCTGGCCGCGCTGGCGTTGGGCATCCAGGCGCGCGCACACGTCGGCCCCGTCCGGCGGATGCCAACCCAAATGCCCGCCGTGCTCGTCCTGAGGGAAGTGCTCGACGCGCACGCCGTCGATGTCGATCAGGTCGTCGTCGCCCTTGCTGACCACCAGCACGGGCACGTCGGCGGGCAGCTTGCGCTGGGCGACCAGCCGCAGCTTGCGGGCCAGTTCGCCGTAGCGGGTGTTGGGCTTGCCCGCCTCCAACTGCTCGGCCAGGGCCGCGCTCTTGGGCGGTCGGGACATGGCCGACTGGAAGGCTGCGAACAGCCGCTCGCGAACAGCCGCGGGACCGTGGATGCCGGCGATGCGGGCCTGGCCTGAATCGGCCACCCCCTCCCACGCCGACTGGTCCTGCACCAGCCGGGCAATGCCCGCCGCGAACCCGACCGGATCGTCAGCCACCAACACGTCGGTGCCCACCCGCAGACCGAGCCCCTCGACACCGACCGACGTGGACACGCACGGCGTGCCTGCCGCCAACGAGCGCACCAGCTTGCCCTTCACCCCCGCGCCATGGAGCAGCGGGACCAGCGACACGCAGGCCCGCTGGAGATACGGCGTGAGGGACGGGACCCAGCCCACCAGCCGGGCGCCCGGCGTGGTGGCCACTGCCTTTCGCACCCGGTCGTCCGGCGCGTTGCCCACGATCATCACCGGGTGGTGCATGAGCACCTCGGGGTCGATGCGGGGCACGATCTCCGAGCACAGGTACTCGACCGCCTCCACATTGGGGGCGTGCTGGAAGTTGCCCACGAACAACAGGCCCTGGCGGTCGGCGAAGGGCACAGGGCTGCGCTCCTCCCCTTGGGTGACGGGCACCCACCAACCGAGATCGGGGTCGCCGGTGAGGTCGCCGACCAGCGACGCCTCCTTCTCGGAGACGGCCAGCACGGCGTCGGCCACGGCATAGGTGTTCAGCTCGCGGATGAGGGTGTCGGCGTAGAACCCGTCGAGCAGGAACGAGCGGTCGCCCCGGCCGACGGCACCGAAGATGCGGCGGGCGTCGCGCACGAAGTGCAGGTCGATGGAGCTGACCACGACTCGGGTCTCGGGCCACAGGCTGCGGACGGCGGGCAGCAGGTCCTCGGCCAGGTGCCAGAAGGCGAGCACGACCACGTCGGGGGCCAACCCCTCGGTCACCGACGTGGGCAGGCCGTCGGGGGCCACGTGCACCTCGACGCCTTGTCGGCGCAACTGCTTCACGTACCGGTCGCCCCCCGCCGCGCTGCGGCAGACGAACGTCACCGACCACTGGGCGTCCACGAGGAAGCCGATCAGGTCGGCGATGTCACGCGAGCCGCCCTCGCGGTCGAACTCGGGCAGGGTGGGCGCAACGATCAGGGCGCGCAGGGTGTTCATTCCTTCTCCATGCTTTCGATGCGAGCCGCAACTGCGTTTGCGTCTGTCGTGACGCGATGTCCCAACTCGTGAAGGCGTTCGAGCAACAAGGCGCAGGCCTCGCCCAGCGAGCCCGCCTGCGGCAGCCCTCCTGCTTGCTCCAAGGCAGAGCGGCGCACGGCCAACAGGCCGTTGGTCCCCTCCGCCGTCTGCGCCACGCCCAAGCCCAGCGCGTCTCCGAGCATGACCGTCCCGGTGGCCGCGGCCACGTCCGTGCGCGGTCCCAACTCCTGCACCAAGCCTTCGAGCCAGCCCCGGAGCGGGATGAGGCGGGGGTCGATGAACACGACCACGTCGCCCGATGCGGCCTGGGCCGCGGCCTGGGCCCATGCCCCGGGCTGGCCCTCGGGCGGGATGCGGCGCACGACCACGTCCGGACCGTTCGGACTGTGCGGACCGTCCGACCCATCGCGCTCGCCTTCATCGCGTTGGCCTTGCCCGGCTTGGCCCGCAAGGGCATACCCGGGGACGAGGATCTCGCCCGACAGACCGGCGGGCAGCGAGCGCACGATGGCGTCGGAGCTGCCCCCCTCGGGCACCACGACCGAGACGGTGGACTCGGCCGAGCCCGGTGCCGTCTTCCATTCGACCGTGCACCGGCTGATGCCGCCGTCGGCCTGAAGCTGGACCACGCCCACGGCGGCCACCCTCGTGGCCTCGTCGAGCTGGCCGTCGGCGCGCGGGCCCACGAACACCAGGTCGGCGGTGCCGTCCAGATAGGGCAGCTCGTCACCCGACACGGGCGGCGAGAACACGGCCATGTCGGGCAGGCGCTCGGCCAATTCGAAGCCGCTGTCCCAGTCCAACACCGTCGGGTCGGTGCCGCCCAGCCTGCGCCGGGCGCCGGCCACCACCGCGTCGATGGACACGTCGCCGCCGTCGGCCATCCCTTCGGCCCTGAGGTCCCACGCCCAGCCCAGTTCGGGGTCGGCCAGCTTGGCCACCGCGTGGGTGCTGAGGTGGTCGGCCAGCTCGCGGTAGTGGTCGAGCCACCAGCCGTACGGAGCAGGCAGTACCAAGAAGTCGGCACCGAAGGCCCGCAGCAGTTCCACATGGCGGACCGCGTCCGCGCCCCGCTCGGGCAGGCCTGCCGACCACGCGCCGTCGGGCATGCGGGGCACGTGCCAGCCGGTGCGGCCGGGGATGTCGAGCAGGTCGTCGTCGCCCCTGCTGACGAAGGCGATGGTCGCGCCCGCGGGCGTGATGGCCGACACCGCGGCCCGCAGCCGGGCCCGCAGCAAGAGGTACCGGGTGTGCTTCGACGCGCCCGTCTCGTCCAAGGCCCGATCGAGGATGCGCCACGTCTCGCGCACGTCCTCCCCCACACCCCCCTCCATCTTTTCCACAGCACCCCCTGCTGTGGAAAAGTCGGGGTTGGGCCGGAGCACGGCGTCGCGCAGGGCGCTCACCTCGGCCTGCATGCGGGCCAAGGCGTCGGCCTGCTCGGCCACCAGCCTGCGCAGCGCGGCCACGTCGGTCCCGCTGCCGTCGCCCGCGTCGCCCGCGCCACCCGAACCGCCCGCGCCGCCGCCGGTCCCGGTTGCGCTCGCCGCGGCCGCGGCGGCGTGGTCCAGCGACCACATGGTCAGGTCGTCGGTGGACGCCACCGGCTGGCCGTACGCGCTGTGCAGATGAAGGCGCAGGCCCGCGTAATGGTCGAGCCACCACGCCGACGAGGAAGGGAAGACGAGATACTGCGCGCCGGCCTGGCGCTGGGCCTCGAGCACGTCGATGGCCACCGCGCTGTCGGCCGGGTACTCGCCGAGGAAGCTGCCGTCGGGCAGGCCCGGGAAGTGGCCGCCGGTGCGGCCCTCGAAGGCCAACAGCGCGTCGTCACCCTTGGCCGTGACGAGCACGTTGGCCCCGGCGGGAGTCAGTTCCTCGACGGCCCGACAC
>JAUTXP010000052.1 GCA_030837965.1 Acidimicrobiaceae bacterium | reverse complement strand
ACCGGGACCACCGGCCCGCCTCCCGCCCCGCCCGAGCCCGCCGCGGCCCCGCCCGTGCCCGACCCGCCCGTCCTCCGCCAACCCGACCGCGCTCCTCCGACACCACCCACCACCGGCCCCCTCCCCGCGACCCCGCCCGCCACGGCCAGTGGACCCGTTCTCCACCGGCTCGCTGACCCCGCGCCGAACCCATCCGCGCCCACCCACACCGCCCCCACCGGCCCACCCGTTGCCGCGGCCCCGCATGCGGTGGCGCCGTCCGTACCCGACCCCCGTACGCCCGCAGCCCGGCCACAGGCGCCACCCGCGCCGCCCCCGGAACCGGCGGGCGGTCCCCCAGTGACCGACGTGTGGTGGGTGAAGGCGGGGCAGTCGTTCTGGTCGGTGGCCGAGTCGGTGCTGACGGCTCGCCTCGGCCGAAGACCCACCGACGCCGAAGTCGACCCGTACTGGCGGGCCCTGATGGCGGCCAACCGAGCCCACCTGGCCCACCCCGGCAACCCGGACCTGCTCTACGTCGGCCAGCAGCTCGCCCTCCCCACTCTTGCGGACTGGAGGACATAGGCACACCTCACGGGTACCTATGTCCTCCAGACGTGTGAGCGCAGGCGGGTCAGCGCAGGCGGGAGGCGACCTCGTTGGCCAGCAGGCGGCCGCGGGGCGTCAGCACGACGCGCCCGCCCTGCTGCGAGACCAGGCCGTGCAAGTCGCCGCGCAGGTCGCCATCGTCGCCCGCGTCCAGGCCAAGGGCATCGGCGGGCACGCCGGTGCGCGTCCGCAAGGCCAGGTGCAGGCCCTCGGCCCGGCGCTGCTCGGGGTCGAGCATTTCGTCGGCAGACACAGCCGACTGGCCCGACTCGATGAGGCCGATGTAGCGCTCCGGCGTGCGCACGTTCCACCACCGCCGGCCTTGTCGGTGGGAGTGGGCCGCGCATCCGATGCCGAGGTAGTCGCCCTGCGACCAGTAGAGGAGGTTGTGCCTGCACTCGTGGCCGGGTCGGGCCCAGTTGGAGATCTCGTAGGACCGCAGGCCGGCGTCGGCCAAGAGGGCGTCAGCCAGGAGGTACTTGTCGGCCTGGTCGTCGTCGTCGGGGTGGCGAGCCGGGTCAGCAGCCAGCGGGGTGCCGGGCTCCACCGTGAGGGCGTAGGCGCTCACATGTGGCGGGTCGAGGGCCAGCACCTCGGCCAGCGTGCGGGCCCAGTCGTCGACCGACTCGCCCGCGCCGCCGTAGATCAGGTCCAGGTTGAAGGTGTCGAATCCGGCAGCCCGGGCCAGGGCCACGGCCCGGCGCACGTTGTCGGGATCGTGCGAGCGGCCGAGGGCCCGAAGCACGTGGGGCGCCATCGACTGCACGCCGAACGAAAGCCGGGTGACGCCGCCGGCCCGGTAGGCGGCCAGAAGCGGCGCGCTGACGGTGTCGGGGTTGCACTCCACGGTCACCTCGACGTCCGGGGCCGCAGCCGTCGATACAGCCGAGAGGATGTCGAGCAGCAGGCCGGGGGGCAGCAACGACGGCGTGCCCCCGCCGAAGAAGACCGACGTGACCGAGTCTGACGCCAGGCCGGCCCGCCGCACTTCGGCCACGCACGCAGCGGCGTAGGCCGCCATCAGATGCGAGCGGTCGGTCCAGGTGGCGAAGGCGCAGTAGTCGCACCGCTGGGCGCAGAACGGCACGTGCACGTAGACGCCGAACCCCACGCCTTGCCCGACACCCTCCCCCACGCCGTTCACGCTACGCCGCCCCCGCCTTCATCGCTCGCTTCTCGTCAGAAGGACGACGGTGACCGGCCCGGCGGCCCGGCTAGGCGTTGAGGCGCAGGCCCAGGTCGTCCAGGCGGCGGCGCATACCCTCGGCCGACATGTCGAACAGGCAGCCGATGGCCCGCACGTCCTCGGACCGGATGGTGATCATGCGCCCGTTGAAGTCCTGACGCTGCACCTGGATCATCCCGAGATACCGCCGCAGCAGGTCCCGCTCGGGCGCGGTGACGGCCTCCAGCTTGGTCAAGTCGATGGTGACCCGGCCGTCATCGCCGGACCTGGTCCCCTCGGCCCCCCGCCCCGCCCCTTCAGCCCTGGTGGCAGGCGAGGACGCCCACGACACGGCCGAGGTGTCCCGGGGCAGCAACTGGTCCACGGGAACGGCGTAGAAGTCGGCCAGCCGCTGGAGCCGGGGCACCGAAATCGACCGCTCGCCCCGCTCGTACGCCCCCAGCACGGACGCCTTGAACTCCTGGTCCGAGGCAGCCTCGACAGCCTGCAGCGACAGCCGCTTCTGCTTCCTGACCGCCCGCAACCGCTCGCCCACACGCTGCGCGTAGTTGCTGGGCATGGTCTCTTCGATCACCTAGGACCCCCTTCCGCCCGCCATTGTATGCCCACTCTCGGTGTCGGGAAACTACTCGTCGTGAATTCCGACAAAGCCGCCGCGGACGGCGGTCAGCACGATGCCAACAGCAAGAGTGGCCGTTTCCGCACGCAGAATGGTTGATCCCACACTGACATTCGCCAGTCCGAGGTCCAATTCCTCGCCCGACCAGCCCCCTTCGGGCCCCACGAACACGGTGGGGTGGTCGAGCGAGAGGGCGACGCCGCCTGGTTCGGCCAGGGCCGGCGGCGCTGCGGCCACCCCATCCGCCACGGCCCCCGCCCCGGCCACCGCCTCCGCGAACGGCACCACGGGCCGCACTTCGGGCAGCCACACCCGCCGACTCTGCATGGCCGCCTCCCTCGCCACCCGGCCCAGGCGCTCGGAGTTTCGCGCCGCCTTGTCCGGCTCCCACCGCACCACCGACCGAGCCGACAGCAGGGGCGCCACCACGTCCACCCCCACCTCGGTGAGCTTCTGGACGGCCCACTCGGGCTTGTCCCCCTTGGTCAAGGCGAACCCGACGGTGATGGCGGGCTCCACCCGCGGCTCGAAGGCCACGTCCGCCACCGGGTCGACCCGGCCTGCCCCTGTGTAGGCGCACAGCCTCCATGAGCCGGCCCCGTCGGACACGCTGACCGACTGACCTGGCCGCAGGCGCAGGACCCGATCGAGGTGGTGGCGGTCGATCTCGTCGAGCACAGGCGCATCGACCGAGTCGACGAACACGTGGGCCGCCGCCCCCCGCCGCGCCATTCCGCCCATGCCCTCCATGCCAGAGCCAGAGCCAGAAACGACGTCCGCCCCGGCCCTACTTGAAGGCACTGCGGATCTTCGAGAACAGCCCCGAGTCGGCGGGCTCGACCTGCTCTTGGCGTTCGGCCGCGAGCTGGCGCAGCAGGTCCTCTTGGGCCCGGGTCAACTCGGAGGGCGTGGCCACCGCCGCCTCCACCAGGAGGTCGCCGCGCCCGCGGCCGTCGACGTGGGGCACGCCCCTCCCTCGCAGCCGGAACACCCGGCCCGACTGCGTCCCCGCGGGGATGACCAGGTCCTCGGGCCCGTCGAGCGTCTCGAACGTGAGGTGGGCCCCGAGCGCGGCCTGGGTCATGGGCACCGGCAGCGTGTGCAGCAGGTCGTACCCGCTCCGCGTGAACCGGGGGTGGGCTCGCACGGTGACGTGCACATAGAGGTCGCCCGCGGGGCCACCCCGCGGGCCGGCCGCGCCGCGGCCGGTGAGCCGCAGCGTGGCCCCGTCGTCCACGCCCGCAGGCACGTCGATCAACAGGGTGCGCTCCTCGACCATGCGGCCATCGCCCTTGCAGTCCGCGCATGGGCTGGCGATCTCCTCGCCCGTACCGCTACAGCGCGGACACGGCGACGCGGTGACCATCTGGCCGAGGATGGACTGGCGCACCCGCCGCACCTCACCCGCGCCCCCGCACTGCGAGCACGTGGTGGGCGTGGTGCCGGGACGGGCGCCGCTGCCAGAGCAGGTCGTGCACGCGACCGGCAGCCGGACCTCCAACTCCTTCTGGGCCCCGAACACGGCCTCCTCGAAGTCGAGGGCGATGCGGATCTCGGCGTCGCTGCCCCGCACGGGGCCGCCCCGGCCGCCGCGGCCGCCGCCGAACGGCGAGCCGCCCGCGCCGCCGAAGAAGGCCTCGAAGATGTCGCCGAAGCCGGCCGCGCCGAACCCGAAGGGGTCACCGGCACCGCCCGGACCGCCGCCCCCGCCCGCCCCGCTGCCCCGCACGGCCTCGGGCCCGAACATGTCGTAGCGCCGCCTCCGCTCGGGGTCGCGCAGCGTCTCGTAGGCCAGCGTCACCTCTTTGAAGCGGTCCTCGGTCGCCTTGTCGCCCTGGTTGGCGTCGGGGTGCAGCTCGCGGGCCAGTTGGCGATAGGCCCGCTTGATCTCGTCCTCGGTGGCGCTGCGGGCCACGCCCAGCAGCTCGTAGTAGTCGGTGGCCACCGGCGTCAGCCCTCGCTCAGATGACGGCCCAGCCGCTGGCTCACGACCGCCACCGCGGCCATGGCCTCCGGGTAGTTCATGCGGGTCGGGCCCAAGACGCCGATGGTACCGGCCCGCTCCCCCTCAACCTCGTAGGGCGCGACCACCACCGCGCACTCCGACAGCGGCTCGAGCCCGTGCTCGGCGCCGATGGCCACGGACAGGCCGCGGTCGAGCACGTCCTGCAAAAGGCCGACGACCACGAACTGCTCTTCGAGGATGCCGAGGATGCCGCGCACGGTGTCCACCGCGTCGAAGGCCCGGGCCATGCGCGACGCGCCGCCCACGAAGACACTGTCGGACTCGACCTCGTGCTCGATCAGGCTCGACAAGGCCTGGGACACCAAGGCGTCGGTGGCGTCGTCCCCTGACGACGGCGGCGTGCCGGGCTCGGCCAGGGTGCGCCCGACCAGATGGGCCGACACATGCCTGCCCACGGCCGCCAGCCGCTCCTCCCCCGCCTCCTCGGTCAGCTCCAAGGTGCGCTTCTCGACCACCCCGTTCGAAAGGACGGCTACCACCAAGGCCACCTTCGGGGCCAGGCCGACGAGCTGCACCGACCGGATGTGGGCGGCCTCGTGCGGCGGGCCGACCACCACGGCCGCATAGTCGGTGACGTTGGCCAGCAGCCTGCTGGTGTCGGCGAGCATGCGCTCGATCTCGCCGTGCGCGGCCTTGAAGAAATCGCGCACCTGTTGGCGCTTGGCCGGATCGAGCGGCCCCGGCGCGCTCAGGTGGTCGACGAAGAAGCGGTAGCCCTTGTCGGTCGGGATGCGGCCCGCGCTGGTGTGGGGCTGGACGAGGTAGCCGTCGCGCTCGAGCACGGCCATCTCGTTGCGCACGGTCGCGGGCGACACGGCCAGCCCAGGCTGACGGGCCACATGCTGCGACCCCACGGGCTGGGCCGTCTCGATGTACTCCGAGACCACAGCCCGGAGGATGGCGGCCTTGCGATCATCGAGCATCCTGGCACTCGATTCTACCGAGTGCTAACCACTTCGGCCGGTCCGCCCAGATGCCGGCCCAGACGTGGCCCGGATGCGGCCCAATCGCGGCCCCACGAAACCCCGACGAGGCCCGAGCGCTACCCGGCCGGCTTGGCCGCAGCCGTTGCCTTCTTGGCCGCCTTCTTGACCGTCGTCGCCTTCTTCACCGGCGTGGCGTGATCGTGGTCGTGGGCCTCGCCCTCATGCTCCTGGGCGAAGTCCTCGTGTGGGAAGTGGGCGTGGGTGAGGGCGGCGTGATCGTGCTCGTGCGCGTGCTCCGAGCTCAGGTGGTCGAAACCGCCCGCCAGCCGATTGTGGTTGTGGGTGACGTGGTAGTGGCGGTGCGAATGCACGATGGCGTCGTGGGTGTGGTCGTCCCACGCGCCCGTCTGCTCGTGGCCCTCGGCCATGTCGACTCCTTCACTCGTCGGATGCCTTCGCCCCCTCTACCCGAGACGCCCACGAAGAAGTCAACCATGGCCGACCGCCATGGCCACGCACCTACCGGCGGGGCGGGTTCGCCTTGCTGTGTTTGGTCGACTTGGCCTTCTTCGATCCCGCCGGCGCGGGCGCGACCTGGGCGCGGTGCTCGACCACCACCGTTGCCACCGCGGGCTTTTCCAGGCCTCGTCCGTACAGCTCGCCCACGTTGCCGGGGTCGCCGTTCAGGATCACCCGGCGCTGGTCGGAGTCGATCTCGTCCACGGGCACGGTGAGGGTGCCGTTGTCCGAGTCCGCGATCAGCAGGATGTGCACGCCGTGGGTGCCGATGTCGCCCTGGTAGAAGTGGTCGGCGGGCAGGTTGTGGGCGGCTGCGTACGCGACCGGGTCGCCGTACTCAGGCTTCCAGCACTCGCGGGGTTGGCCCGCGCTGTCGACGTCGCCGTCGGTGTGCTTGGGCTTGACGTGCAGGCCCGGGTCAGAGCCGGTGCCGTCGTCGAAGCACGAGTCGTCCCTGTAGTAGGGCGTGGTCAACAGCGAGTAGGCCGCGCCCGCCGTCACCTGCTTGACCGTGATGCGGTCGACGAACGTGCCCCATGGCCCGCTCGTCTGCTCCCAGTTCAACGTCCCCGCGGGACCGGAGAAGGTCGGGTCGACCGTGTCGACGTCGTTGTTGATGCACGCCTTGCCAGTGCCGTCGCTCGGGCACTTGTCGGCGGGCGTGCCCACGGCCGCGCCCTGGTTCACCTGTTGGTCGACGGGTGCGACGCCGGTCTTGTCGTTGGACTGGTAGCGCACGCCGTCATCGGCAATGTGCATGCGGCCGTTGCCGAAGACCTCGTCGTTGCGGCCGTCGATGTCGACGCCCTGCGGGACGTACGGGTTGTAGTACTTGGTCATGCGGCCCGCGTTGTAGTCCCACTGGCTGTAGATGCCGTCGCCCGGCGGGATCACATGGACCCGCAGGTTGTCCATCTCGTGCATCTGCGAGCGGTAGAAGATCTCGGTGCGGATGTTGTTGGTGGAAGAGTCCGCCCCCCAACTGGCCCGGATGGCCCGCACCGGCCCGGCCCGAAAGCCCATCAGCATGGACGAGCCGCCCCAGTTGTTGACCTCTTCCTCGTAGCCGCAGCACGGCGTCTCGCCGCCCGGCCGCTGCTGGAAGGCGCGGGCCTTCCACTGGTCGATGAGGTCCGGGCCGTACTGCCACTTGGCCGGGTCGGACTGCGCCGCGTTGGCCGCCTCTTGGGCCGTGCTGGCCACGCGGGTCTCCGTCATCAACCACCGGCCGTCGTAGCGGAAGGCGTAGCGCGGCGTCTTGACCCAGCCGGTGTCCTTGGGCCGGTGCTGCTTGGGCGTGGCCGTGATGCACTGGCCCGTGCTCGGATCGAAGTACGCGCCCTGGAAGGTGGCGCCGTAGGAGCCGTAGCTCGACTGCGAGTACAAGAACGTGTCGCTGTCGTTGTCGGGGAGATAGCGCACGTAGCCGTTGGACGCGTTGAACGCGGCCTTGGGCGCGTCGGCCCCGTCGCCCGCACGCATCACGTAGGCGAACGACTGCTGGCCGGTGCTGGGATCGGTGATGGCGACCTGGCGGGAGTCCACCACGCCCTGGGGCAGGGCCGCGTCGAGGGGTGCCTGCGGCCCGGCATCGGCCGCCATGAAGGCGACCTCGTCGTTGTTGTCGAGGCCGGGCACGGGGTCGGGCGACGAGGGCTCGCCACGGGGTACTGCGTGGCACGGGTCGGCCGGGTCCTCGGCCGTCCAGTTGAACCGGTCCTGGTCGTAGACGTAGGTGAGGTTCTGGTCGGACTCGCTGTAGAAGGCGAACCCCGAGTTGGCGTTGGAGAGGTAGCGGGTGGCCAGCTCGTCGACTTGGAACGGGATCTGCACCCAGCCCTTGGTCCCGTCCCAGCGGTAGCCCAGCAGCTTGTCGACGGGCACGCCTTGGCCCAGCGCGGCGCCGGTGGCGACCTCGGGCTGCTCATAGCGGTTGTGGGAGCAGGCCGCGGCGGTGCCGCCCAGGCACTGGGCCCCTTCCGTGTTGGGAACCTTGGCCGTGACCTCGTCGGGCGCGGACCAGCCCGCGAAGTTGGCGCCGGTCAACACCACCGGCTCCGTCTCGCGGCCGGGCGCGGCCGGGTCATAGGGCTTGGGCGTCTGTGGCCCGGCCATGGCCGGGAAGGTGCCAGCGGCGAGCAGGCCGGCGGCGGTGAGGGCGACGAACGTCGGGCGGAGTCTCAATGCACATGCTCCTCTAGAAGGTCGAGCGGGATGTCGAGCGGCGAGCCGTAGGTGACGGGCGCACCGGTGGTGGGCTCCTTGCGGGCCGACGCGGGCGCGGTCTCGACCGGGTCGGCATAGATCGGACTGGTCAGCGCGGCCATGGCGTAGCCGGGGTCGGCGTACAGCTCGGCCCGCAGCCACCCGGCTTCGGGCAGCACGACCGGGACGGTGATCTCGGCAATGGGAGACGTCACGGCCAGGTCCTTCACCACCTCTCCGGTGGAGATGATCCGCAGCCGATGGCCGGAGCCGCGCTCGACGGTCACCTGCACCGCGGCCCGTCCCAACGGGCGCACAGTACCGCCCGGGAGCACGGCACGGGTCCGGCCGCCGGCCCAGTCCTCAGATGCACTGAGGATCAGCCGAGGGCCGCCGAATGCTGGAGGCTGGGCACTGACGAAGGTGCGCCCCAGCCGGACCCCTTCGAGGATGGCCGCGGCCGACGCGCTCTCGGCGTAGACCCACGTTGTGGGCTGGCCCACGCCTTGCACCGCGGTCGTCGAGCGCCAGTGGTTGTCGCTGCCGCCAGTGACCGCCTTGCGGCGGTTGGCGCCGAGGAAGTTGTCCTGCCAAAAGCGGGTGGCCAGATGGTTGTTGGCCTCCACGAAGCGGGTGGTGTTGGTGCGCGAGAGCCAGCTCGTGTTCCAGACCTCGACCGCGTCGAACGCCTGCGATGCCAGCAGGTCACCCTTCCAGTTCGGAGCGGCCGGGTGGTTGACCACGGCCATGCCGCCCACCGCGTGGACCGCGTCGGCGAACGCCTTCAGGCCGCTCGGCCCGTCGAAGCCCTTGCCGTGATCGTCACCGTCGGCCGTGAACGTGAACAGCTTGGCCAGGTCATCGCGGTCGGGGACGAACACGCCCGCGTGGCCTGCGCTGAGGCTGTGCTCGTAGCCGGGGACGAGGACGAGCCTGTCCGACGCCCATCCCGCGTCGAACACCGACTTGATCCGGTTGTGGTCGGTGAGGGCCACGAAGTGCAGGCCCCGCAGCTCGGCGTTGCGGATCTGCTCGGCTGGGGTCCAGCCGAACGTGTAGTAGTCCTGCGGGTCGGTGGTGTTGTCGTCATCAGGCCCGCTCCACACGTCGTGGCTATAGGTCGTGTGGACGTGGAAGTCGCCTGCGAACCACTGGCCGGTCGTCGGCGTCTGGCCCAGGCCGAAGGCGCTGGCCCGCAGCCCAGGAAGCCCGGGCAGGGCGCTGACCGCACCCACGCCCGCGGCGATCTGGAGGAAGCGGCGGCGCGTGACGTCGGCCATGCAAGGGTTGTTCGCACGACTCGTGTGCGTTTCCTACTGGGCCGTTGCTGAAATCTGACCCCGCCGGTTGTGAGCAGTCACCACTTGGGCGTCGATCCGACCGCCTCCCCCGGATGCGGGTGCAGTTTCCGCAGCGCGGCGGGGGTGGTAGGAACAGCGTCGTGCTCGAACGGATCGTGATCGACGACATCCGGCCCCGCACACCCACCGGCCGCTACCCGGCCAAGGCGGTCATCGCCGAGCCCTTGGACATCACCGCCATCATCTTCAAAGACGGCCACGACCTGCTGGCCGCCCGGGTGTGCTGGCGGGCGGCGGATACCAAGACGTGGGCCGAGGCGGCCATGTCCGTCGAGTCGGCGGGCCTGGACCTGTGGTCGGCCACCATCGCGCCCACGCAGCTCGGCCTGCACGAGGTGGCCGTCGAGGCCTGGTACGACGAGTGGGCCACCATCAAGCACAAGCTCAAGGCCAAGCTCGACGCGGGCCAGGAGGTGGACGTCGAGCTGGCTGAGGCGGCGCTGGCCGTCGAGCGCAGAGCGGCCGAGACGGGCATGCCTCAACGCAAGCACCTCGACTCGGTGGCCAAGGCCTTGCGCGACGACGTGACCACGCAGGCCGAGCGCTACGCGGCCCTGTTGGGACCGACCATGGACGCGCTGATGGCCGGCCCGCTCAAGCCCGATTACGTCACCCGGTCGGACACGCAACAGGTCTGGGTCGACCGCACTCGGGCTTTGTTCGCATCGTGGTACGAGCTGTTCCCGCGTTCCTACGGCGGCCTGCGCGGGGTCATCGAGCGGCTCCCCGCCATTGCCGACATGGGCTTCGACATCGTCTACCTCACGCCCATCCATCCCACCGGGTCGACGGCCCGGAAGGGCCGCAACAACACACCGCAGGCCATGCCCGGCGACGTCGGAAGCGTCTATGCCATCGGCGGACCGGACGGCGGCCACACCGACATCGACCCCGCCCTCGGCACCTTCGACGACTTCGCCGCGTTGATCGACGCGGCCCAGAGCCTGGGCATGGAGATCGCCCTCGACAACGCCCTGCAATGCTCGCCCGACCATCCGTGGGTCACCGAGCATCCCGAGTGGTTCCACCGCAGGCCGGACGGCTCGATCGCCTATGCCGAGAACCCCCCGAAGAAGTACCAGGACATCTATCCGCTGAACTTCTGGCCCGCGAGCGATGAGGACCGCCAGGCCCTGTGGGACGCATGCCTGCACATGTTCGAGTTCTGGGTGGACAAGGGCGTGCGAGTTTTCCGAGTCGACAACCCGCACACCAAGCCCGTCGCCTTCTGGTCCTGGCTCATCCCGCAGGTGCAGTCCGAGAACCCCGACGTGATCTTCCTGTCCGAGGCCTTTACCCGCCCTGCGGTGATGGCGAAGCTGGCCGAGATCGGGTTCAGCCAGAGCTACACGTACTTCACCTGGCGCACGTCCAAGTTCGAGTTGACCGAGTACCTCGAGGAGATCGCCCACTCCCGCAAAGCCGACTTCATGCGGCCCAACTTCTGGCCCAACACCCACGACATCCTCAGCGGACCGCTGCGCAACGGCCCGCCTGCGGCCTTCAAGACGCGACTGGTCCTGGCCGCGACCCTCGTCCCCTCGTACGGCATCTACAGCGGCTACGAGCTCATGGAGAACGAGCCCATGTCGGATGCCAACGAGGACTACATGAACTCCGAGAAGTACGAGATCAAGCACCGCGACTGGGACGACCCCCACTCGCTGGCCCCGTTCATCACGTTGATCAACACCATCCGCAACCGCCACCCCGCGCTCCAACGACTGCGCAACATCCGCTTCCACCAGTGCGACAACGAGCACCTGCTCGTCTACAGCAAGACCGCGGAGGACGACACCGTGTTGGTCGTCGTCAACCTCGATCCTTCGAACACGCAGGAGGCCACGCTCGGGCTCGACCTCACCGAGCTGGCCCTGCCCTTCGACCGGCCCTATGAGGCCTACGACGAACTCACCGGGCAGTCGTTCCAATGGATCGGCGCCAACCCCTATGTGCGCCTCGACCCTTGGGTCCAGCCCGCGCACATCCTCCACCTGCGTACGCTCGGCGGGTGACCGAAACCCTTCTCGACGGACTGGCCTTCGCTGAAGGCCCGCGCTGGCGCACCGACCGCCTCTACTTCTCCGACGTGGCCGCAGGCCTGGTGCTGTCGGTCGATCTGGCCGGCAACACCAAGACCGTGGCCGAGATCGACGGCGGCCCTTCCGGCTTGGGCTGGCTGCCCGACGGGTCGCTGCTGGTGGCCCGTGGCAACCCGGCCCAGATCCTGCGCATCGACGCCGACGGCGAAGCCAGCATCCACGCCGACCTCACCGCTATGGCCACGTTCCCGTGCAACGACATGGTGGTCGACCAGACGGGCCGGGCGTGGGTGGGCACGTGCGACGTGGGCGGCATCCCCGCGCCCGCGCCTTCCCAACTCATCCAGGTGGAGCCCGACGGCACCGCCGTAGTGGTCGACGGTTCCATGCGCTTTCCCAACGGCTCCGTGGTGACGCCCGATGGCGCGACCCTCATCGTGGCCGAGACCTTCGGCGCGGGGCTGATGGCGTTCACCATCGACCCGGAAGGGCCCGCTCGCGACAAGCGCCAATGGGCCACGGTCGAAGGATCGCTGCCCGACGGCATCTGCCTCGACGCCGAGGGCGCGGTGTGGTTCGCCGACCCAGTGGCCAACGCCGCGGTGCGCGTACGCGAAGGAGGCGAGGTGGTCGAGCGGGTGCCGACCGAGCAGGGCTGCTTCGCCTGCACGCTCGGCGGCGAGGACGGCCGCACGTTGTTCCTCCTCACCGGCGAGCTCGCGCCGCCCGAGCAGAACCTGCGCAACCGTCCCGGCCGCATCGAGACGGTCCGAGTCGCCGTCCCCGGCGCAGGATCGCCCTAGTAGGTCGCGCACGCCGCGGCGCGGCGAGGCGCGGTCAGGCCAGGTCAGGTGCAGGGCGTGGAACCCTCATCCGTGAACGCACCGTCGGCCGCGGCGAGGAAGCGCCAGTCATACGAGGCGGCATGCAAGGTGAGTCGCAGCACGCCGGGCGTGCCCGAGTGCCATACTTCGCTGTTGGCCTCCGGCCCGGCCACGGGATAGCGCGGCGCACCGCCTGTCCCCACCACGAACTCGCGCACGCCGGACACAGACGCGAACCGCTCGTAGTGGTGGTCGTGGCCGTTGACCACGACGTCGACGTGGGCCGCCACCATGGCCTGCCAGAACGAATCGACGGAGGGCTGGCTGCCGTGGAGACCCGAGCTCCAACGGGGGTGGTGCCAGTAGGCCAGCGAGCATCGGTTGGCATGTGCAGCCAGGTCGGCGGCCAGCCACTTGCCCTGCTCGGAGTCGGGGCCGCACCCGCCCACCGACGGCACGCCACAGTTCGAGTTCAGCACCACCACGTGCCAAGCCCCGAGGTCGTAGCTGTACCACCCCTTGCCCGCGGGGCCGGCCCGGTCACCCCACTCGTCGAAGTAGTCGGTGGCCACACCGGTGCCGTACTCGTGGTTGCCCGCCGCGGGCCGGATGCGGTCGTGGAAACGGCCCCAGCTCGGCGCGAAGCACTGCTTGAAATCGGCCGCCGTGCCCCGCTCGTAGGCCAAGTCGCCCACCGCGGCGATGACCGCGTCCGGATGCTCGGTCAACTGTGCAGCCAACAGGTCGGCGGTGGCCTCGTCGTCCCGGCCGGGACAGGTGGCGATGTCGCCCGCGGCCAGCAGCACGGCCGGGGGCGGCGGCGCGGTCGTCGATGTGGTGCTGGTGCTCGTGCTCGTGCTCGTGCCGGGTCCTGCTTTCGGCCGCGACGTGGACGGTATGGCCGCGCCCTTGCCGCCGCCCGCGCAGCCACTCGAGACAACGGCGGCGCACAGCACGATCACAAGGGAGGGGGCAACCCGGCGCCGACGCACGCCGCCCGTTCTACCCCGCGCACCCGCGACTGGGGACATGGGCACACCCAGTCGGTACCTATGAGGCGGCGCGGATAGGTCACGCCGTACCCGCCCTCCGGCGTCCGCCTCCGGGCGATGGCCGCTGCCCTCCCCGCTCTTGGCGGCTTCGCCGCCGGGCCGCTCGGGCCACGGGCTCGCCTATCGGCTCGCCCTCTATGTCCTCCAGGCGGGCGGGAAAATCAGGGTTCGGAGCGCATGCGACGGATGGTGAGGGCCGCGCCCAGCACCTGCACGCCCTTGGCCGTCCCCACGGCCAGCCCGGTCAGCTCCGACACCCGGCGCAGCCGGTAGTCGAGCGTGTTGGGGTGGATGTGGAGGTTGGCCGCGGCCCGGCGCCGGTCGAAGTCGGCCGCGAAGTAGCCCTCCAAGGTGGCGATCAGCTCGGGCCCGTCGGCCAGGGGGTCGAGCACCCGCTCGAGTCGCTCGGCGGCCTGAGAAGGGCGGGTCAACAAGAACTCCAACAGCACGTCGTCCAGCGTGTAGGCACCGGTGCGGCGGCCCTGCTCGACGGCCAGACGCACGACCTCCCTGGCCTCATCCGCGCCTGCGGGGACCTCTGCCGTCTCACGCCACGAGACGCCCGCGACCACCTCGGCGCCTGCCGCGGCAGACAGCGCGTCCACCAGCTTGGGCGACGAGGCCACCACCTCCACGCAGTCCTCCGGCAGCGTGGCCAGCAGCACGATCCCGCCCGCGGGCGTGAGCATGGGCAGGGCCTGTCCGGCGGTGCGGGCCTCCAACTCGCCCTCCAGCCTGCGCAGCTTCCTTCGGGACGCCACCGCACCCTCGACGCCGACGTCGGTCTCGTCCGGGCTGGTCCCGATCTCCAACGCGATCACCACATACGCGGGCGCGGGCTCGTGCCCGGCCCGCTCGGCCATGCCCTTGACCGACATGCCCGACAGCAGGGCCTCGGCCAGGGTGCGGCGGGCGTCGCGCTCCTCGCCGTAAATCGCCTGGCGCTCCTCGACATAGGCCTCGGCTACCGCGGACGTGACCGCCTGCATGTAGAGCAGCACCCGCTCGGCGATGTCGAGCACCTCGGCCGCCTCGTCCGGCTCGGCCTCCTCCCGCAGCGCGCTCCAGCCGATCAACGCGCCGAGGTGGTACGCGGTGAGCACGGCATCGAGCGGGATGCGCTCCTCGGCCCGGCGGGCCGCGCTGGCCCGAATGGTGGCCATCTCGTAGTCGCTGGGCTCGCGGCCTTCCTCGAGGAAGCTGAAGAAGATGCGCAGGTTGTGGCGCAGGATGTCGAGGATCTCGCCTTCAAGCTGCTCGCGCGGCAAGTGCCCATACAGCGGAATCTGCTCGATGAAGGCGTCGAGCATGCGCCGGGCCAACACGTCCGTGCGGGACTGCACACGAGCCGCGAGAGAGCCTTCAGTCGCTCGCACGGGGGCGACTTTACGGGTTGCCGCCGATCTCGGCTTGTGGGGTCGGTCGATTCCGTAAGAAAGTCCATTTGTGGACGTTCCCGACACGACCTCGATCGAGCTGGAGGAGGGCGTGGCCCCGACCGACGCAGGCCTGTTCGACAACGCGGCCGGCGTGGTGGCCCACGGCCTGCTCAACACCATGACCGTGATCTCAGGGGCGGCCCAACTGCTGCGCACCGAGTGGGACGGCCTCAGCGCGCCACGGCGCTTGGAGCTGTTGGAGATGATCGAATTGCACACGGCCGATGCCAGCCAGGCCTTGGTCGGGATCGTGCAAGGGCTGCCGCCCGACGCCCTCGACCTGCTCGACGAGCTGTCCCGGCGAAGGGACAGCCCCGTGCCCGACGCGCCGCCCCGATTGCGGCGGCGGGCCGACCCAGCCGGTTGACGGCGACGCGGCGCCGACAGGCGCAGCCCTGTCAGCCAGGGGTTACCGGCCGGCCGCCTGTGACCCGGTGTCCGACGCTGACGCCGTTTCCGGCGGCGGCGCGGCATGCGACGCCGACTCGGAGCGCTCGAGGCCGGCCTCACGTCCACCGGCCACGGCCGTGTCACCCTCCACCAGCCTGGTCCGACCGGCCAACAGGCACAGCCCGGCCACGATGCCGAACAGGGTGGCGACCGTGCCCCACACGAAGCCGTTCAGGTCCCAGCCGAGGGCGTGGTCGATGGACGCCCGGCCCGGGCCGGTGTAGGCCAGCGCCGCGCCCACCGCGCCGAGCACGAGCGTGTACTCGAACCCGCCCTGGGTGACGAAGAAGCCCTTGCCCCGATGGGCTGATGCGCCCGCAACCAGCATCACGCCGACGACCGCCGCGGCCGCCACCGGCGTCAGCAGGCCGAGGACCAATCCCAGGCCGCCGCCCAGTTCGGTGAGGCCGGCCAAGGTGGCGTGCACCCGGCCCGGTCGCAAGCGGAGGTGGTTCTCGAAGAACGCACCCGTCCCTGCAATGCCGCCGCCGCCGAACCAGCCGAACAGCTTCTGGCACCCGTGAGCGGCCAGGCCGAGCCCGACCACCAGTCGAAGAATGAGCAGTCCCACAGTCATGACCGCATTTCTACCCCAACCGGTCATCGAACCGGACATGCGGCAAACCGGGCTCTGCCTCTATCCAGATCCGACCGCTACTCCTCCAAGCGCAGGGCGCTGATGAACGCCTCTTGAGGCACCTCCACCCGCCCGATGTTCTTCATCCGCTTCTTGCCCTCTTTCTGCTTCTCGAGGAGCTTGCGCTTGCGGGTGATGTCACCGCCGTAGCACTTGGCCAACACGTCCTTGCGCTTGGCCTTCACCGTCTCCCTGGCGATGATGCGCCCGCCGATGGCGGCCTGGATGGGCACGTCGAACAACTGCCTCGGGATCAGCTCGCGCAGCTTGGACGTCATCTTGCGCCCGTACTCCTCGGCCTTGGTCTTGTGCATGATCGTGGAGAAGGCGTCGACGGGGACGTTGTTCAACAGCACATCGATCTTCACCAGGTTCGACCGGTCGTAGCCCGCGGGCTCGTAGTCGAGCGAGGCGTAACCCTTGGTGCGGGACTTGAGCTGGTCGAAGAAGTCGATGACCACTTCGGCCAACGGGATGCGGTACACCAGTTCGAGCCGCTCGGGCGAGAGGTACTCCATCTTCACCATCTCGCCCCGCCTGGTCTGGCACAGGTCCATCACCGTGCCCGTGTACTCGGTGGGCAACAAGATGGTGCACGTGAGGTAAGGCTCCTCGACGTAGTCGAGCTTGTGGGCGTCGGGCATGACGCTCGGGTTGTCGACCTCGACGACCTCGCCGGTGATCAAGTGGGCCACGTACTCCACGGAGGGCGCGGTGGCGATGAGGGCCAGGTCGAACTCGCGCTCCAACCGCTCGCGCACGATCTCCATGTGCAACAGCCCCAGGAAGCCGCAGCGAAAGCCGAATCCCAACGCGCCCGACGTCTCGGGCTCGTAGGTGAACGACGAGTCGTTGAGGCGCAACTTCTCGAGCGCGTCGCGCAGGTCGGCGAAGTCGTCGCCCTCCACCGGGTACAGGCCGCAGAACACCATCGGCTTGGGCTCGCGGTAGCCGGGCAGGGGCGACGGGGCCGAGCGCAAGGCTGATGTCACCGTCTCGCCCGAGCGGGCCTCGCCCACGTCCTTGATGCCCGCGATCAGATAGCCCACCTCCCCCGGTCCGAGCGACGCGACGGGTGTGGGCACAGGGAGGCGGAACCCGATCTCCTCGATGTCGTGCGTCTTGCCCGTCTGCATGAAGCGGACCCGGTCGCCGGTCGACAGCACGCCGTTGACCACGCGCACGGCCGACACCACGCCGCGGTACTGGTCGTAGTAGGAGTCGAAGATCAGCGCTTGCAGCGACGCGTCGGGATCGCCCTTGGGCGGCGGGATGCGAGCGGCGATGGCGTCGAGCAGGTCGGGCACGCCCTCGCCCGTCTTGGCCGAGATGCGCAGGATCTCGCCCGCCGGGATGCCCAGCACGTTCTGGATCTCCGCGGCATAGCGGTCGGGGTCGGCCGCGGGGAGGTCGATCTTGTTCAGCGCGGCCACGATCTCCAGGTCGGCCTCCAGCGCGAGGAAGCAGTTGGCCAGCGTCTGGGCCTCGATGCCCTGGGCCGCGTCGACCACCAGCACGACGCCTTCACACGCAGCCAACGACCGGCTCACCTCGTAGCCGAAGTCGACGTGACCGGGCGTGTCGATCAACTGGATGATCGTGTCCTTCCAGGTGACCCGCACGTTCTGGGCCTTGATGGTGATGCCCCGCTCGCGCTCGATGTCCATGGAGTCGAGGTACTGCTCGCGCATGTCCCTGGCGTCCACCGCGCCCGTCAGTTCGAGGATGCGGTCGGAAAGGGTCGACTTGCCGTGGTCCACGTGGGCCACGACGGAGAGGTTGCGGATGCGGTCGAGCGGGGTCACTGTGGCCCCATTCTCGCGGGTGCAGGCCGCGTTTCTTGCGACGCCGCCTTCTGTCGGGCGGGCCCTAGTGGGCGGCGGCGACGGCCGCGGCGTTCCGCAGCCATTCGGTCATGGCCGCCGCGGCCATGGGCCGGCCGAGGAAGTAGCCCTGGGCCACGTCGCAGCCGAGGGCGACGAGCTCGTCCCACGCGGCCTTGTCCTCCACGCCCTCGGCCACGACCCGCAGCTTGAGGTTGCGGGCCAGGCCGATGGTCGACTGCACGATCACCGCGTCGCTCTCGTCACCCGCCATGTTCATCACGAACGACTTGTCGATCTTCAGCTCGTGCACGGGCAGCCGCTTCAGGTAGGCGAGCGAGGAGTACCCGGTGCCGAAGTCGTCCAGGGCCAGCTCCACGCCCATCTCACGCAGCGCCTTCAGCACGCCGAGGACGCGCGCCGGGTCGGACATCACGCTGTTCTCGGTGATCTCGAGCAGCAGGTCGCCCGCGGGGATGTCCCACGCTTCGAGGAGCTTGGCCACGTCGATCGGGAAGTTGGGGTCGTGGAGGTTGCGCCCCGTCAGGTTGACGGCCACGCGCAGGTGAATGCCCTCCTTCCGCCACTCGTGCAACTGGCGGAGCGACTCGTTGAGCACGAACAGGGTCAGAGGCCGGGACAGCCCGCTTCGCTCAGCCAACGGGACGAAGTCGTCCGGCGGGATCAGGCCTTGCTCAGGATGCTGCCAGCGCACCAAGGCCTCCACGCCGATGATCGACCCGCTGCCCAGCGCGGCCTTGGGCTGGTAGTGCAGCACGAACTGGTCTGACTCGATGGCATGGCGCAGGTCGTGCAGCAGCCGAAGGTGCTTGGGGCTGTACGGGTCGCGCTCGGGTGCGTAGACCTGGTAGCCGCTCTTCGTCTCCTTGGCCAGATACATGGCCACGTCGGCCCGCTGCATCAGCGTGTCCACGTCCATGCCGTGCACGGGCGACAAGGCGATGCCGATGCTGGCGTCGATGTCGAGCAGGACCTCGGGCAACGTGAAGTGCTGTTCGAGCGCCTCCAGCATGCGGTCGGCGATCTCCATGGCCGCCAGCTCCCCCTGGACGTCGGGCAGGAGCACGGCGAACTCGTCGCCGCCCGGTCGGGCGATGGTGTCTGACTCGCGCAGCACACCGGAGAGGCGCGGCCCGATCTGCTGCAACAGCACGTCGCCCATGTGATGGCCGAGCGTGTCGTTGACCTCCTTGAACCGGTCGAGGTCGATGAGCATGACCGCGGTGACGGTCTTGGTTCGGGCCGCTTCGTCGAGGGCCTCGATGGTCCGGTCCCGAAACAGCCGCCGGTTGGCCAGCGCGGTGAGCGGGTCGTGCAGGGCCTCGTACTCCTTGGCCAACAAGGTCGACGCACACGTGTGCACGGCGGCGATGGGCAGAAGGAGCAGGGGGACGAGCAGCAGCGTGTCGTCGGCCGCGGACATCACGATGGGCGCCAGCGTCAACAGCACGCCCGTGGTGCCCATTTGGAAGAGCAGGTCGCGCCGGAGGAACTCGGCCACGTTCTTCTTGGCGGCCAGCGCGATGCCAGTGCCCGTCACCACGTTGTTGACGGCGAAGAAGACGGCCGCGGCCACGCCGATCACCGGCAACTGGTCAGGAGTCAGGTGGTGGTGCGGGCCGAAGGTTCCCAGCCCGGTGAGCACGGCCCCGGACGCACCGACCGAAAGCGAGAACTGGCCCATGTTGAACAAGGCCTTCCACAGCGGCTTGCGCCCGGCCATGTCGGCCACGCATGACGCCACGGCCAAGGCCAGGGCCGCGGCCGCGGGCCCGGACGTGAGCAGCAAGGTGAAGGCGAACGGCGTGGAGACCGTGACCTCCTCCTCCACGTCGTGGCGGCGGACCCGGATGGGGACCAGCTCGCCCAGCACCACGAGAGGGGTGAACACGGCCACGTGGCCGAGGGGCCCGTGCAGAAGGTGGCTGAAGCCGGAAGCGACGATGAGGGCGAGCGCGGTCAGGCCCACGACGATGACGCCGCCGACGTATCGCTGAACCGGTTGCAGACGAACGAGCCTCAAGCGTGGACCCCACTGACAAGGTGCGACCCGGGTCGTGTGCTCACCCGGTGCGCTCGGTGATCGGGAGTGCCGCAGCTACCACTTCCGCGGGGCGCCGAGCAGCGCCACCGTGGCGACGAGGCCCGCGATGCCGCACGCGGCGCGGTACAGACGAGCCTTCACGGAACCTCCTCCTCAGGTGACGGCGCCCACGCTGGGTGCCGTTTCCGGTTGATCGGCGGACTGGCCGAGTTCCTTGAGAGCGCCACCGTCAAATCGGGCTAGTCACCCACGGCCCGGATTGCCGGCCGCTCAGGGCGCCGGGGGCGCCGTCGATAAGAAGGCGTGCTACTGGTCGCCCTGTTCGCGCTGGGCCTGGCCACCGTGCCCCTCGCCCGGGGCCGACTCCGCCTTCTGGCCGGCCTTCGGCTGCGTCGCGGCGGCGTGCTGACCGCCGCCCTTTTCGTGCAGCTCGTCGCGCTCAAGGCGCCCCTTGCCCACGGCCTGGCTGCGGGGGCCAACGTGGCGTCGTATCTGCTCGGCTGTTGGTACGTGCTGGCCAACCTCGAGGTGCCCGGGATGCGCCTCATCGGCCTGGGCGCGGGCGCCAACCTGACCGCGCTCTTGGCCAACGGCGGGGTGATGCCCGCGGGCCGGGCCGCCTTGCGCAGCGCCGGCCTGGCCCTGGAGACCGGTGGCGCGAGCGGTTCGGGCCGCTTTGTGAACTCCGCTCTGCTGGCCCACCCCGCCCTTGGCTTCCTGGGCGACGTGTGGTCTCTGCCTCGACCGCTGCCGCTGGCCAACGTGTTCAGCGTGGGCGACGTCTTGATCGTGATGGGTGGGGTGCTCGGCGCCCATCGGGTCTGCCGCTCCCGGCTGTGGCGCAGGGCCGACTCGTCCACCTCGATTGAGGTCGGATCGCTCGGGTCAGTAGCCGTTGTCGAGGTCGACCAGGCCGAGCAGGGGTCTGCCCTCGGCGAAGCGGCTGGCGTTGTCGGCGATGCGGGCCATCAGCAGCGGCCCGGCCATCCAGTCGGGGCTCGCGCTGTGCGGCGTGATGATGCAGCGCGGCGCAACCCAAAGGGGATGCCCGTCCGGCAGCGGTTCGGGGTCGGTGACGTCGAGGGCGGCCCCGCCGATCCAGCCCTCGCGCAGGGCGCGAACGAGGTCGTCGGTGACGACATGGCCGCCGCGGGCCACGTTGACCAGCCAGGCGTCATCCTTCATGAGCCGCAGCTCGGGCTCCGCGATGATGCCCGCCGTCTCCGGGGTGAGGGCCAACGCGAGGATCACCGCGTCGGCCTCGGGCAGGACGTCGTGCAGCCGGTCGCGTCCGACCGTTCGCAGTTCAGCGGTAGCGGCGGCGGCGTCGGCCGCGCCACCAGCAGGCCCGTCGCCGTGGCCTGCCCCACGTGCGAGTGGATCGGCCTGTCGGCGGACGAGTGTTGCCTGAACGCGGAAGGGTTCGAGCAGCCGCAGCAGGCTCTGGGCGATCCCGCCCGCGCCCAGGACCACCACGTTGGCCCCGAACAGGGTCCGGCCCGCAAGCCCGCCCCACGACGTGGCGCCCACCCGTTCGTCCAGGTGCCGTAGGCCCGCGAGCAGCAGGGCCAGCACATGCTCGGCGACCGGGTTGCCGTAAACGCCCTTGGCCGCCGTCCAGACCCGGTCCGGGCCTTCGTCCGTCCCTCGCAGGATGCCGGCCTTCACCCAGCGCTCAACCCCGGCCGAGGGCAACTGGACCCAGCGCACCTTGGGGGCTCGGGCCAATACGTCGGCCAGGCCTTGGGGGTCGTGCGCGTCGATCCACACGAGTCCGTCGGCCTGAGCCGGGTCGTCGGCAGGCACGCACCCGGTGGGCTCAAGCAGGCGGCGCAGCCAGCCCCGCATGGGACCGGGACCGAGGGCGATCATGGGGGCGTCGGCCACACGTGGGAGCGTACGGCTGGGGATCGCCAGGCGTCGGCTGCTACCCTCTTCGCTCCGTGGCAAATATCAAGAGTCAGATCAAGCGCAACAAGCAGAACGAGGGCCGACGCCTGCGCAACAAGGCCGTCCGCTCCGAGTTGCGCACCCGCGTGAAGAACGCGGTGCAGGCAACCGAGACGGGCGCCGAGGACGCGGCGGAGACGCTGCGCCTGGCTGTGAAGAAGCTGGACAAGGCCGCGGCCAAGGGCATGATCCACAAGAACCAGGCCGCCAATCGCAAGTCCCGCCTTATGAAGCGCCTCGGCAAGCTCACCGCTTCAGCCGAGTAGGCCCGCCCGGGGCTGCCACTGCGCCCCACCTCTCCGTCCTGCCGCCGTCGCCTCTCCGTCCTGCCGCCGTCGCCTCGCCGCCGCGCCCCGCGCCGCCTACGGCAGTTCCACCGCCTTTATCGCCTGGTGGTATCCAAGCGCCCGATAGGACTCGAACTGGCGGTGGTTGAAAACCTGGTCGCCGGTGGAGTCGTCAGGGAAGGGCGACTCGGCCTCCGCGAACGAGTGGACGTCGAAGGGCATGTCCGCAGTCAGGTCGGCCTCGACGTAGTAGATGACCCCCGGCGCGGCCCCTGGATTGCGCGTGTAGCGGAAGGTGCCCTTCTTGGCCGCGGCGGCCGCGTAGACGCTGGCCTTGTCCTTCGACCCCTCCCGCCGCAGCTCCCGGTCGGGAGCGGGCGTGGGCGCCTTGGTGGCCGACCGCAGCGGCGAGGGGTCCAAGTCGATCTCCACTCCCAGCTCCTCGCGGGCCAGCGCGATGGCCTCGCCGATGGTGCCGAACGACACGGCGCCGTCGCCCGCACCAGAGATGCAGTAGATCTCGGTGCAGCCGCGACGCAGCAGCTCGACCAGGCCGAGGTTGTCCCAGTGGCCGCCGTCGGACACGTAGAGATAGCGGCGGTTGAAGGCGTACTTGTTGGTGAGCTCGCGCAGGAACCAGACCCAGTGCGGGCGGCGCAGGCGCCACCACGTCCACTCGCTCGGCCCGCAGTCGCGCACTCGACGAGGATGCGGGATCCACACGCCCAGCCTGAGGTTGGCCAGGGCCAGCAAGCCGCCGATGGGGCCGAGGTTGAACTTGCCCATGGCCGGTGAGAAGGCGGCGCCCGAGATGGCCATGGCCGAAGGCAGCGTCACATCCCTGCGCCTGCTCAACGGCAGGTTCCAATACTCCTCCGGCGTGGCATAGCCGACCAGCGGGCCGCCGATCTCCGTGCTGCTGAACGTGAACGAAGCGGCGCGCCTTCCGGGCGGGACGGCGCCGTAGTCGCTGAGGTTCACCGAGCAGCAGGCCACCAGTTGCATGCCCTCGCCCGGCTTCTTCATGTGCTCGTGGAAGGGGATCAGCTCGTCGTAGGGGACGGGCTCGGCGTGATGGGCGTCGATGCGGCGCAGCAGGAAAGCGGACGAGAGGCGGGCCTTGTAGAACGGGTACAGCGACCACGACTGTGCGTCGGCCGCCCAACCGAACAGGGCCAGTCCGACCACGACCGCGACCAGCTTCCACCAGTCGGGCACGAAGGCCCAGCCGGGCAGGAAGTCGCGGACGAAGGCGAAGCCCATCAGCCGGCCGTGGGTGCCGTTAGCGGTGGCGAACTGCAACGCGTTCACGAAGACCACGGTCATGGCCGCGGCCGAGATGATGAAGAGCAGGATCTTGCTCGGGCTCGACTCGTACCACTTCAACTGGGCCGACCGCTTGGTGAGCGCGTTCCACGTCCGGCGGTACCACGGGAGGCTGGGACCGGTGCCCGCCCCCGTCTTGCCCTCTGACCCGGCCAGGAACTGACGGGCTGCGGCAGCCACCACCGCGAGCAGTCCGCCGCTGGGCACGAGGTAGTCCTGAATGCCTGACCCGGATGCCGACTTGGTGCCCGCGTTGGCCGCGGCCGACAGCGTGGCGGGCAGCCATACCACCAGCCAGGGCAGGCCGACGATGACGATGAAGGCCAGCAGCCCGGTGCCCGCCAGCGCCCGGGCCAAGGACCGCGCCACCTCCGCTCTTTGTCCCCGAAGGCGCACGGTCATCACGGCCAGCGCCACGAGCAGGCCCGCGGCCAACAGCCCGCCGACCAACTCCCACATCCACCACCGATACTGGGGATACCTCATGGCGGCCAAGCCCGTCTTGATGCTGACCTTGGGCTGGTGCTCGACCTTGAACTGCCTGAGGGTCGGCTGCTCCCCGTCGACCACCAAGTCGTCCTCGACGCCCAGGCCAGGCTGCTTCTGGATCAACGCCGCCTTGCGCACCGTGAGGCACGTGGCCCCGCAAGCCGGGTTGGGATCGGGGTCGGGATAGGCGACCTTGACTCGGGGCTGGGTCACGACCTTGGCCCGACCGTTCTGCACTTCGACGATCCCCGGCCTCGACTCCTCCTGCACCACCCCGACGCACACGTCGCGCTGCTTGGGCTTGTAGGGCCACAGGTCGAAGCAGGCCTCGTTGGGCGGCGGGTCCTTCGCGTCTTTGACGGTCAGGTCGGGCGCCAGCGTGACGGCGAAGCGGGTGATGGTGCCTTGGTTGCCGCCGGTGTCCACCGTCCCGACCCTGCGAATGGCGCTCACCTTCATGTCGCCCGCCGTGTCCCTGATCAACACCGTCGGATCGGTGGCCCGCAGGCGCGGGTGCAAAGCGTGCAACGTCCACCCGACTGGGCGCGACGCCGCGAACAGCACGAGGGCGATCACCAAGACATTGATGACCACGCCCGCCAGCAGTCGGAACAATCCGGTGAGCCCGCCCTTGAGGTCGGGGATCAGGTAGGAGGCGTGGTCCCGGAACCAGCGCTCCTCGGGTGAGCCCGGGTCCCACCTGGGTGCGCTGTTCGGGTTGGCGTCCAGGTCCCCCGGCGGCCCGGCGTCCGACAAGGCCCAACCCGCGGCCAGGTACCCGCCCCCCGACGCGGCGGTGAGGTAGTTCGCCTTGTCCAGCCTGCCTTTGGCCCGCAGGGCTTGCAGCCCGCCCAGCGAGAAGGCGGCCGCCCTGATGCCGCCACCCGACAGACACACGCCGATCCGGGGGGCGCCTTCCACGGGCGGCGGCTCCCACTGGTGGTGCTCGGCCACGAGGGGCTGGGGCACCGGCCTGTCCGTGGGACGACCCACCTTGAGCCGCGGGCGCCACGACCGCAGCAGGCACAGCGTGGCCAGCGTGACTGCAGCGGCCAGCAACAGCGACCACTTGACCATGCCTGCGGCCCGCATGGTGCCCAGGTCCGATCCGGCCTTCTTGGCCGCATGGCCCAGGGCCCGAAACAGGAAGAGGTTCTCGACGGCGTCGGCCGCGGCCGCGCCGAGCACGAGGAACGTGCCTGCCCATGCCGCCGGGTGGCGCTGGCCTTTGTCGTGGGGCGACCGGATGAGCGAGAACAGCGCCCAGCCCAATGCCGCGTAGGCGACCATGAAGGCATAGTCGAGGTAGGCGCCGGTGCGCACCTTGTCGGCGTCGTAGTTCTTGAGCGTGCCCGCCGTGGCCCGCTGGGCGTCGGGGAGGTCGGGCGACACGTGGTGCAGAGTCAGGACCAGGCCTACCGTCAAGGCCACCAGCGCGAGGGTGACCGTCGCCCGATGGGATTTGCACCACGACAGCAGTCCGGTCACGACCGACCCCCTCGTCCGCCCGCCTCGGGCCGGTTCACACGCGGGAAGGGTAGGCGGTTGGATGTCTGCGTGCTCGGCCATGCAGTCACGGTCGTCGGCGTTGCTCTCGGCTCTGACGTGGTTGTCGGCTCTGACGCGGTTGTCGCGGCAGCGAGCGCGCCGTCGAGCCTCATTGGGCCGCGGCCGATGACGAGGGCGCGGGACGGGCCTTGGACCGGGCGCCGCCCGGGGCCAGCTTGCTGAGCCGGGCCACGAGCACGTCCATGACCAGTTCCTCCGGCCAGCCCGCCGCGCCCCGCAGGGCCAGGTCGGCATCGGCCAGCAAGGTGATGGCCCGGCTCACGCCCGACCACCCCAGCTTGCGGGACTGGTTCAGCGCCTTCTTGGCCGGATAGGGCGCCATGCCCACGAGGGCGGCCGCCTCCTGCTCCCCCGCCACCCCGGCCCCGTCGAGGCGCAACATGGCGGCGAAGTGGCGCTGCAACGTGGCCATGATCACCAGCGGATGCCGCTCGCCCGCCCGCATCATCCGGTGCAGGTGGGTCAGCGCGCCCTCGGTGTCGCCCCGGTCGATGGCGTCGGTGAGGTCCCATGGCGCAGTCGCCCCGGCTTCGCCGAGAAATGGCGCCACCTCTTCCACCCCGACCCTGGCCCCCTCGCCGTAGGCCGCGGCCAGCGCGTCCAGCAGCCCCGCCAGCCTGCTCACGTCCTCCCCCAAATGCTCGGACAGCAGGTTGCCCGCGGCCGCGTCGAGCACGACAGGACCGTCCTTCAGCTTGGCGACCAGCCACGACGTGCGGGCTTTGCCCGTGCCCGCGCTGGCGTCCACCACGCTGCCGACCTTCTTCACCGCGTTCACCAGCTTCTGCGACACCGTGCCCCCGCCCGCCACCAAGATGAGCGACGTGGTGGGCAATGGGTCGTCCAGCCAGCCCAGCAGTGGCGCCAACTCCTCGGCCCGGAACCGGCCCACACCGCGGGCCACCACCACCCGCCGGTCGCCCAGGAACGGCGGCGTGGCGCACGCGTCCAGCACCGCATTGATCTCGTAGTCCTCGCCCCCGAAGTCCTCCACCGCGAACGGGTCCTGGGTCAGCTCCCCCACCAGATCGGAGACGCGTTGGCGTACGAGCGACTCGTCGTCGCCCTTCACGTACCACGCGTTCACATCGCCTCCAAGATGGCCGACACCACTGCGCACGCCCGTCTGGTCCCCTTGACGTCGTGGGCCCGCACGATGCTGCACCCGCGGGCAACGCCCAACGCGGCCGCGGCCAAGGACGCCTCTCGCCGGTCCCCGATCTCGAGCCCGAGCACCTCGCCCAAGAAGCGCTTGTTGGACGCGGACAGGAGCAGCGGATAGCCGAGCGCGGCGAAGCGAGCCGACTCGCGCAGCAGCACCAGCGACTGCGCGGCCGTCTTGCCCAGATCGAGCCCGGCGTCGAGCACGATCTGGTCGGGCCGAAGCCCGGCCTGCTCGGCCCCGCGGGCGCGCTCGACCAGGAACGCGCACACGGCCCCGACCAGGTCGTCATAGTGCGGCTCGGGGTCAGGGACCCGAGGAGCGAGCCGTATGTGGGTGGCGACCACTGTTGCGCCGGCCTGGGCCGCGACCGTGAGGTACTCGGGATCGGCGAACCCGCTTATGTCGTTGCCGACCACCGCGCCCGCGTCGAAGCACGCCTTGGCCACCGAGGCCCGCCACGTATCCACTGACAGCGGGACGTCGAAGCGCGCGTGCAGCGCCTCTATGGCGGGCACGACCCGTTCCAACTCCTCGGCCTCGGACACCTCGGGACCAGGACCGGCCTTGACCCCGCCCACGTCGAGCAGGTCGGCCCCCTCCTCCACCAGGGCGTCGGCCTGGCGCAGGAAGGCGTCGAAGTCCCAATAGGCGCCGCGGTCGTAGAACGAGTCGGGCGTGCGGTTGAGGATGCCCATGACAAGGGCGCGCGTGGTGATGTCGTGACTAAGGGGACCGAGCGCGAGCCGCACGCTTGGACGCTATCCGCCGCCCCACGCGCGTCACGGCGACACCCGCCAACAGTCCGGCCAGCGCGGGTCCGCCGATCATGAGTCTGCCCAGCGGACCGTTGCCGGCGCGACGGGCCACGAATGCCACCCAGTCCACCAGCACGAGGGTGGGCAGGTGGAGCACGGCGGCGATGGGCGCAGGGAGCAGGCCTGCGGGAAGCCCGGCGGCCAGGCCCCACATCATCACCGGGCCCGCAGCGGGCAGGGCCAGGAGGTTGGCGGGCAGCGAGGCCGCGGGCAGGCCGCCGAAGACGGGGATCAGCACGGGGGTGACGCCCAGTTGGGCGGCCACGGCCACGGCGACCGGAAGGGGCAGCCGACGTTGCAGCGGAGGCGTCAGCCAGGCAATGCCCGCGGTGGCCGCGACCGACAGCAAGAACCCCACGGACCCGACCAGCATGGGGTCGACCAAGACCAGCCCGGTGACGGCCAGGCACAGCAGCCGCTGGGTGGACACCGGTCTGCCCAAGGTGGCGGCGAGCACGGCGATGGCGGCCATGGCCTCGGCCCGCAGGACGGACGGCTCGCCTCTGGTCAGCAGGCCGAAGAACCCGAGGATGCCGAGGGCGACCAGGAACCGGGGGCCGAGCCGCAGCCTGCGCAAGGCCGGTTGAGCCAAGGCCAAGACGAAGGCCACGTTCTCGCCCGACACCACCAGGAGATGGCTCAGGCCGGAGTGGCGGAAGTCCTGACGGGTCTGGTCGGACTCGAACCGCTGATCGCCCAGCACGAACCCCGCGAACAGGGCCCGGGTCTGGTCGGGCAGGGTACGGGCACTGTGCAGGATCAGGCGGCGCACCGCGTTGGCCGCTCGCAGCGGCAAGGGCGCGGGAGTGGTCCGGCCGACGGACTGCACGTCGAGCCGGGCCGCGATGTGGCGATGAGCCAGATAGGCGCGGCTGCGGCCGGTGACAGGGCGAAGGCGGCCTGCCAGCTCCACCCGCTCGCCCGCCAACCGCGGCGCCAGCCGCCAGCCCGGCTCGCCCCGGGCCCAGGCCTCGACCCGGCGGCCGCCCACGCGGGCCTCGAACCGGAGTGCGCCATGCTGGCGGGCCGGGTCGTTGACGAGGACCGCGGTCCCCGACCACGTTGTCAGCGAGGGCTGGTCGAGGCCCGCCCAGGCCCGGGCGGCAAGGATCGACGCCGCCAGTCCCACGGCCACACAGACCAGCGCGGGCACGCGCCAACCCAACGCGGCGACGGCCACCGGGACCAGCAGGGCCAACGCCACGGGCCGGGCCGCGAACGCACCGGTGGCCGCGGCCAGGGCCAGCACGACGGTCCACCGGTCGGTCACGGCCGTGACCTCCGACTCTGGAGGACATAGCCCCCGCAAAACGCGGGCCTATGTCCTCCAGATCGCCGAAGGGCGCGGGGCGCGCGAGACGTGGAGCGCGCTGGCGGGGCAGGCATCACACCCGCACCTCGGTGCGCAGGGCCTCGAGCTTGGCTGGCCCGATGCCGCGGACGTGCAACAGGTCGTCGACCCGTTTGAAGCGGCCGTGCTGCTGGCGCCAGGCCAAGATGGCGCGCGCCGTCGACGGGCCCACGCCGGGCAGGGCGTCGAGCTGTTCGGCCGTGGCCGTGTTCAGGTTGACGGGCAGCCCAGCCGGGACGGCCCCGCCGACAAGGCCGGCACCCGCGGCTACGCCCGATGGCACCCCCGCAGGTGGAGGCTCGCCCCTGCGCGGGACGTACACACGCTCGCCGTCGCTGACCGGCGCGGCCAGGTTCAGTTGCACCAGGTCGGCGTCGGGCGCGGGCCCGCCCGCGGCATCGAGCACGTCGGCCACCCGGGCATCGGGCGGGGCCCGGTACACGCCCGGCTGGGCCACCGCGCCGGTGACGTAGACGTACGCGGGCCCGCCCGATGCCGCCTCAGCGGCATCTGTTAACGAGGGCGCAGAAGGCACGGCACGGGGCAAGGCCCCATCGCCCGCGCCCGCACCTCCGGAATCGCCACCGCCCGCGCCCACGGAAGCCACCGACGCAGGCGAGGCCAGCAACGTCCACCCCGAGGCCACGGCCAGCACCACGGCCACGGCCATCCCTGCGACCACACGCCCCGGCGTGGTGCCGAGCGCGTCGGCCACCGCGGTCAGCCGCTCACGGACAGATGGCGCGCCCACGGGCGCGGCGAGAACAGATTGGTTTTCGGGCACGGAAGACCCCCTGGACGATGACGACGTCCGACGACCAGGGGGAAGTGGCAGGGCGAACGTTACCGAGGGGGTGTAACAACAACCCCCGGATTGTCGGCCCGGCCGCCGGCAACGGTCGGATTGCGGGCCGACCAGGTGGCCTCGACCTCCAAGGGGATGCGCCGGTACGCGCCCACATGCGGGTACCCGGCCAGCCGCCAGCGCAGGTAGGCGCCCACGTATCGCCAAAGAAACAGCCCCACACCCAGGGACCGCCACTGCCCGACGTGCACCGCCTCGTGCGCCAACAAGCGCTCGTCGTCCGCCGAACGGCGGCGCACGATGACCAGCGACCCCAGCGTCCAGGCGTCGGCACCCGGAGGCACGGGCCCGCCGACCCACAGCCGATAAGGCCGGGCCAGCCGGGCCGGCCGGGGCAGGGTCAGAACAGCCGGGCCGTGAGCGCCTTGCGGTACGACGCCGTACGCGGGTCGTCGGGGCCCAGCACCTCGAGCAGGTCCAAGAACCGCTGCCGGGCCTCGTCGTCGCCCTTCACCCGGTCCAGCAGCGAGTCCAACTCGGCCACGATGGCCTCGCCCGCCCCACCCGCCGCCTCGCCATCCCCACCCGCCGCTTCCCCATCCCCGGCGCCACCGGCGCCACCCGCGCCGATGCCGCCCACAAGCCCCACCCCGACCCGCGCCAACGCGGCCACCCGCCGCACCTCGCCGGTCTCGGGCACCCGGGCCAGCAAGGCCAGTGCCTCGTCGTTGTCGCCCCGCGCCACCAACAGCTCGGCCAAGGCCACAACCGCGCCCTCATGACCGGGCTCCAACTCCAAGGCCTGGCGCAACGAGGCCTCGTCGCCCACCGCAACCAGCCGGTCGGCGTCGGACTCCTGCGGCACCAGCGCTTCGACCCACGCCCGCACCTGATGCTCGGGCAGGGCGCCGATGAACGAGTCGACGGCCCGGCCGTCCACCACCGCGAACACGGCGGGAATCGACTGCACCCGGAACGCGGAGGAGATCGAAGGGTTCTCGTCCACATTCACCTTGGCCAACTCGACCTTGCCGTCCGTGTCGGCCACAACGGTTTCCAAAATGGGACCGAGCGTGCGGCACGGACCGCACCATGGCGCCCACAGGTCGACGACGACGGGCACCTCGCTCGACCGCTTGACGACGAGGTCTTCAAAGGTGGCGTCGGTTACGTCGAGCATCGGCCCGAGTCTACGGTTTGCCTCCATGCAATCGATCGAGGGCGTCGACGCCGCCAACGTGACCCGTTGGTTCGAGCAGCACGTGCCGGGCGCAACCCCGCCCCTCGCCTTCGAGCTCATCGCGGGCGGCCGCTCGAACCTCACCTTCAAGGTCACCGACGCGGCGGGCAAGACCTATGCACTGCGTCGTCCGCCCGTGTCCCACGTCCTGCCCACGGCCCACGACATGGGTCGGGAGTACCGCATCATCAGCGCCTTGCAGGACACGCCGGTCCCGGTGGCCCCGAGCGTCGGGTTCTGCGACGACCCCGCGGTCAATGGAGCGCCGTTCTACGTGATGGGTTACGTGGACGGCCATGTCCTGCGGGACGCGCCGACCGCGGAGAAGGTGCTCGACGAGGCGGGAAGGCGGCGGGCGGGCGAGCACCTGGCCGATGTGCTGGCCGACATCCATGCCGTCGACGTCGACGCGGTCGGCTTGGGGGAGTTGGGCCGCAAGGAGGGCTACATCGAGCGCCAACTGAAGCGTTGGTACGGCCAGTTCCAGCAGTCAGCCGCGTTGCAGGACCGCAGCGTCCCCGTGGTCGACGAGATGCACGACTTCCTTCAGGCCCGCGTCCCGGAGCAGGGGGCGGCGGCCATCGTCCACGGCGACTACCGCTTGGACAACACCATGCTGGGCGACGACGGCAGGGTCGCCGCCGTGCTGGACTGGGAGATCTGCACGCTGGGCGACCCCCTCGCCGACGTTGGCCTGCTGATGGTCTATTGGGCCGAGCCGGGCGACCAGCACACTGCGCTCGGCGCCGCGCCCACCACCGTCCCCGGCTTCCCGAGCCGCGAGGAGATGAAGCGCAGGTACGCGGCGCGCAGCGACCGCGACCTGTCCCAACTCGACTTCTACATCTCGTTCGGCTACTGGAAGCTGGCCTGCATCCTCGAAGGGGTCTACTCCCGGTACGCAGGCGGGGCGGGAGGGGGCGACCAGTCGGGCTTCGAGCTGTTCGCCCAGCAGGTGCAGATGCTGGCCGAGGCGTCCAAGGAAGCGGCAGGGAGCCTGTAGTGGCCGATCCCGAGCCGCTGTACCGGCTTGTCTCCGAGCCCGAGGTCAACGCGCCCGTGCTCGTCCTCGGCATGGACGGCTGGATCGACGCGGGCATCGGCGCGGGCGCGGCCATGGCCGCGCTGCTGGAGAACGTGCCCACCGAGGTGGTGGCCGAGTTCGACGCCGACGAGCTGGTCGACCATCGGGCCCGTCGTCCGGTGATGCGCATCCAAGACGGCATCAACACCGGGCTTTCGTGGCCTGAGATCCACGTGCGCCACGGCCTCGACCGCGAAGGCCACGACCTGCTGGTGCTGGTGGGCCCTGAGCCAGACATCCGCTGGCACCGGTTCACGGCCGACGTGGTCCGACTGGCCCAGCGCTTCGGCGTGCGGCTCGTGATCGGGCTGGGCGCCTTCCCCGGGCCCGCGGCCCACACCCGGCCCGTGCGGCTGGCGGCCACCGCGACCACGCCGGAGTTGGCCTCGCGCGTGGGCTTCCTCCCCGGCGCCATCGACGTCCCTTCCGGCATCCACGCCTCGCTGGAGCGGGGGTTTGCCGAAGTCGACATCCCGGCCGTCGGTATGTGGGCGCGCGTGCCGCACTATGTGTCCGGCATGCCCTACCCCGCGGCGAGCCTGGCCCTGTTGGAAGGGCTGCGCGACCTGGCCGGCATCGTCGTGCGCACCGACGACCTTCAGGCCGCGGCGGCCCTCACCAACGAGCGCATCGACGCGCTAATCGCGGGCAGCGACGAGCACCGGGCCATGGTCGACCAGATGGAACGGCAGGAGGACGCGGCCGACACCCGCCCTGGACTTGGGCAACCTGCCCACGGGTGACGAGATCGCGGCCGAGCTCCAGCGCTACCTGTTCTCGTCAGGCGACGACGCAGGCTGAGCCCGCAGGCCCGAGTCACCGATGGGCGAGTCATCACACAGGGCTAACGTCGCCCCATGAAGGTCGACGGAGGCATCGGGTTCACGTTGGAGCGAGCCGCGCAGGAGGCCAAGGACGCCGAGACCGCGGGTTACTCCGGCGTATGGTCGGCCGAGACCAGCCACGATCCGTTCTTCCCGCTGCTGTTGGCCGCCGAGCACACCGCATCCTTGGAGCTGGGAACGGGGATCGCCGTCGCCTTCGCCCGCAACCCCATGACCACGGCGTACCAGGGCTACGACCTCCAGCGCTTCTCGCAAGGCCGGTTCATGCTCGGGCTCGGCAGTCAGATCAAGCCCCACATCGAGAAGCGCTTCGCCATGCCGTGGTCGCATCCCGCGGCCCGCATGCGCGAGTTCATCCTGGCCATGCGCGCCGTGTGGGACTGCTGGATGAACGACACCAAGCTGGACTTCCGCGGCGACTTCTACTCCCACACGCTGATGACCCCGTTCTTCCACCCAGGCCCGAGCGAGTTCGGCGTGCCCAAGGTCTTCCTCGCCGCCGTGGGCGAGAAGATGACGGAGGTCGCAGGCGAGGTGGCCGACGGCATGCTGGTCCACGGCTTCACCACCGAGCGCTACCTCCGCGAGGTCACCATCCCGGCGCTGGAGCGGGGCTGGTCGACGGCGGGCGGAGGCAAGACCGGAGCCGACTTCCAACTCTCCCTTCCGGCTTTCGTGGTCACCGGACGCACGGCCGAGGAGACCGACAAGGCGGCCGCATCGGTACGCCAGCAGATCGCGTTCTACGGATCGACCCCCGCCTATCGGGGGGTGCTCGACCTGCATGGCTGGGGCGAGTTGCAGACCGAGTTGAACGGGCTGTCGAAGCGAGGCGAGTGGCAGCAGATGGGCGACCTCATCACCGACGAGATCCTGTCCACGTTCGCCATCGTGGCCGAGCCCCCCGACGTGGCCAAGCAGTTGCTGATGCGCTTCGGCGACGCCGTCGACCGGCTCTCGTTCTACGCGCCCTACTCGGCAGGCGCCGACTTGTGGCACCCGATCGTCTCCGAGCTCCGCGCCGCCTGACCCGGCCGCCTCCCAACTCACGCCCGCCAGGGCCACAGCCAGCAGGCCCTAGCTAGTGCGCTTGCAGCAGGGCGTCGTCGCGGAAGTCGGCGAAGAGGCTGCCTGCGGCCGGGGCCACGAAGACCACGGACGCGCTGCCCGCCATCCCGATGGTGGCGGGCATGGTGACGTTGCGCACCCGGGCCGGGTCGATGGACAGGCCCAGCCTGCCCAGGTTGTAGAGGTCGACCAGCCCGACCCCTGAAAGCCGTGAGTTGCGCCCCAGCACGGCCAGCGCCTTGAACGTGCGCGAGGGATTGGCGCCAACCCCCTGGCCCCGAAGCTTGGACAGGGCGGCGATGATCAGCGCGCCCTGGTCCTGGGTGCGGGCCAGATCGCCGTCGGGGATGTGGCGGTTGCGGGCGAAGGCAAAGGCCTGGGCCCCGTTCATCTGCACGATCCCGGCCGGGAAGTTGGCGCCCGAGAACTTGTCGTTCATCGCAAAGGGCACGCCCACCGGCAGGCCGCCCAACTCGTCCACCATGCGGGGGAAGCCCGCGAACGTCGTCGTGATCACGAAGCGGATGGAAACGCCCGTGAGCCTGCTCACCGTCTGGGCTTGCAAATCGGCGCCGCCGAAGGTGAAGGCGTCGTTGATCTTGGACCGGCCGTGCCCTGGGATGTCGACATAGGTGTCACGCGGGATGTTGAGGATCACGGCCGACCCCGCACCCGGGTTGACGCCGATGATGTGGATGGCATCGGCCCGGTCCGAGTCGATGCCCGCCCGCCCGTCGATGCCGAGGGCGAGCATGAACACGGGCTCGCCAGGGTGGGGCGCGAAGTGCCCCTCGTCCACCTTGTGCACCTCGATGACCGGCGGGGTCTGGGCCGCGGCCCATGCCAGAGGCGCGCCGCCCACGGCCAACACGCCCGCCAACAGCAAGCCGGCCACAGACCACCGCGACCACGAACGCGACCGCGAGCGGCCAGCACGTCTCACTTCTTCTTCTTCCCGGTCGTGGTGGTGGCGGGCGGCGGCGGGAGGGTGTCGCGCGCCGTGCCCACGTCGTAGCTGTCGATCCGCCACCCACCGGGCATGGGCACCAGGACCACCTCGCCGGTGCGGGCGATCCGCAACGAGCCCCCGGCCGCGCTGACGAAGACGACGGACACGTCCAGCCCGGCCGTCACCAGCCCGACGTCGCCCTTCTCCCCCACCAGCCCGGTCAACGACACTGCCGCCTTCTCGGGCTGGACCACGCCCTCTCCGGGCCGGGTGTCCTCCAAGAGGGAGGCCCGGTCAGGACTGCCCGGCACCAAACGGGCCAGGGCCGCGGGCGTGAACACGGCATCCAGGCCCACCGGTGGCTGGCCCGTCAACAGCGGCGCGACCACGCCCGTGCCCACCCACGCGTTCAAGGTGGCGACCACGCCGTCGCGCACGTCGTCGGGCAGCTTGGCCACGTCCGCCTTCATCGATTCGACGGCCACGGATGCGGCCGTCACCGTGACCTGGGGGACGGCCGTGGTGCTGGTCGAGCGGGCCGGGGGACGGGGCTTGGCCGAGTCGCCCTTGTGGCACGCGGCGAGCGCCGGGGCGGCCAACGCCAAGGCGAGGGCCATCAGCGCCCGGACGGGTCGTCGCACCGGATCGAGGATACGGAGACGCCGCGTCATTGCCGCGGATGTCAACCGTCCTAGTACACGCCGTGAGCGACCCCAAGAACCGACCCATACTGGTCGTCGGCGAGAATGTCGGCGATCGCTGGGACCTGGCCTGGGCCTTGCACGAGGCCGGGATCGTCGCCGAGCAACTGGCCTCGGCGGCCCAGGCCAAGGACCGCATCGCCCACGGCTGGCTGGCCGGCGTGGTGGTGGACTCGGCCATGGACGACGACGCGGTCGAGAAGCTGGTCATCGACCTGCGCCCCGACCCGGAGACCGGCCAGATCCCCTTCGTGCTGGTCGCGACTCGGGCCACGACCCCTTCGCTGGTCGTGGCCCGAGTGCAGACGCTGTTGCGCTCCCAGTTGGAGGCGCGCGTGAATCAGGCGAGCTGGAGCTCCGAGCCCAAGTAGCGCTGCTTGCAGAGCGAGCGCTGGAGCTTGCCCGACGATGTCTTGGGCAGGCTGCCCGGCGTCACCAGCACGATCTCCCGCGGGGGCAGGCCGACTGTCTCGCGCACCCGCTCGGCCAGCGCCGAGCGCACGCAGGTCGGGTCGTCGGCCTTGGTCTCGGCCACCACGACGACGCCCTCGCGGCCTCGGTTGCTCTCCACTCCGAAGGCGATCACGTTGCCCGCCCGAACCCCGTCCACTGCCTCGGCCGCCCGCTCCACGTCCTCGGGGAACACGTTGCGCCCGCCCACGATGATCACGTCCTTGATGCGCCCGCACACCACCAGCTCGCCGTCGACCGTGTAGGCCAGGTCGCCCGTGCGGAGCCAGTCGCCTCGGAACGATGCGGCCGTGGCCTCCGGGCGCTTGTAGTAGCCCGGCGTCACCGACGTGCCCCTGATCTCCAGTTCACCCACCTCGCGCTCGCGCCGCACCTGCCCGGTGGCCGGGTCGCAGATGCGGATCTCCAAGCCGGGGACGGGCCTTCCCAACAGGGCGAAGGCCTTGCCGTGGTGATCGTCCACCGCCACCGGCGCGGCGTAGTGCTCGGACTCGAGCGAGTGGCGGTCGACGGTGTCGATCCTGATGCCGGACATGGGCTCCGGGAACGTTCCGGCAATGGCCACCTCGGCCATGCCGAACGCGGGGAAGGCGGCACCCGGTCGGAAGCCGTGGCGGGCGCCCGCCTCCAAGAAGGCGGCCATGGTCGCGGGGTTGACGGGCTCGGCCCCGTTGAGGGCGACGCGCCAACGAGACAGGTCCAACTGGGGAGAGCGGGTCAGCGCCCTTGCGGCCAGCGCGTAGGAGAAGTTGGGCCCCGCCGTCGCGGTCCCGCCGAAGTGGCTGATCCATTCCATCCAGCGGACCGGGGCGGCGAGGAAGTCCTGCGGCGCGGCCAACACCAGCTCCGTGCCCGTGACCATGGGCAGGGTCAGCAGGCCGATGAGGCCCATGTCGTGGTACAGCGGCAGCCAGGACACGAGCACGTCGTCGTCGGGGTCGAGCTGGGCCGCGGCCGCGGCACCGTCGAGGTTGGCCAGGATCGTGCGGTGCGGGAGCATGACGCCCTTGGGATCGGCCGTCGACCCGCTGGTGAACTGGAGCACGGCCAGGTCGTCCCCGCCCAGCTTGGGCTCCTCGTAGCGGGACGCATCCGCTCGTTGCGACAGGTCTGACAACAGCACCATCGGCGGGTCGCCCGCGACGGGCTCGATGAACGGGGCCAGGTCAGGGTCGATGACGGCCAAGGTGACGTCGGCGCTGGCCATCCGGGCGCGGGTCTGCAGGACGAACTCCTCGAGCGACCCCATCCGCATGGGCAGCGGCAGCACCACCACTGTCGCGCCGGTCAACCAGGCGGCCTGGATGGCGGTGACGAGCGGCCGGGTCGTGGGGCCGAGGAGGGCGATGTGGTCTCCGGGGGCCACGCCACGCGCCTGCATGGCGCCGGCCATGGCGGTGGCCTCCTCGTGGAACCGGCCCCACGTCACCCGCTGCTGGGACTCTCCGCTGATGAAGGTCACACCGGTGGGACGCGCCGAGGCGCGCTGGATGCGGGAGACGAGAGTGGTCACGGTGGCTCCGACTGCCTCGCCTCAGGGCCGGTTACCGGATGCCGGGCTTCTTTCCCCAAAGACTCACGGGGGTTGTCGGCGCCGTCACTCGGCGCACCCCCAGCGGTGCACAGCGCGGCCATGGCGTCGGCCAGCGCGTCCGAATTCATCAGCTTCTCCACGACGAGGTGGGCGCCCAGTCGATAGGCCCTTTCGACCATCTCGGGCTGGGCCGCTCCGCTGAAGACCACCAGCTTGGTGTCGGGCGACCGGGCCGCCATGGCCTCCAGCACGCGCAGGCCGGAGTCCTCGGCCAGGTGCACGTCGAGCAGCACCACGTCGGGGCGATGGTCTTGAACCAGGGTGAGGCCGTGGTCGGGGTCGTTGGCCTCGCCGACCACGGCGAACCGACCGTCGAGGCGCAGCCTGAGCCTGAGCAGGTCGCGGATCATGGGCTCGTCGTCCACGACGACCACAGTCAACGGCATGCGGTCAGACGACGATGTTGACGAGCCCGGGCGGGCGGGTGATCACCTTCTTTGGCGGAGATCCGCCCAGCAGGTCCTGCACCCGGGTTGAGCCCAAGGCCATGCGCTCCGCGTCGTCGGCCGAGATGTCGGGCGACACGTCGATGCGGTCCCGCACCTTTCCATTGACCTGCACGACCAACGTGACCGACTCGAGCTTGACCAACTCCGGGTCGGCCGTGGGCCAGGCCTGTCGGTGGATGTCGGTGCCGTGTCTGCGCTCCCACAGCTCGGCCGCGATGTGCGGGGTCATGGGCGCCATCAGCAGCAGCATGGAGTCGATCGCGAATGGCGTGGCCCCTTCCTTGGCCAACACGTTGATGAACTCCATCAGGCTGGCCACTGCGGTGTTGTAGGACCAACGCTCGTACTCGTCGGACACGCGGGCGATCAGGCGGTGCGCGGCCCGGTCGATGGCGTTCGGATCGGCTGCGGCCGGTGCCGCCGAACCGGGCAGGGCGAGCCGCCACACCCGCTTCAAAAAGCGCGAGCAGCCCTCGATGCCTACCGCCTCCCAGTCCACGTCGTCCGCGGGCGGGCTGACGAACAGATGGGCCAGTCGCAACGAGTCGGCGCCGTGCGTGCCCAGGATCTCCTCGGGCGCGACCAGGTTCCCCTTGGACTTCGACATGCGGGTGCCGCCCAGCCGGATCATCCCTTGGGTGAACAGCCGCTTGAACGGCTCTCGCACGTCTTTCGGGGCCAGGCCCAGGTCGGCCAGGGCCTTGGTGTAGAAGCGGGCGTACAGCAGGTGCAGGATGGCGTGCTCGATCCCGCCGATGTACTGGTCGACGGGCATCCACTTGGCCGCCGCGTCCAGGTCGATCGGGGCCGTCTCGTTCCACGGGTCGCAGAAGCGCAGGAAGTACCAGGACGAGTCGACGAAGGTGTCCATGGTGTCGGTCTCGCGCAGGGCCGGGCCTCCGCAGGTCGGACAGGTCGTGTGCCTGAAGCCCTCGTGGAACTTGAGCGGCGACTCGCCGGTGGGGCGGAACTCCACGTCGTCGGGGGCCAGGACGGGCAGGTCGGCCTCGGGCACGGGCACGATGCCGTGGTCCTCGCAGTACACGATGGGGAACGGGCAGCCCCAGAAGCGCTGCCGTGAGACCAGCCAGTCCCGCAGGCGGTAGTTGACCTTGCGCCTGCCGATGCCCTGCTCCTCCAGCCAGTCGATGGCCTTGGCCTTGGCATCGGCGACCGACAGGCCGTCCAGCCACTGGCTGTTGATGGCCGGGCCTTCGCCCGTGTAGGCCTCGCCCTCCCATCCGTCTGGCGGCTCGACGGTGCGGACGATGGGCAGTCCGTAGGCCTGGGCGAAGTCCCAGTCCCGCTGGTCCTGCCCGGGCACGGCCATGATGGCGCCCGTGCCGTACCCCATCAGCACGTAGTCGGCCAGGAAGACGGGCACGGGCTGGTTGGTGAAGGGATTGACGACGTGCGAGCCGGTGAAGACGCCGCGCTTCTCCAACGCCCCCTCCGTGCTCAGGCGGTCGATGTCGGACGCCATGCGGACCCGCTCGACGAACGCCTCGACCTCCTGGCGGTGCTCGTCGGTGGTCAGATCGGGGACCAGGGGATGCTCGGGGGCCAGCACCGCATAGGTCATGCCGAAGCTGGTGTCGGGGCGGGTGGTGAAGACCTGGATGCGCAGATCGGGCCGGTCGACGACAGCCATGTCGAACTCGGCCCCTTCGGAGCGCCCGATCCAGTTTCGCTGCATGGTCTTGACCCGCTCGGGCCACTCGAGGCCGTCCAGGTCGGCCAGCAGTTCGTCGGCGTAGTCGGTGATCTTGAAGAACCACTGCTCCAGGTCGCGCTTGGTGACGACGTCGCCGCTGCGCTCGCACGTCCCGTCCGACAGGACCTGCTCGTTGGCCAGCACCGTCTGACAGCCCGGGCACCAGTTGACCGGCGCGTTGCGGCGGTAGGCCAGGCCCGCCTCCAGCAGGCGCAGGAACAGGACCTGACTCCACTTCATGTAGGCCGGGTCGTGGCTGCGGATCTCGCGCCGCCAGTCGTACACGGCACCGATGGCGCGCACCGACGACTTCAGCTCCTCGATGCGCTCCTCGGTGAAGATGCGAGGGTGGACGCCGGTCTTGATGGCCGCGTTCTCTGCGGGCAGGCCGAAGCTGTCGAACCCGAACGGGCTCAGCACGGCGTGGCCCATCATCGTGCGGTGGCGCACGATCAGGTCGCCGAACGTGTAGTTGCGCACGTGCCCCATGTGGGCCCGGCCGCTCGGGTACGGGTACATGGACAGGACGTAGTAGGCGGGCCTGGGATCGTCGTTGTCGACCTGGTAGGCGCCACTGTCGCTCCAGCGCGCCTGCCACTTCGCCTCGACCGCCTGCGGGTCGTACGCCTCCTCGGCCTGGTCCATGGCCGCCGATGGTAGTGATGCGGCCGAAGCGTCCCGGCTGGATTGGAAGGGGGTGCGTCGGGGGGCGCCGTGGGCGGTGATTGGCGGCGCCGTGGCGGTTCATACGGGTCTGAGGGGCGCCGACGGGGGCTGCTATCTTGATCGTCCTTCGGGGCTGTAGCTCAGTTGGCAGAGCGCTTGCATGGCATGCAAGAGGTCGTGAGTTCGATTCTCATCAGCTCCACTCCCCGCCGTGCGGCTTGCCAGCGGCGGTGGCGCACTGTCCGCCCGCACTGACAGGCCTGCGCTGCCCGTCCGCATTGCGCGTCCGCCTGGTTGGCTCAGTCGTCGTCGGAAGGCTGGTCGGGGTCGGCCTCATGGCCAGGGTCCACGTCGGCCCGCAGGCCCTTGAGCAACACGCCTGCGTCGATGCCCAAGGCCTTCGACAATCGCAGGATGGTGAGCAGCGACACGTTGCGCTCGCCGCGCTCCACTTGGCCGAGGTATGTCCAATGCACGCCGGCCTTCGAGGCCAGGACGCGCAGCGTCCAGCCCCGATCTTTGCGCACGGCCCGCAAGCGCTGCCCGAACACAATGTTGGCCCGGGGGGTGGGCATCTCCATGGGTTGCATCCTATGAGTATCGTCGGTGCGACACCCGGCGTGTGGGACACTCCCAAGGGATTTTTGGCCCGCCGCGCCAGGCTTTCGCGCGCCTCCAAGCACGTCTGGAGGACATGGACTGCGGTTTCCGCAGTCCATGTCCTCCAGTCCGGCAAGGGCGGCGGGGGCGGCCCGGCATTTGGGCGCGGCCCCGCCGGCATTTGGGCGCAGTTGTGCACCGTGGCGGTGGTCAACTGCGCCCAAATGCGAAAACCACGCGGGCCCGGCCACGTCCAGCTCGGGGCCGTCCGAACCCCACGAACCCGCGTAAGGCGTCCCGGACTAGCCACGGGCTGCGCCCAAAATGACCACATCGGGCCATTGCCGGACAACGGTCGCGGGGCGTACTCCGAACACAGGGGCAGAGAAGGGGAACGCCCATGTCGATCCTTCACCTTCCATGGGTGCGCCGACACGACCAGGCGCCAACAGACGGCAACGGCGAGGGCAACCCGTCGCGCACGGTCTTCGTGCTCGGCGGCGGCGGCAACCTGGGCGCCATCCAGGTGGGCATGCTCAAAGCGGTCATCGAGCGCGGCATCGTCCCGGACGCGGTGGTCGGGTGCTCCGTCGGCGCCCTGAACGCGGCCGCGGTGGCGGCCGACCCCTCGCTCACCGGCATGGAGCGTTTGGCCGACATCTGGCTGGCCATCAAAGAAGACGTGATCTGCCCGGCCGGACGCCTCTCCGGCCTGCGCCTGCTCACCCACCGAGGCCATTCCCTGCAACCCAACGACGGCCTGCGCAGGCTGCTCGAGACCACCCTCCCCTGGCAGACCTTCGAGGAGTTCCCGCTCCCGTTCCAAGTGGTGGCCACGTCCCTGTCCACCGGCCACGACCGCTGGTTCAGCACCGGGCCTGTCGTCGACCCCATCCTGGCCTCGGCCGCCCTTCCCGCCATCTTCCCGCCCGTGCAGATCGGCGACGACCTGCTGATCGACGGTGCCGTCGTCGACAACGTCCCCATCTCCCGGGGCCTGGTGTTGGGCGGCACCCGCATCGTCGTCTTCCACGTGGGCAACTTCGAGCGGCCTCGGCCCCAGCCCCGCAAGCCGCTCGACGTGCTCGTGCAGTCCTTTTCCATCGCCCGCAACCATCGTTTCCTGCGCGAGGTGGCCGACCCGCCCGAAGGCGTCGAGCTGCTCGTCCTGCCCGGAGTCGATCCCGGCAAGCTCCGCTACGACGACTTCCGCCACTCCCGCAAACTCGTGGACCAGGGCTATGCCACTACGGCCCAGTGGCTCGACCATCACGAGGCGCCCATCGCCGTCGGCGGCTGACGGCCGACCGCATAGAGCGCAGAGGCGGGCGGTGACACGCCTGGCCCAATCGGGCCACATCCTCCTCAAGCACGGAGAGTGGTCGACCGATGTATCCACCGTCGGATCACGACGGCGGCATCCGGAGCCGGCGGCGAGGCCCGACAGGGAAGCATTGATCCGTGCGATCCTCACCGGCCCCAGCCAGGGGCACGGAGACAAAGCGGGCGCCTAGACCGCACGGGGAGTGAGTGGCGCGACCGACCCGCCCAGCACGAGGCGCATCCTGCGCCTCCTCTACCGGACGGGAGCAAGCAGTGTCCACCAATACGACCAGTCTTCGACGCGTCGTCACATTCATCTGCGGAGTCGCCGTTGGCCTCTTCCTACTGACCGGTGTTGCATCGGCCGCCCCCAAGCACGACACAGACACCTCCTCCCCCCAGCCCGCGTCCAACGCCGACTACTCAGGTCACGGCGCCAACCAGCACGGGTCGTACGACAGCACCCGTGACGGCTCGCCGTCGGGCAACGGCAACGGTGGAGGAGAGGCAAAGGGCAAGCCCTGCGCGGGCTGTGTCGGCAAGGCCGACAACAAGAACCCCAAGGGCCAGGCGCCCGGCGGGTCTGACCACAACAATGGCTATGAGTGTGATGGCAACCATGGCGTCGGGCGATCCAACCCGGCCCACACCGGTTGCCGCACGGGCTCGACGGGCTCCGGCTCGACGGGCACCGGCTCGACGGGCTCCGGCACGACCGGCTCCGGCTCGACGGGCTCCACCCATACGCCGCCCCCTGTGGTCGGCGGCACCGAGATGTCGGGCGGCCACTCGGCCGACGACGCACCCAAGCCTGCAACCGAGTGCGCAGGCGGCCAGATGGCCGTCGACGCCAACGGGGACGGGGTCATCGACTCGCGGGACTGCATTGTCACCCAGGTCGAGGGCGTCGGCTTCGAGCGGGCTGACATCGCGCCGGCGGGCGCGGCATCCGGCGCAGTCCTGGCCTCAGCGGAGACGCGGGGCGGGGGCGGCTCGGGCACCGCGGTCATGGGCGCACAAGCGGTTCGGGGCAGTGCCGCCCTGCCGCTGACGGGAGCCGGCGCGGACTTGCTCACGCTGGCGCTGGCGGCTGTCGCCCTCCTGGGCACCGGGACGTTCCTGGTGCGCAGGTCACGGGCGGCTGCGGCCTGAACCGGCCATGCCACGTCTCGCCTTCCCGCAGGGCCAGTCCCTGTGGGAAGGCGGGGCTGGGCTCAGGCCGACGAAGAGACTGCGGGCGCGGCGCCCTCTTCCCAGTCCACGCGCGGCGCGTCGGACCACAGCCGTTCGAGGTCGTAGAACTTGCGAACCTCGTCCAGGAACACGTGGACCACGAAGTCGCCGTAGTCGAGCAGCAGCCACCGGGCGTCGGCCTTGCCCTCGACCCGCAGCGGCCCCGGCCCGCCCGCTTCTTTCACCTGGCGCTCGACCTCGTCGGCAATGGTGCGCACCAGACGGTCGTTGCCCGCCGAGGCGATGACGAACACGTCGGTGATGGCCAGCACCGAGCCGACCTTCAACACAATCACGTCGTCGGCCTTCTTGCCCGATGCGGCCCTGGCCGCCACGACGGCCAAGTCGACGGAACGAGTTGCTCGGCTGTCGCTGCTCACTTGCTGCTCACGCTGCTCACTGCGGCTTGTAGTCCCTTCCCACGATGACGGTCACGTCGACGACGTCGAGCGGGTTGCGGCTCAACACCAGCCGCCCCGCGCCCAAGGCCTTTTGTACCCGCTGGGCCACAGCCTCGTCACTGCGCCGGTAGAACACCACTTGGGTCTCGGTGTAGTCGAGCCTGCCCGCGTTGCCGGTCAGCTTGACCTCCACGCCGAGGGGCCGGAGCTGGTCCGACACCTGCTGGGCCAGGCCCACCGCGCCAGTGCCGTTGAGGATCTGCAGCCGGGGGCGCACGGATGCGCCGGGCCGCGGCCCGGGGAAGAGCGAACCGACCATCCGCCGAAGCTCGTCGGCCTGGACCTGGTACAGCTCGCCGTCCTCGCCGGAAGCACCGAGGGCCTGGACAGGCAGCACGCGGGTCACCACGTCGTCGGGGCCACCAGACAAGAGCGCGTTCACGGCCTTGGCCAGCCCTGGCGGCTGCTGTGGCACCGCCGACCGCTGGTCCCTCAGTCGAGCCAGCCAGGCATCCCAGTAGGCCTGGTGCCGGGCCAGTCGGGCCAGGTCGTTGCTCTGCCCCTTTGCGGCCAAAAAGGCTGGCGCGTCCTGGGCCGGCACCCGGTGCGGGCCAGGCTCGTAGAGCACGTTGACCCGGCCGGTGGCGTCGACCTGCTCCACCCGCTCGGGCACCCGCACGGTGAGAGGCCCCGCGGCCTGCACCAAGCCGGTCAGAGCGGCGTCGTCTAGGGCCAGCACGTCGCCGATGGTCACGCCGAGAAGGTTCTCCATGGTTGCGTCGAGGCGCTGGGCGCCGCCGAGGGCCAGCGATGTGCCCACCGGCTCGAGACCGAGTGACGCCACCTCGGTCATGGTGCCGGGCGGGATGAGGATGAGGGCGCCGCCCTTGCCCTTCGCGCCGGGGACCAGCAGGGTGAGCGAGACGGCCTTGCCCGTCGAGTCCTGTTGGGCGAGCAGCACGGGCGGGACGGCGGCGGCCGCGCCTTGCGTCGACGCGCCCTTCGCGGTCGAGACCCGCCCTGGTTTGGAGGACGGCCACAACGCCACGCCTAGGACGACGATCAGCAACGCGACGAGGGCGGCGCCCGCGTACCGGAGGTTGCGGATGCGACGGGACCGACGCCGCTCGGCCCTTTGCCGACGGATCTCGGTGCGCCGGGTGACGTCAGGAAGGTGGATGGCATCGACGTCGAGGTCGGGGGCCTCGGCGACCGTCGTGTCGTCCTGCAACGTCATCCAGTCAGAGCGTACAGACCGCGTTCCGCGATCAAGCGGACCGCCCCGGGCGGGACCAGCCCGTCGACCGGCCGCCCCTCCCCGACCCAGCGGCGCAGGTCGGTGCTCGACACGTCGAGCAGCGGCATCTCCACGGTCGCCGTGCGCCAGCCCGGCATGGGCACCGGCGGCGCGCCGGGCCTGCTGACGATGGCGAGGGTCGCGGTGGCCCGCAGCTCGTCAACGCGCTCCCACGTGTGGAGGTCGTCGGCCACGTCGGTCCCCACGATGAGGAACAGCTCGGCGCCGGGGTGGGCCGCAGCCAGGTCAGCCATGGTGTCGGCCGTGTAGGTCGGACCGCCTCTGTCGATCTCGATGCGACTGGCCTCGAGGCCGTCGACGCCCTCCAATGCCGCGGCCACCATGGCGAAGCGGTCCTCGGCGCTGGTGATGCGGCGGTCAGCCTTTTGCCACGGGGCGTTGGCGACGGTGAAAAGCACGCGGTCGAGGCCGAGGGCGTGACGGGCGCTGACGCCCGCGAAGACGTGGGCAACGTGGACGGGGTCGAACGTGCCGCCCAGAACCCCGATGCGCACCTGCCGGTTACGTCCCGGCCAGCTTGGCCACGACTGGGGCCATGGCCTCGTAGGCGTCGCCGGGCACGCACCAATAGCTGAAGCCGTACTCCTCGCGGCGCTCTTGGAGCGACTCGGCGATCTGGTCGACCGTGCCCGCCATGACGATGGGGACCTGCAGGGCCTGCTCGGGGGTGAGGCCGAACATCGGGCCCATCATCTCGGCCACGCCTTGGCGGTCGTCGGTGACGAAGCAGAAGCCGGACCAGCATTGGAACTCCAAGCCGTCCAGGCGGTCGCCCGCCGCGTCCTTCACCCACTGGATGCGCTCGCGGAACTTCTCGGGCGTGGCCTCGGCCGCGGCCTCGGGCCCGACGTAGCCCGCGGTCAACTTGGTGTTGAAGCCGATGATGTCAGCCTCTTTGGCCGCGATGGTGAGCATGCGCTTGCCTCCGCCGCCGATGAGCACCGGGGGGTGGGGCTGCTGGACCGGCCGGGGCTCGCCCTTGGCATTGGTGTAGCGGTAGTGCTTGCCCTCGAAGTTGGCCACGCCCTCGGTCCAGAGCTGTTTGATGACGGCCAGGCCCTCGACCATGCGGTCGATGCGCACGCCCGGCGAGTCGTAATCGAGGCCGTACTCCTCGTAGTCGCTCTTCATCCACCCGGCGCCGATGCCGAACTCCATGCGCCCCTCGCTCAGGATGTCGAGGGTGGCCATCTCCTTGGCCAGCATCCCCGGGTGGCGGTAGTCGTTGTCGAAGACCAGGGCGCCCACTCGAAGTGTGGTGGTGGCGTCCGCGGCCGCGGTCAGGGCCGCGATCGGGCCCCACTGCTCACCGAAGTGGTCGGGAATCCAGAAGGTCGAGTACCCCATGTCCTCGACCTGTCGGGCCCGGTCCCGCCACGCCTTGGCGTCCGGGGCCAATTGGGACTGCACGCCGAACCTGAAGGGCTTGGTCATGGCCGCAGCCTAGAAGCCGGGTTGTGAAGGCCGCCCGCCGACGCGGCCGGCAGTCATTCCGCCTGGGCCCGTAGTCGCCGCGGGCGGGGTCACATCGGGCTATGGCTCCTGGCCCGGTCGGACCATTTCCACGGATCGATATAACGCAGAGCGTGGTTTTGTCGATAGAGACGGCGACTCCCGAACAAAGGCAAACCCGTCGGAAGGCGGGGACGCAAAGCCACGGGGCCCACCCCCCTCACGGGGAAGGCCGGCCGGGCCGCCTGGAGGTGTGGCATATGCGCGACCGGCGCGACGATGGCTTCACGTTGGTGGAGCTGATGATGGCGTTGACCATCCTGAGCATCGGCATCGGCAGCGTCGTGCATGTGTTCCACGCGTCCTTCGCCGTTGCCAGCGAGGGCAACAACCGCTCCCGGGCCGTGGCCTTGGCCACCAAGGAGGCGGAGGCCATGCGCGCCGTCCCCTACGACCGGCTCGGCTTCAGCCCGGTGCAGGCCGGCTTCACCCCGGCGTTCGAGGGCGCGGTCACCGTCGTGGTGGGCGACCCGGTCGTCCAGCCTTTCGGCCCGGACCAGGTGCTGGGCGGGATGACGTTCCAGTTCGCGCGACAGGTCGTGTGGGCCGACGCCGCATCCACCGCGGGCTACGCCCAGGCCTACAAGCGCGTGGTGGTGGTCGTGACGTGGAGCGACCAGGCCATGGCCCACGCCGTGCGGCAAGAGGCGTTCGTGTATCCGGGCGGACAGGGCGTCTACACCGGGCCACAAGGAGGAGTGACGACCACGACGACGGTGGTGGCGTCGCCGGTGCCCCCTTCGCCGCCGCTGGCCCTCGCCGCGACGGTGCCGACTGGCGCTTCGGGCGCGTCGACCGTGGACCTGGCCTGGACGCCCAACCCGATCAGCACCCCGCCGGTCAGCACGTGGGTGGTGCAGTTCTCGACCGACTCGTTCGCCACTGCCCATCTGCTCACGGACACACAGCCCGCGTCGGTCACCTCGTATTCGGCGACCGGCCTGTCCGCGTCGACCGCGTACCAGTTCCGTGTGGCGGCCAAGGCGGCCAACGGGCTTCAGTCGTCGTGGTCGGTGATGGCGCTGGCCACGACCACCTCGACACTGGCGACTGTGTGCCAACTGGGCACGGCCACGTTGACGCCCTCGGCCGTCAACCGCCTCAACGGCGCGTCGACCCTGCTGTCGGCAGACGCGGTGGCCAGCGTGAACGCGACTGGCGTGTGCTCGGGCTTGCAACTCCGGTACTCGGCCCGCAGCGGCTCGACCAACACCGCCTACCTCATCGCCGGGACGACGGGCGTGTGGGTGGGGACGGTCAACGGCATCACGACGGCGTGGGACACCGGGACGCACCAGGTCCAGGTCGTGGACGGCGGCGGCAACGTCCTCGGCGCTTTGACCCTGACCGTCTGCGTCCACAACGCGAAGACATGCCCATGATCCCAGCGCGGCCGAGTGAAGCCGGGTTCACGGTGGTGGAGACAGCAACGGCCTCGATGCTGTTGCTCGTGGTCCTCACCACGCTGTTGGGCCTGCTCAACACCCAGACCAAGGCCGAACGCAGGCTCCGGGCCAGCGTGGACAATCAAGAGGACGTCCGGTATGCGCTGGTCGCCATCGCCCGCGACGTGCGCGCCGCCGATCCCCTCCTTCCTCTGGCCACGACCGCGACATATCGCGACACGATGGAACTGGAGTTGAAGACGACCAGCGGATCGCATCAGGCGTATGTGCGTTGGGACTTCGAGTCGGCCAGCGGGGTCGTGCGCCGTCAGACGCTTGCCGCCCCAGGCGGATCGGTGACGGCGACGACGTACTCGTTGAGCCGCGTGCGCAACGGCGACGCCGGCATCCCGTTGTTCCGGTACTACAACTCGGCGGGCACCGAGCTGACGTCGACCACGGCCACCGCGGCCGACTTCGCCAACTGCACCATCCGCGTGCACATCACCCTGTACGCCGACAGCGCGCCTGGCCCGCAGCCGTTCCGCAGCGAGTCTGACGGCGAGTTGCGCAACCGCCTGCCCGGAGGGGTCGGATGTTGAGGCCAGTGTGCGGGCGGCGCGGGCGTGGGTGCCGTCGGGATCGGCTTTGGCGTCGGCTTAGGGGTCGGCTTTGGGCTCCGGGCCCGGAGAGTGGGCCGCCCTGTTCCTGTGGGCGTATCGGCATCGACGAGGAGGGCTCGATCGCGGTGGCCATGATGGTCATGCTCGTGCTGAGCACGCTGTCGGTCGCCGTGTTGGCCCGGTCCCTGGTCTCGCTGAACCAGGTCCGTCGAGGCCAGGACTTCGTCGCCGCCTTGGCCACGGCCGACGGCGGTCTGTCCGACGCCTTGTTCCGCATCGACCAGGCCGCGTCGACCAACATCTCAGGCGCAGGATCGGTGGGCGGCGGTGCCTTCCAGTACGTGGCCACACGACAGAGCGACGACCGCTACGTGGTGAAGGTGAAGGGCGTCATCAACGGCTCGGCCCATGCCGTGGAGGCGACGGTGTCGCGGCGCCAGAAGTTCCCGTACGCATTGTTCTCCAACCAGGGCCTGACGTTGAACGGCAACGGCGGCCTCAACATCTACTCGTACTCGACCTCGGGCGGGCCGCACACCGGAAAAGCCCATCTCGGCTCGAACCGAAGCATCGTGGTCAACTCTGGTTCGGGCGCGGGCGACTACCAGGACTACTACTCGCCCGCGGGCTCGTGCATCGGCTGCCCCAACCCGTTGGCGCAGGAGGGGCCGTACGTCCTCGACCCGATCGTGGTCCCCACCATCGGCGTGCAGACCTGCCCGCCGTTGGGGGCGTTCACAACGGTGATCAACGGCATGAGCGGGGTGCCTGTCGTGTGCGATCACGACGTGTCGTTCGTGGGCAACGTGACCGTCATCAACCCGCCCGCCATCGTGTACGTCACGGCCGACCACCGGCTGACCATGGCCGACAGCACCGTCAACCAAGGCGGCCGCGGCAATGACCTGCAGATCTACAAGGCGGGCAGCGGGGCGCTCGACTTCGGCAATGGCTCGCACGCCACGACGACGACGGCCGTTCTGTACGCGCCCGCCAGCGAGCTGACGCTGAATGGCGGGGCCACGTGGTTCGGGTCCATCACCGTCAACTCTGTCAAGGTCAACGGCGCCCCCAACTTCACCCTGGGCTACGACCAGAACCTGTCGGCCGAGCTGGTCCGCAACTGGACGGTGAGCCATTGGCACGAGGTTCCGTCCTCTTCGGTGGGTTTCTGATGGTCAGGTGCCCGTGGTGTGCCACTGCGCAACAAGTCGGCGAGCAGTCCGTGTCGCACCGGTGCCAGTCGTGCGGACAGGTCTGGTGGTGGGCGCTGTGCGCGCGCTGCGATGCCATGCAACGAGTGCCCGACTCTTTGGAGTCCTGGCGCTGCGGCTGCGGCGCGGCCAACCGTTCGTGGTGGCGAACCGCGTCACGCGATGCCGATGCCGCCATCGTCTCGGCTCGGCGCGCGGAGGAAGCCCGGCTGCTCCCCCGCGCGTCGGGCCGCGTGCTGGCGGCTGTTGCCGTGGTCGTGGTGGTGGCGTTGGGCCTGACGTTGGGGCGGGCCTCCCTGGCGCGACTGGACGGCGGGGGCACTGCCGGTGGCGCTGGTGGCAGTGGTGTCGGCGGTGGTGGCAGTGGGGGCGCCGCGTGTGCCGCCTTCCGCAACTACCGGTCGAGATCGTTGGCAGGCGAGGCCGCGTCGCCGGAGGAGGTGGTGCGAAACGCGGCCTCGGCCTCAACCGACGTGCGGGGCGCGGCGAGCCGACTCCTGGCCGCGTCCCGCGCGTCGGACCCCGACTCGGTTATGGCTGCCACGAGCGAGCTCACGAACCTCTGCCACCCGTGAGGCCGTGAGGCCGAGTGGTCGGGCGAGGGGCGCGACGGCAGAGTCGGGGAGACTGCGCTCAATTGGAGGTGGACGCCGGCTGACAGCGCGGCGCGCCGCGCAGTCCTGTTTGGCCGCGAGGCCGCTCGTCTAGCTAGAGGTTGCCCCGGCGGGCCTGCTCCCGCTCGATGGCCTCGAACAAGGCCTTGAAGTTCCCGGCCCCGAAGCCCTTGGCCCCTTGGCGCTGGATGACCTCGAAGAAAATCGTTGGCCTGTCCGTCACCATCTCCGTGAAGATCTGCAACAGGTACCCGTCGTGGTCCCGGTCGATCAGGATGCCGAGCTCCTGAAGCCGGTCCCACGGCAAGTCGAGGTCGTGCAAACGGGCCCGCACGTCCTCGTAGTACGCGTCGGGGACCCGCAAGAACCGGACCCCTCGAGCTCGGAGCGCACTCACGGTCGACACGATGTCGTCCGTCCGCATGGCCACGTGCTGCACGCCGGCGCAGCCGTAGTAGTCGAGGTACTCCTGAATCTGGCTCTTGCGAAGGCCGTCGGCAGGCTCGTTGATCGGAAGCACGATCTTCGAGCCGTCCCAAACGACGGTCGACATGAGAGCTGAGTACTCGGTCGAGATCTGCTCGTCATCGAAGTGGACGAGCTGATCGAAGCCAAGCGTCCTGCGGTAGAAGTCGACCCAGCCGTCAAGCTCGCCCTTGGCGACATTGGCGACACAGTGGTCGATCAGCCGCAGGTTGGTCGGGTGTGCCGCGGACAGCGGTGGCAGGTTCTCGGTGGTGTACCCAGGTGCAAAGGGGCCGCTGTACGCGGCACGCTCGATGAACGAGTGCTGCGTATCTCCATACGCAGCAATAGAGGCGCGGACGAGCTTCCCACTGTCGTCCTCCTCCACGGTCGGAGCCATGAGGCCGACGGCCCCTCTGGCGAGGGCCGCGTCATAGGCCCCTTGCGCGCTGGTCACGGCGATGGCCACGTCGTGCACGCCGTCGCCGTGATCACGAACGGATGCGGCAATGGGCGAGGCAGGCGACAGCCCGCCGCTCACCACGAATCGGATCCCGCCCTGCTCCAAGACATACGAGGCCCGGTCGGTGATCCCAGTCTCGGGCCCGGCGTAGGCCACGACCTGGAACCCGAACGAGGCGCACATGTACGCAGCAAACGCACGGGCGTTCCCGACCCACCATTCCAAGTGGTCCCATCCCAGGAACAACTCGGCGGGCGCAGGCCCTTCTACGGGGGCAGGCGCCCCCGCCCGGACGGGCGCAGGCCCGCCCGCTGGCGCCGGGCCAGACGTCGCCCCGGTCCCAACCGCATGTCCTTCGTCGATGGTCGACGTCATTGCCGCCCGCCCTCCTCGCTCGCGTCCGCCCGAAAACCCGAAAGGCCGCCGAGCGCCCCAGCCCCCACGCCGGCGGCGCGGTCGGCCTCCAGCCCGTCCCAGAACGCCTTCACCCCGTCGAGCATCTCGCGGGCGCCTTGCAGGAACAGCTCCTCATCGAAGTCCTCGTTGTAGAAGGCCTCGGCCAGCTCGTCGGCGGTATGGGCCGCGTGTTGGTCCTCGACCTTGTCGTGCCAGGTCCAAAAGCCGAGGTGCAGCTCGGCGCACTCCCTCGCCTTGAACGCCTTCAGGCCCGCGATCAGCTCCTTCCAGAAGCCCGCCGCGGCCCAGTGCTCGACCGCGTACGAGGCCCCCTCGGCGATCGACGCGTCCTGGTGGCCGTAGACCCGCAGGAGCTCGTCGCAGAAGAACAAGGTGGATGGAGTGCCGTGGCGGCGCTTGCCCAGATCCTCAAAGCCCAGCCCGAGCGGGCGGGCAAAACGCACAAGCCATTCGAAGTGGGCGGCCGGATGCCGGTAGCGGCTCCCGTCGACCGTCCCCTCGGTGGCGATCCCCTCGTCGTCGGTGCGGCCGTTGAAGACCACACCCAACTCGTTCATCAGGATCTCCTTGCCCGCCCGATAGCTGTCGATGTCCGCGGCGTTGATGACCTTGCGGAGCTGCGCCTCGACGAACAGGTGGCTGAACACGGAGAACTGGACCGTCAAGTGGCGGACCTCGTCCAAAGTGGCCGTGCCCGCGGCGAACCACTTCGTGTAGCGGTTGTCGACCACGACCGGATGTGTCCCGACCACTTCGTCCACCCGCGCCTGGAAGGCAGGCAGGTCCCGAACGGCGCCCCGCTGGCCTCGCGTTTCCGTCACCGTCACGGTGCTTCCCCCTTGCAGCTGAACAGGCTGTAGCGCTCAGCTTCATTGGTCGCATCGATTTGGTCAAGTGATTGGAAAAGCCCATAGCAGATTGACCAATCAGTGGGCCGATTGGCAGTACGGTTTGGTCATGTTGACCACCACCTCGCCCGCCGAACCCGCGGGAGCAGTCGACGCTCTGGACCGCCGCCTCATCCGGGCCATGGCCGACTCGCCCCGCGCCGGAGTCATGGAGTTGGCCCGGCAACTGGGTGTGGCCAGGGGCACGGTGCAGGCCCGGCTCGACAAGTTGCAGCGTCGGCGCGTCGTCACCGGCTTCGGTCCCGACCTCGATGTGCGCGGCCTCGGCTACCACGTCTTGGCCTTCACCACGCTCGAGATCGCCCAAGGCCGGCTGCACGACGTGGTCGAGCACCTTCGGGCCATCCCGGAGGTACAGGAAGCCCACGCCACCACCGGCCAAGGAGACCTCCACTGCCGAGTCGTCGCCCGCAGCAACGACCATCTCCAAGTCGTGATCAACCGCATCCTCGAGGTGCAGGGCATCGACCGGGCGACCACGGTGATCGCCCTCACCGAACAGATCGCCTACCGCGTGCTGCCTTTGGTGGACGCGGCGTCCGCTCGACCAGGCTCGGACACGCCCGACTCGCCGGCTGAGCCGCCCCCGCCCCCACCGTCAGCCCCGCCGCCGCCGTCGCCAGCACCACCGCCCGCAGCGGCAGCACCAACTGCCTCGTCCGCCAGATAGCGGCCCAACAGCCGCCGGGCCACCTCGCGCCCGACGGCAACCAACTCGGGAGGCTCCTCCACCCTTACCTCAGGCCCGACCCGCAGGAGCAGCCGCTCCAGCCAAGGCAGGCCAGTCACGGCCAATCGGACGCGGAGCCGACCATCGCCCAGATCCTCAACCGACGTCGTCGGGTACGCCTCCGCCACCCACCGGGCCTCGGCCGGAAGCAGCAAGGTCACATGTTGCAGGTCCGGGCCCAGCGAGGCGATGTGCAATCCCCCGCCTCCGCCGCCGCCTCCCCCGCCCGCACCCGACCGGCGCGCCTCGCCCACCCGGACCGCATCGAAGGTCTCCCCCGTCCGCCGCAGCGACCGCACCCGGTCCACCCGGAACGTCAGCACGTCCTGTGCCCGATGGCAGTACGCGGCCACATACCACCGCCCCCGGTCGGCGAAGACCGACAGCGGGTCGATCTCCCGGCTCGTCACCTCGTCCCGCGATGCCGAGTAGTACTCCACGGCCACGCGCTCCGACGCCGCCACCGCGTCCCGCAAGTCGTGCAACCGGGCAGGCGCGTCCAACTCGACCGTCACCCCCCGAGGCCCGCCCAAGACGCCGGCCAACTTGTCGAGCGCGGTGGCCAGCGGCCCCGTCGGGTCGGAGCCGGGCACCGCCAACAAGGCCCGGCCCGCGGCCAGGATGGCAAACCCGTCCGCGGCGGTGAGCTTCAGCGGCCGCCGGAAATAGTCGGGCACGTTGGCCGTCACACCGTCGTCGTCCACCACCAACTCGATGAGCTGGTCCGGCGAATACGGCGGGAGCCCGCAGCAGGCCGCCAACAACAGCTCGTCCTCCACAGTGGCCACGTCCACCCCGAACCGCTCGGCGATCTCCTCCAACGACGCCGTGCCCCGAGCTGCCAGCCACGGAATGACAGCCAACAGCCTGCGGAGCCGCTCACCCGGATTGGCCCGAGGGCTCACTCGCCCGCGCCCGCGCCGGCCATGGCCCGCAGCCACTCCACCACGTCATCGCGCACGGAAGGCGGCGACAAGACGAGGGCGTGGTCGCGCATCCCCAACACCCACGACCGCAGTCCGACCCGGTTGGTCACCTCCACATCCACGACCACGGAGCCGTCGTCTCGCCGTTCGGCGACGGATGCCGGTCCCAACTCGCCTTCCACCTTGTCGGCCAGCACCGCGTCGACCAGGACCAGCACCCGCTCCGACGAGCCCTCTCCGATCATGAACGGCTGACTGGCCAACGCAGCCGCTGGGTCGAACCCCTCCGGCCGCTCGAACGAGCCCGCCTCCCCCAGCGTGACCCGGCCCTCGATGCGATCGGCCCGGAACCGCCGCAAGTCCCCACGGCCGCGGTCCCGCCCCACGACATACCAGAACCCCTCCCTGAACAACAGGCCGTACGGCTCGACCAGCCGGGGCGACCCGCCGTACCCGAACTCGACCGGTGCCCGCCGGCGCCAGCCCTCGAAGAGCAGCGGCAGGGCCTCGACCGACGGCAGTGCGGCGAGGGGCGAGGCGTCCGCGCCCGACACGTCACCCAGCTTCCACCTGGCCTCCGCGCCCCACCCCGAGTCCAACGGCACAGCCGCCAGCGCCAGATGCAGCGCGACCCGTTCGTCGTCGGTCAAGGCCAGATCGGGCAGGTAGTAGTCGTCGGGCGGGATGCGGTAGCCGACCTTGCCCCCCTCGCCCTCGAGGAACACGGCCTCGACGGGTATGCCCTCCTCCCGCAACACCCGCTTGTCCCGTTCGAACGCCTGCCGCCGAGCCTCGTCACCGGCCGGATAACCGGACTCAGGCTCCAACTCGGACGCGACCTCATCGAGCGTCAACGGCCGAGGGGCGTTGAGCAGCAGGGCGACCAAGTTGGTGAGCCGGGCCAGGCGATCGGCCACGGGCGACCTCCATGCGGGCGGAGCCGACAGCATCGCACTCGGGCCAAGGGTCCACGTAGTTGTTACACCCCCTCGGTACCGTCGAACTCGTGGTCAGATTCGTCCATACCGCCGATCTCCAACTGGGGATGAGCAGGCGCTTCCTCACACCGGAGGCGCAGGCCCGCTTCTCCCAGGCCCGGATCGAGGCGGTGCGCGCCCTTGGACGGCTGGCCCAAGCCCACGACTGCGAGTTCATCGTCGTGTGCGGGGACGTGTTCGAGGCCAACCAACTCGACCGCCAAGTCGTGGGCCGCGCCGTCGAGGCCCTGGCCGACGTGCCTGTGCCCATCTTCCTTCTGCCTGGCAATCACGACCCGCTCGATGCAGGCTCCATCTACTCCTCACCCGCCTTCGAACACCCACCCCCCAACGTGTCCATCCTGCGCGGCGCGGGCGTGCACCAGGTCAGGCCTGGCGTGGAGCTCGTCGCCGCCCCATGGACGTCGAAACGGCCTTTGCACGACCTGCTCGGTGCCGCGGTGAGCGACCTCGGTCCGCCATCTCCAGGAACCGTCCGCATCGCGGTCGGCCATGGGGCGGTCGATTCGCTCTCGCCCGATCGGGACAACCCCGCCCTCATCTCCGTCGACGCGCTCGAGCGGGCCGCCGTCCACTACGTGGCCTTGGGCGACCGCCACTCCACCACGTCCGTCGGCAAGACAGGGCGCATCTGGTACTCGGGCGCGCCGGAGGCCACCGACTTCGACGAGCTTGACCCCGGCAATGCCCTCGTCGTCGAGATCGACGCAGCGGACACGGGCGCACCCGTTGTCACGTCCCACCACATCGGGCGATGGCGGTTCGTGCGCCAGCCCTTCTCGGTCGACGGGCCCGAGGACATCCACGCCCTGGCCGCCTGGCTCGCCGGTCGACCGGACAAGGCCGACACCGTGGTCCGGCTCGATCTGGCGGGCGGCGTCAGCCTGGCCGAGCGGGTACGGCTCGACGCGGTTCTGGACCAGGCCCGTCCCTTATTTGGAGCGCTCGACGTGTGGGAGCCCGCAGGCGGTGTCGTGGTTCTGCCCGACGAGGCCGACCTGTCTGAGCTGGGCCTGGCCGGCTTCGCCCATGAGGCGTTGGCCGAGTTGGAGACCGCGGGCCGCGCCGGGGACGAAGAGGCGCGCGACGCCCTGTCGCTGTTGTACCGGCTGGCGAGGGGGGCGGCATGAGGATCACCCGCATCCGGCTGCGCAACTACCGCGGCATCGAGGCGCACGAGGTGCGCCTGCCGGCCACCGGCGTCACCGTGGTGGAGGGCGACAACGAGGTGGGCAAGACCAGCCTGGCCGAGGCCCTCGACCTGCTGTTCGACTACCTCGATACCAGCACGAACAAGGCGGTCAAGGCGGTCAAGCCCGTGCACAAGGACGCGGGAAGCGAGATCGAGGTCGACATCGAGGCGGGGGCATATCGCTTCACCTACTCGAAGCGGTTCCATCGGGAACGGTCCACCACCTTGGTCGTGCACGCGCCACGGCCCGAGAACCACACCGGGCGAGAAGCCCACGAGCGGGCGTTGGCCATCCTCCACGAGGCCGTCGACCTTCCCCTTTGGCGGGCCCTGCGCCTCCAGCAGGGCGTCCGGCCCGACCAGGCCGACCTGTCAGAACAGACGTCGTTGGCCGCCGCACTCGACACCGCATCGGCCGGCACCTTGGCCGGTGACCGCGAGGCCACCCTCATCGACTTGGCCCGGGCCGAGCTCGACCGGTTCCACACGCCGGGGCGCAAGCTCAAAGCCGAGATCGCCGACCTGCAGCGGGCCGAGCAAGACGCGGCGAACAGGGTCGAGGAACTGCGCCGTCGCCTGGCCGAGTTGGAAGACGACGTGGAGTACGCAGCCGACCTGGCTAGGCATATGGGCGGCTTGGCCGAGGAGCTCGAGGCACAGGGTCGGCGCGTGGATGAGTACCGGCGGAAGTGGGCGTCGGTCGATGCGCTCTTGCGAGACGTCACCGAGGCCAAGCTGGCCGCCGACCTGGCCGCGGCCGACCATCGGGCCGCGTGTGACGAGCAGAGCCGGCGGCAGGCCTTGGTGGAGGCGCTGGATCGGGCCCAGGGCAGGCACCGGGAGCTCGGGCGGGAGCGGGATCGGCATCGTCCTGGGTTGGAGTCGGCCGTGTCCGCGGTGCAGGCGGCTGAAGAGCGGCTGGCCGAGGCCAGCGAGCGAGGTGAGGCCGCGAAAGCGGGGCTGGCTGCTGCCCAGGCCGACTTCACGTTCGCACGCGACAGCCTGGACTTGGCCCAGATGACCGAACGGCTGGATCGGGTGCGCAAGGCCGAAGCCGCGTTGGAGGCGCTCGACACGCTGCTGGAGGACAACCGTGTCGGCCCGGAAGTGTTGGAGGACATCGAGGACGCCCACTTGGCCGTCGTGCAGGGCCGAGTCCGATTGGAAGGCGAGAGCCCGCTGGTCGAGGTGGAGGCGCTGCGGCCATTGGAGATCCGGGTGGGCGACGGGGTCGAGGCCTTGCCCGCCGGGGGCAGTACGACGGTGGCCATGGGCCCGTCGTCGGCCATGGAGTTGGGCGGGGTGGCGCGGATCGCCGTCAGGGGGAGGGGTGAAGCCGGGCAGTTGGTCGCCTCGTTGGCGGCGTCGGAGCGACGGTTGGCCGACCTGTGCACGGCCGCAGGCGTGGCCGATGTAGGCGAGGCCAAGACGGCGGCCGCGGCCCGGCGAGAGGCGGCCTTCGAGCGCGAGGGCCTCACCACCCGGATGGCGGCCGACCTGCGGGACCTGACGCCGGACAGGTTGGCGGGCAAGGTCGAGCGGCTGCGGGCGCGCCTCGCCGAGGATCCCCGCCCGCCCTTGGACTTCGATACGGCGCGAGGGCTGGTCGAAGAGGCAGAAGCCGGTGCGGGCGCGGCCTTGGAGCTGCTTCGGGAGGCCCATCACGAGGTCGAGCTGCGCCGACGTGACGAGCAGCGGGCAAGGGCCAGGTTCGACGCCGCTGAGCGTGAGGTGGAGTTGGCCCATCGACAGGTGGAGTCGGCCCGGCACGACTTGGAGTCGGCGCGGGCGCGAGTGCCCGACGGCGTGCTGGCGGGCCGGGTGGACGCCACCGCGAAGGCGGTGGCCAAGGCGGACGCGGCGTTGGCCCACGCCGACGCCGCCGCCGACAAGGCCCGCCCCGAAGAGTTGAAGGGCGCGCTCGAAAACGCCACCGCCGTGTTCGACAAGCTCGAAGCCGAGCGACGAGGAACGGCCGAAGAACAGGTGCGAGTGCGCGAGCGACTCTCCCTGTGGGGGCAGGAAGGCCTGCACGACCGGCTGGGCGAGGCCGAGGCCGACTTGGAGCACCGGAGCAGGCAACGGCGGGCCGCCGAGCGGCGGGCGGCCGCGGCCCGACGGCTGTACGAGACGTTGGAGCGGTGCCGGGGCCAGGCCCGGCGGGCCTACATGGCTCCGTTGAAAGCCAAGGTCGAGGCCTTCGGCCGGGTCGTGTTCGGCGACGACTTCACCGTGGAGCTGGGCGAGGACCTCCGCATCGCCAGCCGCACGCTGCGGGGCGTCACTGTCGAGTTCGACCAGCTCAGCACCGGTGCCCGCGAGCAGCTCTGCGTGATCAGCAGGCTGGCCTGCGCGGCCATCGTGGCCCCGGATGGGGGCGTGCCGGTAATCCTGGACGACGCGCTGGGCTGGTCGGACAGCAAGCGACTGGAGAAGTTGGGGGCGGTGCTGTCCATGGCCGCCCAGGATGCGCAGGTCGTGGTGCTGACCTGCCTGCCCGAGCGGTACCGCCATGTCGGTGCGGCCCACGTGGTCAAGCTGGCCCGCTGACCGCCCCGGGCCGGGCCGGGCCGCGTCCGTTCGGGTCATGCCGTGTGGGGGCCGGCCGGGCCACGTGGCCGTTCTGGTCAGGAGCGCCGGCCTGGAGGTCGAACTGACCGTGCCGAGAACGGGCTGGCGGCGGGCGGGCGGGTGCGTGGGTGGTGGTGCGATACTGGTGGGGACGGTGAGTCGGCCAGGTGGCCGCGGCGTCGACCCGCTTGCGGGGACGGCGTCGAGGAAGGTCGGGGCTCCACAGGGCAGGGTGCTGGTTAGCGGCCAGTCGGGGCGACCCGCAGGAAAGTGCCACAGAGAACAGACCGCCGATGGCCGGGTCCGGGCAACCGGGTCGGGCACAGGCAAGGGTGAAACGGTGCGGTAAGAGCGCACCAGCGCCCGGGGCGACCCGGGCGGCTCGGCAAACCCCACCCGGAGCAAGGCCAAGCGTGGGACGGGCGGCCCGCCCGGTGTCCCCAGGTAGGCCGCACAGAGGGATGGCCACCGGTCCGGTGTCCCGAAAGGGCCCGGGCTACAGAACCCCGCCTATCGGCCGGCTCACCGTCACCGACCGTCCGGTGCAACCGCGCAACCAGCGCGACCGACGGCAGCAGGGTGGCGGCGGTTCTGCAACAACCGCGGGGTGGGTAAGGAAGCCCTCATGCAAGCCGTTGCGCCGCTCGCCTTCGACCTGCCCGGTGTCGACAGCGACGTCCGGGTCGACGTCCCCCCGCCGCTGCCCGCCGCCCGCGGCCCTGTTTCGGCCGCCCTGCTCAGCGCGCTGACCAAGCCGCCGGGGTCGCGGCCCGTTGCGCCCACGCCGGTGATCCCGGCCAACCACACGTCGTGGGAGGACGAGGATCTCCAACTGGCCTTGTACTGCTGCTATGAGCTGCACTACCGGGGCTTTCAGGGGGTGGACGAGGCCTGGGAGTGGGACCCCGACCTGCTCCGAGTCCGGGCCGACTTGGAGCGCTGGTTCGACGCCGCCCTGCACGACCTGGTCGGCTCCCACACAGGGCCGCCACCGCCGCCGCCGACGCCGCGGCCCGACCCCATCCCCGTGCCCGACCAGATCCGGGCCGCCATCGCGGAGGCCGAAGGCCCATCCCTGTCCGCCTACCTCGAAGGCCAGGGCACGTCGGCCCAGATGCGCGAGTTCACCGTCCACCGCTCGGCCTACCAGTTGAAGGAGGCCGACCCCCACACGTGGGCCATCCCCCGCCTCAGCGGCGGGCCCAAGGCCGCGCTGGTGCACATCCAGTCCGAGGAGTACGGCGACGGCGTGGCCCCAGACATGCACGCCCGCCTGTTCGCCCGCACCATGGACCTGCTCGGGCTGGACTCGACCTACGGCGCCTACCTCGACCTGCTGCCCGCGGCCACCCTCGGCTCGGTCAATCTCATCTCCTACTTCGGCCTGCACCGTCGACTTCGCGGCGCGCTGGTGGGGCACTTGGCCCTGTTCGAGGCCACGTCGGTCGTGCCCATGGCCCGCTACAGCCGGGCCTTGGCCCGCCTCGGCTTCCACCAGGCCCGGCGGTTCTACGACGTCCACGTCGACGCCGACGAGACCCACCAAGTGGTGGCCCTCGACGCGTTGGCGGGCGGCCTGGCCCGGGCCGAGCCCGCGCTGGCAGACGACGTCGTCTTCGGCGCCCGAGCTGCGCTGGCCGTCGAAGGCCGCTTCGCCCAACGGGTCCTGGACTGCTGGGGCCAAGGCCGCACGTCCCTTCTGACGCCGCTCCCCCGCTGACCGTGGGCCCCTGCTCCTACGTCCTGCCCCTGCGGTGGTCGCCCGACCTCGACGCCGACGAGTTGGCCGCCTACCTCCGCACGCTCATCGACCGGGGCCAGACCGACGACGTGTTGGTGGTCGACGGGTCCCCCGAGCCCCATTTCTCCGACGTGGCCGAGCGCTTGCCCGCCAGCCTTCGCCACGTTCGACCCGACCCCGACCTCGACTTCGCCAACGGCAAGGTCAACGGCGTGATCACGGGCCTGCGCCTGGCCCGCCACGACAAGGTCGTGGTGGCCGACGACGACGTGCGCTACGACGGCCCGGACCTGGCCTGCGTGGCCGCCGCCCTCGACTGGGCCGATGTCGTCGTGCCCCAGAACTACTTCCGGCCCATGCCCTGGCACGCGGTGTGGGACACGGCCCGCACCCTGCTGGCCCGGGCCACGGGCGGCGACTTCCCCGGCACGCTCGGCGTGCGCCGCGACCTCCTGCTCGGTGTGGGCGGCTACGACGGCAACGTGCTGTTCGAGAACCTCGAGCTGCTGCGCACGGTGCAGGCCGCGGGCGGACGCGTCCATCGCCTGAACGACTGCTTCGTGCCCCGCCTGCCCCCGACGGCCCGAAGGTTTTGGTCGCAACGACCCAGGCAGGCCTACGACGAGTGGGCCCGGCCTGCCCGACTGGCTGCGGCCTTGGCTGTGCTGCCCGCCGTCGCCCGGGTGGCCACCAGCCGCAGGCGCACGCGGATCGGGGTCGTGCTCGCCTTCGCCACCGCGACCATGGCCGCGGCCGAGGCGGGGCGACGGGCCGAGGGCGGCACCCGCGTGTTCCCCGCCGTGGCATCCCTGTTTGCCCCCGTGTGGGTGCTGGAACGCGGCGTGTGCGCGTGGCTGGCCGTCGTCCAACGCCTGACCGGCGGCTGCCGGTATGGGGGCCGCCGCCTGACCCGCGCCGCCACCCCGACGCCGGAACTGGCCGACCGCCTGGCCCCGGCCGCATGACCGACGCCCAAAAGGCCCAAGAAGACCACGACCTCCACGACCCCACGGCCTACGGCGCGCGCATCGCCGACGACTACGACCGGCTGTACACGGACACGCTCGACACCGAGGGCGCCGTGGCCCTCCTCGCCGAACTGGCAGGCGCGGGCCCGGTACTGGAATGGGGTGTGGGCACCGGGAGACTGGCCGTGCCCCTGGCCCAGCGGGGCCTGGCCGTGCATGGGCTGGACTCGTCGCCCGACATGCTGGACCGCCTCCACACCAAGCCGGGCGGCGAGCGAGTCCGCACCAGCCAAGGCGATTTCGAGTGCGCCCACGTCGACGGCGGCCCCTTCGCTTTGGCCGTCCTCGCCTTCAACACGGTCTTCGCCCTGCCCAGTCAGGACGCCCAGGTGCGCTGCTTCCAGAACACGGCCCGCCACCTCGCCCCCGGCGGGCGCTTCGTGGTCGAGGCCTGGGTCCCGCAGCCCGAGCGCTTCGACGCGAAGGGGGAGGCCGTGCTGCTGCGCCACCTGTCCGAGGACCACGTCTCCCTCGACGTGGCCCGCATCGACCCCGTGACCCAGCGCATGCAGACCACCCAGGTCAGCCTCAGCGACGGCCAAGTCCGGCTGCACCCGGCCAACCACCGCTACGCCTGGCCCGCTGAGCTCGACCTCATGGCCCGGTTGGCGGGCATGGCCCTGGAGCACCGCTGGGCCGACTGGCGCAAGGCACCCTTCACCGAGGCCAGCGCGGGCCACGTGTCGGTGTACCGCTTGTCCGGCCCTGCGGTCGGCCGATAGGAGGCGTCATGGCCGGGTCGACCGCCCGCGTGCTGGTGGTGGACGACACGCCCGACGTCCGGCTGCTGTTGCGCATCGCCTTGTCCACCGACGACCGCTTCGACGTGGTGGGCGAGGCGGCCAACGGGGCCGAGGCCATCGACCAGGCCCGCGACCTCAAGCCCGACATCGTCGTGCTCGACCGTCAGATGCCGGTACTCGACGGCGTCCAGGCCCTGCCCCTCATCCGCCAGGTCTGTCCCGACGCCGTGATCCTCTTGTTCACGGCCCACGCCGACGAGGCCGTCCAGCAGTTGGCCTTGTCGGCCGGGGCCGACCGGGTGTGGTCCAAGCTCGAGGTCCCGTTGCCCGACATGGCCGACGAGCTGGCGGGCGCCCTGCTCGACCGGTTGGACCGAGAGGGCGACCGCCTCGCCCTGCGCCTGGGCCCGCTGCCTTCGTCGGCGGCGCGGGTGTGGATCCGCAATACCACGGCCATCGTCACCGCCGTGCGCGACCACCCGGCCGAGACCGGGCTCGACCTGCCCGACCGCGTCTACGACCTGTTCCTCCAGTACCTCGCGGCCTGGCTGGCCGTGGCCGAGGCCCAGGACGAGTTCTACTGGGCCGCGGGCGCTGACCCCGAGAGCGCGCGCCTGCTGATCGAGGCCTGGGCCGCCATCGACGCGCTGCCCGACGAGACCATCGCCGCCCTCGGCTGCGCCTGGTCGCCGCCCGAGGGAGAGCCCTTCTTCCATGCCCTCACCGGCGCAGTGATGGACGCCCTGGCCCGCCACGAATCGACCCAAGACCTGGTCGAGTCCCTGCGAGGCCAATGGGGTCAACCCGTGGAAAACGAAAGAAATGCGTAGAGAAACATTCGACAAGGTGGTCGAAGTTGTCGATTCTGACGTGTCCACACATGTTGTCTGGTGGTGTCCCGTGCTGTGTCGTTCCGTCCCATTGATTTGCGAACCCCCCATTTGGGGGGTAGAAGCACAGACGTGATTTTTGCCGAGACATTGCGATCGCGGCGCAGCGAGATGCGGATGAACCAACGCGACCTCGCCGCGCAGCTGGGGGTGAAGCAACAGACGGTCTCGCGGTGGGAGAGCGGCACCGCCCTTCCCCGTCCCGACAGGGTGGCCCAGTTGGCCAAGGCCCTCGGGATGAACCGGGGGGACCTGTTGCATCTGGCCGGGTACCTCGGGGACGGTGACGACATCGAAAGCGGTGTCGGGATCGTGCTCCCCGCGCTTCCCAAGCTCAACGACGAGGAACTGCGCACCGTCCTCGACGCGGCGTGGGAGGAGCACTGCCGAAGGGCAGGCTCGAACGGGGACTCCGTCCCCTGGCGCTCCGCCGGCTAAGAGGGCGAGCCGATAGGCGAGCCCGTGGCCCGAGCGGCCCGGCGGCGAAGCCGCCGAGAGCGGGGAGTGCAGCGGCCATCGCCCGGAGGCGGACGCCGGAGGGCGGGTACGGCGTGATCTATCCACGCGGCCTCTAAGACCCGCCCGCCCTACCGCTCGAGCACGTACGACATGTCGGGGTCGATCGACATGGTGTCCATCTGCGCGCGCTGAAGTCGGCCGCTGTAGTCCCAGTTCACGGACTGCCAGCGGGTCATTTGGTCGAGCACCCACACGCCTGACTGCCTGCTGCCGTTTCCCGACTTGCCGTTCCCGCCGAACGGCAGATGCGCCTCCGCGCCGCTGGTCGAGTTGTTGACCGACACCATGCCTGCCGACACGCGCTCTTGGAACCTGAAGGCGATCGTCGGCGACGTCGTGTAGACGGACGAGGACAGGCCATAGCCGTGGCCGTTGGCCCACGCCATGGCCTCTTCGAAGTCACCGACGCGGGCCACCCCGACGAGGGGGCCGAAGGTCTCGGTGTTGGGCAGGTCGTCGTCGATGTGCAGTCCGCTCACGACCATCGGGTGGTAGTACACGCCATCGGCCGGGTCCCCCACGAAGCCCTCCCGCGGGTTGTCGGAGGTGATACGACCGACCCCGGTCGAGCCGGCAACCGTGTGGTGGCCGCGCACCAGCCCCATGTGGCCTTCGAAGCCGGCCGCGAACTTCTGGTCGAGCATCGGCCCGTAAAAGACGGGCGGATCGGTGGATGCCGGGTCCCCGATGGCAGCGCCGGCCACCGCCGCCACCAACCGGTCGAGGAACTCGTCGTGCACGTCGGTGTGGACGATGGCCGTTCCCAGCGAGGTGCAGCGCTGGCCCGCGGTGCCGAACCCGCCGAACAGCGCGCCCTGGACGGCCAGGTCGACGTCGGCGTCATTCCAGACGACCATCGGGTTCTTGCCCCCCAACTCCAAGCAGGGGCTTTGGAGGTGGCGGCCGCACAGCTCCCCGATGCGCCTGCCCACGGCGGTCGAGCCCGTGAACCCCACCTTGTCGACCAGGCCCGCGTCGAGGGCGTCGGACAGGCCTTGGAACGTGGTCGACCCGTCGGCGTGCACGAGGTTGGCCACACCGGCGGGCACGCCCGCGGCACGGATGAGCCGGAAGAGGGCGTCGGCTGTGGCCGGGGCGTAGTCCGCGGGCTTCCAAACGAAGGCGTTCCCGCACAACAGCGCGGGGACGATGTACCAGGACGGCACGGCGACGGGGAAGTTGCCCGCAGTGATGACGGCCACGACGCCGACCGGCCGGCGACGGGTGAGCAGGACCTTGTCGGTCATCTCACTGGGCACGGTCTGGCCGTAGAGACGGCGACCCTCGCCCAGGAAGAAGTCGCACGTGTCCACGATCTCCTGCACCTCGCCCCTGGACTCGGCCAAGGGCTTGCCGATCTCGTCGGTGACGAGCCGGGCCAAGGCCTCGGAGTTGGCCTCGACCAGTCGGCCCAGCGAGGCCACGACCCGGCCACGCGCCGGCGCGGGCACGGCCGCCCACGCGGCCTGGGCCGTGCGCGCCTCGCGGCACGCGGCCACGAAGCCGGCCGCGTCGACGGTGTCGAACTGGCCCACCACTTGGTCGAGGTGGGCCGGGTTGGTGGAGACGATACGGGTCACGCGGCCACGGTAACGCCGCCGTCAGGGTAGGAAGGGACGATGACCGGCAACAGCTTCATGCCTTCCAACCGCGGGACCGCCAACAGCTTCGGGGCCCGATCCGACCTGCGCGGCCACGAGGTGTTCCGGCTGGACGCGCTCGACGGGCCGGGCCGGGGCGAGGTGGCCCGACTCCCCTACTCGCTCAAGGTGCTGCTGGAGAACCTGCTGCGCAACGAGGACGGGGTGAGCGTCACGGCCGACGACATCGAGGCCCTCGCAGGATGGGCGGGCGACGCCGGCCAGTCAATGCCCGACAGGGAGATCGCCTTCACCCCTGCTCGAACGCTGATGCAGGACTTCACCGGGGTGCCCGCCATCGTCGACCTGGCCGTGATGCGCGATGCCATGGCGGAGATGGGCGGCGACCCGTCTCGCATCAACCCGCTGGCCCCGGCCGAGTTGGTGATCGACCACTCCATCGTGGCCGACGTGTACGGCGTCTCCGACGCCTTCGCCCGCAACGCCGAGCTCGAGTTCGCCCGGAACCAGGAGCGCTACCGGTTCCTGCGGTGGGGCCAGGTCGCCTTCGACGACTTCAAGGTGGTGCCGCCCAACACCGGCATCTGCCATCAGGTCAACCTGGAGTACCTCGCCCGCGTCGTCTACACCAACGACCGGGGCCAGGCCTACCCGGACACGTTGGTGGGCACCGACTCGCACACGCCCATGGTCAACGGGCTCGGGGTGCTGGGGTGGGGCGTGGGCGGCATCGAGGCCGAGGCGGCCATGTTGGGCCAGCCCATCTCGATGCTGGTGCCCAAGGTGGTCGGCTTCAAGCTGCACGGTGAACTGCCCGAGGGATCGACGGCCACCGACCTCGTCCTCACCGTGACCGAGCTGCTGCGCAAGCACGGCGTCGTCGGCAAGTTCGTGGAGTTCTATGGACCGGGCGTGGCCACCGTCCCGCTGGCCAACCGGGCGACCATCGGCAACATGTCGCCGGAGTACGGCTCGACGTGCGCCATCTTCCCCATCGACGCGGAGACGCTGCGCTACCTGCGCTTCACGGGCAGGCCGGACGACTTGGTCGACCTGGTCGAGGCCTACGCCAAAGAGCAAGGGCTGTGGCACGACGAGGCTTCACCCGAGCCCGTGTTCTCGGAACGGCTCGAACTGGACCTGTCGACCGTGGTGCCTTCCATCGCAGGCCCGGCCCGTCCCCAGGACCGGGTGCCGCTGGACCGGGCCAAGTCGATGTTCGCCGATTCCTTGCGCACGACCATGCCGGACCTGGGCAACGCCAGCCAGGACGAGGCCTCGGCCGAGTCGTTCCCGGCCAGCGACCCGCCCGCCGCGTCGGAGGGCATCACCGGGCAGGGCAAGACCCACGACCAGGCCCGGGCCGTGGCCCCGCCCAACGGCAGGCCGCATCGCCGCGTGCCCGTGCAACTGGCGGACGGCGCGTCGTTCGAACTCGACCACGGCCACGTCGTGATCGCGGCCATCACGTCATGCACGAACACGTCCAACCCCTCGGTGATGGTCGCCGCTGGCCTGCTGGCCAAGAAGGCGGTAGAGCGCGGCCTCGAAGTGCATCCGTGGGTGAAGACGTCCCTGGCGCCTGGATCCAAGGTGGTCATGGACTACCTCGACCGGGCCGGGCTCCTGCCCTATCTGGAGAAGCTGCGGTTCAACCTCGTCGGGTTCGGGTGCACGACGTGCATCGGCAACTCAGGGCCACTGCTGCCCGAGATCAGCGAGGCCGTCAACCAGGCCGACCTCTCCGTCGTCGCCGTGCTGTCCGGCAACCGCAACTTCGAGGGCCGCATCAACCCGGACGTGCGCATGAACTACTTGGCCTCCCCGCCGTTGGTCGTGGCCTACGCCTTGGCCGGGACCATGGACGTCGACCTGTTCAACGAGCCGCTCGGCACGGGCGCCGACGGCCGGCCCGTCTTCCTGCGCGACGTGTGGCCGACCAGCACCGAGGTCGACGCCGTTGTGGCCGATGCGGTCCAGTCCGACATGTTCCGCAAGAGCTACGGCCATGTGTTCGAAGGCGACGACCGGTGGAACTCGCTCGAGATAGCGACCGGCGACCGTTACCACTGGGACGACACGTCGACCTACATCCGCAGGCCTCCCTACTTCGACGACATGCCGGCCGAGCCGTCGCCGCCCTCGGACATCGTCGGGGCCCGCGCCTTGGCCGTGCTGGGCGACAGCGTGACCACCGACCACATCTCGCCCGCAGGGTCGATCCGCAAGGACTCGCCTGCGGGCCGGTGGCTGACCGAGCACGGCGTGGCCGCCGACGACTTCAACTCCTACGGGTCGCGCCGCGGCAACCACGAGGTGATGATCAGGGGGACGTTCGCCAACATCCGGCTGCGCAACCGGTTGGCGCCGGGGACCGAGGGCGGCTTCACCGTGCACCTGCCCGATGGCGCGCAGACCACGATCTACGAGGCGGCCATGCAGTACGCGGCGCAAGGCGTGCCCCTGGTCGTGCTGGCGGGGAAGGAGTACGGGTCGGGCTCGTCGCGCGACTGGGCGGCCAAGGGCACGGCATTGCTCGGGGTCAAGGCGGTGCTGGCCGAGAGCTACGAGCGCATCCACCGTTCCAATCTCATCGGGATGGGCGTGCTGCCATTGCAGTTCATGGACGGCGAGTCGGTGGCGTCGCTCGGGCTGACCGGGCACGAGGTGTTCGACATCGGCGGGCTGGCCGACCTGCCCCCGGAGCTTGACGTGCGGGCCGACGGCAAGGCGTTTCGCGTCCGGGTCCGCATCGACACGCCCAAGGAGGCCGACTACTTCCGCCACGGCGGCATCCTCCAATACGTCCTGCGCCAGAACCTCCGCTGACATCCCGCTCTGGTCGCCGTCACCTGCCAGCGGGGAGGTGTGCGGTCTCGTTGAAGGTGCGCAGGACGGGGCCTGCGGGCCCCAGCGCGACGCGGCACACCGAGGCCAGGGCCAAGTGCATGCGCGACGACACCGTCTGGGGCACGCCCAGCGACCAGGCCACCGCGGCCTTGATGGGCGACACGTGGCTGACGACGACGATGTCGCCGTCGGAGTCGGGGCGGGCCAACAAGTCGTCGCACGCGGCCGCGACCCGGGCGCCCACGTCGTCCAGGCTCTCGCCGCCGTCGGGCGCCCACGTCGGGTCGGTGCGCCAGCGCCGCCACGTGTCGGCGGGCACCTCGTCGAAGGCCATCCCGTCCAGCGCGCCGTAGTCGAGCTCCACCCAGCGCTCGTCCACGTCGATGGGGCCGAGCCCCAACAGCTCGGCCGTCTCCCGGGCCCGGCGCAGCGGGCTGCACACGACGCGCGACGCGCCCGTCACCACGGGAGCCAAGGCCGAAGCCTGGGCCCTGCCCTCGTCGGTCAACGGCGGGTCGGCCCGACCTTGCAGTCTGCCCGCGGCGTTGACCGCGGTCTGGCCGTGACGGACGAGGATCAGCACGCGGCCTCGGCCTCCCCGGCGGCATCGCCAGGACCATCGCCGCGCAGGGCCTTGATCCGCGTCCATGACCACGCCAGCGCGGCCAATCCCGCGGCCTCCTGCAGGACGAGCACGGCCAAGGGCCGGTCCAGCGAAGGCAGTCGTCCGCCGGGGAAGGCCCCCGCCAGCGGCCACCAGAACACGTCCGTGCGGGCCCACATCCCATCGAGCACCAGGTGCAGCAGCATGCCGATGGGGACGGCGAGGGCCAGTCGCCGAACTCGCCGCCCTCGCCGCGGGCCAGGCCCACTCCTGCGGGTGGACAGCATCACGATCACCAGCGCCAACGCAGGCGCGGCCAGCGAGTGCAACGGCGTGAGCCGCAGCGGCGCGTCCGGGAGCAGCGCGCCCATCACGACCATCCGCAGGTCCATGGCCGGGTCGCCGAACACGAGCAGGACCATGAGGCAGGCCCCGCCCGCGAACCACAGGATCAACGGACGAGGATGCGGCCGCACTGGTCGCAGAACACGACCTGATCCGGCGAGCCGTGGCGAATCCGGTCCAACTCGGTGGCAGGCAGGCTGAGGTGGCAGCCCGAGCAGTTCGAGCCCACCAGCTTGGCCGCCCCGACCCCGCCCAGCTTGGCCCGCAGCGTCTCGTAGGTGGCGGCCAGGTCGGCGGGCACGCCCTCGGCCGCCGCGGCCCGCTCGGCCGCCACCGCCGCCACCTCCGCGTCCACCGCGGCCTCGGCCTGTCCCACGGCAACGCGGGCCGCGGCCGCGTCATCGTCCAATGCGGCCAGCTCGGCGTTGAGCCGGTCGACCTCGGCGTCCACCGGCTCGCGCTCCTCCATGACCTCGAGGGCCTGGTCTTCGAAGTTCGACCGCCTGGTCTTGAGGTGCTCGACCTCCTCGGACATGGCCTGGAGCTCACGCGAGGCCGACACCGTCCCGCCGTACAGCCGCTTCTCCACCTCGATGATGCGCTGGTCGGCGGTGGCGATCTCGGCTTCGAGCTTGGCCTGCCTGCCCGCCACCTCGTCGCGTCGGACCGAGACCTCGGCCAACTGGGCGCGCAGGGCGGCCATGCGCTGCTCGATGGCGATCAGCGCAGCCCGCTCCGGCAGGTTGGCCCGGCGATGGCGCAACTGGTCGAGCACCGTGTCGTGGTGCTGCACGGTCAGCAGCGTGTCGAGCGCGCTCACGGCTTGCCGCCGCCGGCCGGCTTCTCGGTGGTGGACGTCGTCGTGGTGGGCGGCTTGGTGGTCGTCGTGGCCGGTGGCAGCTTGGTCGTCGGCGTCGTCTCCGGAGTGGGCGGCAACGTGGTCTCCGGCGGCAGCGTCGCGTCGACAGGCAGGGTGGTCGACGTCGAGGTGGTGGGCACCTTGTGGGCCGAGAACTTGTCGTTGATGAACTTGCCTCTGGGGATGAGCTTCGGGTTGGGCAAGGGGAAGTCGAGTGCGGGCGCGCCTTCCAACGCGACCTCCATGTAGGCGCCGAAGATGCGGGCCGGGTAGGTGCCGCCCGCCACCCGGATGCCGCCCACGTTCTTCATCGGGATGTTGCCTGCGGGTGCGCCCATCCACACCGCGGTGGCGAGCTGCGGGGTGAAGCCCACGAACCACGCGTTCTCGTGGTTCTGCGACGTGCCCGTCTTGCCCGCCACCTGGCGCCCGGCCAGCCGGGCCCGCACGCCGGTCCCCCGCTGCACCACTTGGCGCATGACCTGGATGGCCTCGCGGGTGTACTGCGCGTCGGTCACCTTCTTGCCCTTGTCCGTGCCCTCGAACAGGACCTTGCCGTGGCGGTCGACGACCTTCTCCACGAAGTGGGGCGCGTGGTACACGCCGTCGTTGGCGATGGCCGCGTAGGCCGACGCCATCTCGAGCGGCGACACCTCTTGGGCGCCCAGCGAGATGGACGGGTACGGCTTCAGGCGCTCCTTGGGGATGCCCAGCCGGTCGGCCATGTCGACGACCTTGTCCAAGCCCGCCACCGCGCCCAGCCGCACGTACGCGCAGTTGACCGAGTGCACGGTCGCGTCGGTGAGGCTGAGGATGCCGCCGCCCTCGCCCTCGTAGTTCTCCACGTCATACGGGGCAAAGCCGGGGACCTTCAGCGTGCACGGCGTGGTGCCGTCGATGGTGTCGTTCGGGCTGTAGCCCCGCTCCAACGCGGTGAGCAGGACGAAGGGCTTGAACGAAGAGCCCGGCTGGCGCCCGCTGCCGCCGCGGGCCGTGGCCAGGTTGTACTTGGTGTTGTTGAAGTCCTTGCCCGCGACCATGGCCCGCACGTAGCCCGTGCCTGGCTCGACGGTGACCAGAGCGGCGGTGAACTTGCCCTTGGTGTCGGGCAGGATCTGCGTGACCTTCTGCTCGGCCGCGTCCTGCATGCGCGGGTCGAGGGTGGTGGTGATCTTGAGGCCGCCCTTGAACAGCGCGTTGTAGCGCTCTTGCGGCGTCTCCCCCAGGCGCTTGTCGTCCAACAGCCGCTGCTTGACCTCCTCGACGAAGTAGTCGTTGGCCTCGGGCAGCGGTGCGCTCACCTTCAGCGGCAACGGGTCCTCTTTGATCGACCGGGCCTGGGCCGCATCGAGGTGGTGGTTGGCGACCATGCGGGACACGGCCACGTCCCGCCTGGTCCTGGCCGCGTCGGGATGCTTGATGGGGTCGTAGCCCTCGGGGTTGCGGATGATGCCCGCCAGCATGGCGGCCTGGGCCTCGGTGAGGTTGCCCACGTCGGTGTTGAAGTAGGTCTCGGCCGCGGCCTGCACGCCGTACGAGCCGTTGCCGAAGTAGACGGTGTTGAGGTAGCGCTCGAGGATCTCCTTCTTGGAGAGCTTGTTCTCGAGGCGCAGGGCCAACACGGCCTCGCGCACCTTGCGGTTCACGCTGCGCTCCGGCGTGAGCAGCGCGTTCTTCACGAGCTGCTGGGTGATGGTCGACCCGCCTTGGCGCACACCGCCCGCGTTCACGTTGGTGCGCAAGGCCCGCACGGTGGAGCGCAGGTCCACGCCACGGTGCAGCCAGAAGCGGTCGTCCTCCACGTCGAGGATGGCGTTCTGCACGTGCTCGGGGACGGCGCTGAGGGAGACGGGCTGGCGGTTCTCCTCGGCGTGCAGCACGGCCTTGAGCGAGCCGTCGCGCGCGTAGACCTCGGTGCGCTGGGACAGCTCGGTCAGCTCGACCAGGTTCTCCTCGTTGCCGACCTTGCCCGCGTGCATGACGGTGCGCACCTCAGGAGCCAGAAGGCCCACGCCCAAGGCCAGGCCCGCGCCGGACACGAGGACGACGAGAAGGAAGCGCAGAGGCAGGGGCACCGGGGGCGCAGGTTATCTGAGGGGTCGCGATTTCGGATATCACGACGGGGTAGGACACCGGACATGAACAAGCCCATGACCGACCGGCTGGACGAGCGTCAGGCCCGTCGTGACGGCGCCTCTGGCGAGGCGGGGGGCGAGACCATGAGCGTCCCCGTCAACGTGTACGAGGCCGACGGCGCGGTGGTGATCGTGGCCCCGTTGCCGGGTGTGATGCCTGGCGACGTGGAGGTGGTGGTCGACGGGTCCGAGGTCACCATTCGGGCCGCCATGCGCACCCCGGCGCCCAAGGACTACGTGCTCCACGAATGGCACTACGGGCCCTACGAGCGCACTGTGCAGGTGCCCTCCGGGTTCGGTGGCGAGGCCAAGGTCAGCTTCGGCAACGGCCAGTTGGCCGTGAGCCTCAGCCGCGGCTCCGGCGGCGCCGGCGGCTCCGGCGGTGCCGGCGGTGGTGCCGGCGGCGGGTCAGTTGTCCTCCACCCCAGCTGACCCCCCTCCACCACCGTTCTGGGCACCTTTTCTTGTCCAGGGGACACAATTTGGTGCCCAGAACGGGAAAGCGCGGCGGCGGGGAGGGGGGCACCGTGGGGGGCGGGGGTTACTCGACGACGATGGTGCCCTTCATGGTGGGGTGCAGGGTGCAGGTGTAGGGGAACTTGCCGACCTGGTCGAGGGTGATGACGGCGTCTTCTTGGGTCTTGGTGCCCGTGTCGAACGACTTGTCCTTGGCCACCGCGTTGTGGGCCACCTGGCCGTCGTCGAATTTGAACGTGACCTTGCCGCCCGCCTGCACGGTCAGGGTGCGCGGGGCGAACTTGTAGCCCTTGACCACCACCGTCTTGGGGGCCGTGCCCTGCGCACCGCCCGAGCCCGATCCGCCCGCGCCGGAGCCGCCGGAGCTTGAGCCGCCGCCACAGGCGCCGAGCACGATGACTGCTGCCGCCACCATGAGAGCCAACCGCTTCATGGGGCGGAGGCTACGCGGGGCCCGCGGCCAACCTTCAACCGCGGCGAAGGGGCGGCCGTGCGGCACACTCTCGGGTGTGAGCGACCCGACCGACGCCCAGGGCCGCTACGTGTGGGTGGTCACGTGGGGCAGGCCCGGTCGAACGGACTGGCGGGCTGTGCTGGTGCTGGCTTACGAGGCAGAGGAGGCCTGCAACCTGGCCAGGGACGCCAACCGCGACTTGCTCCCACCCGACGCGGCCGTGCTCGCGGCCCCGGCCACCGCCCGGTCCGTGCTCGACGGCCGCCCAGCCGCGACCGTGGCCCACCTCCCCCTCCTCGTCGCCCCCGACTGGAGGACATAACCCGCGTTTTCCGCAGGCCATGTCCTCCAAGCACGGAGTTGGGGGGCGGGGGCGGGGGCGGGGGCGGGAGCGATGTGCGGATGTTTGTCCGATTCGGGTCGGATTCAGGCAAATGCGGGGGTAGGGAATTGACGGAATTGGCGGTACTCTCGGGCCAGGTTGGGGCGAGAGGACTCGGGGGCCATGGGGATTGCGAAGGATGTCGTGGAGTTCGTGGCCGAACAGGATCTGGCCACCCCGTCGGCGGCCGAGTCGAACCTGCGCACCGCCGCGCTGGCCGGCCTGTACGCGGCCGTCCTGGCCGGTGCCGCCGCGGCCCACTCCGTCGTCGTCTGGGCCTTGGCCTGGGTGGCCATGGGGGCCATCATGCTGGGCTGTTACGCGGCCATGCACGAGGCCATCCACGCCCACCTCTACCGGTCCAAGCGGGCCAACCGGGTGGCGGGCCTGCTGTGGGGCGCGGCCGTCCTGGCCAACTTCTCGGTCTACCGGGCCTACCACCTCCAGCACCACAGCCACACCCGCATCGAAGGCGACACCGAGCCCCATGAGGCCTTCCGGGGCGGCGGCCAGTACCTCTTCTATACGCCCTTGATCGGCCTGCTGTTCTGGTTCCAATTGGCGGGCGCGTCGCTGGCCTCATTGACGGGCCGCTCGCCCTGGTACGCCCGCACCGAGCGGCAGCGCTCGGCCATCCGCACCGACGCCCTCGCCGTCCACGGCCTGACCCTCGCCCTGGTGGCTGCGGCGTTCAAGTGGCCGACCGTGGTTGCCCGCTCGTGGGGCATCCCGTTCCTCGTGTCGACCGTGGTGGTGTCGCTGGTGACGCTGCCCGAGCACTACGGCTGCGACCAGGTCCCCGACTCGTTCCGCTCGACCCGCACCACGCTCAGCAACCCGGTCGTGCGCTTCTTGTTCTGGAACAACAACTTCCACGCCGCCCACCACATCTACCCGGCCGTCCCCTACAACAAGGTGGGCAGGCTGCACGACTACACCGTGGGCCGCACGTCGTTCGTGGGCCGGTCGTACACCGCCTTCCACGTCGACCTCTTCCGCTCCCTGCGCCGCGACTTTTCCACAGCACCTGCTGCTGTGGAAAAGATGGAGGGGTCGGACGGGGTGAGGGCGCCCGCCGCCGGCCGATAGGCTGTCGCCCCTTTCCCGGGGGGTTGGGTGCGGCTGTACGCGGAGGTGGCCAGGCGGGCTTTTCGGCGTTTCTCGACCTATCGCGCCGCCACCCTGGCCGGGGCCTTCACCAACACGGTCTTCGGCTTCATCCAGGCCTACGTGATGGTCGCCGTCTTCCGGGTCCGACACGACGTGGGCGGCCTGCACCGCGTCGACGCCTTGACCTTCGTGTTCCTCACGCAGGCAATGATCATGTGCGTCGGCCTGTTCTCTGCGGGCGGCGACGTAGCCGAGCGGGTGAAGACGGGCGAGATCGTGGTCGACCTCTACCGGCCCGTGGACTTCCAGGGCTATTGGCTGGCCGTCGACCTGGGCCGGGCGGGCTTCAACGTCGTGGCCCGCGGCCTCCCTCCGCTTCTGGCCGGCGCCCTGGTGTTCGACCTGCGTCTGCCCGGGCCATTCGAGTGGGCCGCCTTCCTGGCCTCCCTCGCCGTTGCGACCGTGGCCTCCTTCGGCTGGAGGTTCCTCGTGGCACTGGTGACCTTCTGGGTGGTCGACGACCGGGGCCCGGCTCAGCTCTCGACGGCCGTCGTCATGTTCTTCTCGGGCTTCATCATTCCGCTGAACTTCTTCCCGGACCCGCTGCGCTGGGCCTGCCGGGCCCTGCCGTTCGTCACCATGGTGCAACTGCCCATTGAGGTCTTCCTCGGCAAGCACCACGGCCTCGACCTGGCCCGGGTGCTGGCCTACCAGCTCTTGTGGGCCGCGGTGCTGCTGGCCGCGGGACGGGCCGTGCTCCCCCGGGCCACTCGCCAGGTGGAGGCCCTCGGTGGTTGACGTCGGAACCATCGCCGTCTACCGACGATTGATCGGCGCGCGCGTCCGCAGCGACTTCGGGTTTCGGGCCTCCTTCGCCTTCCGGCTCGTGTCCGCCTGCGTCATCACCGGGCTCGACTTCGCCGTGATCGCCGTGGTGTTCACCAAGATCGGCAGGCTCGGGGGCTGGCGGTTCTCGGAGGTCGCCTACCTCTATGGCGCATGCGGCGTGGCCTTCAGCGTGGCCGAGACGTGGATCGGCGGCGTCGACTACTTGGCGGTGCGCATCAAGCAGGGCACGTTCGACCGCGTCCTCGTCCGGCCCATGAGCGCGCTGGGGCAGTTGGCCACGGAGGAGTTCGCGCTGCGCAGGATCGGCAAGCTCTTCCAAGCAGGCGCCGTCCTCGTCGCCGCCCTCGTCGCCATTCCCGTCCAGTGGACTACGGGCCGGATCCTGATGGTGCCCGTGACCATCGCCGCCGGGGCGGTCATCTACGGCGCGGTATGGGTGGCGACCGCCGCCATCTCGTTCTGGACGGTGGACGCCAACGAGCTGGGCAACGCCCTCACCTACGGGGGCAACTACCTCACGCAATACCCGATCACCATCTACTCCGCATGGCTGCGCCGGTTGCTCGCCTTCGTGGTGCCGATGGCCTTCGTCGGCTACTTCCCCAGCCTCTACGTGCTGGGCCGCACCGCGCCCAGCGAGCGCTTCGGCCTGCCCTCGGTCGTCATGTTCTCGTCGCCTGTGGTCGCAGCCGCGGCGTGCGCGGTCGCCTCGGCCATTTGGCGGGTGGGCCTGCGCCGCTATCGGAGCACGGGAAGCTGATGGCCCAGATCGAGTTGGTCGACGTGGTCAAGGAGTACAGCGTCTGGCATCGGGCCGGACGGGTGCGCAGGCAGCGCAAGCTGGTGCGGGCCGTCGACCGGATCAGTTTGTCCGTGGCCGAGGGCGAGCTGTGCGGCTACATCGGTCCCAATGGGGCAGGCAAGTCGACGACAGTGAAGATGTTGACGGGGATCATCGTGCCCACGTCGGGCCGCATCCGGGTGGCAGGCAAGGACCCCCAGCGCCAACGCATCGAGTTGGCCCGTCGCATCGGCGTGGTGTTCGGGCAGCGCACGCAACTGTGGTGGGACCTGCCCTTGGCCGACTCCTTCGACCTGCTGCGCCATGTCTATCGGGTTCCGCACGATCGTCATCGGGCCAACGTGAACGCGTTCATCGACCTGCTCGACCTCGGACCCTTCATGCAGACCCCCGTGCGCCAACTGTCCCTCGGGCAGCGCATGCGCGGCGACCTCACCGCGGCCCTGCTGCACGACCCGGAGATCCTCTATCTGGACGAGCCCACCATCGGCCTCGACGTGGTGAGCAAGGCCCGCGTGCGCGAGTTCCTGGCGTCGGTCAACCGCGACCGCGGTGTCACCGTGCTGCTCACCACCCATGACCTGACGGACGTGGAGCGGCTGTGCACACGGCTCGTCGTCATCGACCACGGCAGGCTGATCCACGACGGCACCGTGGCTGAGATCAAGTCGCGCTTCGGCGACCACAGGACGGTGGTCGTCGACTTGGAGGAGGCCGGTCCGCCGCTGGAAGTTGCGGGCGCAGAGGTGGTGGGGGTGGACGGGCCGCGGCAGTGGCTGCGCTTCGATCGCCAGGCCACGACTGCGGCGGCGGTAGTCGCGGCCGTGGCCGAGCAGGCCGCCTTGCGCGACATCGCCATCGAGGAGCCCGACATCGAAGACGTGGTCCGGCGCATCTACAGCGGCGATGCGGCCTCGACCCCCGACCTGCGCGACGATCCCAGCCGTGCCTGAATCAGCCATCATCGCCCAGGGCCTGTCGAAGCGCTTCGGCTCCGTCGTCGCCTTGGACGGCATCGACCTCGACGTGCCCGTAGGCACCGTGCTCGGCCTGCTCGGCCCGAACGGCGCGGGCAAGACCACGACCGTGCGCATCCTGACCACGATCATGCGCCCCGACGGCGGGCACGCCCGCGTGCTGGGAGTGGACGTGGCCGCCCATCCCGACCAGGTGCGGACCACCATCGGCCTGGCGGGCCAATACGCAGCGGTGGACGAGAACCTCACCGGCCGGGAGAACCTGATCCTGGTGGGCAGGCTGACCCATCAACCCCGCAAGGACGTGCGCCCGCGGGCGGCCGAACTGCTCGACCGGTTCGAGCTGAGCAACGCCGCCGACCGTCCGGTGAAGACCTACTCGGGCGGCATGCGCAGGCGGCTCGACCTGGCCGCCGCGCTGGTCCACCGCCCGCCCGTGCTGTTCCTCGACGAGCCGACCACCGGCCTCGACCCTCGCAGCCGCACGCAGTTGTGGGGCGTCATCGGCGAACTGGTGTCGGACGGGACCACGCTTCTGCTCACCACGCAGTACCTCGAGGAGGCCGACCGGCTGGCCGACCGCATCGTGGTCGTGGACAACGGCCGCATCATCGCCGAGGGCACGTCGTCGGAGCTCAAGGCCACGCTGGGCACGACCATCATCGAGGTCCGGCTCGAGAACGACGCGGCCGTGCAGTCCGCCGTCGGCCTGCTAGGCCAGGTGGGGCCAGCCGAGTCGCGCCAGGACGGGCGCACGGTCGACGTGTCGGTCAGTCAGGGTGGGCGGGCGGTCGTCGATGTCGTTCGACTGCTCGACGGGGCCGGGCTGGCCATCGACGGCATCGCCGTTCGCGAGCCGACGCTGGACGACGTGTTCCTTCGGCTGACCGGGCACGCGGCGGAGGCGGACGCAGACCAGGACAAGGAGGACGTGGCGTGACCACCACACCGACGTCGGTCGAACGAGTGTCGGCCGGGCACGGCGGGCTGCGCGAGGCGGTGGCCGACGGCATCACCGTCACCTGGCGCAACGTCACCGCCATGAAGCGGGTGCCCGAGGTGCTCGTGTTCAGCACCATCCAGCCCGTGTTGTTCGTGCTCATGTTCCGGTACGTGTTCGGCGGCGCCATCCATGTCCCGGGCGTGCGCTACGTCGACTACCTCATGCCCGGCATCTTCGTGCAGACCATCGCCTTCGGCGCGGTGCAGACCGGGGTTGGCCTGGCCGAGGACCTGGGCAAGGGGCTGATCGAGCGGTTCCGGTCGCTGCCCATGTCCCGCTCGGCCGTGCTGGCCGGGCGCACGGCGGCCGACCTGGTGCGCAACCTGTTCGTGGTCACGCTGATGGTGGCCATGGGCTTCCTCGTCGGGTTCCGGGTCCACACCAACGTGTTCGCCTTCCTCGCGGGCTTCTTGATGCTGATGCTGTTCTCGTTCGCGCTGTCGTGGGCGTTCGCGCTGCTCGGGCTCACGGTGGGCAGCGCCGAGGCGGCCCAGGCTGCCGCCTTCCCCGCGCTGGCCCCGCTGGTGTTCGCCTCGTCCGCCTTCGTGCCGCCGCAGTCGATGCCCGGCTGGCTGCGCGTGTTCGCCGACCATCAGCCGGTGACGGCCACGGTCAACGCGGTCCGGGCGCTGGTGCTGGGCGGGCCCATGGCCCGACCCGTGATCACCGCGTTGGCCTGGTCCCTGGGCCTGCTGGCCCTGTTCGCGCCACTCGCCGTGAGCCGCTACCGCCGCGCCGCGTGACCATCCCATCTTTTCCACAGCACCTGCTGCTGTGGAAAAGATCGAGGGGGTGGGTTAGAGGGGGCGGACCCAGGACAGGACCGCGGTCTGGTTGGGGCCGCCTGACGGGCCCCTGACCACCAGGCGCAAGGCGCCGTCGCCCTGTCGCACCGCGTTGGGCCACTGGTAGTTGCCCCCGCCCTCGGGGCCGACCTCGACCCGGTCCGACGTGGACCAACCGCTCGACGTCAGCGTGCGCGAGACGAGGGCGCCGTCGGAGTTGCGGATGGCGACCACCACGGCCACGCCGGACGACGACACCGCCACCGTCGGCTCGCGGTACCCGGTCAGCTTGAGCTCCACCGCCTGCACGGCCGCGTCGGCACCGAAGCGCTGCACGCTGACGATGTGGCTGCCCGTGTCGTTCTCCACCACCGACAGGACCTGCGAGTTGGGCAGCGAGGCGGCCGCCACATACCCGTCGGGTCCGATGGCGATGCCTTCCGGCCCGGTGGTCCAGCCACCGTTGGCCGCGGCCGGGTCGTGGCGGTAGAGCGACAGCTTGTTGGTCGGCGTGCGGGCCAGCATCCGCATGCCGGAGGGGCCGGGCACAAAGGTGGAGATGCGCGGCGACTCCGACGTGGACAGCTTGGTCACCGTGCCCAGCACGGGCGTGTCCTTCTCGACGCCGGTGAACGACTGCACGTTGAGGTCCGAGAAGCTGTCGGTGTTGTTCAGCCGCTTGCCCCACGTGAGCCAGCCCCGCACTCCCCCGCCCGGGGCCTGCTCGAAGCCGATGTCGGCCCGGCCCATCGGGTACGTGTGCTGGGCCACGCGGACGGCGGGGCCGACGAGGGGGCCCGACGGCGAGTCCAACTCGCTGATGTGGCGCATCTCCACCGGACGGGGTGTCTCCCCCCAGCCGATGGTGCCGCTCCACACGACCCACGCGTGCTCCTTGCCGTCCGCCCCGGTGGTGACGGCGATGGACGACGGCCAGTCGCCCGTGCCCGTGCCCGACAGGAGGACCCCATCGGTCACCGAGCCGCGGGTGACGTTCGACCATGTCCCGCCCGGGTTCTTCCACACCAGTTGCACGCCGGTGGCGTGCTTGCCGTGCACGACCAGCGTGCGCCCGCCCGCGGTCAGGGCGATGCGGTGCTCGGACCCGAAGAAGGTCGGGTCGCTGGAGCCGGCCGTGGGCGAGGCGATGGTGGTCAGTCCGCTGTCGCTGCTAGGGGGAGGGGGAGGGGGAGGGGGAGGGGGTGGCGGCGGCGGGGGTGGCGGCGGTGTGGTCGTCGTCGTGGTCGAGTCGCCCAGGTCGACGAGAAGCTGCGGCTTGTTGGCCGTCTCCCTGCTGGCCCAGCGCGACCCGTCGCCGCTCGGGCTGTTCAAGGCCAGCGCGACCACGCCGTCGGCGCTGATGATCTGGCCCAGGCTGACCTCGTACCACGTGTTGGCCACCACCGCGCCGTACTGGGCCAGGAGCGGACCGTCGATGGCGGGCTTGGTGTTCCACGTCAACGACTCGGACCACGTCGTGTTGGTCATGCGGTAGACCCGCCCGCCGATGTCCGAGGCGTCGACCTGGTACATGCGCAAACGCACGTTGTTGACCGGCCTGCCCGCGATGCCGGTGACGTTGAAGCGGAGGAAGGCCTGCTTCACCGGCGAGTTGTCGACGGTGAAGTGGTCAGATGCCGCGTACGAGTTGGTGGGCAGGTCCGACGCCGCGTAGGTGTCGGCCGACGGGTTCACGGTGAGGGTCGCCGTGGTGGCCGCCGCGCCCGCGGGCAAGGCGAAGATGGGCAGCGCCAGCGCGACCATGCACGCGCTCAGCGTGACCACCCCTGCCCAAACTCGTCGATCGCCCCCGTGCATCAAACACCCAGAGTAGCGCGACTCGGACTCGCGTCCGAGAGGGCGGGATGGGAAATTATGCGGCTTTCAGCCGCTTTTGGGCCGGGCGAAAGGGTCGAAGCGATGGTTACACCATTCCCTCAGCACCCGGCCGGCCAAGCGCGGCGCCACCTGTCTTCCGCCCCTCGGCATCGCTCCGAAGGACACGCGGTCACGCGGTCGGGACCCGCAGGGGTCGGGCCAGGACGGCGAGCGGTCCTCGGGCGAGCACGGCGGCGGCCCGGCCGATAGCGCTGGCCACCTCCCACTGAAGCGATCGGCCCTTGGCCTGGTCGTCGAACGCCCCGTGGGCGCCCGCGTCCGCATCGTCGTCCAATGGCGACCAGAGGTTGGCGGGCCAGTCGGGGTCGATGGGTTGGTCGGTCTGCTGGCTCTTGAAACCGGTGCGGGCCAGGTAGCGGTCGAGCAGGCCGGGCACGACGGCGTTGGCCATGATCGTGGCCGCCGCCGAGCCGCCCACCCAGTACTCCCTGCGCCCAGGGTGCGTGGCCGCGTGCACGATGGCCCGGGCCGCCACCTCGGGCTGGAACACGGGCGGCACGGGTTGGGGGTGGTGGGGCAGTCGACTCAGCACCCACGAGAACTGGGGCGTGTTGACGGCGGGCAACTGCACCATGGTGAGGCGGACGTGGCTGCTTCGGTGCAGCAGTTCGCAGCGCACCGACTCGTTGAAGCCTTGGATGGCGTGCTTGGCCCCGCAGTACGCGGACTGCAGCGGGATGCCCCGGTAGGCCAAGGCCGACCCCACCTGGACTACCACGCCCGCGTCCCTGGGCAGCATGCGGTCGAGGGCGGCGCGGGTGCCATGGACGTAGCCGAGGTAGGTCACCTCCGTGACCCGGCGGAACTCGTCCATGTCGATGTCGGTGAACTCGGCGAAGACGGAGCTGAAGGCGCAGTTGACCCACACGTCGATGGGCCCGAGGGCGGACTCGACCTGGGTGGCGGCGGCATCGACGGCGGCCGCGTCGGCCACGTCGATGGGGATGACGAGCGCCTTGCCGCCCGCGGCCTCGACTTCCTTGGCCGCGGCCTCGAGGCCCGCTCGGCCTCTGGCGATGAGGCCGACGTCGTAGCCCGCATCGGCCAAGGCCCGGGCCGTGGCCCGCCCCACGCCCGCCGACGCGCCCGTCACCACGGCGGTCTTGGTCACGAATTCCGTCTACCCGTGCGCGGCGCGGGCCAAGCTGGGGGGATGAGCGTTGCGCGCGTGCGGGCCATTTGCATGGCCCTGCCCGAAGTGACCGAGCGGCCGAGCCACAGTGCGCCGACGTGGTTCGTGCGGGGCAAGTCGTCCTTCGTCACCTATTGGGAGGACGGGCATCACGCCAATCAGTTCCCGCACCTGTGGTGCGCGGCGCCGCCCGGGGCCGCGGCCGAACTGATCGAGGCCGAGCCCGACCGCTTCTTCCGACCGCCCTATGTCGGAGGCAGGGGGTGGGTCGGCGTGCGCATGGACGTCGACGTGGACTGGGACGAGATCGCCGGCATCTGCACCGACGCATATCGCGTCGTCGCCCCCAAGAGGCTGTCCGCCCTGCTCGACCCCTAACCCCCCGCCCCCGCCACCCAACCCTCGTCGCGCCCTGCCCCGTCCCCCTCCCGCTTCTGGGCACCTTTTCTTCGCACATAGACAAGAAAAAGTGCCCAGAACGGGGTGGCAGCGCGCGGGTGGGCGCGTTCAGGTCGGTGGTGGCGAGGGTCTTAGCCCGGGTCTTCTTCGGTGGCGAGGGTGGAGAGGGGTCGCCCGTCGGTGCCGCTGACGTCGAGGCGGATGGGGCCGGCCTGGGCCATGGCATCGGCCACCTCGTCGGCCGCGGCCTCGTCGACGGTGACGCCGACCACCACGCCCCGCTCGGCCGCCAACGGGTCCTCCCTGCGGTCCACGCCCTTGCCGCCCTTCATCATCCCGGCGAGGAACCCGATGGTGGCGCCGGTGGCCAAGGCGCACGCCTCCACGATGGCCAGCCTGGTCGGCAGACCGAGCCTGCCCATGTGCATGGCTGCAAGCGGAGCGGCCAACACCATCAAGGCGATGGTGACCGCGGGCGTCCACCTGGCGATGCCCTTGCTCATCTCCTTGGTGAAGGGGCCGACGTTGCCGGGTCCCACGAACGTGTGCTCCATCTGCTCGCGCATCTCGTCCTGCAGCGAGGCCACATGGTCCGACCGCCCGCCCCGCACCACGTTCGTCGCACCCACCCGCTCAGCGGCCTGCACGGCCCGGTCCGCGTCTGCGTCGTCCCGGTAGACGCCTACCACGCGCTTTTCCGCCATGCCCGCTCCTTTGCTTCAACCTCTGCCGTGAAGCTCGAGGACTCGCGACGCGTACCCCTCGAGCCGCCGGGCCGAAACGGCACCGGCGGCTCGTGAGGTCGGGGGCGGACACAGCCAGGGGCGGGCCTAGCGGTGGCCGTCCTCGATGCTGGTGACCTTGAAGGCGTCGTCCAGCTTGACGGTGACGTCGCTGCCGTCGGCCTTGGTCATGTGGGCCTCGTAGGTCGCGCCCTCGGCGTCGTTCTCGACCCGCTCGACGGTCCCTCCGGGCACGGCGGCCAGGGCTGCGGCCTTCACCTTGTCAGCCGTGGTCCCGGTCAGCAGCGCCTCCTTCACGCCGTTGGCGCCCACGTGGCCGCCCCGGGCCGGGTCGAAGGGCGGGCGGCCACCCGGGTCGACCGTGCCCGCCGCAGGGGCAGCGGCTGCGGCCGGGTCGGCCGCGGTCGACGCGGCTGGGTCGGACGTCGTCGAGGCGGTCGCGGCTCGGGCCGAGCTGTTGATGAGGGCTGCGCCGAAGGCGCCGCCGACGAAGGTCGAACCGACCACTGCGGCGCCGATCAGTCCCTTGCGGATGGGGTTCATGGGTCTCCTTGGATGGTGTTCCTGCCGCCCGCCGTTTGCGGACACGGTCAGGATGCGACCCACGGCTCAAGCCCCGATGGGCGTCGCCTGTGAACTTGCCTTGAACGGCTGCCCCTCGACCGGGGGCACGTAGACGACCACGGGCCGGTCCACCTTGGCGATGTCGAACTCGGCCGAACCGGCGAACGTCTCACCGTCGCGCGCCAGCCGCATCGGCCCGTCGAGCGACCGCACGCGCAGCTCGCGGGCCGTGAACGCCTCGTACACCCGGCACCGCCCGAGCCGTCCGGTGAGCACCGCCAACAGCAGGCGGGCCCGAGCCCACGGCGAGGCCGCGTCGACCAGGCGGACGTCGAGCCGGCCGTCGTCGAGCCGCTCCCGCCACGTCGGCGCGAAGCCCGCCGGGTGGTACCGGCAGTTGCCGACGAAGATCATCCAGAGCGATCGCGGCCTGCCGTTGAGCTCGATCTCGACCGGACGGGCCGAGCGCAACACGCCGCCCAAGGCCACCACCATGGCGGGCCACTTGCCGATGCGGCCTTCCAGGCGCTCGCGCCCGTCCACCAGCGCGCTGTAGGCCCCGAAGCTGGCCGTGTTCACGAAGGTGCGGCCGTCGATGGTGGCCAGGTCGACGGCCACCGCCCGTCCTGCCCGCAAGGCGGCCACCGCGTCCTCCGGGCCCGCCACTCCCAGGTCTCTGGCCAAGTGGTTCAAGGTGCCCCCGGGCACGACGAGCAACGGCACGTCGGCGTCGCCAGCCGCGGCGGCGGCGGCGGAGACCGAGCCGTCGCCGCCTGCGATCCCCAACACTCGACATGTCGACGCCGCCTCTCGCAACGCGGCATCGAGGCCATCGCCGTCGACCTCGACCACCCGCGCTTCAGGCAACTCCCGGCGCAGGAACTCGGCGGGCCCTTCTCCCCCGCCGCCGGACTGGACGTTGACCACCACGACAAGCCCGTCGCCTCGTTGGCTGGCCTCGGCCTCCACGGTGGCCAGCGCAGGCTGCACCTGTTCGGGCGTGCGGGGGGCCACGGGCCATACCCGAGTCGTGGCCGCTGCAGCCCCGACGCCGAGCACGGCCGCCCCGGCCAGACGAGCGCCCCGCGGGCCCGAGTCGGACCCGACAGCTCGCCGGGCCGCGGCGGCAGCCACCGCCATGCCGAGCACCCCGGCGGCGGGCAGTTCGATCAGCGCACCCGCGGCCAACCCGGTCGCGCCGGCCAGCGCCACATGCCCTCCCACCCGCCCACGGCCTCGCCCTCGCCCTCGCGGTCGGCCCGGCATCAGCCGCGAGACAGCCGACGCCATGCCCGCGGCCAAGGCCCCGCGCAACACGGCCCGTCGCGCGAAACGCCTCGTGTCCATCCCGGCGGCGTACCCGCACCTCCCCTTATCCACGCAACTAGGCACAAAGGCCCGGAAATCAACGCCGGTTCCAGCCGATACCCGCGCCGCGCCGCGACAAGGGGTGCACAATGGGCTCACCGCAGTACGGGCCCAAGGGGGGTGCCATGAGGCGACGCTTCGTCTCCGTTGCAGCACTGCTGATCGGCCTGATCGGATGCTTCTTGATGGTGACCGCCGCGCCCGCGGCGGCCGTGTTCACCGAGAACCAGATCGGGTGTCAGGGCAGCGCCGTCATCACCGCCGACGACGGCACGACCACATCGGTCGACGCCAAGGACGCGAGCGTGAAGCTGCCAGGGTCGGGGTCGGCCAAGTGGTCGGGCGCAATCACGACCACGACCCACAACCACTCGGGCGAGGTGAAGCTCAAGCTGGCCGTGTTCGACATCGGCCTGGGCTCGTGGGGTCCGAGCAAGAACGCGGGAAATGCCAGCACCGCGTCGGGCACCAAGAAGATCCCCAGCGCGCTGAAGCAGGTGCCGGTGGGCAAGTACGTGCTCTCGGGCTTCCACCGGGGCGATGAGGGCGGGTGCGCAGGACACATGACCGTGGAGCTGGACGGCTCGCCGACGAGCAACGCGGCGGGGATCGTGTCGTTGGCAGGCACTGTCCTCACGGGAGCACTCATGGCCCTGGCCGCCATGGCCCGAGCCGCGAAGGGGGCAGTGCGATGAGACGACACGGCCGTCCGGTTCTGGGCGCGATCGCGGGCTTGTTCTTCGGGGTGTTCCTGGCCTTCGACCTGCTGGCCTTCAAGGCAGTGGCTTCGGACAGCCCGCTGCTGCTGGTGCTGCCCGTGGCCATGCTGATCGTGGGCATCGTGCTCGGCGTGTGGGCTCCGCTGCGCCGCGGCCCGGCGCCCCTCGCGCCCGCAACACCCGCGGCGCCGACCACCGACTGACCCACCCCGATCTTTGGGGGGTCAGGGCGCGGAGACGGCGAGGCCGCCCGCCAGGCTGGCCAGGTCGCCCACGACCGCGGTGGCGGTGGCCTCGCCGCCCGCCCCGAAGCCGGACAGCCAGACGGTGCCCGTGTGCTCGGTGGTGATGGCGACCGCGTTTTCCACCGAGCCCAGCCGGGCGAAGGGATGGCCCTCGTCGAACAGCACCGGCTCGACCCGGCGGCAGCCCGCGGCGCTGGCCACCCCGACCAGGCGCCAGCGCTTCCCCTTGGCCGCCGCGTTGTCGATGTCGTCGCCGCGCAGCCAGTCGATCCCGAGCACGTCCACCTCGGACGCCGAGGTCGGCGTGCCGAAGGCGAGCTGGGCCAGCACCGCCACCTTGTCGGCCGCATCCAGTCCCGACAGGTCGCGGCTGGGGTCGGCCTCGGCGTACCCCGCGGACTTGGCCGCCAGCACCGCGTCCTCATACGAGTCGCCCGCCTCCATCCGGCTGAGCACGAAGGTGACGGTGCCGTTGAGCACGCCCTCCACCCGCACGATGCGGTCGCCTGCGGCCAGCGCCTCCAGCGCGCCCACCACCGGCACGCCCCCGCCCACCGCGGCCTCGAAGCGCAGCGGCACGCGGGCGGCGCGGGCCCGGGCCCGCAACTCGGGACCGGCCGCGGCCAGCAGCGCCTTGTTGGCCGTGACCACCGGCTTGCCCAACTCGATGGCGCGCAACACGGCCGCGTAGGACGCGTCGAGCGGGCCCATGACTTCGACCACCACGTCGACCGACGCGTCCTCGACCACGGCCAGCGGGTCGTCGACCACCCGGTCGGGCAGCGGGCACGACCGCTCCAATTCGGGCCTGCGCACGGCCACCGCGGCCACGCGCACGTCGGCAGCACGGCCCAGACGGCGGGCCACCGCCGACCCGACCGCCCCGCACCCCAACAGCCCCACGCCTACTGCTCCCATGACTCCTCCGTCCGGAGCAAGGGGCCGTGCGCAGACTGTCGAGAGCGATGCCTCTTCGCACTTCGTTGCCGTTGCCGGCCTCATCGCTCCTGACGGTGGCACCTCGGTGGCGAAACACCAGGTTGCCGGGCGGTCTGCGGGTCAGGTCCCTCACGCCACTCTTGATGACTTGTGTTGTTTTAGCGAGTCCAGGCCCGCTCCGTCAAAGCCGTTTTCGGTGTGTCAGTCCGAACGTTCCTACGCCATCACCAGGTCGGCGAACAGGGTCCCGGTGAAGTACCGCTCCATGCGATCGGGGAAGACCGTCGCCACCCTGCTGCCTTTCGGCAGGTCGGCGGCCAAGGCGCGGGACGCGGCCATGTTGAGCCCGCTCGACAGGCCGACAGGCAGGCCCATCCGGCACAGCTCGCGGGCCGCGTCGAGGGCGTCGTCCTCCGTCACCGGAATCACCCACGCCACGTCGGTCTCGTCCAACAGCCCGCTCATGCAGGCGACGATGCCGGGGATGCCGAGCGGCGGGCAAGCGCCGTCGCCGCCCATGGGTCTGGCTTCGGCCAACACCACGTCGGGGTTGGCCGCATGCAGGGCCCGGCCCACGCCCGCGAGCGTGCCGCCCGTGCCCACGCCCGCCACGAAGGCGTGCACCACGCCGTCGACCTGATCGAGCAACTCCCGCCCCGTCCCCGTCTCGTGGGCCAGCGCGTTCAACGGGTTGCAGAACTGCTGGGGAAGAAAGGCGTCACCGACCTCGGCGGCCAGGCGCTCGGCGGTGGCGATGGCGGTGGCCACGCCTTGGGCCGCCGGGGTCAGCACCAGCTCGCCGCCGTAACGGCGGATGATCATGGCCCGCTCGTCGCTCACGCTGTCGGGCACCACGGCCACGAACGGGAGCGACAGCCGGGCGCAGGCCATGGCAAAGGCGATGGACGTGGAGCCGCTCGACGCCTCGATCACCGTGGTGCCAGGCCGCACTGCGCCCGACTCGATGGCCTGGGACAGCACCACGGCCGCGAAGCGGTCCTTGGTCGACCCGCTGGGCTGGAGGAACTCGAGCTTGGCCCACACGGTCGTGCCGTTGGGCTGCGGAATGGGAAGACACGGCGTGCGCAAGATCATCCGCGCCACCATGTCGCCGTCCAACCCGACTCCGCTCGACATCACGTCCATCTTCATCGGAGACGGGCGAGACGGGGGGGAGGCGAGCAAGGCATGAAGTCCTAATGTTACCGGATCAGCATGTTGATATCTCAACTAGTGCGAACGGACGCGTTACTCTGGCCGGGCCGCGCCTGGGGCAGCCGGGACGCGTTGAAGCAAGGGGTCTGGGATGGGGCAAGCGCAATGACGGGCCGGAGTCACAGGCCGGTGTCGTCCACGTCGCGGGTCGGCCGGGTCGCGCGGCTGGCCCGCTTGGGCACCCGCACGGCGGCGGGCAGGCTCGTGTTCAAGGGCAGGGCCCGGTTCGCCTCTGAGGCGGCCAAGGAGAAGCTCGAGCTGGAGCGCCGACAGCGCATGGCCGAGCAGCTCACCGAGACGCTGGGGGAGATGAAGGGCCTGGCCATGAAGCTGGGCCAGCAGGCCAGTTATCGCCAAGAGCGCCTGTCCGACCCCATGAAGGAGGAGCTGGCGCGCCTCCAACAGGACGCGCCGGTCATGGACGCAGGCCTCGTCGCCAAGGTGATCGAGCAGGAGTTGGGCCAGCATCCCGACGCGCTGTTCGCGTCGTGGAAACCCGAGCCCATCGGCGCCGCGTCCATCGGACAGGTGCACAAGGCCGTGACCCACGACGGCCGGGAGGTGGCCGTCAAGGTCCAGTACCCGGGCGCGGATCTGGCCTTGTCCGCGGACGCCGACAACGTCAGCGCCGTGCTCGACCGCATCGTCGGCATGGGCATGAAGCGGATGGGCGAGGCCGCCCCTGCCGGGGCGAGGCCGGAGTTCGCGGCCACGATGGAGCGCTTCAAGGCTCGCATCGTCAACGAGACGGACTATCGGCTGGAGGCGGCCAATCAGGCCCGCATCGCGGCCGCCTTCGAGCGCCATCCGTTCATCCACGTGCCGTACGTGGTGCCTGAGCTTTCGGCCCAACGGGTGCTCACGACTGAGCTGGCCGTCGGGTCGCGCTTCGACGAAGTGCTGGCCTGGTCGCAAGAGCAGCGCGACATGGTGGGCGAGGCCGTATTCCGCTTCCACTACCGCTGCATCTTCCGCTTGGGCCTGCACAATGCCGACCCGCATCCCGGCAACTACATATTCCGTCCGGACGGCCGCGTCAGCTTCATCGACTTCGGCGCGGTGTGGGAGGTGCCGGACACATTCACCGCCGGCGTGCAGCGGCTGTTGGCCGCGGTGCAGGTCGAGGGCGCGGTGTTCGAGGAGGACGACCCCGTCGAGGTTGAGGAAATCGAGGAGGCGGGCGAGGAGCACGAGGCGGAAGACGCCGTCGAGGTAGACGAAGTCGAGGAGGCGGGCGAAGTCGAGGAGGCGGGCGAGGCGGAGACCGAGGGAGACGGCGAGCGCGCCGCGCTGCCTGCGGCTGTACGTCGGCGCATGCTTGACCCCGAGGTGGCGGCGGCCATGCGTTTGCGGTGGCTGCTCGACCAGGTCGTGCCCAAGGGCAAGCGAGTCCTGCCCTTCCCGTCCGGGGGGATGGCGCGCGGTCCGCGCGGCAACCTGCTGCACGTGCGACTGTCCGAAGACGACGCGGCCGTCTTGGCCAGCCTGTCGGTCGGGCTGGGCGGCGGCGTCGACGTGCTCTTGGGCATGCAAGCCGTTGTGGCCACGCTGGGGGCCAAGTGCGATTGGAGCGCCATCGCCCGCGACGTCTGGCCCTTCACTGACCAGCGCCCGGCCACGGCCATGGGTCGTTTGGAGGCGTCGTGGCAGCGGGGCGGCCCGTCGTCCTGACCGGCTGACCCGCCCTCCCGGGGGCTGGGTGGAAAACGGCCAATCGGCCGACGCCGCGGTCGTGGCCGCCGCATTCCACGGCCGCCGATAGGGTCGGCCCATGGACTTGCTCGACACCTTGCGCAGCACCGGAGCAGCCCGCCAGTTCGAACCCGAGCCGGTGGCCGACGACGTGGTGCACCGCATCCTCGACGTGGCCCGCTTCGCGCCCAACGGCGGCAACCGACAGGCATGGAGGGTGGTGGTCGTGAAGGACGCGGCCGTGCGCCAGTCCCTGCGCGACCTGTATCTCGGCCCGTGGTACGAGTACCAGGCCATGGGCAGCGCCGGGCTGACCCCGTGGGCGCCGTTGAACGACACCGAGGACGAGCGCCGAGCCGTCGAGCAGTCGGCTGAGCACAAGGCCATGGCGGGCGCCGCGTCCCCGGGGTTCGCCGAGCGACTCGACCGCTGCCCCGTGCTCCTCGTCCTGTTGGCCGACCTGTCCCGACTGGTGGCAACCGACCGCGACCTCGGGCGCTACACGCTCATCGCGGGCGCGTCGATCTACCCCTTCGCGTGGAGCATCCTGCTGGCGGCGCGGGCTGAGGGCCTGGGCGGGGTGATGACGACCATGCACGCGCGCGTCGAGCCTGCCGTGCGCGAGCTGCTGCACATCCCCGAGCACCTGGCCGTGGCCGCGGTGCTGGCCCTGGGCCGACCCATCCACCAGCCCCATCGCCTGCGCCGGGGCGAGGTGGAGTCCTTCGCCACCGTGGACGCCGTCGACGGCGAGCCGTTCACGGTCTGACCGCTTTGCTTGTCCGCCGAGTCGTGTCGCGTACCGCGCTGATGCGCCGTCCTTCGTTGCCGCGCGAAGCCGCCCGCTTCAGCGCCATGGTCAGCGCGGGCGCGCGCCGACGACCACCGACGGAAGTCAGGCCAGGAAGGGGCTGACCTCGGACCGCAGTCCGTCCAACCCCCGGGCACCAACGATCCGGTGCAGCTCCTCGCCCGCCCGGTACAGCAGGAGGATGGGCACGGCGCCGATGGTGCATCGGCGGGCCAGGTCGGTCTCGGCCTGCACGTCGACCTTCACGACCCGGAGTCGATCACCCATCTCCTCCTGGAACGCCACGAGGGACGGCGCCATAGCCAGGCACGGTTGGCACCAACTGGCCCAGAAGTCCACCAATACCGGCGTTTCGCTGGCGACCACGTCGTCGAACTCTGCCGCCGTGACACTGGGCAGTGCCGCGTACTCGGCCGGAACCTCCGAGGCTGCTCGCGGCGTGGGCCCTGCCGGCGTCAAACGGGACAACAACTGCATGACAGCCGGGTCGTTGCGCGCGTTCTGGAGTTGGGCGGTGAAGTCCTCGGCCGCCTCCTTCCTGGTGGCGCCGACTCCGGTGATGCCGACCTCGGCCAGCCACACCTTCCAGGTGCCGTCATCCTGCTGAGCGGCCTCGGTCGGCAGGCGCGTGCGCCCGGACCCACCGCCCGCCTTGGCCAGCAAGAGCGCCTCGAGCGCCTCGACGGCGCCCTGTTCCGTATCCCCGACTGCGCTCAGGCCCAGTTGGGCGACCGCCGCCTTCCAAGTCCCGTCCTCTTGCTGTTCGGTCTGGGGAGTCAATCCGACGATGGGCACCGGGCCCCTCCGTTTCTCAGTGGCACTTCATTGACATGTCAGTGATATCACAATAGTATTCGCTGACGTGCCAATGCAACCGGTATTCCGCGTGAACGTCGGACAGGGCGGGTCCATGGCCTCCGGCGTCTACGAGCAGCTCAAGGACGCCATCGTCACGTGCCTGGTCATGCCCGGCGAGAACCTCCACGAGGCCGACCTCGCCGCCCAGTTCAACGTCAGCAAGACCCCGATTCGGGAGGCGCTGCACCTCCTGCGGCGGGACGGCTTCATCACATCCTTCGCTCGGCATGGGCACCAGGTGGCGCACATGACCGTCGAGGACGTTCGGGAGATCTTCCAGCTTCGTCTGATGGTCGAGCCCGCCATGGCCGCGTTGGCGGCAGGAGCACTGGACGAGGCGTCGGTCGCCGAACTCCGGGGTCTGGCCCAGGTCCGGTACGCGCACGGCGACGAGAAGAGCTACGAGACGTTCTTGTTGATGACGCGCCGCTTCCACGAGATCATCGCCGGCGCCTCGGGCAACCAGCGTTTGATGAAGCTGGCCCAGCGCCTGGTCGAGGAGACCGAACGGTTCCTGCGGCTCAGCCTCGACGCCGACGACGCCAGCGCTCAACTGGCCCGCGAGCGCGACGAGTTGGTCGACGCCATCGCCGCGGGCGACGGGGTCCGCGCCGAACGGGTGTGCCGCGCGCAGATCGAGCTGTCGCGCCAACGGATTGTCGACGCCATCGCCAACAAGCCGTTCAAGCGCGCCGGCGACCACTCCGGTCCGGGTATCCACATCGCCTGGGCCAAGGCCGGCGGCGAGTGGCAGACCAGGACCGTCCGTTTCCCGTCGTCCAACGAGGACGACGCCGACTCTTCAGACGAGGACAAATGACAGTGCACCCGCCCCTCATCCCCCGCCGAGTCCTCTTCGGCGACCCCGAGCGCACATTGCCGCAGTTGTCGCCCGATGGCAAGCGTCTAGCGTTCGTGGCCCCCCTCGACGGCGTGCTCAACGTCTGGGTCGGCGATCTCGACGGCGACGAGTTCGAGCCGGTGACCCGCGATCGAAACCGCGGGGTCACGTCGTTCTTCTGGCAGCGCAACGGAGAGCACCTGCTCTACGCCCAAGACCGTGGGGGTGACGAGAGCTGGCGACTGTTCGCGGTCGACCTGGCCGGCGGTGAGCCGCGCGACCTGACCCCATACGACCGGATCCAAGTAAAGGTCATGAAGTTCAGCGACGAGCGTCCCAACGAGATGCTGCTGGGGCTGAACCTCGAGAACCCGATGTTCCACGACCTCTTCCACTTGGAGATCGACACCGGTCTGCTGACGCTCGTCGAGAAGAACCCGCGGTTCCACGGCACCCTGCTCGACAATGACTGGTCCGTCCGCGGGGCCATCAAGATGAACCCGGACACGAGCGTTACCTGGCTGTCACGACCTGGGCCCGAAGACGACTGGACGCCGATCCTGGAGATCCCGCCCGAGGACGCCGCCTTCCGGCCCATGGGCTACACGCCCGACGGGAGCGGGCTGTACTTCCTCACTACGTTGGCCAGCGACACCATGCGCCTGATCGAGCTCGACAGCAGGACCGGGGAGTTGCGACGTGTCGTGCTGGAGGACCCCGGATACGACATCGTCGACGCGTCGATGAACACCAAGAACGACGCCTGCCCCGTGCATTACGGCGTCGTCTTGAAGGAGCGCTTCGCCTACATCGTCGCCAACGAGACGATGGTCGGCGACTTCGACGCCCTCCAGGCGAGGTGCGACGGCGATGTATCCATCGTCAGCAAGGACACGGACAGTCGGACATGGCTGGTCGCGATGAGCCCGAGCGACGGCCCGGCCGAGTATCACGTCTGGGACAGGGAGGCCCAGGACCTTCGCTTCCTCTTCAGACCCAAGCCCGCGCTCGGCGCCTACACCTTCGGGCACAAGGAGTCGTTCTCGTTCACGGCCAGGGACGGCCTGGAGATCCACGGCTACCTCACCTTTCCGGCGGGCGTCGACCGCCACAACCTGCCCACGGTGGTCAACGTCCACGGCGGGCCCTGGGTGCGCAACACCTGGGCGTTCGACCCCGAGGGCCAATGGTTCGCCAATCGCGGCTACCTCACCGTGCAGGTCAACTACCGGGGTTCAGCCGGTTACGGCCGGGCGTTCGTCGACGCGGGCGACAGGGAGTGGGGCGGCAAGATGCACGAGGACATCCTCGACGCCGTCGACTGGGTCGTGGCCCAGAAGTACGCCGACCCCGAGCGCATCGGCATCTACGGCGGGTCGTACGGCGGTTACGAGGCGTTGGTCGCGGCCACGTTCAGCCCCGACGTCTTCCGATGCGCGGTGGACATGTGTGGCCCGTCGGACCTCGTCTCGTTCATCGAGAGCATCCCGCCGCTGTGGCAGTCGATGCGGGCCATCTTCGACAAGCGGGTTGGCAACGTCGATACCGAGCGGGAGTTCCTGCGGTCGCGCTCGCCCATCACCGCCGTCGACCAGATCAAGATCCCGCTCCTCATCGCCCAGGGCGCCAACGATCCGCGCGTGACCCGGGCCCAGAGCGATCAGATCGTGGCCAAGCTGGAGGAGAAGGGGATCGCGCACGAGTACCTCGTCTTCGAGGACGAGGGGCACGGGCTGGCCAAGCCGGAGAACCGCTATCGCTTCTACGACGCCGTCGAACGGTTCCTCGCCGAACACCTCGGCGGCCGCTACGAGACCGACCAGTAGCGCGCCCCCAGCGTCCCCCCGCTGCCTTCCGGTCTGGAGGACATAGGTACCGAATGGGTGGGCCTATGTCCTCCAACCCGCGTGACACTGGGCGAACCCAAGGCCTGTGCCACCTACATATAGGTGACGGTCATCTCCCCGACGAGGCCGGAGTAGGTCAGCGTGAACTGGCCTTGGCGGAACCCGGGGACGCCGCTGCACCGGACGAAGTCGACCCGGCCGACCAACACGCTGCCCACTCGGTCGCCGTGGACGTCGCCGTTACAAAGGTTGTCGTACCACGAGCCCCAGAAGGTGGTCGCGCTGTTGAAGTACAACACGGCCGCGCTATGACCAGTGCCCGCGTCGGTGCAGCGCCAGTTGATGCTCTCGGCGGTGACGCCGTCCGAGCTCGAGGCGGTGAGGACCGGACCGCTACAGGCGGCCGGGCTGTAAGGAAGGTCGGTGGCATTGGCGGCCTTGGCGGGCGCGCCGGGCGACAGGGCGAGGGCGCCGACGGCGAGCGCGGCGGCGAGGATTGAGCGGGTCTTCATGCCAACTACTACGCCGGAATGGCCCGGCCGTGTCGCCCCGGCCCAACATCACGTCTCGCGCCAACATCACCATCCGTCGCGACGAGGCCGAGGGCCTCGGCGACGCGCCGTGGCCGCCCAGCTTCCCCAAGATGGAGGGCGAGCCCAAGCGGGCAGCCCAGTCGGGCTCGACCCGACGACGACAGCGCCGAAAGCGGCGAAAGACGGTTCGAAAGTCAGGCGTATAATATATCAGATACGACTTCTGGGAGGCTTGATGGGACGACGTTCGCTATTGCTGGCTGGCGTGTTGACATTGGTGCTGGGGCTGGCACCGGGTTTGCCGGGCTCGCCCGCGGGAGCGGTCACTCTCGCCGACGGGTCGCTGACCTTCCACCTCAACGGCACGACCTCGGTCGGAATCGACCCGACCATCAACGGCGACTTCGAGGCCTCCTCCTACGGCGAAGGCGTGCTCACCTCGGGGCCCAAGGTCCAAGTGCTGTCCTGCGGGGCCTACGAGGAGGGCTTCGGCAGCCTGGTCAGCTCGGAGGAGGTGCTCCAGGTGGACTGCTCAGGCACCGACCTGACTCTCACTTGCGTGCTGCGAGCCCCGCGTTCGTACCTCACCGTGAAGGAGGTTTACGGGCGTTGTGAGTTGCACCGCGGCAGTGAGACGTTCTACCCGGCCGTGACCGTCGCTGCGCTCCAGTGGGTCCCGACGTTCACGGCGCCGGAGTACACGGCCTTCATCTTCGGCGGCACCCTGCCGCTCGAAGTCTCGGTCTAAGCCCGCCCCCCCGGCGTTGGCCGCCGGGACCACCGGGCGCCGAAGACCTTGGCCAGCTCGTCGGGCGCGCCGCTGGAGAGCTGGTGCCTCTCGGCGAGTTCGGCGCACTCCAGCATCGTCGCGACGATCGTCGGCTGCGAATCGAACTGATCGGCTTGCCGTCGGGAGCCCACCTGATGACGATCGCTTCATCCACGTATGCGGCGTCGACCTCCAAAGTCAGTTCGACGGCGAGAGTCCTACGTTCATCGACCGGTAGCGGCACACACGGGCGGCCGCGCTACTCGTCCTCAACCGGCACCTGCATCGCCGCCACGTCGCCGGCAGAGTCGCCCGGTCACGACTGTGATCGCAGCACGGCGACCTCCGGGAAATCCTCGGGCGACCCGTATCCGTTCTCGGCCAGCCACCTGATCGCGGTCAGGCTTCGTAGCGACCACCATGCGCGGATCAGGTCGAGGTCGACGTCGGCGCCGTAGCCGGCGATCACGTCGTCGAGGTGTTCCTCGTGTGCGAGCGTGAGGGTGGCGAGGTCGTACAGCGCGTCGCCCTGGCAGGCCTCCGACCAGTCGATGATGCCGGTGAGCTCGTCACCGTCGACGAAGACGTGGGTGATCTGGAGGTCGCCGTGGATGAACACCGGTGTCCATGGGCGCAGCACGGTCTCGGCGAGCCGGCGGTTCCGCGTGACAACGCTGACGGACAGGACGCCGTTGGCGACGAGCCAATCGCACTCATCAGCGAGTCTGGACGCGAGCTCGTCGACGCTGCGGCCGGGCCGTGGCGGCAACAGCGCGTCGTGCAGCGTGCGGATTGCGGCACCTGCCGCTACCCACGCCGCGGGCGACGCGGTCGACGGCTCCTGCAGGCGGCCGAGCGCCCGGCCCGGAAGGCTGGCAAGCGCGAGCACCGGCGGTCGCCGCCACAGGAGCTCCGGGGTCGGTACCGGCGCCATGGTCATCGCCTCAACCTCGACATCGGTGCGTGACTGATCAGCGTCGATCTTGAGGAACATCTCCCCGACGCGCAGGGTCGCTCGGTCGCTATGGGCGACGACGACTTGAATCTCCACCACGTCGGCCATCATCGCGGGGACGACCACCGGCAGTCGCAGGATTTGCTCGAAGAATCCCGGGACAGGGACGGGGGATCATCGGCCCGATCCGCCGCTGGTCCGAGGAGGCTTCACCCCTCAGACCTGCGGTTTCTGGGTGGACCTGGGGTGTCATTGTACGAACACGCCTAAGGCCAGGATCGACGGCCCCGTGCTGGGGATGTGCCCGCCCAACACGCCCCTCAGGACAGGCGACGGCGACCGGTAACGGCCTACGTCCCGACAAACTCGGCGACGGTCGCACTCGCTGCGAGCCGCTGGTCGGTCGTAATCAGGGATGCGCCAAGTTGCTCGGCCAGTTCTACGTAGACGGCGTCGACAAGCCGAAGGTTCTGCCGTCTGGCCCACGCGCTGAGAACGACAGGCGGGAGTTCGTGGCGCTCGATCGGCGCGTCCACGAGTGCTTCGAGCCTGGACCGCACCTGTCTCACGGCGAGTCGACCGTCGCGGTGGAGTCGACCAAGGGCCGACAGGACCTCAGCATCGAGGTGTGCGGGCGCGTGCATGTCCTCACCGCTGAGCCGAGCGGCCACTGCCGCCCCGATCTCGTTCCCGAGAAGGAGGTCGACGATCGCCGAGGCGTCGACAACGACGCGCTCGCTCACCACCC
>JAUTXP010000025.1 GCA_030837965.1 Acidimicrobiaceae bacterium | reverse complement strand
TGTGTCCCGGTCCTCGGGACACAGTGCGACGAGAAAGGCACGACGCGGTGGGGACGGTGGGGCGGCCGCGGCGAAGGCTACGAGGGCGGGGACGAGGACGAGGGCGGCGGGGCTGCACCGTTCTGCTCGGCCCGGATGCGTCGCCACTCGCCCATGGCCCGCAAGGTCAGCACGGCCACCACGGCCACGCCGCCCGCGGCCAGCAGGGCCCCGACCAGCGCGCCGATCCCGTTGGGAGTGGCGCAGTCGCCCTCGCATTGGATGTCCACGAACCCGTAGCCGATGAGCCCGCCCACCACGCCGGAGACGAGGATGGCGGCGAAGGCCAGGGCCCGGGCCCGCACCGAGGGCAGGGCGGAGACGGCACGTCCGGGTCCGGGGCCTTGGGGCACGGCTGGAATCTACGGGGCCGCGCCCGCCAACTCGCAGACGAGCCCGCCCGTCGCCCGCACCAACTCGCCGGGCGGGGCCGCGAAGTTCACATGGGGCGTACCCGCGGCCGCCCACACCACGTCGTAGGCCAACAGGTCGCGGTCCACGAAGACAGGCACCGCCGTGGTCAGCCCGAGCGGCGGGACACCGCCGATGGGGAAGCCGGTGGCTTGGCGAACGGCGTCGGCGTCGACCCGCCCGGCCAACGACCCGCCCGCGGCCGCAGCCAGCTTGGCCTCGTCCACCCGGTTGACGCCGCTCATCAAGGCCAGCACGACCCGCCCGTCCACCGCGAAGCACATCGACTTCACGATCTGCCCCAGTTCCACGCCGATGGCGGCCGCCGCGTCGGCCGCGGTGCGGGTCGACGATGGGAACTCGACCGGCTCGATGGCCAGCCCGGCCGCGGCCGCCGCGTCCACCACCCGTCTCACGTTGCGATGCACGGCGCCACCCCAGCCGCGGCCGGCGCCCGTTGTCAATCCCGCACGCCAAAGCCCGCCGGCAGACTGAGGCGGTGCGGGAGTGGCTGGTCGCCAGCGGGATCATCGAGGGCCCGGGCTCGCTCCTGCTCGTCCAGAACCGTCGTCGCGACGGCCGTATGGACTGGTCCCCGCCCGGCGGGGTGATCGAGGTGGCCGACGGCGAGTCGGTGCGAGACGGCCTCACCCGGGAGGTCCACGAGGAGACCGGCATCACCGTCACCGAGTGGGCAGGCCCGGTCTGGTCGGTGGAGGCCGAAGCGGAGGCCGCGGGCTGGCGGCTCAACGTCGAGGTCTTCAGGGCCGTGGCCTACGAAGGCGAGATCACGGTGGACGACCCCGACGGCATCGTGGTCGACGCCCGCTTCGTCCCGGTGGACGACTGCCATGTGCAACTGGCGTCGACGTGGCTGCCGACCCACGAGCCGTTGGTGGCCTGGCTGGCCGAGCGCTGGACCGACAGCCGGTCGTTCAAGTACCGGGTCCACGGCGCGTCCCGAGACGACTTCCAGATCACGCGCCTGTGACGACGACCGACCCCGCCAGCAGCGGCGAGCCCACCGTCCTGCACGTGGACATGGACGCCTTCTTCGCCGCCGTCGAGGTGCTGGTCGACCCGTCCTTGCGAGGCAAGGCCGTCATCGTGGGCGGTTCGGGCGACCGGGGCGTAGTGGCGTCGTGCTCGTATGAGGCGAGGGCCTACGGCATCCACTCGGCCATGCCGTCGGCCCAGGCCCGTCGGCTGTGTCCGCACGCTGTATTCGTCCACGGCCACTACGACCTCTACAGCGACTACAGCAAGCGGATACATGCCGTGTTCGAGGCCTTCACGCCATTGGTCGAGGGCATCGCCTTGGACGAGGCCTTCCTCGACGTGGCCGGCGCCCGCAGGCTGTTCGGCCCGGCTCCGGGGATCGCGGCCGCCATCCGGGCCCGCATCCGCGACGAGCTCCACCTCGGGTGCTCGGTGGGCGTGGCCCCGACCAAGCTGATGGCCAAGCTGGCGTCGAAGGCGGCCAAGCCCAAGGCATCGCTCAAAGGCCCCATCCCGGGGCCGGGCGTGGTGGTGGTCAGGCCCGGCGAGGAGCTGGCCTTCCTCCACCCGCTGCCGGCCCACGCGCTGTGGGGCGTGGGCCCGGCCACCGAGCAGCGTCTGCGCCGCTTCGGCGTCACGACTGTGGGCGACCTGGCCCAGATCCCGCTCGAGACCTTGACCACCGCCTTGGGCAACGCCCTCGGCCACCACCTCCACGACCTGTCGCACGGCCGCGATCCCCGCCCGGTCGAGCCGGTGCGCGACACCAAGTCGGTCGGCCACGAGGAGACGTACGCCACCGACCTGGTCGACCCCGAGGAGCTGCGCACGGAGGCGCTGCGAATGGCCGACGCGGTGGGCGCCCGCCTCCGCTCCGCCAACCTGGCCGGACGGACGGTCACGGTCAAGGTGCGCTTCCACGACTTCGAGACCATCACCCGCTCGCACAGCGTCGTCGGCCTGGTCGACACCGGCTACGACATCGCCCGCACGGCCTGCGCCCTGCTCGAACAGGTCGACCCAACGCCCGGTGTGCGCCTGCTCGGCGTCAGCGTGTCGAACCTGGCCAAAGGGGCGGCCCGCCAGCTCACGCTCGAGGATCTCGACGCCCCCGCGTGGGACGAGGCGACCCGCGCCATGGACGCCGTGCGCAGCCGTTTCGGCGACGCGGCCGTCGGCCCCGCGGCGCTGGTTGGCGAGGCCGGACTCGAGGTCAAGCGGCAAGGCGCACAGCAGTGGGGGCCGCGGGGGAGAAGGGACCGATGAGGGACGCGTTGTTGCCGTGCCCTCCCTGCGCGAAGATGGTTCGTGGCCGGACGGGCGTGTAAGGGGTGGCCATGCCGCTGAGCGAAGACGAACAGCGCATCCTGCACGAGATCGAACGCAGCTTCTACGAGAACGATCCGGCGTTCGCGCGTGGCGTCAAGGACAGCCCCACCGTCTACCGCCACGCGGGCCGCAACATGAAGTGGGCGGGCCTGGGCCTGGTGGTCGGGCTGATCGTGGTGGTCGTGTTCTTGTCCTCGCTCCTGCTGGCCCTGGCCGGCTTCGCCATCATGCTGGTGTCGGCGTTGGCCTTTGAGCGCAATCTGCGCAGGATGGGGCGAGCCGGGCTGCAACAGCTCAGCGAGTCGGTGCGCTCCCGGGGCTTCCCCGACGTCTTCGGCGACACCCGCAAGCGCCTCCGCGAGCGCTTCAAGCGCACCGACGACTGACCCCCTCCATCTTTTCCACAGCACCTGCTGCTGTGGAAAAGATCAGGCGGCGCGGCGCGAGCCGGCTTTGCCGGTGATCTGGCGGGTCCGACGGGGCAGCAGCGGCCGAGCGTCGAGCATCCACGCCCACCGCGTGCGCCAGCCCGCCTGCCGCCGCACGGCCGCCTCCACCGTTGTCGCCGCGGCCACGGACCGGGCCACCGTCTCGGCGGGCAACGCGCCAGCGGCGTAGCTCGCCATCGCGGCCTGCTGGCCCAAGGCGTGCATGGCCTGTTGCGCCTCTTGGTCCAACGAGGCCGCGGCCGGGCCGCGCCTGGCGTACTCGTGCACCGTCTCCGAGGGTCGTTGCGGCGTGCCTGCCCGGGCCAGGGCCTCGCCCGCCTCCTGCCACGCGACCAGTACCCGCTCGACGGGGTTGGCCGCGCCCGCCCGCCGACGGGCCCTTCGTCGCCGCAGCAGCAGCGGCACCGACACCAGCCACAGCAACGCCAGGACGGCCACGACCGCGAGCGCCCGCAAGAAGGGGCTGAGCCGCCGCTTCGGGAGCAGCCCGCCGTTGCCGCCCGCATCGACTTGGGAGTCGCGCGGCCGAGTGGTGGCCGTGCCGCCCGGCGCGGCCGTGGTGGCGGTCGTGGTTGGGGTGGCCGTGGTGGCCGTCGTGATGTCCGCCGGGTTGGCCTGGGCCTCGGCCACGCCGGTGTAGGCCTCGGCCCCCGGCCTGCCCCGGCCCGGCGTGGGCTCGAAGGCCACCCAGCCGAACTGGCCCAGGAACACCTCGGGCCAAGCGTGGGCGTTGAGGCCCCGGACGTGGAACACGCCGTCGTCATCGGGCTCGCCAGGCGTGAAGCCGACCGCCACCCGGGCGGGCAGGCCCACGGCCCTGGCCATGGCCGCGTACGCCCCCGCGAACTGTTCGCAGTAGCCCCGGCGATCCCTGAACAAGAAGTTGAGAAGGGCCCGGTCGTCGTGGCCCGGCCGCACCCGCAGGTCGTACTTGAAGTTGTTCCTGAAGAAGTCCTGCAAGGCCTTGGCCCTGGCGTACTGCGTGGTCGCGCCGGCCGTGAGCTGTTGGGCCAGGCGCGTAACCTGGCTGGGCAGCACGGGCAGATCGAGGAAGCGCCTGCCCGGCGACAACGCGGCGTCGGCCGTGGCCAGCGCGTCAGGCCGGAACTCGGGGATCTCGGACTCGACCTTGTACTCGAGCCCGTCGCTGGTCGACTGCTTGGAGATGATGCTGCCGAGCTCGGCGTTGTAGCTCACGCCCTTCACGCCGTCGATGCGCGCCGGGCGGTAGGCGACCGGAAGCCAAATGGCGTCCAGCCCCTCGATGCGGAAGTCCTGCACCACCTTGGCCTGCTTGACCTCGTCGGTGATCCCGCCGGGGAGGGTGTTCTTCACCGTTCGATACGTGCTGTTGGACGACCAGATCCGCCCGTCGAAGGTATCCAGGGTGGTGAGCTGCCAGTAGGCGCGCGCCGTCGACTTCACCGTGAACACCTCGATGTCCGACAGCGACACGAGCCTGCCTCTGATGTCGACCAGCGGACTGGTGGTGACCCGGTCTCGGTTGCCCGAGTCGCCCGCCTTGCGCCAACTGATGAGGCCCTTGGCACCGGCGCCGGGCAGCGACGGGCCCACGAACACGGCGGCCAATACCGCGGTCAGGCCGATCACGGCCGCCCCTTGCAACAGCGCGCCCACCCCGCCGCGCGACCGGCTGGCGAACCACGCCGTCGTGTCGGCTCGCAGCGCGGCCTGGTGCACGACGAGGAAGAGCAGGGCCGCGGCCACGTAGAAGCCGGTGGCCGCGGCGCGGTGGCGCGGCGCGCCCAGCGCGGACGCGAACAGGAAGAGGGTGAACGACGGCAGGAGCGGCTCGAAGGTGGCCCGCACGCGATAGGCGGCCCAGTCGGCCAGCATGGCCGTGACCCCGACGCCGCCCATGGACGCGATGAGGAAGCCTTTGGTGACGGGCGCGGGGGCCACCACCTTGGAGAACTCGGCCCATGACTGGGACAAGGCCTGGCCCGCCGCGTGCCACGTTCCTGCCCAGGGGATGCCGTAGGCCGTGGTGTGCGGGAGGGCGACCCACGCGACGGTGAGGCCGACCGCGCCCACGCCCGCCAACAGGCCCGCGCCCAGGCCCAACCCGAGCCTGCGGGCCCACCACGACACGGCGTGCACCGCCAGCGCGGTGGCGCCCATGGGAACGAGGAAGGACCCGTCCTTGAACAGCCTGCCCATGCCGACGGTCGCCACCAGGCTGAGGGCGGTGAGGGCGAGGGCCGAGCCCAAGAAGGCGTCGTCTTCGGCCGCGGTGGACCCGGTTGGGCCCGCGTTGGCCGACGTCTTCGACTGGGACGGCGTGGGCACTGTCGGCCTCGGCGGCTTCGATTGCGTGGTGGTCGCAGTCACCGGCGGGCCGCCGTCTTGGCCCTGCGCAGCGCCTCGGTCCATGCCTGGGCGAAGGGCCTGTCGGCCCCGACGCGCACCAGCACGCCGACGGGCGGCACGGCCGTCGGGCCCGTGTGCTTGGCGTAGTGAGACGAGTCGAGCAACGAGCGCTCCAACAGCACGAGGGTCACCGATCCATAGCGGGTGCGGAGGCGGGCCACGGCGTCGAGGTCGGTCATGGGCGCGCCCGCGGTGGTAACGACGGCGAGGGCGCCGCCGTTCCCTTCGCGTCGCAGCGCGCCGAGCACCGGCGTGAGGTGGGTGCGTCGGTCGAGCCGGGCCCCGGCCAGGTGTTCGAGCACGGCCTCGCGGTGGGCGTGGCCTTCGGCGAAGCCGGAGTCGAACCCGTCCGTCGTCAAGAGGCGGACCATCGAGTTGCTGCGCCAACAGGCGGACAGGATGCTGGCCGCGGCGGACACCGCCACCTCCAGGGACTCGGCCGTGTGCACGTCCCTGCGCACGTCGAGCACGACCGTGGCCCGACCCTGCCACGGCATCTCGTCCTGTCGGATCATCAAGTCGTCGTGCTTGGCCGTGGACGCCCAATGGACGCGGCGCAGGTCGTCGCCCGTCTGGTACTCCCGCAGGGCATAGAAGTCCTCGCCGGACCACGAGAGCGATGTGGCGTGGTCGGCCCCCGCGTAAGGATCGTTGCCCTGGGCCAGCGGCAGCGGCTCGATGACGTCGACGCGTGGATAGACGGTGAGCTTGGTGGCGGGCGCGGCGGTAAAGGAGGTCGTGGCCAGGCCGAAGGGGTCGGCCAGTTGCACGTCGAGCGGTCCGAGGTCGAACACGCCGCGCTGCTCAGTGGGCAGTCGATAGGCGGCCCTTGCCACTTCGCCCGGGGTCAACGGAGCCAGCAGGAAGCGGGCCCACCGCCGACCGCCGTCGAAGGGGTCTCGGGCGGACAGCACAGGGGAGCGCCGGTTGGACGTGTTGCGCACCGACAGCTCGACCCGGCTGGACGCGCCCGCGTGGACCCGCGGCGGTCGCAGCTCGCGCACGGCTTCGAGGGAGAAGCGGGTGGAGCGCACGTAGACGGTCGACGCGATGACGAGCACCAAGGCGGCCGCGGCCAGTGCGAACAGCTCGGTGATCCCGAGCAGCCGTCCCATGAGCCCGAAGACAATGGCCCCGCCCGCCACCATCCAGCCGCGGGAGGTGACCACGGCGGCGGGCTTAGGCCGGGCCCGCCGAGCGGCCCGTGGGCACGGGCACGGCGGCCAGCACGTCGTCAAGTGCGTCGCCCGCCAACATGCCTCCCAATGCAGCCTCGGGGGTGAGGGCCATGCGGTGTTCGAGCACGGGCTTGGCCACTTCCTTCACATCGTCGGGCAACACGAACTCGCGGCCCTCCGTTGCGGCGCGGGCTCGACTGGCCCGCTGCAAGGCCAGTGCGGCGCGCGGCGACATGCCGAGCGACAGGCTGGGATGGTCGCGGGTCGCGGCGGCCACGTCCACGATGTAGCCCTTGACCGACGGGGCCACGTGGATGTCGACCACGACCGCGGTCATGGCCTGCACCTCCTCGGCCGAGGCCACCGGCTCCAAGTCGTCCATGGGGTCGGCGCTGCCGTGGGCGTCGAGCATCTCGATCTCCGCGGCGCGGGCCGGATAGCCCATGCGGATGCGCATGAGGAAGCGGTCGAGCTGGCTCTCGGGCAGGGGATACGTGCCCTCGTGCTCGGTGGGGTTCTGGGTGGCGATGACCATGAAGGGGGCGGGCAGCGCGTAGGTCACTGAGTCGACGGTGACCTGGCGCTCCTCCATGGCTTCGAGCAGGGCCGACTGGGTCTTGGGCGAGGCCCGGTTGATCTCGTCGCCCAGCACCACGTTGGCGAACACGCCTCCCGGCCGGAAGTCGAACGTGCCCTTGGCCCGGTTGTAGACGGTGACGCCGGTGACGTCCGAAGGCAGCAGGTCGGGCGTGAACTGGATGCGCTGCCAGTCGCAGCCGAGCGAGCCTGCGATGGCCTTGGCCAAGCTGGTCTTGCCCACGCCGGGCACGTCCTCGATGAGCAGATGGCCTTCAGCGATGAGGCACATGAGGGCCAGGCGGACGCTCTCCTCCTTGCCCTGGATGACGCGTTCGCAGTTCTCGACGATGGCCTCGAAGGTGTCGGCGAAGGTGTGCTGTTTGCGCGCCGCCGTGCGTTGTCTCGCCAACTGGGTTCCCCCTACCGCCTCGACCGTCGCACGAGGTTACTTGTGCGTCATTGGCTACGTTCCTCGGCTGTGGACCTGGCGCTGGCCGTCGACATCGGCGGGACCAAGGTCGCCGTGGGCCTGGTCGACTCGGCGGGCGCGGTGGTGGGAAGCCTCCAGGCTGCCACCGGCGTGGACCCGTGGGCCGTGGTGGTGAAGCTGGTCGATGAGGTGCGCGCTGGGGTTCCTGCTGCGCTTCCCGGTGGGGCGGTGATCGTGGCGTGCGGCGTCGGCTGCGGCGGGCCCATGAGCCCGGGCGGCGAGTTGGTGTCGCCGCTCAACATCCCGACGTGGCGCGACTTCCCTTTGCGGGCCCGGCTGGCCGCGTTGATGGACGTGCCCACGTTCGTGGACAACGACGCCAAGGCGCTGGCGCTCGGCGAGGGATGGACGGGCGCGGCCGCGGGCGAGCGCAACTACATGGCCATGGTCGTGTCCACCGGTGTGGGCGGCGGCGTGGTGGTGGACGGCCGGCTGCTCGACGGGGCCAGCGACAACGCGGGCCACGTGGGTCACGTGATCGTCGAGCCCCGAGGTCGGCTGTGCCCGTGCGGGGCGAGGGGGTGCCTGGAGGCGGAGATCTCTGGCACCGCCATCGCCGCAGTCACGGGCGCGCCTGCGGCGTCGGCCGGGGCCGCGGTCATCGACGCCGCGGGCGTGAAGCTGGGGCGCGCCATCGCGTCGGTGGTCAGCCTGTTGGACCTGCGGCTGGTGGTCGTGTCGGGGTCGGTGGCGTTGGGGTGGGGCGAGCCCTTCTTCGCCGCGGCCCGGCGCTCGTTGGCCGAGTCGGCCCGCCTGTCATTTGCCGCGGGGGCGCGGATCGAGCCCGGCGGGCTGGGCCACGACGGCCCGTTGGTCGGTGCCGCGGCCGTGGCCTGGCGCGCCCTGGGCACCCTCCCCTTGGCGCTTCTCTGACCAACCGGCCAGGGGACCCTGCCAGCCGCATTTGGGCGTAGTTGTGGCCCGTAAGGGACCACAACTACGCCCAAATCCCAGTTCCGCCGACCACCCTCACCACGGCCGCGTCGCCCACGACGGTCCCGACCACGGCGGCGTGGCCGAGTGGTACAAATAGCGGCCGTACTTTGCACGTTTGCCGCCGTATAGGGCGGCATTCGTCCAAGAACCGGTACAGAGGCGCGTGCGCGCAGGACGGGCGCCCGAGGGACGCCGGGGGTACCCTGCGCCAATGGACGTGCGTTATCCCGCCGAAGCCGAGGCCTACCGCGAGAAGGTCCAGGCCTTCCTCGCCGAGCACCTCCCCGCCCACTGGAAGGGCATTGGCGCCTTGGACAAGGAGGCGGCCCAGGCCTTCGCCACCGACTGGCGCAACACGCTGTTCGAGAACGGCTACCTGGCCGTGTCGTGGCCCAAGGCTTACGGCGGCCAAGACCTGACCCCGTTGGAGCAGGTCGTCATCGCCGAGGAGTTCGCCAAGGCGGGCGTCCCCCAAGGCGGTCCCAACGACGTCTTCGGCATCCAGATGGTCGGCAACACCATCATCCAGTGGGGCACCGAGGACCAGAAACGCCACTTCCTTCCCCGCATCCTGTCCGGCGAGGACAAGTGGTGCCAGGGCTACTCCGAGCCCAACGCCGGGTCGGACCTGGGCAACCTCGGGTGCAGGACCGAGTTGGACGGCGACGAGTGGGTGATCAACGGCCAAAAGATCTGGACGTCGGCTGGCCATCTGGCCAACTGGATCTTCGTGCTCGGCCGCACCGATCCCACCGCCCCCAAGCATCGCGGCATCACCTTCCTGCTGTGCCCCATGGACCAGCCCGGCGTCGAGGTGCGGCCCATCAAGATGATCTCGGGCGAGTCGGAGTTCAACGAGGTCTTCTTCACCGACGCGCGCACGCCCAAGGAGAACGTGATCGGCGAGGTCAACGGCGGCTGGGCCGTGGCCATGACGCTGCTCGGCTTCGAACGGGGCGAGGCCGCGGCCGTCCTGCCCATCATCTTCAAGACCGAGCTCGACCGCCTGCTGGCCTTGGCCCAGCAGTACGGCAAGGCCGACGACCCGCTCATCCGCCAGCGCCTGGCGTGGTGCTACAGCAAGGTCGAGATCATGCGGTACCTCGGCATGCGCACCCTGACCCAGTGGCTGCAAGGCGGACACCCGGGAGCGGAGGCGTCCATCTCCAAGCTGAACTGGAGCGAGTACCACTGCAAGGTCACCGAGTTGTCCATGGACATCATGGGCCTGGACGGCTTGGCCCCCACCGGCCGCCCGCCCGCCAGCGCGTTCCAGGCCGATCAGCCGGGCGCACCCAACTCGAGCGCGTCGTGGGCGGGCACGTTCCTCAATGCAAGGGCGGGCACGATCTACGCGGGCACCAGCCAGATCCAGCGCAACATCATCGGCGAGATGGTGCTGGGCCTGCCCAAGGAGCCCAAGGCCGACACCGGCCCGTGGAACGAGTCGAGCCGGCGCTGAGCGGCGACCGCACAAGCCCATGAGCAAAGACATCGTCGACGCCTTCAACGCCGCCTTCAACGGTCAGGACCTGGACGCGGTCATGGCCCTCATGACCGACGACGCCGTGTTCGAGAGCACGTCGCCCGCGCCCGACGGCGTGCGCTACGAGGGGCAGGCGGCCGTGCGCGGCGCGTGGTCCCAGCTCTTCGCCGACTCGCCCCAAGCTCGATTCACCGTCGAGGAGCTGTGGGGCGATGGGGAGCGGTGGACACAGCGGTGGCGGTACGACTGGGGCGACGGCCATGTCCGCGGCGTGGACGTCATGCGCATCCGCGACGGCAAGGTGGCCGAGAAGCTCTCGTACGTCAAGGGATGAAGGCCGCGGCACTCGCCGTCCTGACCCGGCCGCGGCTGTGGGGGACAGCGGTCGTCCAAGTCGGCCTGCTCGCGCCGCGGGGCTGGTGGCGGCGCAGGCCGTACCTGCCCACACCCGACCCGGCCTACCTCGCCTTCCGCCTTCAGACCATGTACGGCGACCCCGGCCACCAGCCCGAGCCCGCCGACGTCGTCACCTACCTGGAATGGTGCAGGTCGATGCGCAGGCTGGCGCGGTAGCCTCAGAGGATGCTCGTTCCACCAATGCCGGTCCGATCGGTCGGACAGTAGAGCCACTAGGACAGGTCGGACGGGCATGCCGCGGGCACTGGTGCTGAACGCCAGCTTCGAGCCGTTGTGCGTGGTGCCCAGCCGTCGGGCCCTCATGCTGGTGATGGCGGCCAAGGCCGAGCTGGTGACGGCCACGGACCGGGTCTTCCACGCCGAGCGGGTCTCCTTCCCGGAGCCCTCGGTGGTGCGGCTGAGCTACTTCGTCAAGGTGCCGTATCAGGCCCGAGTGGCCTTGAACCGCAAGGCCGTGTTCGCCCGCGACGGCCACACCTGTCAGTACTGCGGAGCCGCGGCCGAGAACATCGACCACGTCGTGCCCCGCTCCAAGGGCGGCACCCACACGTGGGACAACGTGGTGGCCGCGTGCCGGCCCTGCAACATGCGCAAGGAGGACCGGCTGCTGCACGAGTCGGGACTCATCCTGCGCAAGAAGCCCACGGTGCCGCGCGAGCGCATCTGGATCCTCGTGGCCACCGGCTCGGTCCGTCCCGACTGGGAGCCGTTCCTGAAGCTCAGCGCTTGACCTGGCGGGTCATCCGCGCCCGCGGGCGGGCGGCCGACCTGTTCGGGCCGCGGGACTACGAGGACGTGCCCACCCTGATTGTGTGCCAGGTCGAGTCGCCCGCCCTGGTGCTGGGGTCGACCCAGCCTGCGTCCGTCGTGGTCCCCGCGCCGCCTGTCGACGTGGTGCGAAGACGCAGTGGAGGCGGCGCCGTCCTCGTCGGTCCCGACCACGTCTTCTGGGTCGACGTGTTCGTCCCCACCGGCCATGCCTTGTGGGAGGCCGACGTGGGACGCGCCTTTTGGTGGCTGGGCGACGTGTGGGCTGAGACAGTGCGATCGCTGGGAGTGGACGGCGCAGTCGTGCACCGCGGCCCGCTGATCACCACGCCGTGGTCGCCGCTGGTGTGCTTCGCCGGGCTCGGCCCTGGCGAGGTGACCATCGGGGCGGGCGACGACAAGGCGGGGGGAAAGGCCGTGGGCGTGGCGGGAGGAAAGGCCGTGGGCATGGCCCAGCGCCGAACGCGTGAGGGATCACTCTTCCAGTGCGCGCTCGCACTCTCATGGTTCCCTGAGCAGATGCTCGCACTGTTGGACCTCCCCGACGGCGCGCGCCGCGGCGCGCAGGACGAATTGCGGCATGTGGCCCACCCCATCGGGTCGCGCACCGTTGACGATTGCACCATGGCCCTTCTGGGCCATTTGCCGTGAGGAAGCTTGACGGCACCGCTTGCGGTCGTACCGTCCCGTTGTAGGAGGCCCGCACCGGAACGGGTGTTGGGCATCTGGCAACGTCCCTCGTCTTGGAGGTGGACGCACGTGAATGAACGTCGATGGGAGCGGTTGGGCGCAGAGGCCGGCGTGGCCTTCGTCCTGTTGGCCTTGTTGGCCCTTTTCATCCCGGGCAAGGCCCCCGATCAAAACGCCACCGGGCAGCAGTTGATCTCGTACATCTCTGGCCATCGTGACGGCCTGTTGTGGTCGACGGTGCTCTGGTCGCTGGCGACGGTGTGCGGACTGTTCTTCGTGGCCACGCTGCGGGCTCGGCTGTCCGAAGCCGAGGGCGGTCACGGCGAGCTGGCCACGGCCGCCGCGGTAGGCGGCGTCTTCGTGTTCATGGCCAACTGGGCGGGCAGCATGCTGTTCCTCGGCGCGACCTATCGGGAGAACATCGGCCTGGCGCCGAGCACCGTGCGGGCCGCGTTCGACATGTACGGCCTGGCCGGGATCGCGTCCAACGTGGGCGTGGCCGTGCTGGCCGGGTCGGTGGCCGCCGTCGTGCTGTCGACCGGCCTGCTGCCCAAGTGGGTGGGCTGGTTCAGCGGGATCGTCGCCGCGCTGTGCGTGGCGTCGCTGTTCGGCGTCTTGGCCACGAGCGGCGCGTTCGCCCCCGGCGGCGTGTTCCAGATCGCCACCATGATGGCGGGCATCGTGCTGGTCCTGGCCGTGGCCGTGGAGTTCATGGTCCACGCGGGTGCACCGATCACCGCGCCCGCACCCCAGGGCGCCGCCATCACCGCCTAACGCCACCTCACCCGCCCAACCCCCAGCCCTCTCTCCATCTTTTCCACAGCACCTGTTGCTGTGGAAAAGTCAGACCGGGCGACGATGCTCACTCCGCTCTTGTCGCGCTGATACGCCGATGTTCCGGCAAGCAGCGCGACAAGAGCGGTTTTTTTTTTGGCCTCGGGCGGGGCGGGACGGCTCTCGCGCGCCGTCGGAGGGTGGGGCGTGGTGGGGTTGACGGGTGGGGAAGTGGGGCGTAAGGTGGCGCCAAGTGGCGGGAAGGGGAGCGTTCGGGGGTCGTTTTCCTCGAATCCCAGAAACCCCAACCGCCTCACCAACAACAGCAGCCAGCACGCCACCGCCCACCATGAGCATTCGAGCAGCAGGAGCCCGCGAGTCCCTTGGCCAGGTTCTTTGGCAGGTACGAGCACTCGCTCGACCCGAAAGGTCGAGTGATCCTCCCCGCCAAGTTCCGCGCTGCGTTCGACGAGGGCGGCTTCCTCACCCAGTTCCACGACCGGTGCCTGGCCCTGTGGACGCCGGACGAGTTCGAGACCCAGATGCGGGGCATGCAGGAGGCGCAGGAGCAGGGCCGCGAGCAGCGCAACCTGGCCCGGCTCTGGTCGTCGGGCTCGGCCGACGTGGAGGTGGACAGGCAGGGTCGCATGCCCATCCCGCAACGCTTGCGCGAGTTCGCCCGGCTGGACGGCGATGTGCTGGTCATCGGGGCCATCGACCGGGTGGAGCTGTGGAGCCCCGCCCTGTGGGAGGCCAAGGTGGAGGCCAGCGAGGGCCTGCTCACCGACGAGGACGAGCGGGCCTCGTGATGACCGCAACCGCAACCGCAACACGAAGGACCGAGACAGCGCAGCACAGGAGGGGCACGGCTTGGACCATGAGCCGCCCTCCGACCGACGAGGTGGAAGATCCCTACTCCGCCCGCTTCCATCGTTGCCGATCGGGGAGACATCCCGACGGTGTCTTGTCGGTCGGGGGGCTGCTGATGAGCCAGGCCACGCCCGCCTTTGCCCATACGCCGGTGATGCTCGACGAAGTGGTCGAGCTGTTCGGCGCCGTCCCCCCGGGGACGTTGTTCGACGCGACCGTGGGCGGCGCGGGCCATGCCCACGCCATCCTCGACGCCCGCCCGGACATCGACCTCGTCGGCATCGACCGAGACGCCGACGCCCTCGAAGCGGCCCGTGACCGACTGGCGCGGTACGGCGAGCGGGCGACGCTGCACCATGCCCGCTTCGACGCCTTGTCGACCGTGATCGAGTCCCGCCCGCCCGCCGCCTCCCGCCCCGTGGTCGGCGTGCTGTTCGACCTCGGGGTCAGCTCCCCCCAGTTCGACCGGCCCGAGCGAGGGTTCTCGTACCGGGCCGACGCCCCTCTCGATATGCGGATGGACCGGTCCACCGGCCGCACCGCAGCCGACGTGGTCAACACCTACGGCGAGGCCGAGTTGGCCCGCCTGTTCGCACAAAGCGGGGAGCGCCGGTTCGCCCGGCGCATCGCCCGTGCCCTGGTGGCTGCCCGACCGATGCGCACGACTGACGAACTGGTCGAGGTCGTGCGTGGTGCGATCCCGCATGCCGCCCGGCGAACAGGCGGCCACCCGGCCAAGCGCGTCTTCCAAGCCCTGCGCATCGAGGTCAACGAGGAGCTGGACGTCCTCGGCCCCGCCCTCGACGCCGCCCTCGAAGCGGTCGTGCCCGGCGGACGGGTCGTGGTCCTGAGCTACCACTCGGGCGAGGACCGCCTGGTGAAGCAGCGCTTCGTCGACGCGGCCACCGGCGGCTGCGTTTGTCCCCCCGGCCTGCCCTGCTCGTGCGGGGCCACTCCCACCGTGCGCCTGCTCAACCGCGGCGCCCGCAAGCCGTCGGCCGCCGAGGTGGCGGCCAATCCCCGAGCCGAGAGCGCCCGCTTGCGGGCCGTCGAGAAGCTCACCCCCGTCGACGCTGCCGCCGCCCTCTAAGGGAGAGCCATGACCGCAACCGCTCAACCCAGCGCCCGCGCCACGGCGGCGGCGACAGCCGCGGCGCCAGTCCGGCACCCGGCTCATGCCCCCGCGCCCGCGCCCAAGCGGCCGCCTCTTCGCGTCGTCCAGCCCGGCGAGCGCCCCCGTCGGGTCCCGTCGGCCAAGCGCAACAGCAGGCTGCTCGTGGCCAGTGCGGTGATGCTCGGCGGATGCCTGTTCTTCGGCCTGGTCGCGGCCCACGTGGTCTTGACCCAGAACCAGTTCCAGTTGCAGCGGGCTCAACGCCAGGCCGCTCAGGAGCAGGCGCGCTATGAGCGACTGCGAGCGCAGGTGGCCGAGCTCGAGTCGCCCGCCCGCGTGGTGGCCGCGGCCCAGGAGCGACTGGGCATGGTCTCGCCCGCGTCGGTCAAGTACCTCACGCCCGCCCTGCCCCCGCCCGCCAAGCCGGCGCCCAAGACAGGGGCCACAGCGCAGCCCGACACGCGGACCACGGGCCAGCGCGCCCAAGGCAACGCTCAGGCCCAGGGCGACGACGGGCAGGCCATGACCGACTGGTCGGTCGTGAAGCGCCACCTGAGCAGTCGCCCGTGACCACTTCGGCGCCGCCTCGCCCTCCCCGCATCACCGCCGGCCGCACCAGCCCCCCTCGCCACCAGCCCACCAAGCCCAGCCCCAAGCCCAAGCCCAAGCTCAGCCCCAAGCCCAAGGCCCACGGCGATGCGCCCGCCCGCCGTCCGGTCCGGCCCGCCCCCACCCGCAAGCCCCGCACGTCCACCCCCGTTCGCCGGCCCACGTCGCCCCGCCGTCCGGCCGGGGCCAGCCCCCGACGTCGGCTCATCGGCCTGCTCGTCGTCATGGTCATCGGGGCCGTGCTGGTGGCGGCCCGGCTGACGCAAGTGCAGGCCCTGTCGGCCGACCGCTATGTCGCGGTGGGCGAGTCACAGCGCATCCGCAAGATCGAGCTGCCCGCCGAGCGCGGGTCCATCTTCGACAGGGACGGGCGCGACCTCGCCCTGTCCGTCCCCCGCACGACGGTCACGGCCAACCCCCGTCTGGTCACCGACCCGTTGGGCGCGGCCCAGGCCTTGGCGCCCATCCTCAACGAGGACGTGACCAAGCTCCAAGACCTGTTGTCCAAGGACCGGGCCTTCGTCTACCTGGCCCGTCGGGTCTCCGACGACGTGGCCGCGCAGGTCAAGGCGCTCGGACTTCCCGGCCTGGAGTACCGACAAGAGTCGACCCGCGTCCTGCCCGGAGCCGACTTGGCCTTGTCGTTGTTGGGCAAGGTGGGCACCGACAACGAGGGGCTCTCCGGCCTCGAGGTCCAGCACGAGAAGGTGCTGCGCGGCCGTCCCGGCTACAGCATCGTGGAGAAGGACCCGACGGGCTCGGACATCGCGGGCGGCATGCGTGACGCGGTCCAGCCCGTGCAGGGCGACGACCTGGTGCTCACCCTCGACCGGTCGCTCCAGTACGAGACCGAGCGCGCCCTGTCGGCCGAGATCGTGGCGTCCCATGCAAAGGGCGGGATGGCCATCGTCATGCAGACCAAGACGGGCGAGATCCTGGCCATGTCCAACCTCAGCGAGGACAACGGCGCCGTCGTCCCCGCGTCCAAGAACATGACCCTCACCAACGTCTACGAGCCGGGCTCGGTCAACAAGATGATCACGGTGTCGGCCGCGTTAGAGGAGAGCCTGATCAAGCCCGACACGCGCCTGCTCGTGCCCTCCACCATCAAAGTGGCCGACCACGTCTTCCATGAGCACGACCCTCATCCCACCCAGGAATGGTCGATCACCGACATCGTGGCCAACTCGTCCAACGTGGGGTCGATCATGATCGGCCAGAAGGTGGGCAAGGACAAGCTCGACCACTACATGCGCGCCTTCGGCTTCGGCAAGAAGACGGGCATCAACTTCCCCGGCGAGTCGGCAGGCATCCTGCTGGACCCGGCCAAGTACTCGGGCACGTCCATGGGCACCGTCCCCATCGGGCAGGGCATCGCCGTCACCGCGGTGCAGATGCTGGCCGCGTACAACACGGTGGCCAACGGCGGCGTCTACGTGGCGCCGAAGCTGCTCAAGGCAACGGTGGACGGCGACGGCAACCTGCACAAGACGGCCGATTCGGTCCAGCACCGCGTCATCTCGCCCACGACGGCCAAGCAGATGACGGCCATGCTCGCCGAGGTCGTCCGCGTCGGCACGGCGACGCGCGCCCACATCGACGGCTACACGGTCGGCGGCAAGACCGGCACCGCTCGCAAGCCGTTGGAAGGACAGCGCGGCTACAAGACAGGGGCCTACGTATCGAGCTTCGCGGGCTTCGTGCCCGCCGAGCGGCCCGAGCTGTCGGCCATCGTCATCCTCGACGAGCCGACCCCCATCTTCGGCGGCCTGGTCGCCGCCCCCGTCTTCGCCCAGATCACCCGCTACGGCCTGCGCGAGTTCCGCATCCCGCCCCCCGACGTGCCCCTCGCCGCGGCCGTGCCCCAGTCGTCGGCCAAGGACGCGGCAGGGGTTGGCGAGGTCGGCGACGCCGGTGCGCCCCCCGCTACAGTCGGGCCGACACCGCCCAAGACCCCCTAGGACGGTCGCGCCCGTGCGACTCGACGATCTGCTCGCCGGCGTGGAGGTGCGGGGACGACGAGGCGGCAACCCCGAGGTCGCCGCCGTCACCCACGACTCCCGCGCTGTGCGCCCAGGAACGCTCTACTGCTGCCTTCCCGGCCGCTCGGCCGACGGGCACCGGTTCGCGGGCGCGGCAGTGGCCGCGGGCGCGGTGGCCCTGTTGGCCGAGCGCACGTTGGCGATCGAGTTGTCCGACGTGGCCGATGCGATCGACGTGGCCGAGGCCGTGGTCGACTCGACCCGCGTGGCCATGGCCCCGGTGGCGGCCTCCTTCTACGGCCATCCGAGCCGCTCGCTCGCGGTCGTCGGCATCACGGGCACGAACGGAAAGACCACGACCACGCAGTTGACCGCGGCCATCCTCCGGGCCACGGGGCGGGTTGTAGAGACCATGGGCAATCTGCACAGCGGCGGGCTGAACACGCCCGAGGCACCGGAGCTTCAAGGCAGGCTGGCCGCGCATCGGGACGCGGGAGTGGACGCGGTGGCGATGGAGGTCTCCTCGCACGCACTGGCTCAGCACCGCGTCGACGCCATCGAGTTCGCAGCGGCCGTGTTCACCAACCTCACCCGCGACCACCTCGACTTCCACGGGACCATGGAGGACTACTTCGCAGCCAAGGCCCGCCTGTTCGAAAAGGGGCGCTCGGCCTTGGGCGTGGCCAACGCCGACGACGCCTTCGGCGCTCGCCTGTTGCAGAGCGCGTCGATCCCGATGCATGCGTACTCCGTGGCCGACGCCGAAGGCTTGGAGTTCAGCCCTTCGGGCTCGCGCTTTCGCTGGCGCGGCGTGGACGTGGCCTTGTCCCTGCCCGGCCGGTTCAACGTGTTGAACGCGCTGGCCGCGGCCACGGCCGCGTCGGCCATCGGCGTGGACCACGACGCAGTGGCCGCCGGACTGGCGTCGGTCCAGGCCGTGCACGGCCGCTTCGACCGCATCGACGTGGGCCAGCCCTTCACCGTGCTCATCGACTACGCCCACACGCCCGACGCGCTTGAACAGGTGCTGCGGGCCGCACGCGAGATGACGAGGCCGACCGCCCTGGATGAGGGCCGCGTCATCCTCGTGTTCGGCTGCGGAGGCGACAGGGACAGGGGCAAGCGACCCGAGATGGGAAGACTGGCGGCATCGCTGGCCGACGTGGCCGTCCTCACTTCCGACAACCCCCGGAGCGAAGACCCCATGGCCATCATCGAAGAGGTGCTCGCCGGTGCGCCCGGCGCGTTGGTCGTGGAGCCGGACCGGGCCGCGGCCATCGCCTTGGCTGTCGGACGGGCCGACGCGGGCGACGTCGTCGTCATCGCGGGCAAGGGCCATGAGACAGGCCAGATCGTGGGCGACGCGGTGTTGCCCTTCGACGACCACGACGCGGCCCGAGCGGCCATCGAGTCGCTGACCACTGGAGGACCGGCGTGATCGCCCTTTTGCTCTCGGGCGGCGTCGCCTTGCTGGTGTCGCTGGTCGGCACGCCGCTGCTCATCCGGTGGTTGCAGGCCCAGGGCATCGGCCAGCAGATCAGGGAGGACGGGCCGGAGGGCCACGTGACCAAGGCAGGCACGCCGACCATGGGCGGCATCACCATCGTGGCCGGCGCGCTGGCCGGCTACGTGGCGGGCCACTTGCGGGCGGGCGCCATCTACACCCACGGCGGCCTGCTCGTCGCCATGGCCACCGTCGCGGCCGCGATGGTGGGCCTGTTGGACGATTGGATCAAGGTCCGGCACCAGCGCAGCCTGGGCCTCAACAAGCGGGCCAAGATCGCCGGGCAGTTGGCCGTGGCCATCGCCTTCGCCGTGTTGGCCCATTCCTGGGCCAAGGTCGACACCATCTTGTCGTTCACCCGTCAGACCGCGCCCCACCTCGTGCACCTCGGCGTTGTCCTGTGGGTGGTATGGGCCGTCCTGGTGATGATCGGGTCGTCCAATGCCGTGAACCTCACCGACGGGCTCGACGGCTTGGCCGCGGGGTCGTCCACCTTCGCCTTCTCCTGCTTCGCCATCATCGGCTTCTGGCAGTTCCGCCACTTCGACGTGTACCACGTGCCCCAGGCCTTGGACCTGGCCTTGATGGCGGTGGGCCTGAGCGGCGCGTGCGCGGGCTTCCTGTGGTGGAACGCGGCGCCCGCCCGCATCTTCATGGGCGACACCGGCTCACTGGCCATCGGCGCGGCGCTGGCCGCGCTGGCCCTGGTGATGAAGCTCGACCTGCTGCTGCCCGTGGTCGGCGCCTTGTTCGTGATGGAGACGCTGTCGGTGATGATGCAGGTCGCCAGCTTCCGCCTGTTCCATCGGCGGGTGTTCCGCATGGCCCCCATCCACCATCACTTCGAGCTGGCGGGGTGGCCGGAGACGACCGTCATCATCCGCTTCTGGATTCTGGCGGGCCTGTGCACGGCTATGGCCTTGGGCTTGTTCTACGCCGACTTCATCTCGCTGGGACGGCTCGATTGAGTCCTTCGAGCCAGGGGGGAAGGGCCTTGGTCGTGGGCGCCGGGGTGACGGGCCAGGCCGTGGTGCGCAGGCTGTTGGGACAGGGATGGGACGTGTCCGTCTACGACGATCGGGCCGCGGACCCTGCGTCGGGCGCGTCGGGTGCGTTGCCGGCGTTGGGTGCGTTGATCGAGGCGGGGGCCCGGCATTGCACCGACCTCGAGAAGGGCGTGGCCGACGCCGACTTGGTGGTGCCCAGTCCCGGCGTGCCCCAGGCCCACGCCGTGTACGCGGCCGCGGCGGCTCGGGGGGTGCCGTTGGTGAGCGAGATCGAGCTGGCCTTCCGCCAGGCGCCCATGCCGCTGGTCGCCATCACCGGCACCAACGGCAAGACGACGGTTGCCACCATGGTGGCGGCCATGCTGCGCGACGCCGGGTACACCGTTGTCGCCGCGGGCAACATCGGCCTGCCCTTGATCGACGCCGTGCATCAAGACGTGGACGTGGTGGTGGCCGAGGTGTCGTCGTTCCAGTTGCAGTACACCGACACGTTTCGACCGGTCGTGGCCACGTGGCTGAACTTGGCCGAGGACCACTTGGACTGGCATCCGTCGCTCGACCACTACGCCGCGGCCAAGGCGCGCATCTGGGCCAACCAGACCGAGGACGACACGGCCGTGGTCAATGCCGACGACGACGTGGTGATGCAGGCCGCGGCCTTGGCCCCGTCGCACGTCGTGACCTTCGGTGTGGCGGGGGAGTGGCGGGTGGAAGGCGGCGTGCTGCGGGGCGGCGACGGCGAGGAGCTGCTGCCGGTGAGCATGCTGCCCCGGGCCTTTCCGCACGACGTGGCCAACGCATTGGCCGCGGCGGCGACGGCCGTGGCCGCAGGCGCGTCGATGGACGCGTGCCGGTCCGTCCTGGCCTCGTTCGCGGGCCTCCCCCACCGAGTGGAGTTGGTGAGCGACGCTGGTGGGGTGCGGTGGTATGACGACTCCAAGGCCACGACGCCCGCGTCGGTGCTGTCCGCCCTTCAGGGATTCGACTCTGTCGTGCTCATCGCGGGTGGGCGCAACAAGGGCTTGGACCTGGGCGTGCTGCGCGCCGCGGCGGGACGGTTGCGGGCGGTCGTCGCCATCGGCGAGGCGGCCGACGCGGTGGTGGCCGCCTTCGACGGCGTGCGCCCGGTGACCACGGCTGCGTCCATGGCCGACGCCGTGCAGCAGGCCGCGGCCGCGGCCCGGCCCGGCGACGCCGTGCTCTTGTCGCCCGGTTGCGCGTCGTACGACTGGTACACGTCCTACGCCGAGCGGGGCGAGGACTTCACCCGCCTGGTGCGCGACCGAGTGGGTGGGTCGTGACCGACGTCCCCTTCTCGCTGGCCGCCGAGCGCCAGGCCAGTCGGTCCCGTCATCCCACGGCGCGCGCCCGGGCCGCGGCCAAGGCCAGATCCGCGGCGAAGTCGAGAGCGCGGGCCAAGGCGACTCCGGTGAGCACCGCCTTCATCTTGTTGTTCGCGGTCGTCGTGGTGCTCGACGTGATCGGCCTGGTGATGGTGCTCTCGGCCTCGTCGGTCCAAGCCCTTCGCCACCACGGCTCGGCTTGGCAGTTCTTCGCCAAGCAGGTGATGTGGCTGAGCGCGGCGGCCGCGGTGATGGTCGCCACCATGCGGTTCGACTACAAGCGCTGGCGCGGCCTGGCCAAGCCGGTGCTGTTCGTGTCGGTCGGGCTGTTGGTGCTCGTGCTGGTGCCGGGCATGGGCATCACCGTGAGCGGGTCGACCCGATGGCTGGGCGCGGGGGGCTGGCGGGTGCAGCCCTCCGAGGCGGCCAAGCTCGGGTTGCTGCTGTACTGCGCCGACCTGCTGTCGCGGCGCAGCAACAAGATGGGCGATTGGCGGCTCACGCTGATGCCCGTCATCGTCGCCTTCGGCATCGTCGGCGCGCTGATCATGGCCCAGCCCGACATGGGCACCACGCTGGTCGCGGGCTGCATCACCCTGACCTTGTTGTGGGTGGCCGGAGCGCGCCTGACTCACATGACCATGCTGCTGGCCAGCACCGCGGTGGGCGCCTTCGTGGTGGGCATGGCCGAGCCGTATCGGCGGGCCCGCATGCTGTCGTTCCTCGACCCGTGGAAGGACGCGGGCAACACCGGCTACCAGGCCGCGCAGGGGTTGGTGGCCCTGGGCTCGGGCCGGTGGTTCGGCGTGGGCCTGGGCGCCAGTCGGGCCAAGTGGGGCTTTCTCCCCAACGCCCACACCGACTTCATCTTCGCCATCATCGGCGAGGAGTTGGGACTGTTGGGCGCCTTGTTGGTCGTCGGGCTGTTCGTGGCCTTCGCCGTGCTGGGCGTGCGCGCCGCGCTGCGCGCCCCGGACCGCTTCGGCATGCTGCTGGCCGCGGGCATCACTGCGTGGATCGTGGGGCAGGCGTTCATCAACATCGGCGCCGTGATCGGCCTGCTGCCCATCACCGGCGTACCCCTGCCCTTCGTCTCGTTCGGCGGCTCGGCCCTCGTCATCACCATGGGCGCGGTGGGCATCTTGTTGAACGTGGCCCGCCAGGCCCGGCCCGTGGTCAAGCCGAGCACGAAGGTGAGTCGCAAGCGGGCCGCGTCTGCCGGGTCGACTCCGGCCCCCGTGACGCGCTGATGGGCTCGCAGTTCGGCTCGGCCAAGCCCCCCGCGCTGCCTGATGGCGCCGAGGCACTGTCGTCCGAAGCCTGGGCCGTGGTGGCGGGCGGGGGGACGGGCGGCCACGTGCAACCGGCACTGGCCATCGCCCACGCCCTTGTGGCCCGCGGCCATCGGGCCGACGAGATCCACTTCGTGGGCGCGGCCCGCGGCATGGAGGCCCGCATGGTGCCGGAGGCGGGCTTTCGCATCACGCTGCTTCCCGGCCGCGGCATCGCCCGCCGCCTCACCGTCGACAACGTGGGCGCGGTCATCGGGCTGGTGCGGGCCGTGGTGAAGGCCGTGCTGCTGGTGCGCAGGCTGCGGCCCAAGGTGATGGTGACCGTGGGCGGGTACGCGAGCGTGCCCGCATTCATCGGCGCGTTGGTGTGGCGCGTCCCCCTTGTTCTGCACGAGCAGAACGCGGTGCCGGGACTGGCCAACCGCCTGGCGTCGCGTTTCGCCAAGGCCTGCGCCATCAGCGTGCCGGGCACGCCGCTGCCCAGGGCCGAGCTGACCGGCAACCCCGTGCGGGCCGAGGTGGAGAAGACCGATCGGTCCTACGCGGCGCGGGCCCGGGCCAGGGAGGCGCTCGGCATCCCCCATGCCCGGCGGGTGATCGGCGTGTTCGGCGGGTCGTTGGGCGCGCGCCGTATCAACCAGGCCGTGCACGACCTCGCAGGCCTGTGGTCGGGACGGGCCGACGTGGCCATCCGCCACGTGGTCGGCAGCAGGGACTGGCCCGGCTTCACCAAGCCCCAGACCGACTCGCTCCTCTACGAGGTGGTCGAGTACGAGGGCGACATGCCGTTGTTCTACGCGGCGTCGGACGTGGTGGTGTCCCGGTCCGGCGGAAACACCGTGGCCGAGCTGGCGGCCGTGGGCGCCCCCGCCATCCTCGTGCCGCTGCCCGGCGCGCCGGGCGACCATCAAACGGCCAACGCCAAGGCCCTCGCCGACCGGGGCGCGGCCGTGCTGGTGCCGGACGCCGAGTGCACGGCCGAGCGGCTGGCCGCAGAGCTCGACCCGCTGCTGCGCGCGCCTGGCACGCTCGACGCCATGGGCCGGGCCGCTCGGGCCTTGGCCCAGTCGAACGCGGCCGACCGGGTGGCCGAACTGGCGGAGCGCCATGCCCGGCGGTGACGCCTCTGCTCAGCCTGCCGGGCTCGATCTCTCGACCCCGCGGCGCGTCCACATCGTGGCCATCGGCGGAGCGGGCATGAGCGCCATCGCCACTGTGCTGGCGGCCATGGGCCACGTGGTGTCGGGCAGCGACCTCAAGGACTCGCCCGGCTTGGCCCGCCTGCGCGCCGCCGGGGTGCACGTCGTGGTGGGCCATGCGGCCGACAACGTTCCCGCCGACGTGGACGCATTGGCCATCTCCACGGCCATCCCGCGCGGCAACGTGGAGGTGCAGGAGGCGGCCCGTCGAGGCGTGCCGGTGCTGCGCAGGGCCGAGGTCTTGGCCGCCATCGCCGCCACCCGGCGCACGGTCGCCGTGTCCGGCACGCACGGCAAGACCACCACGTCGTCGATGCTGGCCCTCATCCTGGTGGAGGCGGGCTGGCACCCGTCGTTCATCATCGGCGGCGACGTCAACGAGATCGGCACCGGCGCGGTTTGGGACGACGGCGAGTGGTTCGTGGTGGAGGCGGACGAGAGCGACGGCACCTTCCTCGAACTCGGGGCCGAGGCGGTGGTGGTCACCAGCGTGGAGCCCGACCACCTCGACTACTTCGGCGACGCCGCCCACCTGTGCGACGCCTTCGCCCGCTTCGTGGCCGACGCCTCCGGCGCCAAGGTCGTGTGCGCCGACGACCCCGTCGCCGCCTCCCTCCTCGACTTTTCCACAGCAGCAGGTGCTGTGGAAAAGATGGAGGGGGTGACGTATGGGATGGGGGAGGGGGCCGACTACCGCATGGGCGACTGCGAGTCGGGGCGGTCCAGCGCGTCGTTCACCGTCTGGCGAAAGGGCCAGCGGCTGGGCCACGTCCGCCTCCCCGTGCCCGGCTTGCACAACGCCCACAACGCGTGCGGCGCGCTGGCCATGGCCATGGAGCTGGGCGTTCCCTTCGACGCCGCCGCTCGGGCCTTGGCCCGCTATGGCGGGGTCGCTCGGCGTTTCCAGTTCAGGGGCGAGCGAGACGGCGTGACCTTCGTGGACGACTACGCCCACAACCCGGGCAAGGTGCGGGCGGTGTTGGCCGCAGCCAAGAGCGGCGGATGGCGTCGGGTCGTGTGCGTGTTCCAGCCCCATCGGTACTCGCGCACGGCCGACATGTGGCGGGACTTCGCCGACGTCTTCGTGGACGCCGACCTGCTCGTGGTGACCGACGTCTACGCGGCCGACGAGCCGCCTCGGCCGGGCGTCTCCGGCAAGCTCATCGTGGACGCCGTGCTCGAAGGCCACCCGGCCACCCAGGTCGCGTATCTGCCTGCCCGCAGGGAGTGGGCCGCCTACCTGCGCCGGGTGCTGCGACCCGGCGACCTCTGCCTCACCTTGGGCGCGGGCGACCTGACCGCCCTGCCCGACGAACTGCTCGCCGATGGCGATTGACTCCCTGCTCGGCGACCGGCTTGGCCGCCATGTGCCCATCGGCCCGCTGACCACCTACCGGGTGGGCGGGCCTGCGGCCTACCTCTTCCATGCCGAAGACGAGGCCGACCTTCGGCTGGCCCGCGACGCGCTGGCAGGGTCGGGCCTCCCCGTGTTGGTGGTGGGGAAGGGGTCGAACCTGTTGGTTGCCGACCGGGGCTTCCCCGGCTTGGTGGTCACGCTCGGCGACGGCTTCGGCGGCATCGACCTGGAAGGCACGCGGGTGCGGGCCGGCGCGGCGGTGTCGTTGCCCGTGTTGGCCCGGCGAACGGCCGCGGCCGGGCTCACCGGGTTGGAGTGGGCCGTCGGCGTGCCCGGCTCGGTGGGCGGTGCGGTGCGCATGAACGCAGGCGGGCACGGCTCGGACATGAGCCAGGTCGTGCGCCGCTTCTGCTTCGTGGACTTGGCCGGCGGCGAGGACGGGGAGTTCGACGTCGACCGGCTCGCGTACTCCTACAGGCACTCGACGGTGGCGTCGACCCACGCGGTGGTGTGGGCCGAGTTCGCGTTGGCGCCGGGCGATCGCCACGCGTCCGAGGCCGAGATCGGCGAGATCGTGCGCTGGCGCAGGGAGCATCAGCCCGGCGGACAGAACGCGGGCTCGGTGTTCACCAACCCGCCCGGCGACTCGGCCGGGAGGCTCATCGACGGGGCCGGGCTCAAGGGCCATCGGGTGGGATCCGCCCATGTGTCGCCCAAGCATGCGAACTTCTTCCAGGCGGACGAGGGCGGCTCGGCCGACGACGTGTACGCGCTGATCCAGGAGGTGCGGCGCCTGGTGCAGGAACGGATGGGCGTGCGGCTCGAGCCCGAGCTGCGGCTGGTCGGCTTCGAGGGGGCGGCGTGAGCACCACGACGCGTCGACCCAACGCGCCCGGGCCCCGCCCGCGTCCGCAGCCCACGCCGGTCACTCGGCCCCAGCCCACGCCGGTCGCCGCCCCGGTCTCGGTCGACCCCTCGCCCACTCCGGCGCGCATCGACCCGCGCATCAAGCGCCGCCGCATCGAGGTCACCCGTGAGTCGGGCCGACGCCGCCTGCGGATGCTCGGCCTCAGCGCGCTGGTCGTGCTGGTGGCCGTGGGCGCGGTCGCCTCCACCCGCTCGCCGCTGTTGAACGTGGACCACGTGCAGGTCGTGGGCGCGACCCACACGCCGGTCGAGGCCGTCGTCGCCGCGGGGCGACTCAGCGACGGGCCGCAGATGCTCGACGTCAACACCAGCTCCGTGGCCCGGCGCGTGGGCCGGCTGCCGTGGGTGGCGTCGGCCAAGGCGTCCCGACAATGGCCTGCGACGGTTCGCATCGTGGTGACCGAGCGCAAGGAGGCGGCGGGCATCCCGGCCGACAACGGGCGATGGGCCGTGGCCGATGCCGGCGGCCACGTGCTGGCCGTGACCGACCTGCGTCCCGACGCCATGCCCTCGGTGGCGGGCGTCGCCCCCGCGGGCGCTCCTGGCACCAGGCTGGGGCCGCGGGGGAGGGCGGCCGTGCGGGTGGCCGCGGCCCTGCCCGACGAACTGCGGTCGAAGACGGTGGAGCTGGCTTACGCGGACGACGGCGGGCTCGACCTGCGCCTGCTAGAGGGGGCCACCGTGCGCATGGGCGACGCCTCGCAGTTGGCCGAGAAGCTGGACGCGGCCGTGACCGTGCTGCGCACCGTCGACCTCAAGGCCGTGCGCGTCCTCGACGTCCGCGTGCCCCGAGCGCCGGTGGTGACCCGCAAGTGAGACCCGGCGACCAGCACGTCAGACGGTTGACCGGGCGTGGCCATTGTGGCTAAAGTTCAACCACTGAGACAGGTTTACACCTATATAACCCTCTAGTCGAGGTTGAGGCCGGGCCCAGGGTCCCGGCCATTCGCACGTTACGGCACCGGTCGCCTGACCGAGGCCACGAACTCCCGGAGGCCCAACCCCATGCCCGGTGCAGCCCAGAACTACATCGCCGTGATCAAGGTGGTCGGCATCGGCGGCGGCGGCGTCAACGCGGTGAACCGCATGATCGACGCGGGCCTGAAGGGCGTGGAGTTCATCGCCGTCAACACCGACGCCCAAGCCCTGCTGATGAGCGACGCCGACGTGAAGCTGGACATCGGCCGCCAGCTCACGCGCGGGCTCGGCGCGGGCTCGGACCCCGAGGTCGGGCGCCAGGCCGCGGAGGAGCACCGCGACGAGATCGAAGAGGTGCTCAAGGGCGCGGACATGGTCTTCATCACCGCGGGCAAGGGCGGTGGCACCGGCACCGGCGGCGCGCCGGTGGTGGCCGAGATCGCCAAGTCCATCGGCGCCCTCACCATCGGCGTGGTCACCCGGCCCTTCGCATTCGAGGGCAGGCGCAGGGCGGTGCAGGCCGACTCCGGCATCCAGAAGCTGAAGGAGAAGGTCGACACGCTCATCGTCATCCCCAACGACCGCCTGCTCACCGTGTCCAACGACAAGACGTCGATGGTCAACGCCTTCAAGATGGCGGACGAGGTGCTGCTGCAAGGGGTGCAGGGGATCACCGACCTCATCACCACGCCCGGCCTGATCAACACCGACTTTGCCGACGTGAAGATGATCATGTCGAACGCGGGCACCGCCATCATGGGCATCGGCACCGCGTCCGGCGAGGGCAGGGCCGTGAACGCGGCCAGGGCCGCCATCACCAGCCCGCTGCTCGAGGCCTCCATCGAAGGGGCGCGCGGCATCCTGCTGAACATCGCGGGCGGCACCGACCTCGGCTTGTTCGAGGTCAACGAAGCGGCCGAGATCATCCACTCCGTGGCCCACCCGGACGCCAACATCATTTTCGGCTCGGTCATCGAGGACGCCATGGGCGACGAGGTGCGCGTCACCGTCATCGCCGCAGGCTTCGAGCGGTGGGACGACGACGGTGGCCGCGGGCGCCGCGACGACCGGCCGCGCGCGGGCCTCGGGCTGGCGGGCAGGCCCGACCCCTTCGCCAGTGCGGACGACGACCTGGACATGGGGGACGACGACTTCGACGTCCCCTCGTTCCTCAAGTAGCCGGTGCGCCTGGGGCCTGCCCAGGTCCGTTTCACCGGTGTGGCGGAAGGCGACCTCGGCCACGCGGGCGCGTGGGTCGAGCGGCCCACGGCTGAGGTCGAGGCCCGGCGACGGGCTGTCGTCGACCGGCCGTGGTCGTGGCTGCGCCAGGTCCACGGAGCCACGCTCGTGGTGGTCGACGAGCCGGGCGGGGGTGCGGGCCAAGAAGCCGACGCCGCCGTCTCATCGGTTCCCGGCGTAGCTCTCGCCGTGTTCACGGCCGACTGCGCGCCGGTCGCGCTGGCGTCCGACAACGGCGTGATCGGGGTGGCGCATGCCGGTTGGCGAGGCCTGCTCGCGGGGGTGGTCGAGGCCGCCGTCGACGCCATGCGAGGGCTGGGCGCGGATCGTATCCAGGCCGCACTCGGGCCATGCATCCACGCCGAGTGCTACGAGTTCGGCCCCACCGACTTGGCCGCGGTTGCGGCCAAGCTGGGCGACGAGGTCCGCGGCACGACCGCGAATGGCCGGCCCGCGCTGGACGTGCCCGCTGCGGTGCGAGTCGTGTTGGCCCGCTCGGACGTGGAGCTGGTGTCGGCGGGCGACGTGTGCACAGCCTGCTCCGACGCGCACTTTTCCTTCCGGGCCCGCAAGGAGATGGCCCGCCAGGCCGGTGTCGTATGGATGCAATAGGCGAGCGGCTGGCCGAGGTGCGGTCGCGCATCGGGACAGACGTGACCGTGGTGGCCGTGACCAAAGGCTTCGGGCCCGAGGCTGTGCGGATGGCGTTGGACGCGGGGCTGGTCGATGTGGGCGAGAACTACGCCCAGGAGCTGCTGGCCAAGGCCGCGGCCGTCGATGCTGCTGCTGCTGGCGACGTGCGGTGGCACTTCCTCGGCCACGTGCAAGGCAACAAGGTCAAGTCGCTGGCGCCGGTCGTGGCCGTGTGGCAAGGGGTCGACGGCTCGGCCACGGCCGAGGCCATAACGGCCCGTCGACCCGACGCGGCGCTGTTCGTGCAGGTCAACCTGTCGGGCCTGGCCCAGCGCAACGGCTGCTCTTGGGAGGACGCGCCTGCGGTGGTCGAGTCCGCCCCCGGCGTGCGGGGCCTGATGGGTGTGGCCGGACCGGGCGACCCCCGACCGCAGTTCCGCAGACTGGCCGCGCTGGCGCGCGAGTTGGGACTGCCCGAAGTGTCGATGGGCATGTCCGGCGACTACGCCGTGGCCGTCGAGGAGGGCTCGACCATGGTGCGCCTGGGAACGGTCCTGTTCGGTCCACGACCTGAGCGCGGCGACCTGCGACGATAGATTCGGCGCCACAAGGAGGCATCAATGGCTGGACTGCTGCGGCGGACCATGGTCTACCTCGGCCTCGTCGACGACGAGTACGACGACTACGAGCCCTATGACGAGCCGCAGCCCGTCGCGCCCCAGCCCCGGCAGGGCGCAGGCGGCCGGGCCTACGCGCAGGAGCCGGAGCCTGGCATCAGCTCCATCCGCACCATCCCGCGCGAGCAGCCGGAGTACTCGAGCGGCGTCACCGTCCAGCCCCGGCCCGCGGTGGTCCGCCCCATCCAGCCCGTGCAGAACGCCAAGCCCTACCTCGTGCACCCCACCTCGTTCCCCGAGGCCCAGGAGATCGGCGACCGGCTCAAGGCCAGCCAGCCCGTGATCGTCAACCTGTCCAACGCGGATCGCGAGCTGTCGCGGCGGATGATCGACTTCTGCAGCGGCGCCACCTACGTGCTCAGCGGATCGATGGACAAGGTGGCCGAGGGCGTGTTCCTGCTGACGCCTTCCAACGTGGAGGTGTCGGCCGAGGAGCGGCGGCGACTCCAGGAGCGCGGCTACCGCAGCTAGCTGCGGCCTGCCAGAGTCATCCCGTGGCCATCGTCTGCCTCCTCCTCCAGCTCTACCTGATCGCGCTGTTCGGGCGCATCATCTTGAGCTGGTTCCCCATCTCGCCCGGCTCGCCGCTGGCCCCGGTGTTCAGCGCGTTGTACGCCATCACCGAGCCGGTGCTCGGCCCCATCCGGCGGATGCTCCCGCCCATGCGCATGGGGGGCATGGGCCTCGACCTGTCGCCCATCATCGTGATCGTGCTGTTCCAGGTCATCCAGCGCTCCATCTGCGGCTGACCGCAGCAACGCTCGCCGGGCTGGCCACGTTCGCCGGGCTGGCCGCTTTCGGGGCGTGCTGGCATCCGCGTTTCGGACTGGGACCGTCGGTACCATCGCCCGCATGGACGTCTCCCCCCAGACCATTCGCGAGGTCGAGTTCCGGGAGAAGCTAAAGGGCTACCACCAGGACGACGTCGACGACTTCCTCGAGCGCATCGCCGCGGGCTTGGAGATCCTCCAGGAGCGGTTGCGCCAGGCCACCGAGCGGGCCGTGCGGGCCGAGCAGAAGGTGGGCGAGTCCACCGAGGCCGACGACGCCATGCGCCGAACGCTTGTCCTCGCGCAGCGCACGGCCGACGCGGCCGTGAACGAGGCTCGGGATCACGCGCAGCAGATCGTGGCGTCGGCCCAGTCGCAGGCCCAGCAGATCGTGGCCGCGGCCGAGGAGCAGGCGGCGCGCATGGCCGAGGAGAGCCAGCGCGACCTGTGGGCCGACATCGGCAGGCTCGAGGTGGCGCGGGACCAGTTGCGGTCCGACATTGCGTCGCTCGACGGCTATCTCGACGCCGAGCGGGCCCGGCTGCAACAGGCGTTGATGGAGATGCTGCGGCGCTTCGATGCGGAGATGCCGTCGCTGGCCGCGACCCCGCAACAGCACGAGATCGACCTCGGCGGCATCCGCCGTTGGGACACGTCGCGTCCGGAGCCGAGCACCGCTCCCGTGGGCGCGGACGCGGCCCCCGCGCAGTAGCGCGACGGCTCTCGAACAGGCCGTTCCCAGGTCGTCCCCGCCCCGCTATGGGATTCGCCGCCGGGCTCGACCTTCCGCCTAGGATGCCCGAGCCCGTGTCGTCTCATCGGAGGGTGGCTTTGTGCTGCTGCTGGTAACCATCGGACTCGTGCTGGTCGGAGCGGTGTCGCTCGTGATCGGCTTTATCAGCAACACGCTCGTGTGGATCTATCTGTCGATCTTGTGCAGCGTCGTGGCCGCAGGGGTGCTTGTCCTGTTCTCGCGGATGAGCCGCCAGCAGCCCGCGGCGGAGGGTGCGGCGTCCGGCCCTGCACCGCTGGCCGACAGCGGCGGCGAGCCGACGTTGGCCCAGCCCGCAGTGGAGGCCGTGGCCGTGCCTGAGGCGTCGGCCGCCACCGTCGTGACCGCGGCGTTCCCGATCGCGGACTACGACACGCTGCGGGTCAACGAGATCGTGCCCATGCTGTCGGGGTTGGACCTCGACCAGCTCGAGGCCGTGCGGGCTCGTGAGGAGGCAGGCAAGAACCGGGCCACCGTCATGGGCAAGATCGACGACCGCATGGACCAGCTCGAAGCCGAGGAGGACGCGGCCGGGGCGGCGTCGTCTCCGGCTTCGGGAGCGGGTGCGCCCGCGGTGGCGGACGTGGCCGACGCGGCCGAGAGTGCGGGCGGTGCGGCGGGCGCGGCCGCGGGTGGCGCGGGCGACGAGCTCGACAACATCGACGACCTCATCGAGGACTACGACAAGCTCAGCGTGACCCAGATCCTCCCGCTGCTCGGCGAGCTGGACGAGGACGAGCTGGAGGACGTGGCCGCCTACGAGGAGGACCACAAGAACCGGGCTTCGGTCATCGACCGCATCGACGCCCTGCTCGACGGCGAGGCGCCCGCGCCTACGGCGGCGCCAGCCAAGAAGACGTCCGGGCCCGCCAAGAAGACCACCGGCCCGGCCAAGAAGTCGCCCGCCAAGAAGACGGCCGCGCCCAGCAAGTCGGCCGCGCCGGCCAAGAAGGCGGCGACCAAGGCCGCGTCGCCCGCCAAGAAGGCCGCCACCAAGTCGGCCGCGCCGGCGAAGAAGGCTGCCACCAAGGCCGCGTCGCCCGCCAAGAAGGCGGCGACCAAGTCGGCCCCGCCCGCCAGGAAGGCGGCCAAGGCCGGCAAGTCGGCCAAGGCGAGCAAGGCCACCAAGCGCTAACCCCCGCGCCTTTCTTTTCACGTCTGGAGGACATGGCCTGCGGTTTTCGCAGGCCATGTCCTCCAGTCCGCGTTGGTGGCGTCGGTGGGTGTTCAGCATTTGGGCGCAGTTCCCCACCGCCACGGTGGTCAAGTGCGCCCAAATGCGGATGGCGCGGTGGTCAAGTGCGCCCAAATGCGGCGGCGCGCGCGGGGCGGCGCGCGCGGGCTGGGGCGGCGCAGGGCGCGGGAGGGCTCAGTCGATTTTGGACAGGCCGATGTGGATGGCCCGGCCGTCGGGCAGCTCGCCCCGGTGGGCATCGGCGAGAGGCCCGTCGACCAGCAGCTCGCGGGCCAGGGTCTCGGCCATGATCGTGGGCCGGTGCACCTCCAACGCGGCCCTCACGTCGTCGTGATGACCGGGGTCGACCACCAGGTGGATGCGGTCGGCCACGTGCAACCCACTGTCCTTGCGGGCGACCTGCACCAGCCGCACCACGTCACGCGCCAACCCCTCGGCCTCCAACGCGGCGGTGACGGCCGTGTCCAACACCACCAGTCCGGCCTCGCTGGGCAAGGCCCGACATGAGGTCGGGTCGGCCGCGGTCAGCTTCAAGGCGAACTCGTCGGCGGCCAACTCCCGGCCGCCCACCACCACCGTCCCGTCGGCGCGCCGCTCCCACTGCCCGGCCCGATGGGCCTGCACGACGCGCTGCATGTCCGGCCCCAGGCGCGGCCCGAGCACGCCCAGGTTGAGCGACAGCACCTGCTCGCCCGCGTCGCCCACGTCGTCCGTGAGCACGACCTCCTTGACGTTGACCTCGTCCTTGATGAGGTCGACGAACGGAGCCAGCCGCCCCGCGCCCGGCGCGGCGACGGTCAGCGACGGCAGCGGGAGGCGCACCCGCAGGCGCTGCTCCTTGCGCACCGACAGCGCGGCCGAGCACACCTCGCGCACCAGGTCCATGGACGCCACCAACTCGTCGTCGGCAGGCAAGGACTCGGCCACGGGCCAGTCGGCCAGATGCACGGAGCGGGCGCCCGTCAGGCCTTGGTACACGGCCTCGACGGTGAGCGGGAGGAGCGGAGCGGCGACCAGGCACAGCGTGTCCAACACGGTGTAGAGGGTGTCGAAGGCGTCGGCGTCGCTCTGCCAGAAGCGGTCCCGCGACCGGCGGATGTACCAGTTGTTGAGGGCGTCGAGGAAGGTGACGATGGCCGCGCACGCGCCCGACAAGTCGTACGCCTCCATGCGCTCGGTGACCGACTCGACGAGCTGCCGGGCCTTGGCCAGCGCATAGCGGTCGAGCACGCCGGCCGCGTCGGCCCGCCACTGCCCGGCATGGCCGTCGGTGTTGGCGTAGAGCGAGAAGAAGTACCACGCGTTCCAGATCGGGTTGAGCACCTGGCGGATGGCCTCGACCATGGCCTTGCGCTCGACCACCAAATCCTGGCCCCGTAGGCCGGGGGACGACAGCAGCGCCCACCGCATGGCGTCCGCGCCCAGTTCCTCGAAGACCTCGACCGGGTCCGGGTAGTTGGCCAAACGCTTCGACAGCTTGCGGCCGTCGTCGCCCAACAGCACGCCGTGGGCCAGGCAGTTGGCGAACGCAGGCCGGTCGAACAACGCGGTGGCCAGGACGTGGAGGGTGTAGAACCAGCCGCGGGTCTGGCCCACGTACTCGCAGATGAAGTCGGCGGGGAAGTGGGTCTCGAACCAGTCCTTGTTCTCGAACGGGTAGTGGACCTGGGCGAACGGCATCGACCCCGACTCGAACCAGCAGTCGAGCACGTCCTCGACGCGCCGCATCTTCGACCGGCCGGTGGGATCGTCGGGGTTCGGCCGCACCAGTTCGTCGATGGCGGGCCGGTGCAGGTCGTCCGGGCGCACGCCGAAGTCGCGCTCCAACTCGTCGAGCGATCCGTACACGTCGATGCGGGGGTAGTCGGGGTCGTCGCTCTTCCACACCGGCAGGGGGGAGCCCCAGAACCGGTTGCGGGAGATGGACCAGTCCCTCGCCGACTCCAGCCACTTGCCGAAGCCGCCGTCGCGCACGTGCTCGGGCACCCAGTTGATCTCCTGGTTGAGCTCGAGCATGCGCTCCTTGACCGCGCTGACCTTGACGAACCAGGACGACACGGCCTTGTAGATCAAGGGCGTGTCCGTTCGCCAACAGTGCGGATAGGAGTGCAGGTAGGAGTCGTGGCGCACGATCTGGCCCCGCTCCTTCAGCACCTTGATGACACCGCTGTTGGCGTCGAAGACCTGCACGCCCTCGAAGTCGGGAACCTCGGCAGTGAACCGCCCTTGGGTGTCGACCGGGCACACGACAGGCATGCCGTTGGCCTCGCAGACGCGCTGGTCGTCCTCGCCGAAGCCGGGGGCCAGGTGCACGGTGCCCGCGCCCTCGTCGGTGGACACGAAGTCGCCCGCCAGTACCACGAACGCGTTGGGCGTGTCCGCGAAGTACGGGAACAACGGCGTGTACCGCCTGCCCACCAAGTCCGCGCCCTGCATGGACCCGACCAGCGCAGCCCCGGCCAACTCCTTTTCGTACTTGGCCGCGGTGGCCTGGCCCACGATGTAGCGGACGCCGTTCTCCTCGAACACCGAGTACGTGATGTCGGGACCGACGGCCAGGGCCAGGTTGGAGGGCAGGGTCCATGGCGTGGTGGTCCACACCAACACCCGCTCGCCCGTCTCCAACTCGAACAGGACGGTGACGGCCGGGTCCTGGCGCTCGCGGTACGCGTCGTCCTGGCGGGTCTCGAAGTTCGACAGCGGCGTCTCGCACTCCCAGCAGTACGGCAGCACGCGGTAGCTCTCGTACATGAGGCCCTTGTCGTACAACTGCTTCTGGGCCCACATGACGCTCTCCATGTACGGGAGGTCCATGGTCTTGTAGTCGTTGGCCATGTCGACCCAGCGAGCCTGGCGGTTGACGTAGTCATGCCATTCGCCCGCGGTGTTGTCGACCAGGGAGCGGCAGTAGGCGTTGAACTCGCCCACCCCCCGCTCCAAGATGGCCTGTCGCCCGGACAGGCCGAGGTCTTGTTCGGCCTTCATCTCTGCGGGCAGGCCGTGGCAGTCCCAGCCGAACCGGCGCTCGACCCTGCGTCCCTGCATGGTGCGGAACCTGGGCACCGCGTCCTTGACGTAGCCGGTGAGCAGATGGCCGTAATGCGGGAGCCCGTTGGCGAAGGGCGGTCCGTCGTAGAAGACGAACTCGTTGTCGCCGCCTGGGCGCTGTTCGACCGATGCCGCGAAGGTGTCGTCCTTGGCCCAGAACTCGATGACCTCGCGCTCCAGCGCCGGAAAGTCGGGCTGTTGCGGGACATCGGGATAGGGCTGGGACATAGCCCTCTACTCTACGGGCGTGCTGGACGACTGCTTCGAGAGCGCAACCGACGATGAGGTGGTTGTGCGAGTGCACGTGCAGCCGGGCGCGGGACGCTCGGCGGTGGTGGGCAAGCACGGCAACGCGCTCAAGGTCCGGGTGGCCGCGCCGCCGGTGGAGGGCCGGGCCAACGAGGCCCTGTTGGCCGTGTTCGTCAACGACCTGGGCCTCAAGGCCGATCAGGTCACGCTGCTGTCGGGGGAGTCGAGCCGGTCCAAACGGGTGAAGGTGACCGGTGTGGACGGCGACGACCTCAAGCGCCTGCTCGACGAGGCCGTGGCCGCCGGGAATGCATCCCAGGGCCGCGACGTTCGGCGGTCCGGCCGATAGGGGAACCCCGGGGTACACAACGCCCGGGTGCGCCCGAATCGGCGGCCGTCGTGGTACGGTCCGGCACTTTCCGACCGGGAGCAAAGCGAGATGGCGAGAGCTTCCAAGGCCGCCCCTGCCAAAAAGGCGTCGGCGGCAAAGGCGACCAAGGCCAACAAGGCGGCCACCAAGACCGCGACCAAGGCGGCGAAGCAGGCTGCCACCAAGGCGGCCAAGCCTGCGGCCAAGCCTGCGGCCAAGGCGGCGAAGTCTCCCGCCACCAAGGCGGCGAAGTCGGTGAAGTCGGTCAAGTCGGTGAAGGTGGCCAAGGCGCCGGCCAAGACCACGACCAAGCCTGCGGCCAAGACGACGAAGTCGCCGGCCAAGAGCATCTCGAAGGCGGCGCCGCCGGCAAAGGCGGCCAAGACGGTCAACAAGTCGGCCCCTGTGCCGAAGAAGCAGGCGCCGGCTTCCAAGGCCAGGCCGCAGTCCACGCCCAACAAGACGACCCAGCCCAAAGCGACTGTGCCGGCGCCCGCGCCGGCCAAGAAGGAGGCGCCGGCCAAGGTGGCGGCAATCAAGAAACCGGCGGGCAAGGTAGTCCTCGACAAGTTCGCACTGGAGCAGCAGGCCCTGCTGTTGGCCGAGAGGCGCGAGTACGAGCGCCAAGCCGAGGCCCTCAAGGCCGAGGCCGACTCGCTGGCCCAAGAGATGGAGCCCGGCGACATCCAGTTCGACGAGGAGTCCGGCGAGGGCGGGACCATGAACATCGACCGTGAGCGGGACCTGGCCTTGTCGGCCCAGGCCCGGGCCGCGGTGGACGAGATCGACCATGCCCTGGTCAAGATCGACCAGGGCACGTATGGCACCTGCGAGCGCTGCGGGCAGCCCATCCCCAAGGCCAGGCTCAAGGCCCTGCCCTACGCCCGGCTGTGCGTGGCGTGCAAGAGCGGGGGCCTGTCTCGGAGGTAGCCGCCTCCCGGCGCCGCCTGCCCGCCCGCCTGGTGGCCGCGGGCGCGGCGGCCGTCGTGGTGGTGGTGCTCGACCAGCTCACGAAGACCCTGGCCGTCCGGCATCTGGCCGACGGCCCCGTCCATCTCTGGTGGACCCTTCGACTCAACCTGTCGTACAACTCGGGGGCCGCGTTCGGCCTGGGCCGGGGCGTGGCGCCCATCGTCTTGGTCCTCGGCGTCGTCATGGTCGTGCTGCTGGTCGGACTGGGTCGGCTGGCCACGGGCGGGCTGGTGGCCGCGGTGGCGCTGGGCCTGTTGGTGGGCGGCGCGGTGGGCAACCTGGCCGATCGGCTCCTGCGCGACAACGGCGGGGCCGTCATCGACTTCATCGACCTCCAGTGGTGGCCCATCTTCAACGTGGCCGACATGGGCATCACCGTGGGCGCGGCTCTGCTGGTGCTGTCGTCGCGCCACGACAGGGCCTGAGGCCGGGTCCGTGCGTGAGACGGTGCCCGCCGCGTTGGCGGGCGAGCGGGTCGACCGAGCGGTGGCCCTGCTGACCGGGCTGCCCCGGTCCGAGGTGGCCGGGCTGGTGGAGTCGGGCGGGGTGCGCCTGTCGGGCACGACGGTGTCGACGCGCAGCAGGCGGGTGGCCGAGGGGGACGTGCTCGAAGTGGACGTGCCCGAGGCGGTGGTGGCCGTGGCCGCGGCCGACGCATCGGTGCACGCGCCCGTCGTCTACGCCGACGACGACGTGATCGTGGTGGACAAGCCCGCGGGCCTGGTCGTGCACCCGGGCTCGGGGAACCGGGCAGGCACGCTGGTGAACGGGCTGCTGGCCCAGTACCCCGACCTGGCCGGCGTCGGTGTCGACCCAGAGCGGCCCGGCATCGTGCACCGGCTGGACAAGGGCACGTCCGGGCTGCTGGTGGTGGCCCGCAGCGCCCGGGCCTACGAGTCGTTGGTGGGGCAGTTGCAGGCCCGGACCGTGGCGCGTGTCTACCTCGGGTTGGTGGCCGGGCTGGTGGAGTCGCCCGCGGGCCTGGTCGACGCGCCCATCGGCCGAGGCGAGGGCGACCCCACGCGCATGGCCGTCAGCTCGCGCGGCCGTGAGGCCCGCACCCGCTACGTCGTGCAAGCCCGATTCACCGAGCCGGTGGCGGCCACGCTGGTCGAGTGCAGGCTGGAGACGGGTCGCACGCATCAGATCCGCGTGCACATGGCTGCCATCGGGCACCCGGTGATCGGCGACGCCCGGTACGGCGGGGTGCGGGCGGGACTGACCGTGCCCCGGCCCTTCTTGCACGCTCACGAACTGTCCTTCGACCACCCGGGGACGGGGGAGCGGGTGAGTTGGTCCTCGCCGCTGCCCGCCGACTTGGATGAGGTCCGTGCTCGACTCTCCTGACCCGGATGCCGCGCCGGTGCCGGTGCCGGAAGGCGACGCCGTCGGCGGGGAAGGCGATCTCGGCGATCAAGGCGACATCGGCGAGGCCGCGGCTCGGCGCATGGTCCTGTTGGCCCTGGCCGCCTTCATCGCCTTCGTCCTGGCCGCGGGCGTGGCTGTGGCCCTCAGCCGCTCCGATGACGACAGCGCCGACGACCCGTCCACCATCTCGCCCGCCGCGGCCTTGGTGGGAACGGGGACTGGGCCGCTGGCGGGCACCGACGTGGCGACCTACTCGGAGGGCCGGCGCCGGGCCTTGGAGGAGGCGCGGGGGCGGTGGGTCGCGGTGGTGTCGCTTCGGGAGTACGCCACCGAGGCCAAGTTCAAGTCGGCCTTCACCTCGGTCCACCCCGACGCCCTGCTGGTCGCGCCCGCGGGGGGCGAGCCCGAGGTGGTGGATGGCTCGTTGACGGCGTGGGCGGCCCGGGCCAAGACGGACGCCGAGGAGGAGCGCAGGCAGCTCCAGTCGATGTTCGACACCACCGACGACAAGGCGTTCAAGGACCAGTTCCAATCGGACATCGACCGGTTGGGCAAGCTGCTGGCCGGTCTCGACCCGGGCAAGCCGGTGGTGTTCGGGTTCGTGGCGACCGGCTCGGTGTCGGATCTGCGGGCCCTGGCCTCGCGGCCCGACGTGCGCCTGGTCGACATCGTCGCCCGCCGCCCCTCCGGCCTGGCCCGCCTGCGCGGCCTGCGGCCGGAGGAGACGGTGCGGGCGGGCGACCCCCACACCCGCCCCGTCTGACTTTTCCACAGCACCTGCTGCTGTGGAAAAGTTGGGATATCAGGTGAGGGGCTCGAAGACGGCGGCGGAATTGCCTCGGGCCCGCGACACCATGTCGGCCAAGGTGAACGAGTCGAGGTGGTCGCGCATGTGGTGGCCCACGCCCGCCCACACCGACAACAGCACGCACTGGCCTTCGTGGTCGCACGCGCCGTTCTGGTGGGGCTCGCCGAAGTCCCCCGCCACGATGGGCCCGTCGACCGCGCTCACGATCTGGCCCAGCGTGATCTCGGCCGGGTCCCTGGCCAGCACGTAGCCGCCGCCCACGCCCCGTTTGGACCGCACCAGTCCGGCGCCCTTGAGGGCCAGCAGGATCTGCTCGAGGTAGGGCTGGGGGAGCCCGGTGCGCTCGGCGATGTCACGCACAGACGTGGGGCCCGTGTCGTCGGCGTGGAGCGCGAGGGACAACAGGGCCCGGCTCGCGTAGTCGCCACGGGTCGAGACCTTCACGTCCCCATGCTACGGCCCGCCCGGATGCCGGCGTCTCCCACCGGTAGCGTGTGGGCCATGGGGTCGGAGCCGCTGCGCGTCCTGATTGTGGACGATGAGCCGGACGTGATGCTGCTGCTCCGCGTGCAGTTGGAGGGCAGGCCGGACGTGGCCGTGGTCGGCACCGCGTCCGACGGCCAGGAGGCCATCGAGCAATGCCACGCCCTCCAGCCGGACGCCGTGATCATGGACCTGTTGATGCCGCGCATGAACGGCTTCCAGGCCATTGAGGCGCTGGCCCGGGACCTGCCCGACATCGGCCTGGTGGCGTACTCGGCCGTGGCGGGCGAGCACGTGCGCGACGAGATGGACAAGTTGGGCGTGCCCCTGCTGCTCAAATCCGGCGAAGTGGGGCCTTTGGTCGAGGCCTTGCAGCAGGCCGCGGTCAAGGCCGGTCGCAAATAGCACGATCGGGCTATAGCGAGTCACCGCCCGCCGTTGGCACCATCTCCCCAAGAGCACCTTCGCCGGGCCCCGGCCCCGCGGTCCTCGCCTCCCGGGGTCGCGGGCCGGGGCCGCGGCTCGCTTGGCACGGAAGCCCAGCCTGGCGCCGGTAACGTCGGGTCGGTGGACACCCCGGACCCGGTCGTCCCCGACTACGGCGGCGCCTGCATCTCGTCCATCGTGCCCGCCTTGCTCGACGCGCCGGGCGCGGCCCCGGACTGGCTGCCCGCCGTGGCGTGGCGGGCGCCCCAAGTCGTGCTCCTCGTGCTCGACGGGCTGGGCTGGGAGCAGTTGCAGGAGCGCTGCCACCTGGCCCCGACCCTGGCCGCCATGCAGGGCGGGCCCATCACCTCGGTGGCGCCCAGCACCACAGCCACGGCCCTGACCTCCATCGCCACCGGCCGCCCGCCCGCCGACCACGGCATCCTCGGCTACCGCATCGCTGTGGGTCACGGCGAGGTGCTCAACGTCTTGCGCTGGTCCACCGGAGCGGGCGACGCCAGACAGACGGTCCCGCCCGGCGACTTCCAGCGCCTGCCCCCGTTCGCGGGCATCAGGCCGCCGGTCATCACCAAGGCCCACTTCGTGTCCACCGGGTTCACGCTGGCCCACCTGGGCGGGGTGCGAATCGTGGGCTGGCGGGTGCCGTCCACCATCGCCGTCGAGGTGGCCAGGCTGCTGCGCGACGACGAGCCCTTCGTCTACGCCTATTACGACGGCATCGACAGCATCGCCCACAGCCACGGCTTCGGGCCCCACTACGACGCCGAGCTGGTCGCAGTCGACCGCCTCGTGTCCGACGTGCTCGACGCCCTGCCGCCCGGCGCCACGCTGGTCGTGACCGCCGACCACGGCCAGGTCCAGGTGGGCAACGCGCTGGTGACGGTGGACGAGGCCGTGAGCGCCGACGTGGAGATGCTCTCGGGCGAGGCCCGGTTCCGCTGGCTGCACGTGCGGCCGGGCACGACCGAGCAGGTCGCGGCCCGTGCCCTCGACGCCCACGGTCATGTGGCCTGGGTCCACACCCGCGACGAGGTGGCCGACCTGGGCTGGCTGGGCGGCCCCCTGGCCCCTGACCTGGCCGAGCGGGTGGGCGACGTGGCCATCGTCGCGTTCGCGCCCGTCGCCTTCGTCGACCCGGCCGACAGCGGCCAAACCGCTCTGGTGTGCAGGCACGGGTCGCTGACCTCGGCTGAGGCCTTGGTGCCCCTGTTGGCCGCTCGGCCCTGAACTCGGGAAGTATGGAGCCATGCCCATGGACGAGACCGAGGACCAGCCGCGCCTGTTGATCGTGGGCGACCGCACTGGAGACGCCGAGGGGATCGGCCCCGAGGGCGGCGTGGGCGGCGTGGGCGACACCGAGGTCGGCGCTGACGAGGACGGCGGTGACGAGGCCCAGCGCGAGACGGTCGAGCAGCCCGCCAAGGTCATGCGCATCGGGTCGATGATCAAGCAGTTGCTCGACGAGGTCCGCCAAGCCCCGTTGGACGAGGCCAGCAGGACCCGGCTGCGCGAGATCTACGAGACGTCGGTGCAGGAGCTGGCCCGCGTCCTGTCGCCCGACCTGCGCGACGAGCTCGACCGACTGGCCATGCCCTTCGAGGAGGGGGCCCCGCCCAGCGAGGCCGAGCTGCGCGTGGCCCACGCCCAGTTGGTGGGGTGGCTGGAGGGGCTGTTCCACGGCATCCAGGCCACCCTGTTCGCCCAGCAGATGGCGGCCCGGGCGCAACTGGACGAGATGCGCCAGCGGGCCCTGCCCGCGGGAGGCCAGGACCAGCCGCCGCGCCCGCCCGGCTACCTCTAACCGGCGCCCCGCCCGTGGTGCTTTCCCCTTCTTGTCAGGTCGCCACGGCTGGAACCCGAACTGAGGCTGACAAGAAGGGGAAAGCGGCTGGGGGAGTGCTCGGCGGCTGGCGGTCGGCGGTCGGCCGTCGATCTCAGTGGGCCAGGACGACGTGGTTGCGGCCCGCGGCCTTGGCCTCGTACAGGGCCCGGTCGGCTGCGGCCAGCAGGGCGGCGGGCACGGCCTCACCCCCGGCCGCGGCGCAGACCCCGATCGACGCCGTCACCCGCACCTCGCCGGCAGGGCAAGCCGAACCGGTGAGAGCCGACGCAGCCGCGGAACCTGACGCCACCACCTCGGACACGTCGATCCGCAGGGTCTCGATCCCGGCCCTGATGCGCTCGCCCACGGCCACCGACCCGGCCGGGCCGGTGAAGGGGACCATCACCACGAACTCCTCGCCACCCCACCGGCTGGCCACGTCCTCGGCGCGCATGTGGCCGAAGACGCAGCTCGCCACGGCCCGCAGCACGGCGTCGCCCACCGCGTGGCCGTGGGAGTCGTTGACCCGCTTGAAGTGGTCCAGGTCGATCACCAGCACCGAGACCTCGAACCCATGCCTGCGCGCCCCGCTGCACAACGCGTCGAGCCGCTCTTCCAAGTGGCGCCGGTTCCACAGCCGGGTGAGCGAGTCGATCCGCGACACCAAGTCGAGCTCCTCGTTGCGCCTGCGCAGCTCGTCCTGCAAGTGCTTGACCCTCACCGCGGCCGACACCCTGGCCACCAGCTCGGCGGCCTCGAAGGGCTTGACCAAGTAGTCGTGGGCGCCCGCGCCCAGGCAGGCCACCATGTCATCGGCGTCGCGCCGGCCGGTGAGGAAGACGACAGGAACATCGCAAAGCTCGCTGTTCTCTTGCAGCGCGCCCAGCACGGCGTGGCCGTCGAGCACGGGCATCTCCACGTCGAGCAGGATGACGTCGGGCCGCTCCCGCCCGGCCACGGCCAACGCCTCCTCGCCATCCTCGGCCTCCACCACCGAATAGCCGTGGGCCTCCAGGTGCATGCGCAGGGCGGCCCGCACGGTGGCCGAGTCCTCGGCCACCAGTACCAGCGCGCTCATCGGCCGTGCCCTCGCAGACGACGGGCCGCGCCCCGGGCCCGCGCCGCGCCCCGCGTGTCGCCCACTGCTTCGAGGGCGGCGGCCAGGCCTGCATGCGCGTCGGCCCGGTCGGGGTCGAGATAGGCGGCCTGTCGAAAGGCAGTGGCGGCCTCGTCGTGGCGACCGGCCGACGCGGCCGACGCGCCCTGGGCCACGAGGGCATCGGCCGACGGCAGCGCCGCAACACGCCCTTCGACCGCAGGCGACCCACCCGCTTGGCGGTAGGCGTAGGCCTCCCCCACGCGGACCACTTCAAACGCGTCGGTCACTCCCCAGAGCGACTCGGCCGTCCCCAGCATCAGCCATCCCCCCATGGTCATGGCCTGTCCCAGCGAGGCGAGGGCGGCGGCCACCCCCTCGTCGTGCAGGTACATCAAGACGTTGCGGCACAACACGACCTGGCACGACGCGGCCGGGACAGGCCGGGCTCGAGCGGTGACGTTATGTTGGACAAACGACACCAAGGGGCGAATCGAGCGCACAATCGTCCATTCGTCCGCCCCCACCTGCTCCAGGAAGCGGGTCCTGCGCTCGTCGGAGAGGCCCCGCAACTGCGCCGTGTTGTAGATGCCTCGGTCGGCGGCGGCCAGGGCCCGCCCGGACAGGTCGGTGGCCGTGACCGCCCAGCCGTCCGCCCCGATCGACTCGGCCAGCGCCATGGCCACGCTCCACGCCTCTTGGCCCTGGCCACAGCCCACGCTCCACACGTGCACGGGGCGGGGGAGGGTGGGCAGCATCTCTGCGGTCAACGCCGCGAACTGGGCTGGGTCGCGGAAGAACCACGACTCGTGGATCAAGAGCCGCTCGATCACGGCGTCGATGAGGCCCGGCCCCCGCAGGGCGTCGACGGTCAGGCCCCGCTCGGCGGCCACGTCCGACGCGGCCCGCAGCAGCCTGGTCCCGGTCACGTCTGCCTTGAGCCCCACGTCTCGCATGCGGTCCGCGACCGCTGCCGATACCGCGGGTGTCACCGGACCGGGGCGGCCAGCGCCGCGAGCACGGCTGCGGCCAGCTCGTCGAGGGGCAGCACCTGGGCCGCGGCGCCCGCCTTGACCGCGGCCTGGGGCATGCCGAACACGGCCGAGGTCGACTCGTCCTGGGCCAACGTCGTCCCGCCCGCCTGGCGGATGGCCAACAGGCCCGCGGCCCCGTCCGAGCCCATCCCGGTCAGCAACACTCCCACCGCGCCCGCCCCCGCCTGCGCGGCCACGGACCTGAACAGCTCGTCGGCCGAGGGCCGGTGGATGGCTTCGGGCCGGGGATCGAGCACGGCCGACGGGCCCGGCCCGACGCGCAGATGAACGTGGCCGGGAGCGACATACGCGGTCCCGGCCTTGAGCCGCTCACCGGCCCGGGCCGCCTTGACCGGGATGGCCGACGCGTGGCCCAGCCAGGTCACGAAACCGGCCATGAAGTCGGGGTGCAGGTGCTGGACCACGAGCACCGGCGCGCTGACTCCGGCCAGGCCGGCCAGCACGTGGGCCAAGGCCGCGGGCCCGCCGGTGGAGGCGGCGAGGGCCACGAGCCTGGCACCCCGCTCGACAGGCGCGGGCGGGGTGCGGACGGGCGCGCTGGGCGTGGGCCGGACCCGTACTCGGGCCATGGCCCGGACCCGGTCGCGCACCGTGGCCTCGGCCGTCTTGTCCCAGCGCGGGGGCTTGGGCAGCACGTCGGCCGCGCCCGCGGCCAGCGCGTCTACGGCCCGGGTCGACCACACGCCTTGCACCGCCACCGACAGCACGAGGATGGGGGTCGGCCGAGCGGCCATGAGGGCGGCGATGGCCTCGATGCCGCCTCCCTCGATCTGAAGGTCGAGGGTGACCGCCTTGGGCCGGGTGCGGCGCACGACGTCGACGGCCTCGGCCCCGTTCGTGGCCTCGCCCACCACCTCGATGTCGCCTTCGGCCTCGAGCACCCGCCGCAGCAGGGCCCTCTGGGTCTTGTTGCCCTCCACGACCACTACGGGCATGCGCTTGCCCGCACCCGCTCTGCCTGCCCCCGCGTTGGCGGCGCCTCTCGCAGTGCTCTCAGCCCGCCCGCTCATCGGTCCTCGCCGAGCAGCCGGGCGATTGCCTCCAACAGCGCGTCCGGCGTGTACGTGGCCTTGACCATGTAGCCGTCGGCCCCGGCCTCCATGCCCCGCCTGCGGTCGGCTTCTGACCCCAACGACGTGAAGATCAGCACGGCCGTCCCCCGCAACGCCGGGTCGGCGCGCAGCGCCTGAGTGAGGGCCAGCCCGTCCATCACCGGCATCTCGATGTCGACCAGGGCCAGGTCGGCGGGCCACCGCCGCAGCACGGCCAACGCCTCGGCCCCGTCGGCCGCGGCCTGCACCTCGTAGCCCGCCCTGCGCAACGCGGCGACCTGCACCTCGCGCACCACGGCGGCGTCGTCCACCACCAGCACCCGCCGCCCCGCCCCCTCGCCCGCCCGCCCCTCCATCTTTTCCACAGCAGCAGGTGCTGTGGAAAAGATGGGATGGTCGAGGAGGGCGGCGCCGTCGAGGACGATGAGCACGGTTCCGTCGCCCTGCACGGCGGCGCCCGCGACCACGGGAACGGAGGGCAGGGCGCCCACGCTCTCGACCACCACGTCGCGCTGGGCCACCAACTCCTCCACCGCGAAGGCCCGTGTCCGACCACCCGCTTCCACGACGACCGCCGCGCTCGGACGGACCTCGGCCCGAAGCCCGAGCACGTCGGCCAAGGCCACGTCGCCCGGATCGGGCAGCCGGGTGGCGGCCACCACCGACAGAGCCAACGCGTATGACCTGCCTGCGCAGCGCACGATCACGCAGGGCACGGCCGCGACAGTGAGCGGGACCCGCAACACGAACGTGGTCCCGTAGCCGGGCTCGCTGCGCACCTCGACCCCCCCTCTGACCGACGCCAGCGTGGACCGCACCGCGTCCAGGCCCACACCCCGCCCGGACAGCTCGGTCACCTCGGAGGCGGTGGAGAACCCGGGCTGGAACAGCCGCTCCATCACATCGGCCTGGTCCATGTCCGACTCGCCCGCGGCCTCCATGACCAAGGCCGGGTCGATGCCACGTCCGTCGTCGGCCACCGCGACCACGACCTCGCGGCCTTGTTGGCGGGCCGTGACCCGCACCACGGCCTGGGCCGACTTGCCAGCGGCCACCCGTTCGGCGGGCGGCTCCACGCCGTGATCGACCGCGTTGCGCACCAAGTGCCCGACGGCGTCGGCGAGCCGGTCGAGCACGGCCCGGTCCAACTCGGTCTCCTCGCCCTCGGCCTCGAAGCGCACGACCTTGCCCTGGCTTCGAGCGATGTCGCGAACGGCCCTGCGCACGGGCTCGAGCACGGTGGCCACCGGCACCATGCGGGCCTCGGTCGTGCGGGCCCGCAACTCGGCCAGGACATGCCCGAGCCGTTGGGCCTCGCGAGGCAGGGTCGCCCCTGGGCCCAGCGCTTCGGCCAGGTCGCCGACCAGCCGGGTGTGCGACACGCCTGCCTCGCCCGCCAGCCGGTCGATGGCGTCCATGCGGGCCACCGGCACTCGCGCCACCGCAACGTCTGCTACTGCCGCCGCCGGCATCACCAGGGCTGCGGCGGCGACGGGCGGGGGCACTTCGATCGGACCCTCCCCCGCGGCGTGCTCGCCCGCGGCCACGACCCGCGCCTGCACCTCGGCCCACACCGACTCGTCCACCGGCCCGGCCACCATGTCGTGCAAGTGGCGCCGCATCCCGTCCACCCCGGCCAGTAGCCCGTCGACCAGCGCGGGCCCGGGGGCCAGGGTCCCCTCCCGCACCTGGTGCAGCAGGTCCTCCATGTGGTGGGCCACTTGGGCGAAGCCGGAGTAGCCCATCATCCCGGCCGTGCCCTTGAGCGTGTGGGCGTCCCTGAAGACCGAATCCACCAGGTCGGCCTGGACTGGGCCTGCGTCCTCGAGCCGCAACAGCTCGTCGGCCAGCCGGGCCAACCTGGTCTCGGCCTCGTCCACGAAGAGCTGCACCACCTCGGGCGGGAACGCGCTCATCGGTCCACCAGGGAATCGGGGTCGACCAGGCGGGGGTCGTCCACGGCCACGTCGGCCGGGACGGGCATGGCCGACACGGCCAAGCCCAACGGCCCCGCCGCGGTGTCGACGACGACGACGTAGGCCGCCTCGCCCAGCGCGGCGGGCGCTCGCCCGTCCGTGGCCAACAGCAGGCCGCCGTCGAGCACGGGCACCACCTGGCCGCGCACGTTGGCCAGGCCCAGCACCACCGCGGGCGCGGTGGGCACCGGGGTCAGCTCGGGCGCGCGCAGCACCGACCGAACAGCCCGCAAGGCCACGGCCACATCGCCAACCAGCAACGCCCTCTCGGGCACGGCGACCCGCCTACCGGCCTAGAACCGGGCCGACGCCGCGGCCGCCGCCTGCTCCAGTTGGGAGGCGAGGGCGGCCAGCGTGCCCGCCGACGCCGCAATCTGCTGGGCCGTGGTGGCGACCTGACGGCTCGAGTCCGTGAGCTGGTCCATGGCCTCCACGACCTGTTGGGTGGCCTGGCCCTGCTGCTGGGTGTTGAGGCTGACCTGGGCCGTGCCGTCGGCCACCTGCTCCAGCAGCCGCATCCCGTGGGCCATGCGCCGGGCGCCCGTCTCCATGGCCGACACCGTGCCCGCCGACTCCTCCTGGGCCGAGGCGATGATGGCGGCGATGTCGGCCGACGACGCCTTGGACCGCTCGGCCAGCCTGCGCACCTCGTCGGCCACCACCGAGAAGCCCCGCCCGGCCTCGCCTGCCCGGGCCGCCTCGATGGCCGCGTTCACGGCCAGCAGGTTGGTCTGGTCGGCCAGCTCGTTGATGAGGTCGAGGATGCCGGTGATCTGGCCGACCCGCTCCGACAGCGCGAGCGTGCGCTCCGACGAGGCCTCGATGTGGCGCGCCGCCTCCTCCAGGCTGTCGCGCGTCTCGCCCGCCTGGGCCGCGACCTGCTGCACGGTGGCGGCGATGGCGGTTGACGAGCGGGCCAGCTCCTCCATGGTCGCCGACGTCTCCGTGACCGTGCCCGTCTGCTCCAACGTGGTCGACGCCAACTGCTCGGACGCGCTCGACATGTCCGCCGCGTTGGCCGTCACCTCCTCGCTCGCCGCCCTGCTCTCGGACACGATGCCGCGCAGGAACCGCACCTCTCGTCGGGCGAAGAAGTAGGCGAACAGGGCCAGCACCACCGCGCCCGCGGCCACCAGCAGCCCGCCCAGCCTGCGCTGCTGGTCGACCTCGCTCAGGGCCTCGGACACGTCCTCCTTCACGACCAGGCCCCACCCCACGGAGGGGACGGGCGCATAGCCGCCATAGGCGTGGCGGCCGCTGACTTCGCGGTAGCGGATGGTGCCCGTTCCGTGGGGGGCGGCCGCGGCCGCGGCCGTGTTGAGGACGGTCGTCAGAGAGCCGCTCGCCAGCAGGTCGGCGTCGGTGCGCACCAGCCGCTGCGTGCGGGTGTTGGTCTGGCGCAGGATCAGCCTGCCGTCCCCGTCCACCAGTTGCAGCTCGGCCGTGCGGGCGAACTCGGCGTGGGCCAACTGCGTCGAGAGGTGGCCCGCCTGGACGTCGGCCAGCACCACGGCCACGGGCAGGCCCGTGGGGCCGGCCACTGCGGCGGCGAAGACCCACCGCACGTCGCGGGCTCCCTCGTCCAGGTAGACCGGGCTGATGCTGTCAGCGCCCGACACGGCCCGGCGGAACCAGTCGCTGGGCGGGGCGGTGAAGGCGCCCGCGGGGTCGCCCGCGGCCAGCACCTTGCCGTTGAGGTCGACCATCTCGACCTCGTCGAACCCGCCCCGCTGCTGCATCAACGCGGACAGCAGCACGGGCGCCTCGGGCGCCGGCAGCCGGGCCAGGCGGGACGCGGCGAAGGCCACGTCCTGGCGGCGGGACTCGATGTCGAGCTCGATGTCGTCGGCCACGTGCTTGGCCCGGGCCGCGAGGAAGGCGGTCGTGGAGCGGGTCAGCTCGCGGGAGGCCTTGCTGGTGAGCACGGCCACGGTCAGGGCCGTGACCGGCAGGGAGGCGGCCAGAACGCCCGCCACCAGCCGGGACCGGTAGCGGGCCTTTCGGAACGGGCTCCCAAATGCCATGGTCTCGGTCCTCCTCGCGGGCGGAGCGACGTTAGCGGCGCTCTGGCGCCCGGTCGCCGCACCCCGTCCCGCACGCGCTATCGTCGAATGACACCGCTGTAGTTTGTCCACATCTTTCCCACAGGGTGACAGCGGCCCTGGGGATACTCGAAGGGGCGCTCCGTGGGCGACTCATTCACCCACCTTCACCTGCACACCGAGTTCTCGATGCTCGACGGTGCGGCTCGGGTGAAAGAGGTGGTGGCGGCGGCAGCGGCCGACGGCCAGCCCGCCATCGGGATCACCGACCACGGCAACATGTACGGGGTCCTCGACTTCTACAAGGAGTGCCGCGAGCACGGGGTCACGCCCGTCATCGGCACCGAGGCCTACATGGCCAGGGAGAGCAGGGAGGAGCGGCCCACCCGACGAGGCCGCATCGACGACACCGGCGGCGACTCGGGCGAGGGTGAGAAGCTCTACTACCACCTCACCCTGCTGGCCGAGACCACGCCCGGCTACAAGAACCTGCTGAAGCTGTCGTCCGCCGCCTACCTCGAGGGCTACTACTACAAGCCCAGGCTGGACTGGGACCTGCTGTCGAGGTACCACGAGGGTGTCATCGCCACCACCGGGTGCCTGGGCGGGGTCGTGCTGCAAGCCCTGCTTCGGGGGGACCAGGAGGAGGCCACCCGGCTGGCGGGCAGGCTCCAGGAGATCTTCGGCCGCGACAACCTGTTCGTGGAGCTGCAGGACCACGGCCTTCCTGAGCAGCACAAGACCAACCCGCAACTGCTGGAGATCGCCCGGCGCATCGGCGCCCCGCTGCTGGCCACCAACGACAGCCACTACACGCGGCGGGAGGACTCAGTCGCCCACGACGCGCTGCTGTGCGTGCAGACGGGGTCGACCATGGACGACCCCAAGCGCTTCAAGTTCGACTCGGACGAGCACTTCTTGAAGTCGGCGGCCGAGATGCGCCACCTGTTCCGCGACTTCCCCGAGGCCTGCGACAACACGTTGTGGATCGCCGAGCGGTCCAATGTCCAGATCGAGTTCGGCAAGCCGAAGCTGCCCGAGTTCCCGCTGCCCGAGGGCTTCACCTCAGGGTCCGAGTACCTGCGGGCGCTGACCTTCGAGGGGGCCAGGGCGCGCTACGGCGAGTCGCTCCCGGACGTGGTCACGGAGCGCCTCGACTACGAGCTCGGCGTCATTCAGAGCATGGGTTTCTCCGACTACTTCCTCGTGGTCTGGGACCTCATCCGCTTCGCCCGCGACCGGCGCATCCGCGTCGGCCCTGGGCGGGGTTCTGCGGCCGGCTGCTGCGTGGCCTACTGCCTGCGCATCGTGGACATGGACCCCATCAAGTACGACTTGCTGTTCGAGCGCTTCTTGAACCCGGGCCGCAAGCAGATGCCCGACATCGACATGGACTTCGACGACCGCTACCGCGGCGACATGATCAAGTACGCGGCCGAGCGCTACGGCTGGGACCACGTGGCCCAGATCGTGACCTTCTCCACCATCAAGGCCCGGGCCGCGGTGCGCGATGCGGCGCGGGTGCTCGGCTTCCCGTACGCGGTGGGGGACAAGGTGGCCAAGCTCATGCCCCCGCTGGTGATGGGCAGGGACACCCCGCTGTACGCGTGCCTGGACAAGCACCCGAAGTACGAGGACGGCTACAAGATGGCGTCCGAGCTGCGCGAGACGTACGCGGCCGACCCGGACGTGAAGAAGGTGGTCGACGTGGCCCGCGGGCTTGAAGGCCTGCGCCGCCAGGACGGCATCCACGCGGCCGCCGTCGTCATCACCCACGAGCCCCTCACCGAGTACCTCCCGATCCAGCGCAAGCCCGAGGCGGGCAAGCCGGTGGAGGAGGCGCCCATCGTCACCCAGTACGAGATGCACGGGGTGGAGGAGCTGGGCCTGCTCAAGATGGACTTCCTCGGCCTGCGCAACCTGTCGGTCATCGAACAGGCCCTCGACCTGATCGAGGCGTCCACCGGCGAGCGGCCCGACATCGACGCCGTGGACCTGGACGACGACAAGACCTTCGCCATGCTGCGCCGGGGCGAGTCCATCGGCGTGTTCCAGCTCGAGGGCGGGCCCATGCGGGCCCTGATGCGGTCGCTGGCCCCCACGTCGTTCGACGACGTGGCCGCCCTGGTCGCCCTGTACCGGCCCGGGCCGATGGCGGCCAACATGCACAACGACTACGCCGACCGCAAGAACGGCCGCAAGGCGGTGTCGTACCTGCACCCCGACCTGGAAGACGTGCTGGCCGACACCCAGGGCCTGATGATCTATCAGGAGAAGCTGATGCGGGTGGCCCAGAAGTTCGCGGGCTACTCGCTGGAGGAGGCCGACAACCTCCGCAAGGCGTGCGCCAAGAAGAAGCGCGAGCTCATCATCAAAGAGCGCGAGAGCTTCGTGGCGGGCTGCGAGCGCACTGGCTATGGCGCGGCCATCGGCACCACCTTGTTCGACATCATCGAGCCCTTCGCCGACTACGCCTTCCCCAAGGCCCATGCCTACGGCTACGGCTTGGTCAGCTATCAGACGGCGTGGCTCAAGGCCAACTACCCCGTGCAGTATTTGGCCGCCCTGCTGACGTCGATCAAGGACGACAAGGACAAGACCGCGGTCTACCTGGCCGAGTGCCGCTCGCTCGGCGTGCAGGTCCTCGTCCCCGACGTGAACGTGTCCGTCTCGGACTTCTCGACCACGCCCGACGGCACCATCCCGTTCGGCCTGTCCGCCATCCGCAACGTGGGCGAGGGGCTGGTCGCCCACATCGTGGCCGAGCGCGAGACCGGCGGGCCGTTCCGCGACTTCTACGACTTCTGCGAGCGGGTCGACCCGATGGTGCTCAACAAGCGGTCGGTCGAGTCGTTGGTGAAGGCGGGCGCCTTCGACTCCGTAGGCCATCCCCGCAAAGGTCTGTGCCTGGTGTTCGAGCAGATCGTGGACCGAACGCTGGAGCGGCGCCGGCGCGAGGCCGAGGGCCAGTTCGACCTGTTCTCGATGGACAGGGAGACGGGCGGGGCCGGGGCCGGGGCCGGTGCGGATGCCGCCGACCCTGCGGCCGAGCGCACGGCCATCCCCGAGGTCGAGTTCGACAAGATGGAGAAGCTCGCATTCGAAAAGGAGATGCTCGGGCTGTATGTGAGCGACCATCCGTTGATGGGCGCCGAGTCGGCCCTGCGCAAGCACACCGAGTGCGGGATCGGCGACCTGCGCGACCTGCGCGAGGGCGAGGTCCGCAACGTGGGCGGGGTGATCACCAGCCTGTCCCGGCGCTACACCAAAAAGGGCGACCTGATGGCCACCTTCACGTTGGAGGACTTGGCCTCCACCATCGAGGTGTGGGTGTTCCCGCGGGTCATGCAGGAGTACGGGCACCTGTTGGCCGACGACGCCATCGTGTGCGTCAAGGGCAGGCTGGACATGCGCGACGACCTGCCCAAGCTCACGGCCCTGGAGATGAAGCGGCCAGCGCTGGTGCTCGACGGCGGCCCGCCCCTGACGGTCAGGCTGCCGCTGCACGCGCTGAGCGACACGGTGGTGGCCGAGTTGAAGGAGCTGCTGGCCCGCCATCCGGGCGACTCGCCCGTGTTCCTGCGGGTGGGGGACAAGACGCTCCGGGTCCCGGAGGCGTTCACGGTCGACACCCGCAACGGCCTGTGCGCCGAGCTGCGCGTCCTCCTCGGCGCCGACTGCCTGGCCTAGCCCCTCGCCCCGCTCGTCCCGCCGTCCCGCCGTCCCGCCGGCGCCAGTGGCAGGCCCCGCTCGGCGGCTGACGCCGCCTCGAAACTTTTCCACAGCACCTGCTGCTGTGGAAAAGTCGGGATGTGTCCGTCGGCTCGCTGGTGCGGCTGCTCCAGTTCGGCGCGAAGCCCCGGGGGGTCAGGCCAGGAGGGGGAAGGCGGGGTCGGGGTCGGGCGTGCGGCCGGTGGCGGCGCGGATGTAGTCGGCCGGGGGCAGGCCCCGCTCGGCCGATAGCGGCCTGCCCGCCAACCCGTCCAGCACGCCGACCGTGAAGGCCAGCCCCTCGTCGGACACCGCGTCGGGCACGCCCAACGCGCTCGTCAGGTCCAGCGAGTGCACGGCCAGCCCCACCCACCGCGTGGCCAACAGCTCGTCCAGGTCCATCACCCAGCCCCACGGCACCCGCACCAAGGCGCGGGCAGGAGCGTCCCGAGCGGTGCGCAAGGCGGCGTCGACCATCGCCTCCAGCCCGTCCACCACGGCCGCCGGAGACCCGAACCGGCCCATGATCTCGACCGCCCGCCGCTGGGTCCCGACCTGGTTCTCGGCCCGGTCGTAGCGCCAGTACGACAGCCGATCGGCGTCGATGGGCGCATCGACGACCAGTCCCGCATCCAGCCCTTCGGGCACCCGCTCGAAGTCCCGCACCAAGTGGGCGAGCAGGTGGGCCACGTCCCAGGCCGGGCACGGTGTGGGCCGCTGGAAGTCCGCATCCGGCCTGCCCCGGACCAGCTCCAGCACGGCGTCGGCGTCGACGGCGATGCCTGCCAGCAGCCCTTGGCGCCCTGGGCCCGTCATCCGCAGATGATGCCGGCCCCCACCCGGCGTGGAGCCAATCCGACGGCATCCCCTAGAATTCAAAGTCGACCGAGCGGTCAAGTAGGGAGAAGCAGCAGGATTATGGCGATCGAGGTCGACACCAAGGACTGCACCGCACTCAGCGACGCCGAATTGGGCGAGATGGCGGACATCTGCGCCGACGGCCCCGCTGGGTACGACGTCGGGCTGCTCTCCAAGCAGCGCGAGGCGTGGGTGCTCATCACCCAGGCCCGCGACAACGGCAAGCTCCAGGGGTACTCGTTCTGCACGCTCGAGCGCATCGGCGGCACCCCGTGCCTGCTGGTGGGTTTGGCCTCGGTCAAGCGCACGGCCCGCCGGGATGGGGTCCTCAAGGCCCTGATGGCCGACCAGTACCGCCGGGCCCTGCTCGCCTTCCCCGACGAGGACGTGCTCGTCGGCACCAAGATGATCGACGTGGGCGGGTACGGCGCGTTCCGGGGCTTGGAGGACATCGTCCCCCGCCCCGGCCACAAGGCGTCGGGCGAGGAGCGGGCGTGGGGCCGCAGGCTGGCCAAGCGCTTCGGCGCCGAAGGCCGCATCGACGACCGCACCTTCATCGTCAGCGGTGACGGCTCGGCCGCGGGCTGCCTGGACCACGAGGCCCTCAAGCCCGAGATGGTCGACCCTGACTTCGCCGCCTTCTTCGACGGCCTGAAGCACGACCGGCGGGACTTTCTCATCGCCTTCGGCTGGGCCATGGCCGAGGATCTGGCCGCGGGCAAGCTGGGCAAGTAGCAGCCGGTCACGCCCACACCCCGGAACAGCCATCCGCATGAACGCCGCGGCCGTGGGTGACACTGGTGCCATGAAGACAGGGCTTGTCCTCGGCGCGGGCGGGCTGGTGGGCATGGCCTACCACGCGGGCGTGCTGCACGCGCTGGAGCAGGAAGCCGGATTCGTGGCGGGCGCCGCCGACCTGATCGTGGGCACCAGCGCGGGCAGCGTGTGTGGCGCCTATCTGCGGGCGGGCTGGACCACCGAGGACTTCTGGCACTTGGCCCTGGGCGACCATCCTGAGCTGCCCCGCATCGGCGGCGACGACCCGATCGCGGCCCGGCGTCAGATCCTCACCCCGACCTTCCGGTCGCCCTTCGACTTCATGCGCATCGCGGTCGGGTCGGCCTATATCGCAGGCCGCTCGGTGGCCAGGGGCATCCCCCTCCCCATCCCGGGCGTGCTGGCCCATCTGTTCCCCGGCGGGCTGTTCACCATGGACGAGGGCAGGCGGCGCTTCCAGGAGGAGCTGCCCGCCGAGTGGCCCGCCGACGACCTGTACCTGTGCGCGGTCGACATCAACACCGGCCGACGGGTGGTGCTGGGCAGGCCGGGCTCGCCCGAGATCGACCTGGCCCACGCGGTCATGGCGTCGAGCGCCATCCCCGGCGTCTACAAACCGGTGCGGCTGGGCCGCATGACACTGGTCGACGGCGGCGCCCATTCCACCTCCAACCTCGACGTCGCCGTCAAAGCCCGATGCGACCGCATCATCGGCGTCATCCCACTCGCCTACGACACCGCATCTGCCCCCAACCCCTTGCACCAACTGCTGCGGCGCTGGCCCGCCCGCTCGCTCGCAGGTGAAGCCGCCGCGGCCCGGGGCCGGGGCGTGGACGTCTTGCTGCTGCGCCCCTCGGCCGACGAGGTCCGCCTCCACGGCTTGAACATGATGCGCGCCGACGGGCTGGACGACGTGGCCAAGGCGGCCTACGAGTCGACGTGCCGGGCCCTGGCCACCGACCGCTTCCGCAGCCTGCTCACGCCCTCCGCCGCCTAGCGCAGAAGTCGGCCCCGCGCAGCGCCGTGGCCTGTCTCCCCGGCGACGGTGCCAAGGATGCCGCCGCGAACCGACTCCTCCGGACCTGTGACGTACACGAAGCACTACCCGAGTCATTGGCCCGCCGCGCCGCCGTGCCGCCGCGCTTCGAACGAAGGCTGCACGCGGCCTCGATGAGCGGCGAGGGGCTTCCGCCATCAGGTGGGTGCAGGTGCCGTTATCGCGGCACGTCGAGCTTCTCGACGGCGCGGAGCAGGCCCTGGATGTAGCCGGTCGTGTACGCCCGGCCCCGGGCGCCCCAACCGGTGGTGTCGCCTTCCATGACCGGCACGTGGTCCTCTTCGAGGAAGCCGTCGAAGCCGGTCCGCCGAAGCCTCACGAGGACGTCGACGGGGTCGTAGTTCCCCTCGCCGAGAAAGCACTCCTCGAACGCGGGCACGTGACCCTTCACGTCCCGGAAGTGCAGGTAGACGATCTTGCCCCGTGCCGCGAAGTGCTCCATGTGGTCGAGCGCGGCCGGACTCATCTCGGACCACGTCCCGAGGCAGAAGTTGAGGCCGAACGACGGGCTGTCGCACACCTCCTCAACGGCCCGCCGGGCCCCGTCGAAGCTGCTGAAGATGCGCGCGATGCCACCGAACATGGGGATCGGCACGTCGTCCGGGTGCAGCGCCAGGCGGACGCCGGCCTCCTCGGCCACCGGCGCAACCGTGGTGATGAAGCGCTCGAAGTGGCCCCACATCTCGGCTTCGCCGATCACGCGGCCGCGTATGAGGAACCCGGGGTCCTCGCGCCCTTGGTCGAACCGGCGGACCACCGCACCGCCTCGGCCCTCGGGCCCAACGTCGTCCATGTAGCCCCACCCCTCGAGGTGCATCCAGCAGAACCCGAGCACTCCAATGCCGGCTTCGCCGATGTTCCGGACCGTGCGGCAGTACGCGGCGAGCTGCTCATCTGCTCGTGGGCCTCCCCACATGCAGTCGGAGTACATGTCCCACTGTGTGTTCTCGATCGAGAAGAGCCGCAGCCCGTGACGTTCCACCCGATTCCGCAGTGCCTGAAGGTCGACGGCCTGCCACGCGCCGTCGACCACCGGAGCGTCCGGCACATGGATGATCAAGCCCTCTACGCCGAGCTGGACGGCGTAGTCGAGGCTGCTGTCGGTGAGCTCGCCGTGCCATCCAAGCGCGACTCGAATCGTCATCAGGCCCCCTCAGTTAGTCCCCGAGCGCCCGATCCGACGTTGAAGCCGTACAACGGACCGCCCTTTCCCCGCGTCCCACCCGGTATAGCAGCCCCCCGGTTGGAGGAAACGGTCGACCTAGACGTGCGAGCCGATAGGTCACGCGGTACCCGCCCTCCGGCGTCCGCCTCCGGGCGATGGCCGCTGCACGCCCCGCTCTTGACGGCTTCGCCGCCGGGCCGCTCGGGCCACGGGCTCGCCTATCGGCTCGCCCTCCTAGACGCCGGTCGGTGCGGGGTCCGACTACGGCAGCAAGCCGGGGATCACCTTGTGGCACAGCCCGTCGCGCGGCGGCGACAGGGCGACCAGCAGCCGCCGTGGCACGAAGCCCACGAGGTCGGCCAGCGGCGCACCCGACAGAACGGGCCGATGGGTGTGGTCCATCGCAGGCTTGAGCGACAAGGCGGCGTCGGCCAGCGGCAGTTCGTGGGCCACGCCCCGCCAGGTGAACCGACAGGCCACGCCCACACCGGTGCGCACCACGGAAACAGGCCCGTGAGGGGCGACGAGGCAGATTGAAGGCCGGTGGCCGGTGAGGGCCCAGTAGGGCGTGGTCGATCCTGCGAAGCCCAACAAGTGCTCGCCCGCAGGCAGCAGCAGGGGGCGGACGTAGCGCTCGGCCACCCGCGGGCGCAGCCTGCCCACGGCGTGGGGCGGACGCTCGACGCAGGCCGCCTCGGGCCGAGCCAGCGGGTCCCCCGTGGGGCCGTCGCCCGGGCCCGCGGCTGAACCTCTGACGGAACCTCCGACTGGGCTTCCGCCGGCGACCCCACCCGCCCCCGCGCCCGCCGCCGCCAATCGGGCCGACGCCATGTCGAACCGGCGCAGGGTGGGCGCGCCCCGCCCCGGCCAGCGGGCCAGGACGAAGGCGCCGGACGCCATGTCAACGCCGATGCACGCGCCTCGGCCTGCGGCCAGCACGAGCAGGTCGAGGTCGTCGCCCACGGCCCGACTGCGGGGAGCGCTGCGGGCATTGCTGCGAGGAAGGAGTGCGACCGCCATGCCGTTTAGCGTGCGCCCTTCCCAGGCCCAAGTGGTGGACCGGACGCGGACGCCGGCGGGCGAGCACGACGTGACCTTTCCGCGCCAGGCTTACGGTCCGGCCAACTCGAGGACGAGGGCGTCGGCCGAGTCGACAGGCGCTTTGCACACGTAGCCCTTGCAGACATAGGCCAGCCCATCGACCCTGCCCTCCCACAGTGGCGATTCGTAGGGCTCGCCCCACGCCAGCACGCCGTTGGGCACGAAGCGCTGCTGCACGGCCCGGACCAAGTCGGGCCGCTCGCCCACCACGGCCACCTCGGTCACGCCCGACACCACCAGGTCGACCGCGGCCAGCGCGTGGCTGAAGGCAGAGGGCTGCTTCTCCATCGTCGGCCGCAGCAGTTGCAGCACGCCCTCGCCCGCGGCCGTATACCGCTCCACGCCGGTCAAGGCCCCGAGCCGGATGAGGGCCACCGCGGCCACCGAGTTGGCCGACGGCGTGGCCCCGTCGAACACGTCCTTCTGGCGCACGATCAACTCCTCGCCGTCACGCCCGACGGTGAAGAAGCCCTCGCCCTCGTCATCCCTGAACAGGTCCAGCAGGCCATCGGCCGCGGCCGCGGCCTCGTCGATCCACCGCCGTCGTCCGGTGGCCTCGGCCAGGCGGGTGAAGGCGTCGACCAGCCAGGCGTAGTCGACCGCGTAGGCCAGGACGCGGGCGCCCGCCGACTCTTGCCACGACCGCAGCCAACGCCCGTCTTCGCCACGCAGGTTGGCCAACAAGAAGTCGGCCACCTCCTCGGCCGTGGCCACCCAGTCGGGCCGCTGCATGGCCGCACCCGCCTCGGCCAAGGCGGACAGGAACATGGCGTTCCACTCGGTCAACACCTTGTCGTCCAACCCCGGGCGCACCCGCTCCGACCGTGCGAGCAACAGCTCCGACCGTTCGAGTGACAACTCCGACGATCGGAGCAACTGCTCTCGAGCACTCATACGGTTGAGGATGTTGCGGCCTTCGAAGTTGCCCGCGGCCGACGCGCCGAACCAGCGGGCCGAGGCCTCCGGCAGCTCGTCGAGCGACCACACGTAGAAGCGGCCCTCCTCGCCCTCGGAGTCGGCGTCCTCGGCCGAGCAGATCCCGCCCGCGGGGGATCGCAGGTCGCGGAGCACGTACTCGACCGTCTCCTCGACCACTTGGGCGTAACGGTCAGCGCCCGTCACCTGCCAGGCGTGGGTGTAGACGCGCAGCAGGCCGGCCTGGTCGTAGAGCATCTTCTCGAAGTGGGGGACGAGCCAGTAGGGGTCGACCGAGTAGCGGTGGAAGCCGCCGCCGAGATGGTCGTAGATGCCGCCCGCAGCCATGGCGTCGAGGGTGGTCGTGGCCATGCCCACCGTGGCCTCGGACCCGTTGCGCACGAACGTGCGCAAGACGAAGTCGACGTTGCTGGGCATGGGGAACTTGGGCGCCCGGCCGAAGCCGCCGTTCTCGGCGTCGAACATCTCCCGCAGTTGGCTGTAGCCGCCTTCGAGGATGGCGGGACCCAAGTCGCCCCGATCGCCCACGGACACCGTGGAGCGCACGGCGATGGCGTCGGACAGATGCTCGGCTTGTTCGAACAGCTCGTCCCGCTTGTTCCGCCAGGCCTCGTCCACCGCCCGCAACAGGTCGGTGAAGGCGGGCAGGCCGCCACGGGCCGAGGGCGGGAAGTAGGTCCCGCCGAAGAACGGCCTTCCGTCGGGCGTGAGGAACACGGTCATGGGCCAGCCCCCGTGGCCGGTCATGGCCTGCACCGCGTCCATGTAGACGCTGTCCACGTCGGGCCGCTCCTCGCGGTCCACCTTCACGTTGACGAACAACTCGTTCATCACCTTGGCCGTGGCCGGGTCCTCGAAGGACTCGTGGGCCATCACGTGGCACCAGTGGCAGGCCGAGTACCCCACCGACAACAGCACGGGCACGTCCCGGTCACGGGCCTCGGCGAAGGCATCGTCGCCCCACGGGTGCCAGTCCACCGGGTTGTCCTGGTGCTGCCTCAAGTAGGGCGAGGTCTCGCCTGCGAGCCGGTTCATGCGTAGGGTCCTACCCCATGGACACGGCCTCGTTGGAATCGGCGTACGAGCGCATCTTGGACCTGGCCGCCAACGGCGACTTCGCCCCACCTGCGCCAGGCGAGTGGCCGGTCGAACTGGTCCTGGCCCACCTCACCGTGAACGACGACCTGTTGACCACGGTGCTCCGCTCTGTCCTCGCCAACATGCCCACGCCCCAGTACGACAACGACCAAGCCGTGGACGACGAGCACCTGGAGGCCCAAGGCTCGCGGGCCGAACTGCTCGACCGGCTGCGCACGTCGAGCCGTCAGCTCTGCGACCTGGCCGCCCAGTTGGGGCCGCTGGACGACACGCCGGTGATGGTGCGGATCAAGGACGGCGACACGGTGGTGGTCGACAGCCAGCCCATGCCAGTGGCCCGGCTGCTTGACGTGCACTGCACCATGCATCTGACCGCGCACCTTTCGCAGCTCGAGGAGATGCGCTCGTAGGATCGCCGGCCATGGACCTGCGACTGGACGGCAAGGTGGCGCTGGTGACGGGGGCGTCGCGAGGGATCGGCCGGGCCATCGCCGCGGCCTACGCGGAGGCGGGCGCCAAGGTCATGATCTCGTCCCGCAAGGAGGACGCGCTGAAGGAGGCGGCGTCCACCATGGCGGGCGAGGTGGAGTGGTTTGCCGCCAACGCGGGCGACGAGGACGCGGCGGCTGCATGCGTGCAGGCCACCGTCGATCGGCTGGGCGGGCTCGACATCCTGGTCAACAACGCGGCCACCAACCCGTACATGGGACCGCTGGTCGGCATCGACAAGTCGCGGGCCGACAAGACCGTGCAGGTGAACCAGTGGGCCATCGTGTCGTGGACCCAGCTCGCCTGGCGGGCGGCCATGGAGGAGCGGGGCGGCGCGGTGGTGAACGTGGCCAGCATCGGCGGCATGTCGGTCGAGCCTTCGATCGGCTACTACAACGTGACCAAGGCCGCGGTGATCCACCTCACCAAGCAGTTGGCCAACGAGCTGGGGCCCAAGGTGCGGGTCAACGCCGTGGCCCCTGGGCTGGTGAAGACGGACATGGCCCGAGCCCTGTGGGAGCCCGCCGAGGAACGCATCGCATCGCGCCTGCCGCTGCGCAGGCTGGGGGAGCCCGAGGACATCGCCAACGCCGCGCTGTTCCTGGCCTCGGACCGGGCCAGTTGGATCACCGGGCACACCATGGTGATCGACGGCGGCGCCCTGATCGGCTCCAGCTTCTGACCCCCGAACTTTTCCACAGCAGCAGGTGCTGTGGAAAAGTTCGGGGGGCGGGGTCAGGGGAGGCCGATGATGCCGCGGAGGAAGGCGGCGAAGGTCAGTCCTCGGTAGGCGTCGAGCTCGCGCTCGCACGAGTCCAACTCCCACTCGGCCTCGGCCAGCGCCTTCTTGGCCCGGCCCAAGTCCTGGTCGAGCTTGACCCGTCGCTCCGCGGCCTGGCGCTGGGCCTGACGCGCTGCGGCGGTGAGCGCAGTCGAGTCGGCCACGGGCATGGCCCGCACCGCGTCGGCCTGGCGTTCGGCGTCGGCCCGGGCCCGGCCCTCGGCCCTGGCCAACTCGGCGCGCGGCGCGGAGAAGCGGGCCCTGATCTGTCCGGCCACGTCGTCGGGCAGTGACGTGGGCAGGCTGGCCGAGAGGCGGGCCTCCAGGCCGCGCCGCCACGACAGCAGTTGTCTGGCGCCAGCCGCGCTCAGGCCGGTGGCCTTCACCCGCTTGTCGTCGGCGCGCACCAGGTACGCGAGCTCGGAGGCCTTGCCCTCGTTCTCCACGAAGACGTCCACGAAGTCGGCCGCGGTGCGCACGTCGTCCAAGGCCAACGCGAACAGGAGGCGGTCGTCCAGGCCCGAGTACATCGAGAGCGGCTTGCGGCGTAGATCCTCGTCGATGACCACCCGTTGCGCGTCGCGCAGGGCCGCGGCCAAGGCCGTGTGCTCGGCCCGGTACAGCTCCTGCTCCTGGGCGGCCAAGGCCGTGAGGGTGACCCGAAGCTGGTCGTCGACCTGGCGGATGGCCGCGTCGCGCTCGGACTGCTGCTGCTCGCTGGCCCGACCCGCGCGCGACAGCGCCTCGTGCTCGGTCTTGTCCACCTCGGCCCGTTGCCGCAGCACCGCGGCCACGGCCGACTTGGCCTCGTCCCTGCGCCGCGTCGCATCAGCGTGCCCGGCCTGCTTGGTTTGGAACTCGGCCACCTCCGGCGACTGCCGCCACAGCGTCTTGGCCGCGAGGGAGCCGACGGCGGTGACGGCGAGCAGCGCGGGGAGGCCGAGCACAACAGGGACAACTGCGGACGCCATGGCCACCAGCACGAGCAGCACCGCCCCTGCCACCGCGCCCGCGGCGAGGCGCGGCGTGGTCGGATGCGAGAAGTGCACGGGCGGACGGGCCGCGGCCCGCGGTCTGCGGATGTCCTCCACCAGCGGGCTTGACGCGGCCGCAGGCGCCTCGTCCCGGAGCACGGCCATCAGGCTCTGCTGGCGGGCCAAGTCGACGGGGCGACCCTCTTGCAGCACCGGCATGGGGGCCCGGTCCGGCGCGAGGGGCGGCACGGATGCCAACGGCATGGCCAGATAGGAGCGCAGCCTGCCCGCCAAGTCCGCGAGCACGGGATGGCCGCTCGACTCGAACGCGGCCAGCGCGTCGGAGTGGACCGGGTCGGTGAAGTCCTGCGACCGAAACAGCAGACACTCGTCGCCGCCGTCCACCCTGCCCCACAGCAGCGGGTCGACCGACAGCCCGACCAGCGAGGCGTAGACGACCCAGGACGAGAAGTTGTCGATGTGCAGGCCGAACTCGCCGGGCGCCCGCGACGGATGCTGATAGTTGCGATGGCCCAGTTCGTTGCCGGTGAGTCCGGCCAACGCGGGCACGAACATGCCGTCGTAGTCGACCAGGCGCAGGTCGCCGCCGGGCGCCACGAGGATGTTGCCGTGCTGCAGGTCGCCGTGGGCCACGCCCGCCCTGCGCAGCTCGTCCACCAAGGTGGCGAAGCGATGGGCCAGATAGGCCAACGCGGCGCCGTCCCACAGGTGCTGTTCGATGTAGCCGAGCAACGGCTGTCCGCTGGTCCAGTCCATCTTGACGATGGGGTACCACTCGCCGTCGACGTGCACGCCCTGGCTCTGGAACTCGAAGCCCACGCGCCATGTGCCGCGTTGCTTTTGCAGGTGCGCGTCGACGGCCTCGTACCGCCTGCCCATGTCGTCGAACCACCGGGTGAAGCAGCGCACGGCCCACGCCCGGCCGTCGGCCGCGTCCATGCGGAAGACGGCGGCGAAGTTGCCGCTGACCGGACGAGGGAGGCCGAGAGGGGTGAGGGCGGGCGCGGCCGCGGCCAAGTCGGGATCGGCGAAGGCGGATGCAGGGTCCTGCAACGCCTCCATGTAGGACGCGCCCCTCGGGAACGTCCGGGCCGAAGTTGTCGCCGCCGCCGCCGCTGCGTCCGGCTCGGTCGCGGTCGTCATCACAGAACCTCGACCCGCACCATGGTGACGTCGTCGTTGCGCAGCCTGCCTTCGGTGCGCAGGCCGCTCACCCACTGGCCGAACGCGGCCTGGCCCCGCTCGCTGAAGCCTTGCAACTGCTGCCACGGGGACCGGCCCGCCTCCACCTCCGAGAGGAACCAGGCCGACAGCGCGTCCGTCGCCAACACGAACAAGTCGCCGGAGCGCCACTCGCCCTCGCGCTCCTCCATGTGCGACACGACCATGTCGACGTCGTCGGCCCGGCTCGGCACGAGCTTGGGCGAGGAGCCGAAGTCGGCCGCGCTCTTGAGCGGGAAGGACGTGAGCAACTCGTCGCCGCGCACTTGGAACATGCATGTGTCGCCGAGCGACGTCGCCGTCCACGAGCCGGTCGAGGTGCGGCGCGTCGTGAACTGGAGACCGAGCAGCGTGGCGAACGCGCCTCGGGCCAGGCCCGGCTCCTCGAACCACTGCACGGGGCGGTCCTGTCGGCCCCGCTCGTCGAGGTAGGCGGCCAGCACCTTTTCGAACTCGGTCATGGCCGCGTGCAGCACGTCGGCCATCGATGCCCGCTCCGACTTGGCCCACGTGGTCGTGAGCACGTCGGCCCAACGGCCCGACAGCATGCTCTCGCTGGCTCCGTCGGCCATGGCCAGGCGCAGCCGACGAGCACTGTGGCGACCGTCCTTGCGGGGCGCGAAGGCGTCCTCGTACTCGGCCGCGTCGTTGCCCGCCCGCGCCAGCCAGAACGATGTGGTGAGGGCCCGCACGGGCTGGTCGCGCCTCGGCTTATCGGAGCCCGAGGACCTGGGTGCCGACGTCGAGGAACTGGGGGATGGCGCTGATGTCGGCGTTGAAGACGAAGCCGCGGGCGTCCTCGGCCAAGGCCAGATCCTGCTGGGTGGCCGCGGTGCGCATGGTGGGCGGGAGGATGCTGGACATGCCGAAGAGCAGGCGGGCGTAGTCGTCGGGAAGCGAGCGATCGGCGTTGGGGAACACGATGGGCTCGCTCTGGTCCGACGAGACGTGGAGGTTGAACAGCAGGCTGTTGCCGTCCGCGCTCATCAGCTCGCGCAAGGCCTCGGCCGGGCCGGAAGGGTCGCCGTCGGTCGACTCGCCGTCGGTGATGTTCAACACGATGGGCGGGAACGAGCCCGGGTGCTCGGCCAGCCACTTGCCCACGACGTCGTGGGCCTTGGTGAGCGCCGCGCACATGGGCGTGTCGCCATAGGCGACGGGCGAGAACCAGGTGGGGAACTTGACCGACTGCTGCGTGAGGACGCCGGAGCCGTTGCGGGTGCTGCGGGTGCGCTCCTCGAGGCGGGCGGGCTGGGCCGCGACATGGCTGAGGGGCACCAGGTCGTGGCCCGCCAGCGCGCCGCCGAAGGCAGGGCCGACCTTGGCGCCGTAGCCGATGACGCCAACGTGGAAGTAGTCGCGCACGCCTTCTTCCTTGGCGCACTTGATAGTGAGCTCCGACAGGAGGCGGTTGACGGCGTCGGCCACGGCGTCGGCTTTGGCCATCGGAACCTCGCCCCCGCCAATGGCCTCGCGCATCGACTCGGACTGGTCGATGAGGAAGAGGAAGCAGGTCGGGTTGGCCCGGCTGATCTCGGCGGTGTAAGGCATGTCGTTGTCTCCGGTCTGTCTCCGGTCGCGGTCGGGTTGCACCTTTCCGACGCTTCTATCGACCGGTTGTCAGGCCGACTTGTGCGGAGATCGTGGGGTGAGCGGGGTGGGCCGCGGCGTTTGCCCGACTTTGGGGCGGGTGTTGCGGCCGCCGGTGCGGCGCGTCGGCGGGCCGCGTGCCACCATCTCCGGCCATATGCGCGCCCGTCCGCTGGTCCTGGCTGTGTCCGTCCTGCTCGCATCGTCGTTGGCGTTCGCGTCCCCCGGGGCTCGGGGCGCGGGCGGGGCGGGCGACGGTTCCCTGTTGGCCTTCGGAGGAATGGCCTTTCGGGGCTCGACCGAGGGGCACCCGCTGGCCGCGCCCTTGGTGGGTGCGGCGGCCACGCAGGACGGCGGCGGCTACTGGCTGGTCGGGGCCGACGGCGGCGTGTTCGGGTACGGCAACGCGGGGTACTTCGGGTCGCCGGGCGGGACGCGCCTGGCCCGGCCCGTCGTGGGGATGGCGCCCACGCCCGACGGCGGCGGCTACTGGCTGGTGGCATCGGACGGTGGCGTGTTCGCGTACGGCAACGCGGGCTACTTCGGCTCGGCCGCGTCGGTGCCGTTGACCCGGCCCATCGTGGGCATGGCGGCCACGCCCGACGGCGGCGGCTACTGGCTGGTCGCGTCCGACGGCGGCGTGTTCGCGTACGGGAACGCGGGCTACTTCGGCTCGGCGGGCGGGCTGCCGCTCGTGCGGCCGGTGGTGGGCATGGCCGCCGCGCCCGACGGCGGCGGCTACTGGCTGGTGGCGTCGGACGGCGGCATCTTCTCGTACGGGACGGCCGACTTCTTCGGTTCGACGGGCGGGACGCAGTTGCGCAGTCCGGTCGTGGGGATGGCTCCTTCGGGCGACGGCCGCGGGTACTGGCTGGCCGCGGGCGACGGCGGCGTGTTCGCCTACGGCGACGCGCCGTTTTACGGGTCGGGCGTGGGTCAGGTGCCCGCGGGCAAAGTGGTGCTGGGGATGGCGGCGCCGCGGCCGCGGGTGGGCGGCTCGGGTGCGTCGGGTTCCTCGGGTTATGTGATGGCCCTCGGGCCGGTGGCGGTGACGACCGGCGCCTTCGGCCCGTCCGTCGCCGACCTCCAGCGCAGGCTCAACGACTTGGGGTATTGGGTCCCGGTCGACGGGCGCTTCGGCACGCTGACCCAGCAGGCCGTGTATGCGTTGGAGAAGGCGGCCGGTCTGCCCCGGGCGGGGTCGGTGGGGGCGCGGGAGCGGCAGTTGTTGGAGCAGGGGTTCCGGCCCACGCCCCGGACCGGGTTCGGCAGCGTGGTCGAGTTGGACAAGCGGCGACAGATCATCATGGTTGTGCGCGACGGCGTGGCCGCCTACACGTTCAACACCTCAACCGGGAGCGAGAAGCCGTACATGTCGGGCGGGCGGCGGGCCGTGGCCCATACGCCCGAGGGGCACTTCGCCATCTATACGGCCATCAACGGGATGCGCACGTCGGAGCTCGGGACGCTGTGGCGGCCGCGGTACTTCACTGGCGGGTATGCCGTGCACGGGTCGCCCAGCATCCCGCCGTTCCCCGCGTCGCACGGGTGCGCTCGAGTGTCGAACTCGGCCATCGACTTCATCTGGGCCGCCAACCTCATGCCCATCGGCACCCCGTTCTGGGTCTACTAGCCCCCCCGCCCCCGCCCGCCCGCCCCCCGGCTTCTCGTCGCACT
>JAUTXP010000067.1 GCA_030837965.1 Acidimicrobiaceae bacterium | reverse complement strand
GGGGAGCGGCGAGGCCGCGGACGAGGCGGGCGCGGGCGCGGCCTGCTGCCCGGCGATGGGAAGCCCCGGCGTGCAGTTGATGTCGACAGGGATGCACAGCCCCTCGCTGGGCAGGCCCAACGCGTCGAGCAGCAGGGCGAGGGTCGGCGTGGTGGCCTGACGCAGGTCGATGTGGTGGAAGGCCGGGTCGTACGACTTCAACAGCCCTTGGCCACCGTCCAGGTTCACGCCCGCGATCAGCTCCGGCGTGGCCGTGAGGAAGGCCCGCACGTGGTCGAGGTTGGCGTTCACCGTCTCCAGCGTGTGGGTCAGCGTCACCACGTCCTGGTTCAAGGCGCCGCCGTGCTCGCTGATCAGGTCCAACCCGGCCGACGACGTCTGGGCCAACGCCTTGACCAGCTTGGCGATGGTGTCGCGCTCGTCGGCCAGCAGCCGGGTCGTGGTGGCGAACTGGTCCATCACCTTGCCCAACTGGCCTTCACGCGTGCGCAGGGTGGCGGTGAAGCGGTCGAAGTTCTCGATGAGGTGGGCGAGCTGCTGGTCCTTGTCGGCCAGCGTGGCCGTCAACTGCGACAGCCCGCCCAATGCGTCGTTGATGCTCTGGCCATTGCCCTTCAAGTCCTGGGCCAGGTTCCTCACCAGCCTCCCGGTGGCGTGCGGGTCCAAGGTGTCGAGGAACTTCTTGAGCGCGGCCAGGGCCTCGTCCGGCTCCACCGGCACAGTGGTGCGCTCCAACGGGATCACGGTGCCGGGCGGCGCGGCAGCCTCGCCCGTGGTCCACGCCGGGAAGAGCTGCACGTAGCGCTCGCCGATCAGCGACAGCGGGACCACCGTGGCCTGCACGTCCTCGGGCAGCTTCACGCCCTCGTTGAGCCGCAGCCGGACGCGCACGCGTGTGTCGACCACCTTGACGTCGGTGATCTTCCCGGCCGACAGGCCGAGGATCTTGACGTCGCCCTTCTTGTAGAGCGACACCGTGCGGGTGAAGTAGGCGGTCACGTCGTAGCCTCGACGTTGGCCCGAGCCCGCGCAGGCGGGCAAGCCGACAACGGCCAGGGCCACAGCCGCGAAGAGCGCAACGGCGCGCGCGCGGGCGCAACGCGGACGAGGCTCGGTCGCGCTCAGCATCCCGGCACCGGGTTCCCCGACTGCTGCGACAACAGGCAGATGAAGCTGGCCCCCACTTCGCGCACGTAGATGTCCTGCCAGGGCCCATGGGTGCTGGCCCGGGCCAGGCCCAGGCTTCCTTGGCCGAGCACGCCTAACGACTTGGCGATGTCGGCCTGGTGCTTCTCCACCACGCCGAGGGTCGGGTGCAACGTGGTGAGGATGCTGTCCAGGCTGGCCTGGTTGACGGTGATGAGCCTGCCCAACTCGGTTACCGCCTCCGCGCTGGACTCGAGCGTGCCCGCGATGGCCGTGCGCCTGCGCTGCACGTAGTCGAGGATGACCTGGCTCTGGTCGATCAACTGGACCAGCGTCTGGTCCTTGGCCGCCAAGTTGCCGGACAAGGTGTCGGCCCGGTCAAGTAGCTCGCGCAACTGGGCGTCCCGGTCGTTCAGGGCGGTGGACAGCCGGGTGATCCCGTCCAGCAACTGGCGCACGGTGTCCTGCTTGCCCTCGGTGATGTCGGCCAGCTCGGTGATGAACTTGTTGACCTTCTCGGTCTCCGTCTCCTGAATGGTGCGGGTGCCGATCTTGGTCAGCTCGAACACGTCGAACGGCGTCTTGGTCCTGTCCCGCGGGATGAGGCGCTGGGCCTCCGGCCGCGTGCGCAGGTAGGGCTTGACCACTGGGCCGCTGAGGCGGACGAACTTGGTGCCGAGCAAGGTCTCCAACGCGATCTCGGCTTTGGTGTCAGGCCCCAGGTCGACGCCGTTGCCCACCTTCATGTCCACCACAACCGCGCCCGCCTCGCGGTCGGCCACCACCTTGGTGACCCGGCCCGACTTCACGCCGGCGACGCGCACGTCGTCGCCCACGCGGATGCCGGACGCGTCGCTGAACACGGCCCGAATCGGATAGGCCTTCTCGCCCAAGTGCCTGATGCCCACGAGGAAGGCGAAGGCAGTGGCCGTGCCGATGACGAACACCGACACCAGTCCGATGAGGTACGGGTTCATGTCCTTGAACGACTTCACCGGCCCGCCCCCAACAGCGAGGTGACGGCTTCGGCACCGGACACGGCGTGGGTGGTGATGACCGAGTCGGCCGAGGGCGCACCCGCGCCCGGAAGCGGCGGCTGGTTGGGCGCGCCCGGGAAGTTCCCCACGCCCGGGCAGTTGGTGGCGCTCTGGCTGGCCGGATAGCCGACGCGTCCGCACGGGATGATCTGGTTCAGCCAGTCGCCGTAACGGCTCGATGTGAACAGCCGCTTCGACCCCTCGTACAGATGGCTGAGGGTGTCGTCGAGGACGGGGAGCTTGGTCCTCACCGTGTCGGTCACCGTCGTCAGGTTGGTGAGCAGGCTGTCCAACTCGGAGCGGTTGCGGCCCAACAGGAACGTGAGGTTCTCGCCGAAGCGGTCGAGGTCGACGACGGCCCTGTCCAGCACGTCGGTGTGCTCGCCGAACGTCTTGGACAAGGCGATGAGGTTGTCGAGCACGGTCTGGATCTGGGCGTCGCGGCTGTTGATGGTGCCCGCCACCGTGTCCAGGTTGGCGATCATGCGCTGGATGGCGTCGTCACGCGCGGCCAGGCCTTGGGTGAGCACGGCCAGGTCGTCCAAGGCCTTGCCCACCTTGGCCTCGTTGCCGTCCAAGGCGCCGACGACCGTGTCCAAGAAGGCGTTGACTTGCTTCGGGTCGAGGGCCTGCACGATGGGGCCGAGCCGGTTGAACAGCTCGCCCAGATCGACAACGGAGCGGCTCTTGGAAAGGGAGTCGCCGTCGGCCAGCGTGGTCGACGCCGTGCCCGGATAGAGGTAGACGTAGCGCTGCCCCAGCAGGTTGCGCCAGCGCACGGCGGCCTCGGTGTCGGCGGGCAGCTTGAGGCCCTTGCGCACGGTGAAGCGGACCCTGGCCCGCCCGTGCACGACCTTGATCTGGCCCACCTTGCCCACCACCACGCCCGCCACCTTCACGTTGTCGTTGGGCAGCAGGCCGGTGACGTCGTCGAAGGTGGCGTTGAGGTCGTAGGTGCCCTGGAAGGGGTGGATGTTGCCGATAGTGAAGGCCAGCCACCCGGTGAACACCAGGCAGACGACGACGAAGGCCCCCAGCTTCACGACCGTCCACCTCACCGCAGCAGCCCCCCGATCAACTCGGTGAGGCCTGCCGCGCCCGACGCGGGTGCGGGCAGCGGCGTGAGGGCCCCGTCGATGAGGGGCACGCCGGTGGTGGGCGCGCCGAGGTTGCCCTTGGGCGCGCCCGTGCTCTTGGACGCGGCGTTGGGAACCGTGGTGCTGGTGGCCGTCGAGCCGCTGTTGGGGCCGCAGCCCACCCGGCCCTCCGGGCACTCCTCGCCGATGATGAACTTCACGCCCGCGTACTTGGTGCCGTCGCCCTTGTCGATGTGGCCGACCTCGCTGAGCACTTGGAAGAAGATGTGCAGGCCGTCGATCAACGGGGTGATCATCGGGCGTCGGTCATAGAGGATCTGCAAGGGCTTGCTGCCGTTGGTGGCCGCCTTGGCCAACAGCGACTGGTGGGCGTCGAGCACGTCGGCCAGGTCGGTGGACAGGCGCCCGGCCTGGTCCAGCAGGGCGGCCACCTCGTCGCTGCGCTGGTTGATGGGCGGCAGGGCCACGTTCAGGTCGCGTGCCGCGGTGATGAGGTCGCCCGAGCGGTCGGCCAACTCGTCGGACAGCAGCACCAGGTCGTCGAGGAACTGGCGGAAGTCGGCGTCGTGGCGGACCTGGAGGTCGGCCAGCGTGGCGAAGTTGGCGATCTGGCGGTTGATGGCCGCGCCCTCCCCCTCCCCCGCATCGGCCAACGTGCCCAGGACCGTCGTCAGCTCCTCGGGCTTCACCGCCTTGAGGATGGGATACAGCTCGGTGAGCACCTTCTCCAGCTCGAAGCCCCCCAGCGTGTCTTTGATGGTGTCCTCGTCGTGGAGGAACGGCCCGGTCGTCTCCTGCTGGCCGGGGTCGATGTCGATGAACTTCTCGCCGAAGAGGGTCTTGGGCCGGATGACGGCCCGGGCGCCGGTCGGGACCTTCTCGCCCTTGTCGATGTCGAGGCGCACCAGGGCCCGGCCGTCGCGCAGGTGGACGTTGCGGACGTGGCCGATGTTCACGCCGTGCACCTTCACGTCGGACTGGGGTTGCAAGCCCTGGCCCGCGGCAGTGAACGACGCGTTGAGCTGGTACTTGGGCTTGAGGACGCCCACGGCCCTGACCTTCACGCCGAAGTAGACGAGGCCCATCATCAGGGTCAGCGAGATGATCCCGGCCAGGATCCGGGTGATGCGTTCAGCCACGTGCAGTCGTCACCCGGCGATCTTCACGGTGTTGCCACCGCCCCAGAAGAGAAGCGAAAGGACCAGGTTCAACAACACGACGGTGACGATGCTGAGCCGGATGGCCCGGCCCACGGCCACGCCCACCCCGGCCGGTCCGCCCGACGCGTAGTAGCCGTAGTAGCAGTGGATGAGCGACACGGCCACGGCGAAGATGATGGCCTTGGCCGTGGAGTAGGCGATGTCGATGGGCGGCAGGTAGAGCCGGAAGTAGTGGTGGTACACGCCGGGCGACAGGCCGAAGAACTTGGTCGTCACCAGCTCCGTGGCCAAGAAGCTGGCGTAGAGGCTGAACAGGTAGAGCGGGATGATGCACAGCACGGCGGCCACCACGCGCGTGCAGCAGAGGTAGACGAAGGTCGGCACGCTCATCACTTCGAGGGCGTCGATCTCGTCGGAGATGCGCATGGCGCCCAACTCGGCGGTGAAGCCCGCACCGACCTGGGCCGCGAAGGCCACGCCCGCGATGAGCGGCGTCACCTCGCGGGTGTTGGCGAAGCTGCCGACCAGGCCGGTGAAGGCCTCGGCCCCGATCTGCTGAAGGCCCTTGAAGCCTTGGAGGCCGACCTCGGTGCCGGTGAAGAAGGACATGGAGAAGATGACGAAGACCATGCCCCCGCCCACGATCAGCGCGCCCGCGCCGATGGTGATGTCGGACACCAGCGCGAAGAGCATCCCGGTGTAGCCGCGGAGGAAGATCTTCGGCGTGTCGGCCAGGACGCGCACGTAGAAGCTGAGCTGGCGGCCCACCTCCTCCATGGCCCCGGCCAGGCCGCCCGCGACGCGCCCGACCCGCCGCCCCACGGCCGCGGGCGCACCCATCAGTGCGTCTCCGAATGAGCGGGCGAGTGCGACATCAGAACTTCTGCGGGATGAGGGCGAAGTAGAGCGTGGTCATGATGAAGTTGGCGAAGAAGATGAGGATGAAGGTGACGACCACGGCCTGGTTGACGGCGTCGCCCACGCCCTTGGGCCCGCCGCCCGCGTACAGGCCCTTGTAACAGGCGACCATGGCCGCGATGAAGCCGAACACAGCCGCTTTGAACAGGGCCGACCACAGGTCGGACAACTGGACCAGGGCGGTGAAGCCGGAGAAGTAGGCGCCCGCAGTCGTGCCCTGCACCAGCACGTTGAACACGAACCCGCCCGCCAGGCCGGCCACGCTGACCAGGGACACGAGGGCCAGGCTCACCGTGGTGGCGGCCCACAGCCGGGGGGTGACCAGGCGGTGGATGGGGTTGATGGCCATGACCTCCATGGCCGAGATCTCGTCCCTGATCTTGCGGCTGCCCAGGTCCGCGGTCATGGCGCTGCCCCCCGCTCCCGCGATGAGCAGGGCGGTGGCGACGGGCGCGGCCTCGCGCACGATGGCCAGGACCATGGCCGCACCGGTGGCCGCCTCGGCCCCGAGCTGGCGGTTGAACGACCCGACGTGCAGGGCGATCACCATCCCGAACGGGATGGAGATGAGGATGACGGGGAGGCTGGTCACCTTGGCGATGAACCAGCACTGGCTCAGGTACTCGCCGGCCCACTCGCTGACCTTCCACGTGTTGCGGATGCCCTCCAGGCAGACGGCGAACATGTTGCCCGTCTCCCTGAGCAGGATCTGCGGCTTGGCCGCGAACGTCGAGGCCATCAGCGCTGCCCCATGTCGCGCGCTTCAGCGCGAGGGCCGGTCCTGCTTGCCCGGTCGGCCCGAGCACCGGCCGACTCGCAGAGCAACCTCTGGTTGCGATGCGAAACCATCAGACCGTCATGATCTCGGGCTCGTCGTTGTCGGCGTCGCCGAAGCGCTCGGCCTCCTGCTCTTCGAGGATGTCCTCGATCTCGCTGCCGTCGCTCGACATCTCGTCCATGCCGATCGGCCCCTTGGCCCGGCCCGAGAGGAACTGGCGGATGATCGGGTTGGTCGAGGTCCGCATCTCCTCCTTGGGCGCGAACTTGACCAGCCCGGAGCGGAACAGCACGCCCATGTACTCGGCCGTGCGCATCACCGACGGGATGTTGTGGGTGATGATGAAGAAGGTGGCGTTGGTCTCCTTCTGGACGTTGACCACCAGCTCGTCCAGGTAGGCCACCCGCACCGGGTCGAGGCCGGAGTCGGGCTCGTCGAACAGCACGATCTCGGGGTCCATGACCAGGGCCCGGGCCAGGCCCGCCCGCTTCTTCATCCCGCCGGAGACCTCGCCGGGCACCTTCTTCAGGTGGTCGAGCAGACCGACCAGGCCCGCCTTCTCCAGCACGATCTCCCTGATCTCGCGCTCGCCCTTCTTGGTGTGCTCGCGCAACGGGAAGGCGATGTTGTCGAACAGGTTCATGGAGCCGAACAAGGCCCCGTCCTGGAACAGCACTCCGAACTTGCGCCGGACCCGGTACATGTCCTTCTCGCGCATCCCGACGATGTTCTCGCCGTCCACCCAGATCTCGCCGCCGTCCGGGCGCAACAGGCCGATGATGTTCTTCAGCAGGACGGACTTGCCCGTACCCGACGGGCCGAGGATGGCGGTGATGCGGCCCTTGGGGACGTCGAAGCTGATGTCCTGGAGGACGGTGTGCGAGCCGAACGACTTGGTGACGTTGCGCAGCGAGATGATCGCTTCCGGGTTGGCTGCGTCGGCTGCCTTCGCCACCGTGTGTCCCCTGTTCTGCAAGCGCCTCGACGGCTGGCGACACTAGTGCGTGTACCGGGACGCAGTGACCGCGGGCACACCAAGATCAGGGCTGCCAACACGCCTGCTGCGGGGTTGAGGGGAGGGGCCCGAGAAGCCGTTGGTACCGTCCGTCTCCCGTCCAACGCTCGTCGCCGAGCGCACGGGTACTTGGGCCGTTCTCTACTTGGCTTCCCGGGGTTCCCCCCAATGCCCGACGACCCCCCTCGTTCACCCTTACGAGGATCCCGAGGGCCACGACCAGGCTGTCTGGGGTGCGGACCGCCTAGTTATGGCAAGGCGGCGGCGCCCCGTCAAGTGGCGTTTCCCCAGTGTTCACCTGGGGTTTCGCGCGTCATCGCTGGTCAGGAGGGTCCACATTTCTTGGCGCTTTTTTGCCCCCACCAGAACTTTTCCACAGCAGCAGGTGCTGTGGAAAAGATGAGGGGTGGGCGGCGCAGGGCGGTTAGAAGCGGGCCCGCAGGGCCAACACGGCGTTCACATAGGCCGTGGTCTCGGGCAGCGGCCCCTGCCTGCGCACCGACGCCAGCCCCTGGTAGTAGCCGGACACGGCCTGGGGCACGTCGCCCTTGGTCTGGGTGAGGAGCCAGGCCAGGTAGCGGGCCGAGAGGTTGATGTTGTCGGCGGGCTTGGCCGGGTCGAGTCGGGACCGGAGCAAGACGTCGTTCACGAAGCGCACGGTGTCGGGCATGACCTGGCCGATGCCGAGGGCCTTGGTGGACGACACCTTGTCGTTCTGCCAGCCGGACTCCATCCAGGTGACCGCCTTCAGCAGGTCGGCGGGAACCTTGTGGCGGGACGCGGCCTGGTCGAACACGGACATGAGGGCCAGACGGTCCGGGGTCTGGCGCAGGCGGTCGGGCAGCCGGGGGTCGCCCTGGGCCGCAGGGGCCGGGACCTTGAGCACCAGCCCGGCCCGGATGCGGTGCACGTCGCGGATGCCGTTGGCCTGGGCCAAGGCCTGGATGGTGGTGCCGAACCGGGTGGCGATGCGCGACAGGTTGTCGCCGTTGGCCACCCGGTAGGTGCCCGGCGCAGATGGAGCGGGCGGGGCGACCGGCCGGGCCGAGCGGCGGGCCGCGGCCTGTCCGCCCACCGCCAACAGGGCCAGGGCGGCCAGTACGGCGAAGGAGCGTCGGGCCATCAGCACCACCGTTTCAGGGTCGGGTACGGGTTGACGGCCACGCCCTTCGGGTGGATCTCGAAGTGGAGGTGGGTGGCGCCGCCCGCGGCGTTGCCGGTGTTGCCCACCGTGCCGATCGGCGCCCCCGCCTTGATGGGGCCGGTGGGCGCGGTCTGGGTCGTCATGTGGGCGCCGTAGTAGGTGACGCCGTCCACCCCGTCGAGGTAGAAGGCCAGGCCGCCGATGGCCCCGTTGCGATAGGTGAGGGTGCCCGCCACCGGTGCCACGACGGGCGTGCCTCGGGCCGCGAAGACGTCGGTGCCCATGTGCTGGCGACCGCCCTCGCGGGGCTGGCGCCAACTGTCGCCGAAGCTGTGCGGCCCGGCCACCGGGCAGGTCCAGCCGCCGCCGGGGACGGCGAGGGACTGGCCGATGCGCAGCACCGAGTGGGACTTGATGTTGTTCAGCTTGGTCAGGTCGGCCACCGTCGTGCTGTAGCGGGTGGCCACCGCGCTGAGGGTGTCGCCCTTGCGCACGACGTAGCTCGACTGGCCGTCGAGGCCCACGACCACGATGGCGTCAGAGGTGGCCAGGCCGGGTGCAGGCTTGACCGCGGCGATGGGCTGGGGGGCGCCGGGCTTCGACCCGGTCGAGGGAGCAGGCGGCGCTGCGGGAGGGGCGAGGGACAGGACCTGTCCTGCGAAGATGCGGTTGGGGTTGGCCAGGGCGTTGGCCGCGGTCAGGGCCTCGACCGTGGTGTGGTGGCGGCGGGCGATGCGGCTGAGGGTGTCGCCCCGCTTGACCTTGTACGTCGTGGCCGGCCCCGCGCTGCGCGCTGCTGCCTGCCCAGCCAACACCAGTGCCCCGATGACCACGAGGGCGCGCAATCGGCGCATGCTCCACCTCCCTCCGCCCCCGCGTGGGCTCACCATACTTTCTCAACATCGTCCCCAGCAACCCCATCCTGAACAATTCCCCCACATCCCGAGCCCACTCCGCGCTTTTCCACAGCACCTGTTGCTGTGGAAAAGTCGGAGGGGGATGGGGCTTGGGTTAGGAGCGGGCGGCGCGGCGGGCTTCGGCCCGGTTCTCGGCGTCGAGGCGCTCGAGGTCGTACGTCCCGTGGTCCACGTAGCGCATCAGCTCGGCGATGACCCGGTGCCCGGCCTGCTCGCCGATGAGCCTGTGCATCTGCTGGCCCACCCGCCGGTACTCGGGATGCCCCTGCGGGCCGGTCCTGAGCTCGAGCAGGTGCATGGCCTCGCGGGCGTTCATCTGCATCACGTACCGCACCCGGTAGGCCAGGGCCACGGCGTAGGACGCCTGCTTGACGAAGCCTGCGTCGGCCAAGGCCTCGTACAGCGCGGCCGACCGTTCCATGGCCTCGGCGAAGGCGTCGGTCTGCCCGGCCTCGGCCACGGCCTCGGGCAACACGTAGTCGTGGCGGGGCGTGAGGTCCTGCCACTCGATGGTCAGCATCCGGTGGCGCTGGAGGTCGCGAAAGGCCCCGTAGTCCGACACCACGTCGAACCGGTAGTCGACCCGCTCCCAACCCCGACCGGGGCGGTGGCGGCGGTTGGCCCTGTCCCCCACATAGGCCTTGAGGATGGCGACCTTGTCCTCGGTGCTGAGCAGCTTGACCCGCGCCGCCACCTGGTCCTCGGGCAGCGCCGTGTACGGGTACAGGGCGGCAACGACCAGCTTGTCCTCGGCGTCCGGGTCGAAGTCGACCAGGGTCACCATGGCCCTGTCCTCGGGCTCGACCCCGTCGAACATGTCGAACGCCAGCGCCTCCATGCCCCGCCGGTTCTCCTCCAGATAGTCCGACCAGGCCCCGCCCCTGTCGGGCAGGTCGACGCGCTTGAGGAAGGACGGGATGACCTTGCGCAGCTCCTCCAGCATCATCTCAGCGTAGGCCCGCGACTCCGGCAGCGGGTGCGAGCGCATGCGCAACAGCAGGGCCTCATAGGCCTGTCCCGTCCCGTAGACGCCCACGTTGCTGAGGCTGGCCGCGGGCAGCAGGCCCCGCAGCGAGTCGTAGGCCTTGGCCTTGATGGAGCTGCGGTAGGCGAAGTCCGAGTCCTCGGGCCGCTTGGGGTAGCGCTCGGTGAAGTAGGCCTGCATGACAGGGAGCAGGCCGGCGTAGGTGTCGAACATGCGGTCCATGTCGGCCACGTACCGGGTCCCCAGCCGGGACTGAAGGAGGGTGGGGTCGCGGTAGTAGCGGTAGCGGCCGCCCAGCCGGGCGTCGTAGGCGATGTAGCGGGTCGACTGCTCGAGGTAGGCCATCAGCCTCCCCCACTCCAACACCTTGGTCAGCAGGTTCGACGCCTGCTCGCAGGCCAGGTGCACGCCGCCGAGCTGGGCCACGGAGTCGTCGCCGTACTCGCCGAACACCTTGTCGTAGAGCTGCTCGGCCCGCCCGACGCCGACGGTCGTCTCGTCCGGCCCGCCGTCACCCGAGGCGGCGTCGACATCGTCGGCGAACTCGTCGAGAAACAGGCGGCGGAGGCTCTTGTGGGTCCGGGAGTAGCGGGCGAACAGCGCCCCCTTCACCACCTCGGGCAGGTTCACGAGGGCGAAGACCGGCCGGTCGACGTTGGTGAGGTGCCGCTCGAGGACCTCGACCTCGTCGGCGGTGAAGGTTTCCGTGGCGTAGAGCATGGGCGGGCGGATCGTAACCGCCCGCCTCCACTCATTGTGCGATCTCCCACACCACGTCGACCGTGAGGCTCAGTTCCTGCTGGCCCGGCTCGATCGGGGCCGGGGAGCCGGCTGCCGCCTTGGCCGCGCCACCGCCGTAGCGGTCGTACACCGGAACGGAGCTGTTCTCGGGCACCTCGGAGATGAGCCGGATCCCGCCCAGCTTCACCCCGGCGGCCTTGGCCATCTGCTCCGCCTGCAATTGGGCCTGGTGGACAGCCTGCGTGCGGGCCTCGGCCTTGAGGGCGCTGTCGTCGTCGATGGAGAAACCGATCGACTGCACCCGCACCGCATCGCCCACCGCGCCGGCCGCAGCGTCGATCAGTGCTCCGGCCCCGGCGAGATCGTGAAGGGTGGCGGTGACGAGATTGTTGACCTGGTATCCGGTGATGCGCTGGCCCTTGTCGTCGTAGGTGGGATTGATCGACAGCTGCGACGTCTGGATGTCCTTGGTCTCGACCCCCTTCTCCTTCAACGTGCTGATCAGGGCCGTGGCCTTGTCGTTGTTGGCCGACAGGGCGTCCTGGGCGCTGGCCGAGCGGGTCTCCACGCCGAGGACGACGCGGAGGGTGTCGGGGGTGCCCTTCACCAGCCCGATACCCCGTGCGGCGATCGAGGGACGGCCGTTGTCGGTCGAGACGGCCGCGGCGGGCGTGGCGCCGGCGGCCTTTCCGTCACTCTGGGCGCAACCGGCG
>JAUTXP010000027.1 GCA_030837965.1 Acidimicrobiaceae bacterium | reverse complement strand
TGAGGATCTGCATGACCCGCTCGAGCTCGCGACTGCGGCCGATGACCGGGTCGAGCTTCTTCTCGCGGGCCAGCTGGGTCAGGTTGCGGCCGAACTGGTCCAGGATCTGGCTGTTGCCCTTGTCCGTGGCTTCCTCCGGCTTGCTGCTCGGGCTGCCGGCACCACTCGAAGTGGCGGCGGGCTCGCCCTTGCCGGAGCTGCCCTGGTAGCCGGACAGCAGCTGGATGACCTGCTGGCGGACGCGGGACAGGTCGGCGCCGAGTCCCTGCAGGACCTGGGCGGCCACCCCCTCGCCCTCGCGCACGAGGCCGAGGAGCATGTGCTCGGTGCCGATGTAGTTGTGGCCGAGTTGGAGGGCCTCTCGCAGCGAGAGCTCCAACACCTTCTTGGCCCGGGGCGTGAACGGCGGGCTTCCCGTCGTGGCCGTGCCCGCGGGGCCGATGGTCTCCTCGACCTTCTCGCGCACGGCTTCGAGCGAGATGCCCAAAGACTCAAGGGCCTTGGCGGCAACGCCTTCGCCCTCGTGGATGAGACCGAGCAGGATGTGCTCGGTCCCGATGAAGTTGTGGTTCAGAAGACGCGCCTCTTCTTGTGCAAGCACAAGGACTCGGCGTGCCCGGTCGGTAAAGCGTTCGAACAAGTGACCGCCTCCATTCGGACGGCTGGTGGTCGTATCGGTCAGTCTACCCGTGGTAGGCGGCGAACAGGCATGCCCCCCTCGTTGTGTTGGGGCTTGATCGACGGGGTCGCCTACGTTCTTAGCCGGTGGTCAACATCGCCACGCTCTTGGGTGTTCCCGGCCTCGAAGCCGACTTGGCGCGGGTGGAGGGCACCCTGCGAGCTTCGGTGCAGTCGGGGGACGCCTTCCTCTCCGAGGTGGCAGGCCACTTGGTCGGCGCAGGAGGCAAGCGCTTGCGGCCCGCACTGGCGGTGGCCGCGGCGGCCGCGGGCGGGGTCGACGAGGTGACGGACGCGGTCGTGCGGGGCGGCGTGTCGGTCGAGTTGGTGCATATCGGCTCGCTCTACCACGACGACGTGATGGACGAGGCCGCGACCCGGCGAGGCGTGGAGAGCGTGAACGCCCGTTGGGGCAACCTGGTCGCCATCTTGGCGGGCGACTTCTTGTTGGCCAAGGCGTCGGAGATCGCGGCCTCGCTGGGCACGGAGGTGGCGGGCCTCTTGGCCGCCACCATCGGCAGGCTGTGCGAGGGCCAGGTCGGCGAGTTGCGGACCGCGTTCTCCGTCGAGCGGACCGAGGCCGAGTACCTCGACTCCATCTCGGGCAAGACGGCGTCGCTCACGTCGGCGGCGTGCCGCATCGGCGCGTTGTGCGCCGGGCTCGACCGGGCCGTGGTCGACGGGCTGACCTCGTTCGGGCTTGCCTTCGGGATGGTGTTCCAGATCCGCGACGACGTGCTCGACGTGGTCGGCACCGACGCCCAGTTGGGCAAGCCCGCGGGGCAGGACTTGGTGGAGGGCACGTATTCCTTGCCGGTGATCCGGGCATTGGCCGACCCGGTGAACGGGCCCGAGCTGCGGCCGCTCCTTGGGAGCCCGTTGAACGAGGGCGAGCGGGACAAGGCGCGCGAGATCGTGCGGGCCACCGCGGGCGTGGCCGAGGCGTTGGCCGTGGCCCGCAGCTATGCCGACGACGCGGCCGCCGCGGTGGCGGGCGTGCTGCCCGAAGGGCCGGTGGCCGGGGCCTTGGGCGCGCTGGGCCACCATCTGCTCGACGACCTCGACGGCTGACCAGGCCCCGTCCCGCGCTTTTCCACAGCAGCAGGTGCTGTGGAAAAGTCGAGAGGGGTGGCCGGGTTGGGTGGGAGGGTTCAGGTGGGGCAAGCGCGGGCCGAAGAGGTGGGGATGACGGCGAAGGCCACCGAGCCCGCAGCGCGCCTGCGCGGGCCGCGCAAGCTGGCCTGGCAGCCGGTGTTGGAGGCGGCCGACGTGCTGCGCTGGGGCGCCCTTCGATCAGGCCGGCTGTTCCGAACCGTCGGGTCGATGCCCAGCGGCTTCACCGAGAAGCTGTCCGCGCCTGCCGCCTTGCGGGCAGCCGAGTTCGCGCTGGCCCGCGTGCCCGCCTACCGCGCCTTCGTGGCGTCGCACGGCTGGCGGGACCGGCCCTGGTCCAGCGCGGCGGCGCGGGTGCGGTCGCTGCCCGAGACCGACAAGGCGTCGTACATCAACGCCTACAAGACACCCGAGCGCTGCGTGGACGGCGTGATTCCCGACGAGGGCGTGGAGGTGGACGAGTCCTCAGGCTCGTCCGGCACGCCGTACTCGTGGGTGCGGAGCGCGGACGAGCTGCACGAGGTGCACCTGACGCTGAGCCAGTTGGCCAGGCATCTGCTGGGTCGGCGCGTCATCACCGTCAACGGGTTCTCGATGGGGGCGTGGGCCACCGGCACCAACGTGTCGAAGGCCTTGGCCCACAACGGCGTGATCAAGTCGACCGGGCCCGACCCGGAGAAGATCCTGTCCGCCCTCGACCTGCTCGGGCCGCGGTCGACCTACGTCATCACTGGGTATCCGCCGTTCCTGCGCGAGCTGTTGGAGTACGGCGACGCGCGCGGCTTCGACTGGACCCACTACCGCATGTTCGGGGTGGTGGGCGGCGAGGGCATGAGCGAACTGCTGCGGGCCCGGCTCGAGGAGCGCTTCACCGCCGTGTACTCGGCCTACGGGGCGAGCGACCTGGACATCGGCGTGGCGGGCGAGTTCCCGTTGTCGGTGGCCGTGCGCAAGCACGCGGTCGAGAACCCTGCGTTCGCCGAGGCGTTGTTCGGGCCTGGTGGCCGGCGGCGGGTGCCCATGCTGTTCCAGTACAACCCGCAGGACTACTACGTGGAGTCGAACGAGACCGGCGAGCTGGTGATCACGGTGAACCGGCTGTGCATGCTGTCGCCGCGGGTCCGTTACAACATCCATGACGAGGGCGGGGCCATCTCCTTCAAGCGGGTGATGGAGGTCTGCAAGGAGTTCGACTTCGACGCCGCGGGCGCGGCGCGCGAGCCGGCCAAGGGCCGCAACTTCCGACTGCCCTTCCTCTACGTCTGCGGACGTTCGGACTCCACGCTGTCCTACATGGGCGCCAACATCTACCCCGAGGACGTGGAGCAGGCGCTGTTCAGGGACTTCCCAAAGGCCGACGCCATCGGCGCCTTCGCCATGGAACTGGTGGAGCTGCCGGACGCGCAGGTGCGGCCATGCGTGCACGTGGAGGTGGCGGGAGGCGAGGAGTCCGGTGCGGTGGACGCCGGCGCGCTGAGCCGTTGCGTGCGGGAGCGCTTGGTGGCCAACAGTGGCGACTTCAAGACGGCGGTGGCCGAGGACCCGCGCACTGGCGACGTGGTCGTGCGGCTGCACCGCCCGGGCGAGGGGCCGTTCGCCGAGAACTCCCGGAGGATCAAGCGCCGCTATGTCATCAAGAGTTGATGTCGCCAAAGGCTGAGCCGTCGAAGACGGAGGCGCTGCTGGCCGCGTTGCGCGCGCCTTCGGCCCACAACGCCCAGCCCTGGCGGCTGGTGCAGATGAAGGACGACGACGCCTTCGCGCTGCGTTACGCCTTGGCCGACAAGCTCGATGCCGACCCCGACGACCGCGACGCGCTGTTAGCCATGGGCGCGTTCTACGAGACGCTGTCGCTCTCGGCCGCGGCCAATGGCATGGCCGTCTCGTTCGCGCCCGCGGTGCCGGTGACGGTCGACGACGAGGGCATGACGTTGGGCGTGGTGTCATTCGGGCCCGCAACGGGCGGCGAGGCCGGCGTGGCCGGGCAGGCGCTGGCCGCATCGGTGGGCGGGCGCATCACCAACCGCACGCCGTACCAGCGCGGGCCGCTGGCCGCGTCGCTGCGCGATGAACTGGTCGGTCTGGGATGCACCCTGTTGGAGCCTGCTCGGGTGGCACCGCTGGTGTCGAAAGCGAGTGTGATGGCGTGGCGGGACGAGCGGTTCGTGGCCGACCTGCGCCAGTGGACGCGCTTCGACGACAGCGCGCCGGACGGGCTCACGTGCGCGTGCCTCAACCTGTCCCGGCTCGACCGGGCCGCGTTGCGCTTCGCCTTGTGGCGCGGCCGTCTGCCTCGGTGGCTGGCGTGGGTCTACGCCCAGCGCGACGTGCGCCTGACCAAGGCCAGTTCAGCGGTGGCCGTGCTGTCGGTGGCCGACCGCGACCCGATGACCTTGTTCGACTGCGGCCGCAGGCTGTTGCGCAGTTGGGTCACGATCATGGCGTCGGGCCACGCGTACCACCCGATCTCGATCGTCATCGACCAGCCCACCGCGGCCGACCTGACCCGGCTGGCGAGCGTGGGCGACGCCGTCGCCATCTTCCGGGTGGGCGTGCCCACCGGACCCGCGGTCAAGTCGAACCGCAGACCGCTATCGGCCGTCGTCACCCCCCGCTGATGACCCCGCTGACCCGCCGCTTCCCCCGCCCCGCCCCCCGCTTCCCCCGCCCGGCCTCCGCATTTGGGCGGGGTTGTCCACCGCCACGGTGGCGAACTACGCCCAAATGGTCTGGCCGCATCCGTCCGGCGGGGGCGCGGGTGCCGGCGAACGCCGATGCGATGCGAGGGGGTCGTCCCGCGGGTGCGGGCTGTATACGCGAGAGTTTACAGTTGGGCCATGAAGTTCGGGATCTTCTACGAGCACCAACTGCCCCGGCCGTGGGAGGACGACAGCGAGCACCTGCTCCTGCAGAACGCCCTCGACCAGGTCGAGTTGGCCGACAAGCTGGGCTTCGACGTGGTGTGGGAGGTGGAGCACCACTTCCTTGAGGAGTACTCGCACTCCTCCGCCCCCGAGGTCTTCCTGGCCGCGGCCTCACAACGGACCAAGCGCATCCGGCTCGGCCACGGCATCGTGCAGACGCCCCCGCCCTTCAACCACCCGGCCCGCGTGGCCGAGCGCATCGCCACCCTTGACCTCGTGTCCAATGGACGGGTGGAGTTCGGCACCGGCGAGTCGTCTTCGGTGGCTGAGCTCGGCGGCTTCGGCATCGACCCGTTCTATAAGCGGGACATGTGGCGTGAGGGCTTGGAGGTCGCCATCCGGTGCATGACGGAGACGCCCTTCACCGGTGTCGACGGCAAGTTCGTGCAGATGCCGCCTCGCAACGTGGTGCCCAAGCCGATGCAGAAGCCCCACCCGCCGTTATGGGTGGCCTGCTCCCGCCGCGACACCATCCTGCTGGCCGCCCAGAACGGAATCGGCGCGCTGACCTTTGCCTTCATCGACCCGGAGGAGGCCCGGCAGTGGGTGGGCGACTACCACTCCACGTTGGCCGACACGTGCGTGCCCATCGGCAGGTCGGTCAACCCGAACGTGGCCTGCGTGACCACGTTCATGTGCGCGCCCACCGAGGACGAGGCCGTCGATCGGGGCTTGGCCGGGGCCAACTTCTTCGGCTACTCGCTGGCCCACTACTACGTGTTCGGCGAGCACCAGCCCGGCGTGACCGACGTGTGGCAGGAGTACCAGGAGCGCAGGGACCGCATGGGGTTTTCGGTCGACGCGGCCGCCGTCGAACAGGAGCGGCTGGGCGCCAAGATCGCCGCCGACCTGGGCAACGGGGCCGACGTGGCCAGCGGGCTCCGGGGTGCGGTGGGTACGCCCGAGCAGATCCGCGAGTTCCTCCGGCGCTACGAGGACGCGGGCGTGGACCAGGTCATCTTCGTGTCGCAGGCGGGCAAGAACCGCCACGAGCACATCATGGAGTCGCTCGAGCTGTTCGGCCGCGAGGTGCTGCCCGAGTTCATGGAGCGCGAAGAGAAGTCGGCCGGCGAACGCGAGCGTCGGCTCGCCCCCGTGGTGGAGGCGGCCATGGCCCGCAGGGTGGACGACGCGCCGCCGCTGCCGTCGCCCGACTACGCCTTCGCCGCCATGCCCAGGGCCGTGGCCGACAAGACCGGGTCGACCGAGATCAAGGACATGCTCGAGAAGCTGGCCGAGGACCGCGCCGCCGGCCGTCGCGACCCGAACGCAGGCATTCTCGGCTGAGGCGGCGTGACAGTGCACCCGTCGCTTTTCGAGGTCGCGGGACGAGGGCGAAGGGTTACCCGGCGGCGGGCACCAGGCCGAGCTGGGCCAAGACGGCCATGTTGTCGTAGTACAGGCGGTGGGCCACGATCTGGCCGTTGCGGACCTCCACGACGTCCATGCCGCTGATCTCGACGGGCATCCCGGTGGCCGGGACCGTGGTGCCGTCGGGCAGGGTCAACGGACCGGTGTTGATGGCGTAGTGCGTCCACTCCGACACCACGCACGTGCCGTCGTCGACGGTCAACGTGATGGTGAGCTTGGCGTCCGGGAAGGACTCACGCGTCCCACGCCACATATCGGTGATGGCGGCCCTGCCGATGTAGGTGCCGTCGGGCGCGCTCAGCACGGCGTTGTCGGCATACAACGCGCAGAACGCCTGTAGCTCGCCTTGGTTGTAGGCGCTGATGGCCTGGTCGACCAGTTTCAGATTGGCTCCCATGCAACGAGTGTGCGGCCACCTTCCGGTCCGGTCACGGGTCAAACCGATCGGGCCGATGGTGTCACCGTCCGTAGGCCGATAGCGTTCCTGCGTGCACCGGCGGTATTTGCTTCCGATCGCGGCACTTGCCGCTCTTGTGTCTGTGATCCGGGTTCCCGACTCGGACGCACCCCGATCACCCACGGCGGCCCAGGACGAAGAGGCGCTGTCCGCCCCGGGCAAACACGTCAAGACGCCGGAACTGCCTCAGGAGGCGGCCCGCCGGGACGGTCTGCTGTCCACCATCCACGGAACCGGCGGCCCCGGCATACGTCCCAACGTGTTGTTGCAAGCCCGGCTGCGGGCCGACGCCATGACGGTGTCGAAGACCTTCGGCGGGCCATGGAAGGAGCTCGGGCCCAAGCCGTACATCACCGACGATCCGAATTATCCGGCGACCAACGCCGAGGGCTTCGGCGTGGTGGGCGGCCGCGTCACCTCGCTGGCCGTCGACCCGACCGATGGCAACATCGTCTTCGCAGGCGCGGCAGGCGGAGGCGTGTGGCGCACGGCCGACGGCGGCGACCACTGGGTTCCGTTGGGCGACACGCTGCCCAGTACGCCAGTGGGGGCGGTGGCCATCGACCCCGTCGACCGGCACACGGTCTTCGTGGGGACGGGCGAGTCGAACACGGGCGGCGACAACATCTACGGCACTGGCGTCTACCGGTCGCGCGACGACGGCCAGACGTGGGTGCGGGTAGCCCAGAACATCGCCCCTGACAGCACCGTGGCCCACATCGAGATCGCGGGCGGGCGCATCTTCGTGGCCACCAGCAAGGGCCTGTTCCGCTCCCTGGACGGCGGAGACTCCTATCAGGACGTGCTGCTGCCCACCAACGCGGCAGGCAATGGACCGGATGCGTTCTACCTGTCGAACATCGTGAGCGACGTGCGGGCCAAGCCGGGCACGCCCGACCAGATCACGGCCGCGGTGGGCTGGCGCCGCGGCACCAAGTCGGGATCGACCAAGGGGGCGCTGTACCGCTCGACCGCTGGCGGCGCGCCCGGGACGTTCACGCGCATGGCGCCGAGCGGGTTCGGCGACCCCGACCCCAACGCCCAGAGCACGGACCCTGTCGGGCGGGTCAGCCTCGCCTACGCGGCTGGGCAGGGCCAGGACCCCAACGTCATGTGGGCTGTGATCCAGGACCCCGGCGTGGAGGCGGGCGACACCTTCGTGGGCTCGGGCGTGCCGCCCAAGTACACGTCGCTCAATGGCATCTACCGCTCCGGCGACGACGGGGCCACGTGGACGTTGAAGGCGACCAGCGCGGAGCTGGCCGCGGCCCCCATCTCGTCGCTCAGCTATCGGCTGCCCTTGCAGTACGGGCCCGGCATCCAGGCCTGGTACGACCAGTGGATCGCGCTCGACCCCTACGACGGCGAACGGGTCCTGACCGGGCTGGAGGAGGTCTACCAGTCCCTGCCCGGCGCCAATGCGCCGGTGGGCCTGGCCGGATGGCGGACCATCGGGCGCTACAACAACCTCTGCCTCATCATCTCGCCGTGCGACCCCACCATTCCCGGCCCGGTCCTGGGCGGCATCACCACCCACCCCGACCAGCACGCAGCCGCCTTCGGCAAGCTGGCCAACGGCACCATCCGCCTCTACATCGGCAGCGACGGCGGCGTGTGGCGGCAGGACGCGCAGACCGCCATCGGCTACGACAACGACCACTGGACGTCGACCAACAACACGTTGGGGACGCTGCAGCCCTACGACGCGGTGATGAGCGGCGACGGCACCGTCTACCTCGGCCTGCAGGACAACGGCACGGCCAAGATCGCCCCCGACGGCAAGGGCGTAGAGGTGGAGGGCGGCGACGGCTTCGACGTGCTGGTGGACCCGCTCAACAGCAAGATCGCGTTCGCCGAACTGCCGAACGGAGCCCTGGAGAAGACCACCGACGGCGGCGTCAGTTGGAACGCGGCCAAGCCCGGCATCTCCAACGCCCAGTTCGACGCGCCGTTGGAGATGGACGCCCGCGATCCCAAGCACATCGTCTTCGCGGGCAAGGAGGTCTTCGAGTCCAACGACCAGGCCGAGGGATGGGTTCAGACCTACGACACGGGCGACAACGCCGCGGGCGGCGTGCCCAACTCCGTGTCGGCCATCGGCGTCGAAGGCACGGCTGTCTACGTGAGCTTCTGCGGGGTGTGCGACGTCATCACCCAGGGCGCAGGCGACGTGACCCGCTTCCACAACGGGATCGCCACCAACGTGCAGGACGGGTGCATACGCAAGCAGGGCCTGCCCACCTGTTGGCGCAAGCCCGCGGCCATCGGCCTGCCCAACCGCTACGTGACCGACCTGGCCGTCGACCAGGGCGACCCCAAGACGGTCTACGTCACGCTGGCCGGCTACTCCCGAAGGGGCTTCGCACCGCTGGCGGGAACGCCCGGCGTGGGGGCCGGTCATCTGTACGTGTCGCACGACGCGGGCGAGCACTTCACCGACGCGTCGGGCGACCTGCCGGACGTCGTCATCAACGCCGTGTCGTTGCGCGACGACCGCGTGATCGTGGGCACCGACGTGGGCGTGTTCGTGGGGACCAAGGGCAAGTCGGCGTTCGAGCGCCTCGGCACCGCGATGCCCAACGCGCCCGCGTGGGACACCGAGCTCAACCCGAACGGGTCCAAGCTGGTCGTGGCCACCCATGGGCGGGGCGTGTGGATGTACGACTTCGCGGCGCCCGCGCAACTGGGCGGCAGCGCCCGACCCGGCTCGCCCGGCGCGGGCGGTGGTGGCAAGGCAGGGGGCAACACGCCTGCGACTGGCGCCGACCCCGCCCTGGCGTTGTTGGGAACGGTCCTGTTGGGGGTTTGGATGCTGGCTCGCCGCGCTGGCCGCAGCCGCCGCCCCGCCGCCTGATCCCACGCCTGATCCCACGTCTGAGCGGCGCGGCAGCTACGGGTTACGAGAAGGGCCAGCGGGGTGGGAAGGCCTCATCGAGCAGAGCCTGTACGCCCGACCTGGCCTCGTCGGCCAACTCGGCCAGGGCCAGCGGGCCACGGCTCGTCGGGCGGGGCACGGGCTCGCCGATGAGCACGTCCCATCGACCGGTCAGCTCGCCCCCGACCACGGCCACAGGGACCACAGGCACGCCCATCTCCAACGCGGGCGCGAGGGGCTCGGGCGCCAGAGCGCCGGCCCGCAGCGGTCTGCGATAGCCGGGCCCCAGCGCCAGCGCGGCGACATGGCCGGCGCGCAACAAGGCGGCCAACTCGGCCGGCCGGTTGACGGCCCCGCCCAGCCTGCGCAGCACGGGACCGATGGGCGCCACGTCGGGGATGCCCAGGAAGCGCACCCGCCTGCCCGCGGCCTGGCGCACGCCCCGGCCCAGCACGAAGGGCTCCACCAAACCCAGCCTGCGGTTGGCCACCAACACGGCCGGTCCGTCAGCGGGCACGTGCCTGGCCCCCTCGACGTGCACCCGCAGCAACAGGCCGGTCAGCGGCGACAGCAGGTCGACCAATTCCGGGTCGGCGCCCCACTGGTCGACTTCGAACTCGCCCCGCAGCCGCCGCCCCAATGCACCGACAACGCCGCCGACCACGCCGCCGGCACCAGTGCCGACCACCGATGTCATGCCGCCCCCCGAACAACGCGCAGCTCCGCGGGCGGCGACCAGCCGAACATCGACCGGACCACGTCCGGCGTGCGGGCCGGCATCAGGCCCAGGGCCGACTCGGCCTGCATTCCGTCGGCCGTGCGGCCGCGGTGGATCAGCTCCAGCAGGTGCCCGGGCAGCCCGACGCGCGCCACGCCCGCGACCCGTTGCCACAAGGCCCATTCAGGTCCGAGGACGGGCACCGGCAGTCGGCGTCCCAACCGAGCGGCCTGGGACACGGTGACCGCACCGGGGCCGACCACGTTCAACGGCCCATCGGGCCGTCGGTGCAGGGCAGCCATGACGGCCGCGGCCGCGTCGCCCAACTCCAACACCGAGAAGGCCGGGTCGGCCAGGGCGCTGAAGCCCACGACCGGCAGGCGCAGGTAACGGGCCAGCGGGCTGGGGAAGCGGTCGCCCATCAGCGGGGCGAAACGCAGTGACGTCACCGGCACGCCCGCGGCCCGGCCCGCCGCCGCGCCCAACCGCTCGACCTCCAACAGCGAGCGCCCCCACGGCGTGGTGGGCACGGGCGGCACCGACTCGTCGGGGACCATCGCACTGCCGCGCGCCCGGCCGTACACGGCGATGTCCGACCGGATCACGAACCGGTCCACGGCGGGCAGGTCGGCCGCGGCGCCGAGCACGGCGATGGCCATGGCCGACGTGCGCTCGGCCGCGGGCCGCGGCGCCACCCTGGCGTCCGGCTCCCAACTCCCCAAGTGCACCACCGCGGTGGGCGAGAAGTCCTGCACAGCCCGCAGCAGATGGCGTCGGTCGGTGGGCTCGATGTTGAACACGCGCATGGAACGGACGCGCCTGCGGGGCGACCTGGCGTCCAGCCCGGCCAAGTCGGTGACGGCCGGGTCGCGCTCCAACAGCGACGCCACTCGATAGCCCAGTTCGCCGCCCACGCCGGTGACGAGGACCCTCATTGCTCGGGCCTCAACGTGGGGAACAACAGCACGTCGCGAATGTGGTGGGCGTCGGCGAACAGCATCACCAAGCGGTCGATGCCGATGCCCAGCCCCGCGGTCGGCGGCAGGCCGTACTCCAAGGCCCGCAGGTAGTCCTCGTCCACGGCCATGGCCTCTTCGTCTCCCGCGGCCTTGGCCGCGGCCTGAGCCTCGAACATCTGGCGCTGGATGTCCGGGTCGGTCAATTCGCTGAAGGCGTTGCCCAGCTCCCGGCCCGCCACGATGGGCTCGAAGCGCTCGACCCAGCCCGGGCGGGACCGATGGGGCCGAGCCAGCGGCGAGACCTCCTGCGGATAGTCCATGACGAACACCGGGCCCCACAGCTCGGACTCGGTGGTCTTCTCGTACAGCTCGAGGACCAACTTCCCCGGGCCCCACTCGGGCTGGACGTCGACGCCGTGCTCCTTGGCCACGACCCGCAGGTCATCGATTGGCATGTCGATGTCGACGCGGACGCCCGCGTGCTCCTCGACCAGCTCCAGCAACGTGGCCCTGCGCCACGGCGGCGTGAGGTCCAGGTCGCGGCCGCCGTACGACAACCGCGTGGTGCCCAACAGGTCCCGGGCCAAGTCGGCCACCACCGACTCGGTCAAGGTCATCATGTCCGTGTAGTCGGCGTAGGCCTCGTACACCTCGATCATGGTGAACTCGGGGTTGTGGCGGGGCGACAACCCCTCGTTGCGGAACGTGCGGCCGATCTCGAAGACCTTCTCGAAGCCGCCGACCACCAGCCGCTTGAGGTACAGCTCGGTGGCGATGCGCAGGTACAGGTCGATGTCGAGGGCGTTGTGGTGGGTGGTGAAGGGCTTGGCCGTGGCCCCTCCCGCCAGCGGGTGGAACACAGGGGTCTCCACCTCCACGAAGCCCCGGTCCTCGAGCCATCGCCGCAAGCCCGAGATGATGCGGCTCCGCAGTTGCAGCGTGCGACGCGACTCGTCGGTGACCCACAGGTCCACGTAGCGCTGGCGATAGCGCGTGTCCACGTCGGCCAGGCCGTGCCACTTGTCGGGGAACTGGCGCCGGGCCTGAGCCAGCAGCACCCACTCGTCCACCTTGATGGACAGCTCTCCCCGCTTGGTCTTCACGACCTCGCCGGACGCGCCGATCCAGTCCCCCAAGGAGAGCTTGCCGAACTCCTCAAACTCCGCCGTCCACGCCGCGCCCGCGAACAACTGCACTCGGCCCGACGAGTCCTGCAACGTCCCGAAGGCCAGCTTGCCCTGCACCCTTCGCAGCATGAGCCTGCCCGCCACCGAGACCCGCGTGCCCGTCTCCGCGCCCGCGTCGATGCCGTCGAACTCCTGATGGAGGGATGCGCAGTCGCGGGTGCGCTCGAAGCGGTACGGGATGTCGGCCATGCCTGGGCGCCGCCTACTTGGGGTTGATGTTGCGCTCGAAGATGAGGCGCAGCCCTTGAAGGGTGATCCAGGGCTCGTGGTGGTCGATGCTGTCCGACAACGGCGCGATGAGTCCACTCAGGCCGCCGGTCCCCACCACCGTGCACTCCCCCAATTCGGCCTCGATGCGGCCCACGATGGCGTCCACCGATCCGCAGAACCCGTACACCGCGCCGGACTGGATCGACTCGATGGTGGACTTGCCGATCACGTTACGGGGCTCGACCAGCTCCACCCGCCGCAGGGCCGCGGCCCGGCCGAACAAGGCGTCCATGCTGATGCCGATGCCCGGAAGGATGGCCCCGCCGAGATACTCGCCTTTGGCGCTGATGCAGTCGAAGGTCGTGGCCGTGCCGAAGTCCACGCAGATGCTCGGTCCGCCATAGGCCTCGAACGTCCCCACCGCGTTGGCGATGCGGTCGGCCCCCACCTCCTTCGGGTTGTCGTAGAGGATGGGCATGCCCGACTTCACACCCGGCTCCAACACCACAGTGGGCACGTCGAACCAACGCCCGGTCATGTCCCGCAGGGTCGACGTCAGCGAGGGCACGGTGGACGAGATGGCGATGCCGGTCACCGTCTCCTCGAAGGCGTAGCCCTCCAAGTCGAGCAGTTGCGAGACGAGCAGCGCGTGCTCGTCCGACGTGCGCTCGGCGTTGGTCGACAAGCGCCAGTGCGACACCAAGTCGATGCCGTCGAACAGGCCCATGACCGTCTCCGTGTTTCCGGTGTCGAGGGTGAGGAGCACGGTTATGGCCCTTCCAAGTCGAGGCCGATGTCGAGCACCGGAGCGGAATGGGTGATGGCGCCCACCGAGACGAAGTCGGCACCCGTCTTGGCGTAGAGCGGCGCGGTGTCGAGGGTGACGCCGCCGCTCACCTCCACCAGGATGCGCCCGCCCACCTCCTGCACGGCGACGGCCACCTCGTCGGGCGACATGTTGTCGAGCAGGACCATGCCCGCGCCCGCGGCCAGCGCCTCGCGGACCTGCTCGATGGTGTCGCACTCGACCTCGACCACCCGCCCGGGCCAGCGCTCGGCGGCGCGCTGCACGGCGACGGTGATGGACAGGCCGCCGAGGTGGTTGTCCTTCACGAGGATGCCGTCGCTGAGGCTGGCCCGGTGGTTGACGCCGCCGCCCGCGCGCACCGCGGCCTTCTCCAAGGCCCGCAGGCCGGGCGTGGTCTTGCGGGTGTCGCGCACGCGCGCAGGTGCCACCGCGTCCGCGAAGCGCCGGGTGAGGGTGGCGATGCCGCTCAAGTGGCCGAGCAGGTTGAGGGCGGTGCGCTCGGCGGTGAGGATGCTGCGCAACGTGCCGCCCACCTCGGCCAAGGTGGCCCCCGCCGGGAACCACTGGCCATCGTCGAAAGCCCACTCGGCTCGGATGGTCGGGTCGACTTGGCGCAAGGCCTCTTGCGCGCACAGCCTGCCCGCCAGCACGCCTTCCTGGCGGGCGACGAAGGCAGCGCGCGCCCGCACTCCGATAGGCACCAACGACGCAGTCAGGTCACCCAGCGGCAGCAGGTCTTCGGCCAAGGCCCTGGCCACCGCGTCCTGCACCGCGGCCATGGGCGGGTGCACGTCGTCGTGGGCCTGGCTCTGGCTCATCGGGCGCTGCCGCTGCCGCCGCTGCCCAGGACCATGCGCACCCGCAGGTCGTCGCGGGTCTCCAAGAAGTCCGAGCGGGTGTGGCTGCCCCTGCTCTCCGCCCGCTCCAAGGCCGAAGCCAACAGGGCCCGGGCCACCGTCAACAGGTTCCGCACCTCGGGATCGTAGGCGGGCACGGCGTCGAGCTCTTTGGCCGTCTGCTCCAGCGAATGGGCGCTGCGCAACACGCCCGCACCCACCGTCATGGCCCGCTGCAACAGCGCCCTCGCCTCCCCCGCACCCCCCTCTCCCATCTTTTCCACAGCACCTGCTGCTGTGGAAAAGTTCAGATGGCGGGCGGGGATGGCGGACGAGGACTCGGACCGCGGGTCCGGGTCGACGACGGCGCGCATGGCCCCGGACGCGATCGGCCCGTCGCGCCCGGCCAGGATGGCCTCCACCACGCGCGGGGCGAACACCATCCCCTCCAACAGAGAGTTGGACGCCAGCCGGTTGGCGCCATGCACGCCGGTGCACGCCACTTCGCCCGCGGCCCAGAGGCCGGGCATGGTCGACGCGCCGTCGAGGTCGGTTAGCACCCCGCCCGACAGGTAGTGGGCCGCGGGCGCAATGGGCAACCAGTCGCGCGCCGGGTCGAGGCCGATGGCTCGCACCGACGCGGCGATGGTCGGGAAGCGGGCGTTGAAATTGTCCAGGCCGGTGGCGTCGAGCCAGAGGTGGTCGACGCCCTGTTCCAACATGCGCGCCGTCATGGCCCGACTGACCACGTCCCTCGGCTGCATCTCGTCGACGAAGCGCTCGCCGTTCGTGTCCCGCACCAGCGCGCCGTGACCCCGCAAGGCCTCGGACAGCAACGGTCGGGGCATGGCCGCGTGGTGCAGCGCGGTCGGGTGGAACTGCATGAACTCCACGTCGGCCACGCCCACTCCAGCGCGCAAGGCCATGGCCACGCCGTCACCGGTGGCCTCGGGCGGGTTGGTGGTCACCGCGAAGAGCTGGCCCGCTCCCCCGGTGGCCAACAGCGTGTGGGCGGCGCGCAAGTCGATGACCCCGCCGTCTGGGTCGCGCGCAGCCACCCCTTGGCAACGGCCTTCGGCCACCAGCAGGTCGAGCGCGAGCGACTGCTCCTGCACGATGGCCGCGGTGGCCCGGACCGCCTCCACCAAGGCCCGCTCGATCTCGGCGCCGGTGGCCGCGCCGCCCGCGTGCACGATGCGCGGCATCGAGTGCCCGCCCTCGCGCGCCTTGAGCAATCGGCCTTCGTGGTCACGGTCGAACACCGCGCCCAACGCGATCAACTCGTCGACGCGCTGCGGCCCCTCGTCCACCAGCACCCGCACCGCGTCCTCGTCGCACAGCCCGGCACCGGCCCGCAGCGTGTCGGCCAGATGCAGGTCGGTGGAGTCCTCGTCGCCCCCAAGCACGGCCGCCACCCCGCCTTGGGCCCAGCGGGTGGCCGACTGGGCCAGGTCGCCCTTGGTCAACAGCCCCACCTGCAACCCCTCGGCCGCGGCCCGCACCGCGGCCGACAGCCCGGCCACGCCGCTGCCCAGCACGAGCAGGTCGAGGTCCGGCACGGGCTGGCTTCTACTCGGCTTCGGCCAAGGCGACGGGCACCGGGCGATTCTGCTCGTCCACGTGGACCACCCGCGGTTGAAAACCCTCCAACTCCTGGTCCTCGTAGTCGGCGTAGGAGATCACGATGATGGTGTCGCCCGGCTGGACGAGGCGGGCGGCGGCGCCGTTGAGGCACATGTCGCCCGGCCCGCCCACGATGGCGTAGGTCTCGAACCGGTTGCCGTTGTTGATGTCCACCACGGCGACCTGCTCGTACTCCTTGATGTCGGCCAGGTCGAGCAGGGCCGCGTCGATGGTGATCGACCCCACGTAGTTGAGGTTGGCGTCTGACACGGTGGCCCGGTGGATCTTGGACTTCATCATCCGGCGCTTCATACGGCTGTCGCTCCTGTGCTCAATGGTCGGCCCCGCTCGCTGCGCTCGATTCGCTCGATGCGCTCGGGACGACGGCCTGGACGTTGTCGATGAGTCGGGCCCGGCCCAGACGAGCGGCCACCAAGAGGCGGACCTCGCCGGCCAGGCGGGTGGGTGCGCTGAGGTCGACGGCGTCGGCGACCTCGGCATAGTCGAGGGTGAAACGGGGCTCGGTCTCGATATGGGCGCGCATGGCCGCGTTGACGACGGCCGGGTCGCGCTCGCCTTGTTCAATGAGCGACCGGCCTCGTTGCAGGGCCTCGTGCAGGACGGGCGCGACGGCGCGCTCGTCGGGCGTGAGGTACACGTTGCGACTGGACAGGGCCAGTCCATCGGCCTCGCGCACCGTCGGGCAGCCGACCACCTCGATGGGGAACGAGAGGTCCGCGGCCATGCGCCGGATGACGGCGAGCTGTTGATAGTCCTTTTCGCCGAAGTAGGCCCGACCGCGGCCCGCGATGGCGAACAGCTTGGCCACCACCGTGGCCACGCCCGCGAAGTGGGTCGGCCGAGAGCGGCCTTCCAGCGGCTCGCTGATCTCGGCCACGTCGACCGTCGTCAGCGGCGCACCGCCCGGGTACATCTCCTCGACCAGAGGGGCGAACAAGTAGGCCGCGCCCGCCTCGGCTGCGCTGCGCTGGTCGCCCTGCGCGTCACGCGGGTAGGCGGCCAAGTCCTCGGTCGGCCCAAACTGGAGCGGGTTGACGAACAGCGTGACCGCGGTGACGTCGTTCTCCGCCGCGCTGCGCTCGATGAGGGAGCGGTGGCCCGCGTGGAGGAAGCCCATGGTCGGGACCAGCCCCACCGTGCGCCCCTCGGCCCGCTCGGCGTCGAGTGCCTTGGCCAGACCGTCCGCAGTGGTGATCACCTGCATCTGGCCGCCTCCCTGACCATGGCCTGGTAGGCAGGCCGCTCGTCCTCGGGAAGGGCAGCGATGTGGCGCTCGACGGTGGTCCAGTCGCCGCGGGCGACCGGGCCGGTGAGGGCGGCCGCGGGGCCGAGCTTGGCAACGTTGTCGACCGTGGCCCGCACCAGTCGGTCATAGGCCTCCAAGGGAACGCCCGCCAAGGCGGCCACCCTCTCGACTTGGCCGAGCAGCGCCACCACGTGGTTGGAGGCGATGACGGCTGCCGCGTGGTAGAGCACCCGATGGTCGGCGTCCACCTCGATGGCGTGGCCATGCAGGTCGTCCACCATGGCTCGAGCCATCGGGTCGCCCTCGACCGCGTACCAGACCCCTTCTTCGGACAGCCGATGGGCGCCGGTGTCCTCGTCGGGGAGGGCGGCCAACGGGTGCAGGCCGGCCCGCTTCGGATGGGGCTCCAGCACATCGATCCCGAGCGATCCGGCCATGTGCATGACGACAGTGTCCGGGTCGGGCTCGACCGCGGCGGCCAGTTCGGCAATGGCGGCGTCGGGCGTGGCGATCACGAGCGCGTCGGTGCCATGGGCCGCCCCGTGCACGTCCGCGCCCCGACCGAGGAAGGGCTCACGCACGTCCCAGCCCACTCGCGCCAAGGCGGCAGCCAAGGACGTGCCGGCCCGGCCAGGGCCGATGAGACGAAGTGCGGGCACAGACCCCTCTCTGACGTTCCAGCCCCCGTCGCCGGGGTGCCGTCGTACTGCCCGAAGGGTATCGCCTAGGAGGGTCTAGCGAAAGGCGGTAGCCGCAGGTCAGGGTGCTGATCGAAAGGTCCGCTCGGCAGGTGGCACCCCATCAGGAAATTCTTTCTACCCCACCCGGAAATGTCGGGTTCGGGGCGGTCCGAGGCGTCGTTCCTGTTACACCCCCTGCGTACCGTGCGGGGTGTAGGACGCTTTGAAATTGAGCGGCCCGGGCGGTGCGCTAACACCCCCGGGCCAGGACCAAGGAGCGGTAACTCCGTGGCCGGTGCAACGGTACAACGAACACGCGCGCAGCAGGTGAACGACCTGCTCGACAGCGCCGAGGTCGCGGCCCTTATCGCTGACCTCGAAGAGACGCGCTGGACCGGCCGCCCCGGCTACCCGGTCCGCTCGATGGTGGGGATGATGCTTGTGAAGTCTCTGTACGCGATCCCGACGTGGAGCCGCACCGCCCGCCTCGTGGGCGAGCACGCGGCGTTGCAGGAGGCGCTCGGCGCGGCCCCCAGCGTCTACGCCTGCTACCGCTTCACGGCCAAGCTGCGGGAGTTTCCCGACGCAGTAGACCGGTGCATCGCCGCGGTGCTTGCAAGGCTTCGCGAGCAGAACCCCGAGATGGGCCGCAACATCGCCATCGACGGCTCGGACATGCCCGCCTACGCCAACGGCCAGCGGTTCGTGTCGAAGGGCGGCAGGGAGCGCGAGCGGTACAGCGACCCGGACGCGTCCTGGGGCCACCGGTCCTCCGTCTCGACCCGCTCGGGCGGCGGCTACTACGGCTACAAGCTCCACGCCGCCGTCTGCACGGCGACCGGCCTGCCGGTCGCGTGGCGGGTCGAGTCGGCCCGCACGAACGAGACGATGATCGCCCCCTCGCTGCTGGACGCCGCCGCTGCAAGGGGTTTCCGCACCGAGACGTGCGCCATGGACAAGGGTTACGACGTGACCACGATGTACGACGCGTGCGAGGAACGCGGCATCCGGCCCATCGTGCCCCTGCGCCAGACGCCCGACGTGAAGAAGGGCAAGGACGCGCCGCCGTCGTGCGAGCACGGCGTCTGGACCTTTGCCGGGTCCGACACCAAACGGGGCGCATCGAAGTGGCGTTGCTCCGCCGGCCAGTGCGCCCCGGCGTCAGCATGGGTGAAGGCCGACCGGCTGCACCCGCTGGTCCCGCGCGCAACGGCCCGGTTCAAGTCGCTCTACCACCGCCGCGGGGCGGTGGAGCGGGAGTTCGGGAGGCTCAAGCACGAGTGGTCGCTGCTGCCTCTGCGGGTGCGCCGTATCGACGGGGTGCGGCTCCATGCGGACCTGTCGATCCTGGCCCGGCTGTCGATGGCGCTGTTGGCTGCACAACCTCTCAGGGTGGTAACCGACGCCGGATTCGGCAAGGCTGCGGCCTGAAATGGCGGAAACCTCTTTCTCCATCGTCTTCGACGGCCCGTCGCTCGACTCCGGCCGGATGGACGTTCACGACCTCGCCCCGGCACTCCTGGCGCTCGGCGACCTGATGCGCGAGGCGAACGCCCTCATCAACCCAGACGGCCCACCGGTGTCGCTGGAACTGCGAGCAACGGCGACCGGCTCCGTCGAGGTCGCCCTCTCCCTTACCGCACCCGACTTCATCCACCGGGTCATCGACATGTTCTCCGGCGACCCGGCCACGGCTCTCGCCAACCTAAAAGAACTCGTCATCGGAACGGGCGTCGGATTGTTTCTTGTCATCAAGAAGCTTCACAACCGCCGGATAGCGAGGCAGGAACGGCTTCAGTCCGGTTGGGTGCGCTTGGTCTTCGACGACGGTGAGGTGTTCGAGGTGCCCGAGAACGCCCTAAGGCTCTATGGGAGCAATCAGATTCGCCGGCGGGTGCGGCAAGTGCTGGAACCGCTGCACCGGGATGGGATTGAGCGCGTGGACTTCGTTGACAACGGACAAACGACCACCAGCATCTACAAGAGTGAGGCCGATGAGTACGAGCCTCCCCCGAGCCGCGAGACGATGCTTGTGGAGCAGGATACGGTCATGGCGCTGACGATCGCTTCGCCGTCGTTCACTGAGGGGAACAAGTGGCGTCTAAGCGACGGGGAGCGGACGTTCTACGCGAGCGTTGAGGACCAGGGGTTCCTTGACCGGGTGGACCGCGGACTTGAGTCATTCCGCAAGGGCGACATCATGCGGTGCGATGTCCACTTCCGGCAGTGGCAGACCGAGACGGGACTGCGCCCCGAGTACGTGGTCACCCGTGTCGCCGAACACATTCAGGGCGCGGTACCTCAAGTCCTGTTCGACCAAGACTCGCCCCCAGCCGAAGACTCCGCAGACTGACCGTCGGGGAGCCCCGCCCCGGCTGGGCGGGGGCCTCCCGATGAACTCACGGCAGGCGGACCGGCCGCGTCACCCCTTCCGCCTCTCGGTGCCCGCCTGGAACACCACCGCCCCCGTGTCGGGATCGTTGACCTCCACCTGGCACGTGCCGTCCAGCAGGGTGGACGCCGAGGCCACCGCGTCGCCCCGGCCCCAGACCTGCGCACCCACCCCGAACGAGGCGGCGTAGACCACGAGCGAGCTTGTGCGCTTGGGCGTGAGCATCTCGAAGTAGACGCTGTCCTCGCACTCGTCGCCGCAGTAGAGCAGCGCCCTGACCACGCCGTCGTCGTCCACCACCTCCAGCCTGCGCGTGCGGACCGCCTCGAAGTACGTAGCTTCTTCCATGTCGGACCCTCCTAAGGGGTTCGGCCACGGCGGGGGGCCGGTTAGCCCCGGCGCCCCCGCCACCCGCTATCTGCGGGCCTGGAGGCGACTGTGGTCAGCGGGTGTAACGCCTACGGAGGGTCAGATGCCGAGTTTCGCTAGCCGTATCGCTAGAGCCTCCTAGCGGTTTTCCTGCACCAGTTCCGGGGCCAGGTCGGCCAAGGGGCGGAGCACGAAATCCCGCTCCCACATGCGGGGGTGGGGCACGGTGAGGTCGGGCTCGTCCACCACCAGGTCCCCGACCAGGAGCACGTCCACGTCCAGCGTGCGCGGGCCCCACCGCTCGGTCCGCACCCGGCCCGCGGCATCCTCCAACCGGTGGCACCAGTCCAACAGCTCGCGGGGCGACAGGTCCGTGTCCAACTCCACCACGGCGTTGAGATACGGGCCCTGTCCCGTGGGGCCGCCGACTGGATCGGTCTCGTAGACGGGCGACACGGCCACGACATCGGGCAAGGCGGCCACGGCTTGTCGGATGAAGGCCTCCCTGTCGCCCAGGTTGGAGCCCAGGGCCAGGAATGCCCTCACCGCTCGGCTGCGGCGCGGGTGACGCGCAGGCGGACGGCGGCCGAGTCCAGGTCCACCGGCACGGGCGGGCGCAGCTTGCGCACGGTCGCCGTCACCGCGCTGACGCGTGGGTCGGACATGGCCGTCTCGCAGATTCGGCCCGCGAGCCGTTCGAGCAACTGGTGGCGCTCGGCGGTAATGACGCGCTCGACGGCCGCGGCCAATTCGCCGTAGTCGACCGTGTCCTCCAGCGCGTCGGTCTCCGCCGCCGCAGCCGAGTCGAACTCGACGTCGAGGTCGACCTCGAAGGGCTGGGCCCGCGACTGCTCCTCGGCCAAGACGCCATGGGTGCCCATGGCCCGCAGCCCGTGCAACTGGATGTGCAGCATGCGTCCGTCGGCGTCAGATCGAGGGCACGACGGCGAGCAGCTCGCGCCCGGGCGGTCCCATCTGCTTGTGCACGATCTGCTCGACAACAGAGATGGCCTGGGGGCCGGACTGGAGCATCCCCGTCCACAACAGGTAGCCCGCCACCACGCCCATGAGCCGGTCGCCCAACTCCTCTTGATGGACAAGGACCTTCTCGCCTGCGGCCAGCCACTCGCGCAGGTTGGCGTACAGCTCGCCCAGCACGGCTCGCACGTCGGATTGGGCCGAGAACGGGATGTGGGTGGAGGGCACGCCCAGCTCTTCGTAGGCGTGCAGGTTGTGGTTCGATCCGAGCAGCGAGACGATGCGCGTGAAGCCCTGCTCGCGCAGCCAGATGATCTCCTCTTGGCGACGGACCTTGCGGTGGTTGCGGGCATAGCCGCCGGGCCGCTCGCTGACCGCGAGCTTGTCCTTGACGATCCACGCGAAGTTGCGGGGCTCGATGCCCTGGGCCCACTTGCCCCGCATCGGCCGCATCAGGCCGCCACCAGTCGCTCCGGCCGCATCACGCGGCCACCAGGTGCATGGCTTGCACGGTCGCCTTCACATCGTGGACCCGCACCATCGACGCCCCGCAGTTGGCGGCCCACACCGCGCAGGCCAGCGACCCTTCCAAGCGGTCGTCGATGGCGGCGCCGTCGGCCAACGGGCCCAGGAAGCTCTTGCGGCTCGCGCCGACCAGCACAGGCGCGCCCAGGTCGACCACGTCTCTGAGGCGGCGCAGCAGCAGCAGGTTGTGCGCGGCCGTCTTGGCGAAGCCCAGGCCGGGGTCGACCCACACCTCGTCCACCCCGGCCCCTCGCGCCGCCTCCACCCGCCCGGACAGGAAGCGACACACCTCGCCCACCACGTCGTCGTACACGGCCAGCGACTGCATGGTGCCGGGCGTGCCCTTCATGTGCATGGCCACCCAGCCGGTCGGGCGGCGCGCCTGCGCGGCCACCGACCACAGTGACGCGGACACGTCGTTGATCAATGTTGCTCCGGCGTCGATGGCGGCCTCGGCCACGGCCCGCTTGGTGGTGTCGATCGAGACCCGCACCCGGCCCGCCAACTCGGTCACGACGGGCACGACGCGGCGCAGTTCCTCGGCCTCGGGCACCGGCTCGGCCCCTGGACGGGTGGACTCGCCGCCCACGTCGACCACGTCGGCCCCCTCGGCGACAAGCTCGAGACCCCGGGCGACGGCCACGTCGAGGTCGAGGTATCGACCGCCGTCCGAAAAGGAGTCGGGCGTGACGTTCAACACGCCCATGACGTGGGGGACCACCGGAGGCACGGGGCGCAAGGTTACAGACGCGGCACCGGCCCGGCCGCCGCCCGCCCGGCCCGGGTGGATGGGGCTCAACCCGGTCCGCTCCCTTCTGGGCACCTTTTCTGGTCCAGGAGACAAGAAAAGGTGCCCAGAACGGTAGGAGCGGGGGGAAAAGGGGCGGCGGGGGCTGGCCGGGGGGGTTGGCGGGGGGTGGCCGGGGGTCAGCGGCGGCCGTGGATGAAGGCCATGGCCTCGGCCCGGGTGGCCTCGCAGTCCCTGAACAGCCCGCGCACGGCAGACGTGACCGTGACCGCCCCCGGCTTGCGGACGCCCCGCATGGACATGCACAGGTGCTCGGCCTCGATGACGACCAACACCCCGCGGGGCGACAGGGCTCGTTCCAGGGTGTCGGCCACCTGCGCGGTCAGCCGCTCCTGCACCTGGGGCCTTCGGGAGTAGCCGTCCACCAATCGGGCCAGCTTGGACAGCCCGGTGACCCGGCCGTCCTCGCCCGGGATGTAGGCCACGTGGGCCCGACCGATGAAGGGCACGAGGTGGTGCTCGCAGATGGAGTGGAACGGGATGTCGCGCTCCAAGACCATCTCGTCGTGGCCCGCCTCGAAGGTGACGTTCAAGACCTGGCCCGGATCTTGATGCAGCCCGGCAAAGACCTCGGCGTACATGGCCGCCACCCGCCGGGGCGTGTCCAGCAAGCCGTCACGCTCGGGGTCCTCGCCGACGGCCTCGAGCAACTCCCTGACCGCCTTTTCGATGCGGGCCAGGTCCATGCCGGTCTCGGTCGAGTGGTGGCTCACTTGCTCGTCGGCCGAGCCGCCCGTCGACGGGCCGTGGCCGGCTTGGCCGAACCCGAGCCGGCCGCGTGCCCGTTGCCATTCCCGTTTGCAGCGGAGCCCGAGCCGGACCCGGTCCACGGCGGCAGGTCGCCCAAGATGACCATGAGATCAGGCGTGTCGAGCGTCTCCTTCTCCATCAGCGCGGCGGCCAGCTTGTCGAGCGTCTCGCGATGCGTCTCCAAGATGGCCCGGGCGTCCAGGTGCGAGGCGTTGATGATGGCCTGCACCTCGGTGTCGATGCGGGCCGCCACCTCGTCGGAGTAGTTGGCCTGGTGGCCGAAGTCGCGGCCCAAGAAGACCTCGCCGTTCTGCGCGCCCAGCCGCAGCGGGCCGAGCTGGTCGCTCATGCCGTACTCCATCACCATCGACCGGGCGATCTCGGTGGCCTTCTCGATGTCGTTGGCCGCGCCCGTCGTGAAGTCCTCGAAGATCAGCTCCTCGGCCGTGCGCCCGCCCATGAGGACCGTGATGCGGTCCCGCAGCTCGCGGCGGGTGTAGCTGTACCGGTCCTCCAGCGGTAGCGACAGCGTCCACCCCAACGCCCGGCCCCTGGCCACGATGGAGACCTTGTGGACCGGGTCGGCGTGGGGCAGCACGTGGCCGATCAATGCGTGGCCGCCCTCGTGGTACGCGGTGTTGAGCTTCTCCTTCTCCGACATGACCCGCGTGCGCCGCTCGGGCCCGGCGATCACCCGGTCGATGGCCTCTTCCATCTCCGGCATGCCGATCTCGGTCTTGCCGCCCCGGGCCGCGAGCAGCGCGGCCTCGTTCATCAGGTTGGCCAGGTCGGCCCCGGTGAAGCCGGGCGTGCGCCGGGCCAGGATCTCCAGGTCGACGCCGCCTTGCAGCGGCTTGCCCTGGGCGTGGACGTCGAGGATCTTCTTGCGCCCGACCAGGTCGGGCTGGTCGACGACGATCTGTCGATCGAAGCGACCGGGGCGCAGAAGGGCGGGGTCCAAGATGTCGGGCCGGTTGGTGGCCGCGATGAGGATGACGCCGGTCTTGGTGTCGAAGCCGTCCATCTCCACGAGAAGCTGGTTGAGCGTCTGCTCTCGCTCGTCGTGGCCGCCGCCCATGCCCGCGCCTCGGTGCCGGCCGACGGCGTCGATCTCGTCCATGAAGATGATGGCCGGAGCGCTGGCCTTGGCCTGTTCGAACAGGTCCCGCACCCGGCTGGCGCCCACCCCCACGAACATCTCCACGAAGTCGGAGCCGGAGATGGAGAAGAAGGGCACACCCGCCTCGCCCGCCACGGCCCGCGCCAGCAGCGTCTTGCCCGTGCCCGGCGGCCCGAACAGCAGCACGCCCTTGGGAATCTTGGCCCCGATGGCCTGGAACTTGGCGGGCGACTCCAGGAACTCCTTGATCTCCTGAAGCTCGGCCACGGCCTCGTCGGCCCCGGCCACGTCGGCAAAGGTGACCTTGGGCTGGTCCTTGGAGACCATCTTGGCCTTGGCCTTGCCGAACTGCATCACCCGGTTCCCGCCGCCCTGCATCGAGTTGATGATGAACAGCATCCCCAGGAAGATGATGATGAAGGGCAAGAAGTTGAAGACCAACGAGAGCCACACGTTGTCCTTCTGCTTCTTGGTGTCGTAGGCGATGCCCGCCGACTTCAGCTCGGCAGTGAGCTCGTCGGAGTATTCGGCCGGGTAGTGGGCCTCGTACTTCTTGCCGTTGGTCAGCTCGCCCTTGACCTTGTCCTCGCCGTCCATGAGCTCGGCGTTCTTGACCTGCCGCTCGGACAGCATGCGCTCGAAGCTGCCGAGGCTGAGCTTCTCGCGCTTCTCGCTGCCGCCCAGGAAGCTGCTGGCGATGACCAGGGCGAGCAAGGCGAGGACGACATAGAACGCGGCGCTGCGGAAGACCTTTCGCATGGGTCCTCCCAGGCTACTTCGGCCCTCCACCTATGACCCCTCGCCCAGGTACGTGCAGACGTAGGGGAGGTTGCGGTAGCGCTCGGCCACGTCCAGGCCATAGCCGATGACGAACTCCGGCGGGATGCGAAAGCCGACATAGCGCAGGTCGGGGTCCACCTTCTGGAGGCCCTCCTTCACCAGCAGCGCGCACACCTCCACGCTCGCGGGGCCCCGGGCGCGCAGGTTGCGGCGCAGATAGGCGAGGGTCAGGCCGCTGTCGACGATGTCCTCCACCACCAGCACGTGCCGGTCTGTGAGGTCGAGGTCCAAGTCCTTGACGATGCGCACGACGCCGCTGGTCTTGGTCGCGCTGCCGTAGGACGACACGGCCATGAAGTCGAACTCGACCGGCAGATTGATGGCGCGGGCCAGGTCCGACATGAAGACGAACGCCCCTTTGAGCACGCCGACCAACAGTGGGGCCCGACCCTGATAGTCCGACGTGATCTGCTCACCCAGCTCGGTGATGCGGGCTTGGAGCTTGTCCTCGGAGACGACGACGGGGCCGATGTTCGGGTCGTCCAGCACGATGGCCGAGGTTAGGCCGGGCTGACGAACAGACGCCCACCCGAGCGCCGCACCCGGAGGCCCGGCGCGACCTCGCACCCCACCGCGTCCCCTCGGGCCACGGCGAGGACCCGCTCGACGGCAGCCGCGTCGGGCGGGTGCTCGTCCGCCAGGAGGCGGCGCACGGCTCGTCGAGCCAAGGCGACTGGGGCGGCAGCCAACACCCGCGCGTCGGTGGCGTCGATCTCGGCGGCTAGCGCATCCAGCAGGTCGGCCTCGTCGGCCAGCAGGCCGGCCTGCCGGTCCAGCACCGGGGCCAGGTCGCGGCCTGCGATGTCGTCCAACAGGGCCATCAATTCGTGGCGGACGCGATTGCGGCGATAGGCGGGGTCGTCATTGGCCGGATCGTGGACGGGGTCGAGCCCGAGCGACGCGCACAACGCGTGGGTCTCGGTCCTGCGCAGCTTGAGCAACGGGCGTTGGGGCCGCTTGTCCTTGCCCCTCGTGGCGGTCCTGGCCATGCCCGCCAGGCCGTCCAGGCCCGCGCCCCGCAACAGGTTGAGCAGCACGGTCTCGGCCTGGTCGTCCAGCGTGTGGCCGGTGGCCACGTCGGACGGGAGCACGGCGTAGCGCGCCGCCCTGGCCCTCGCCTCCAGGTTGGGACCGGGCTCGACGCACACCCGCCTGGCCTCGAAGCGGGCCCCGAAGCGGGCCGCAGCGCGAGCCACGACGTCGGCCTCGTCGCCCGACGCCGGCCGCAGAGCATGGTCCACATGCACGGCCGTCACCTCGCACCCGGCCTCGACGGCCAGGGCCAGAAGGGCCAGGGAGTCAGCGCCCCCCGACACGGCGCAGACGAGGGTCTCGCCCGCGAGTGGGAAGGCGCACCTAGGAAGGAGCGTCTTCAGGGAGCCCGCCTTGGCGGACAATGGTCACCAGTTCCGGGACGGTTCTCACACCCAGCTTGCGGGCGATGCGGCGCAGGCTGGCGTAGACGTTGGAGCGGCTGACCCCGAGTTGCTCGGCCGCGGCACGGACCGTGGCCGTGGTGGAGACGGCCGTCAGCAGCTCGTGCTGCTTCTCGGACAACGTCTGCACCTGGGCCAGTTGCAGGCGGATCTGTCGGGGCGGTGGGTTCTTGGCCTCGGGCGCGCCTTCGAGCTTGGTGAGACGCGGACGGGCCGAGGCCGACGCGGGCGCGCTGGCCCCATCGCCCTTCTCCAGCCGGGCCAAGTGCTCGAGCGCGTTGTGCTGCACCTTGCGCCGCTTGACCGGCTCGGGGTCGCCCTCCAGCGCATGGTTGACCTCTTGGCGCAGGTCGGGCAGCGAGAACGGCTTGGTGATGTAGCGGATGGCGCCCTCGATCCCGCCCCGGATGCGGTCCATGTCGTCCGTGCGCGCCGTGAGCATCAGGACGGGCACGGCGGCCAGCGCGGCCGAGGAGTCGGCCTTGATGCGGGACAGCACCTCCCATCCGTCCATGCCCGGCATCATCACGTCGAGCACGACCACATCCGGGTGAAGGTCTTGCAGGCGGTCCAGGGCCTCCATGCCGCTAGCGGCGGTGGTCACCTGATGGCCGTCCAATTCGAGGTTGATCCGCACCAGCTCTCGAATGTCGTCCTCGTCATCGACGACCAGCACGGAGGCCACGGCCGTCAGGCTACCGAGTCGCCAAACCGCTGGGAGCCATGCGGGAGACCCATTGGGCGGGCTCGCGGATCTCGTCCAGCGTGGGCAGCGCGTCGGGGCCGGTCCAGACCTGATCGAGCAGTTCGCGACCGCCCGCCGACTCCACCGCCTCGATGAAGGCCTCGCCCTGTTCGTACTGCTTGAGCTTGGCCTCCAAGCCGATCACCTGTTGCAGGAGCCTGCCCGCGCCCCGCGTGTTGCGCCGCTCGCGCAGGACCCGGCTGAAGCGGTCGGCGCTGGGGACACGGTCGGCCGCGGCCCGGTCCATGGTCGTGTCGCCGTGCCCTTCCAACAGGCTCATCAGGCCTTGGATGCGCTGGAGCACGGCCCGCTGCTCCTCGCCCGCCAGCAGGGTGACGATGCCGCCGTCGGCCAGCGGGTTGCGGCCTTCACGCATCTCCTCCACCGCCCGCTTGAGGGCATTGAGGAAGCGCTTCGGGTCGGGGTCGACGCTGCCCAGTCCCTGCTCCACCAGGCTGAGGAAGTAGGGCCGCAGCCAGGGGACGCCGGTGAACTGGGCCCGGTGGGTGACCTCGTGCAGGGCCAGCCACAGCCGGAACTCGCGGGGCGGGAAGCCGAACCGCTTCTCCAGCGCGATCACGTTCGGGCCCACGTAATAGACGATGTCCTGGTCCTCGGGGCGCTCCTCCTCGACCAGCAGCAGGTCGTACTGGCCCAGCACGCGGGTGGACATCCAGCCCAGCATCGTCCCCAATTCGACGCCGCTGATGGTGCGGGCGACGGCGGTGATGGGGCCGCTGGCGGGGGCGTCGGGCAGACGCTCGCCCAGCCGGTCGGTGAGGGGGCGGAGCAGGCGCTGGAAGCTGGCCACGTTGGCCTTGATCCAGCCCGGCCGGTCGGTGACCCGGGCCCGGGCCGGGCCTGCCAGCGAGCGCAGGCCGGTCTCCTGGGCCACCAGTTCCTCGGCCTCGGCCGTCAGCTCGGCGAAGTCGGGCTCGAGCGACGCGTAGTGGTACGACTGCTCGAAGGGGTCGCGGCCCGCCACCCGCACGGCCACCCGCTCGGCCAAGTCCCACGAGACGGGGTCGACGCGCCCCGCTCCGGGCTTCGACCCACCGTCAGCCATCCGCTACTGCTTCGGGTACTTGTTGCTGGTCACCTTGACCAGGTAGCCGATGCCGTAGGCGATCAGCACGAGCACGACCGTGCCGAAGATGGCGAAGGACAGCCAGTAGTGCCAGACCTTGGCCGCGAGGAGGAAGCCCATGCGGTCGATGGTAGGCGGGCCCGTCGGTCCCCTCACACTCCCGCCAGATGCCGCGGGCGGGCCGCGGGTCCGGGGCGGGTTGGGGGTTGAGCCTGGGCGGGCCCGGGGTGGATCAGGCGATCTTCTTGCCTCGGGTTCGGGGTACGGCCATGGGCTCGTGGCTGTAGCAGAACTTCCCCTGGTTGTACCTCGACAGCACCGTCTCGCAGCCCGGCTCTCGGCAGACCCGTCCGCTGCCGAAGGCCCGAGACGGCCGGTCGCTTCCCCCGAACGGAGTGCCTGGGACCGATCGTTCACTCATGCCGCTCGGAACCGCTCCTCGCAGCCGCGTATTCCGCTCGGGCCAGCGGCGGGACCGGCAGGACATTGGCCGGCCCAGGGTGAACTAGGTGGCAGTCATTCTGATATGTCAACACTTTTCATTTGGTGTTTCACTCTCGGACGGGGGCTCAGGTGCCGGATTTCTCGCAACGTCGGACCGTCGACAAGGTGATCGGCCGCCCGCCGCGCCTCCTCCGGCTCGGGTCGATTCTCGGGGCCGCGGGGCTCATCGTGAGCGCAACCGGCTCCGTCGCCGCGCACGCGTCGACCGACCGAACGGTGCACGGACAGGTCGCCCAATCGACTGGGTTGCCGCGCGGCCAAGGGGCGACGGCGCGATGCGCGCTGAGCGGCCAAAGCGTGCCGGGGACGTACACCACGATCACCGACGTCGCCCCAGGCCGGTCGTTCTCGCTGACGGCCGACGCTGGTTCATGGCAGACCGACTTCGACATCGCCTTCTATGCGACCGGTCCCGTCTGCAACGGGACGGCGGCGGTGCGCGGCCTGACCTACACCAACTTCGCGGGCGACGAGTTCGGGGTGGTCCCGGCGGGCGCGACCTTCGCCATCGTCACCCTGGCCTCGCCCGGTGCCAACGAGGCCTTCACGTACCGGGAGTTCGACGAGGACACGGTGACGCTGCCGAATCCCGATCAACAACGTCCGACGGTGGTGGCCATCATCGAGCCGACGACCGCGGCATCCGCCGCCAACGGCTTCAGCCCATACCACCTCGATTTCTCTGGCGCCGAGCATCCCTGGAACAAAGACGCCAACCCGAACAACGACATCGACTTCACGGCCGACCCCAGTACGTATCTGCCGGGCTATCCGGGCGCCGATGCGGTCAACATCACGGTTCCCACCGGCCCGGGCCAGGACGTGTCGACCCTTGGCGACGGGCCCGACAAGGCCGCGTGGGCGAGCATGGAGCTCTCACCTGCTGATGGCGCATCGGCGCACCTCTACCGTCTGCCGGGCACGAAGATCATCGGCGGTGCCACCTTCGCCTTCGGCGACGGCAGCGTCCTCGACGCCGGATCGGGTTCCATCTACAGCCCGGACAACCTGGAGTCGCATGGCACCAAGACCTCCTCCGTGGCCGCCGGCAACATCCACGGCACCTGTCCCGAGTGCGTGCTGGTGCTGCTGCGAGGCAACACCGCGGCGGCCATGACGTGGGCCACCAGCCAGCGGTGGATCGACGTGATCTCCAACTCCTACGGCGCAACGGGCGCCGTCCCGAATCCGTCCGCGCCGTTGCGCGACGTCATCCGCAACGGCGTGGAGGACGGCCAGAGCAGCGTGTGGGCGGCCGGGAACGGCCTCGACGACAACGACGGCGTGCCGTGGGAGGACTACACCGACTACCGCCCCGGCGCGGACTGGGGCGTCACCGTCGGCGGGGTGAGCGTGACCGGCGATCAGTCCAACGGCGCGAGCCGCCCGGTGGACGTGGCCTCTTACGACGAGGGGTACCCGGCCGTCGGCGGGAAGACCTCTGACGGCCAGGCCCGATTCTCGGGCACCTCGAACGCGGCACCCGTCGTGGCCGGCACCTTGGCCGAGATCATCCTGGCCGGCCGAGCCCTGCTGGGCGACACCACGCCGGGCCATCACGACGGCATCGTGGCCGAGGGCCAGCCGCGTGCCTGCGAGGGACCGGCCACTTCGTGCCCCCTCGACGACGGCGTCCTCACCCGCGCCGAAGTGCAGTCGGTGCTGTACAACAACGTCTACACATCGCCCGCACGACCTGACGGACTTGGGCCCTCCGGCCCGGCCAACTCGCTCGTGGGTACCAGCCCGTCGGTTCCTTCGGTGGCCGCCTACACGGCCCAGGGACACGGCATCGTGCACGGCCGCTACGGCGCCACGCGATATGCCGTCGAACAGCGGCGCTTCCTCGACGCGCTGCGCGGCGCGTGGGGGACCACTCGCCGGCCGCCGGGCGAGCGGGCGTGGATGACGGCCGACTCGCTCTGCCGCCAGCGCCTCTGGGGAACGTGGGATGGCGGCTACTACCACGACGGCGACGCCGCTCCCGCCTTCGACCCGACCACCGATGGTCCGGCCATGGCCCTGTGGTCGACGTGCAACCCGCTGCCGCCCGACTCAGGCACGGCGCTCAGGCACTTGGCCGACGGCCTCTAAGGGGTCCGCCCGACAGGCGTACCACGCTTAGAGGGCGAGCCGATAGGCGAGCCCGTGGCCCGAGCGGCCCGGCGGCGAAGCCGCCAAGAGCGGAGAGTCGGGCGAGCCGATAGGCGAGCCCGTGGCCCGAGCGGCCCGGCGGCGAAGCCGCCAAGAGCGGGGAGTGCAGCGGCCATCGCCCGGAGGCGGACGCCGGAGGGCGGGTACGGCGTGACCTATCCGCGCGGCCTC
>JAUTXP010000069.1 GCA_030837965.1 Acidimicrobiaceae bacterium | reverse complement strand
TCGTCCAGACTTCTGTTCGATCAGGTCATGCAGCTGGCCGGCGCAGGGACACGATCGTCCGAGTGCCGGGGCCGGTCACGTCGATCGCCCACGGCACGTCCGGGCTCACCGAGTCGGCAAGGATCCTCTGAGGGCTATCGATCATGTGGTGGAGTTCCGGGTACCGACCGTCCCGGCCGCCGACGGCGACGATGAACACGTCGTCCTTGTCGTCGTAGGCCAGGTAGGCGAGCGGCAGCCCTTCTGCCTCGAGGTGGTCGCCGAGCTGCTCGCCGACAACCTCGATGGTGACGTCGTAGCCGTCGAACTCGTTCGTGAGCTTCTCGAAGAGCTCCCGCCATTCCTCCCGCGGCGGCTCGTGCCTGCCGTCGTTCATCACCGGGGCGTCGACACCGTCGCCGCCTGGGGAGATCCGTGGAGGGCCTGCTGGATCTCCTCCTCGGCCTCCTTGGACAACGAGGTCTTGAGCACCGTCCCGCCGAACTGGCTCAGGGCGGCCAGCGCCTTGTCCGTGGTCATCTTCTCGACGATCATGAACAGGGCCGACGTGCCGGGCTGCAGCAGGTCGCGGACCTGCCGCTGGAACTCGTCGCTCAGCTCGAGCTTGGTCACAACACCCATGAGCGCCCCGAGGGCCGCGCCGACCGCCAGACCGAGTACGGGGACGAAGAACAGGACGCCGAACAGCAGCCCCCAGAACATGCCCCACGTCGCGCCGGTGGCCACCTCGTGGTGCATCGTGTTGACGTGGAAGCGGCCCTTTGCGTCACGGCTGATGACGGCCACCGCCTCGGGTTCGATGATGAGCTGGTCGGCGAGCCTCGTCACCTCCCGGGCGGCCTCTTCTGCGGTCTTCTCGTCGGGATACCCGATTGCGATCAGCTCTGCCACGACGTGGCTCCTCTCCTCGGTGGGCGCGTCCGGGACAGTTGTGACGGTTGGAGGCACACGTCCCGTCTCCATGAAGCATGGGCGAGGGGCGGGGTCTGCGCATCCCCCGGTCGCGTAGTTGGGCGCGCACTGCCGGGTGCGCTGATGGCGCGCCGCTGGCCGCGGCCAGGGTGGCCGAGGCCAGGGCGAGCTCCTCGGCGGGGACGACGACGAACTCGTAGAAGCTCGCACGCACCGGGCAGGTCTCTCGCGACCAGGCGCGCCGGGGAGCTACCTGACGGGAGCGAGGGCCGCCTCGATCACGGCGATCATGGTGGCGGCGTCGGTGGGGCCCTGGTAGCGGAGCCCGTTGACGAAGAAGCTCGGGGTTCCGTTGACCCCGGCGTGCACGCCACTGACGACGTCCTCCTCCACCCGGCCGGCGTGGGCGTGGGTGGCGAGCTCGTGCTGGAACCGGTCGACGTCGAGACGGAGCTCCCGGGCCCGGGCCACCAGGTCGGCCGGGGCGAGGTGCCGCTGGTCCTCGAAGAGCAGGTCGTACATGGGCCAGAACTGGCCCTGGGCCCCTGCGGCCTCGGCCGCCTCGGCCGCCGGCCAGGCATGCGGGTGGACCGTCGTCAGCGGGAAGTGGCGGTACACGAATTGGAGAAGGTCGCCCGAGGCAGCTTGCACGGCGTCCACGACGCCATGGGCGGCGCCACAGAACGGGCACTCGAAGTCTCCGTACTCGACAAGTGAGACCGGTGCATCCACAGGGCCTCGGATGTGGTCTCTGTCTGGCGACACCGGCCGGGCCAGCGCGGTTCCCCATACCGTCATTGAGTTCGTCATCCCTCCATGGTGACGGCTGGGTTCGCGCCCCGCCTCACGCGTCCGCGTGGTGCTGGCGGCCGCCGTCCTCGCTGGCGGTGTCGGCGACGGCCAGCCACTGGCCGACCGCCGCGCCCGGCGCCGGCGCCACTACCGCCAACAACGCGTTCCCGCCAGCAGAGCCAATCCCGGCGGGCAGTGCTCAGGCGGCCGCGGCCATGGCGGCGAGGGTTGCCAGCGCCCGGTCGAGTCGCTCGACGCCGAATACCGGCAGACCCTGGCGGCGGGCGGCGTCGACCTCGTCGGCGGGCACGATGAAGAGATCGGCGTGGGCCCGTTCGACGGCCACCGCCTTCTCCTTCACACCACCGACGGGGCCGACGTCGCCCTCGGGGTCGATCGTCCCGGTGGCCGCCACCCGCCGGCCCCCGGCGTAGTCCGCGGGCGCGAGGATGTCCGACACCGCCAGCGCGTAGGCCAGGCCCGCGGAGGGGCCGCCGACGTCGGGGCGGTCCTTGAACGTCACCGTGAACGGCAGGTCGACCTTCAGGCCATGGGTCTCCACGACGATGCCGACGCCCACCCCACCCGAAACCCGGGGCAGTCGCTCGCTGCGGATCGTCGCCTCGACCGGCCTGCCGTCGCGCTGGACTGTGAACCGCAGCTCGCTGCCGGCGGGCCGAGCTCGGACGATCTCTCCCAAGGTCCGGGCCTGGGTGACGGGCTGGCCGTCGACGGCCACGATCACGTCGCCCGGCTTCAGCACCTTGGCTGCGGGCGCGCCCCGGACGACCTGGGACACACGCGCGCCGTCGCCGGTGACGGTCACCGGCATGCCGAGGGCGCGGGCGGCGGCCGCCGCGGCCATCAGCCGGCTCTGCCGGAACTCCTCCTTGGCGGCACGGGCGTACTCCCGGGGGCTGACGTCCGGGGGCAGGACGTCGCCAAGGGGGACTATCTCGCGATCGTCCCGGAGCGCGGTCACGGCGAGGCGCAGGGCACTGGGTTGACTGACGCGGACGCTGGTGAGCAGGTACGCGCCACGGACCGGCGTGGCCGCCACACCGGAGATACTCACGTCCCCGGCGATGTCGACCGATTCCCCGGGCGAGATCACCACGTAGGGCGGGTGGTAAAGGGACGCCGCGGCCACGAGGAAGATGGCTCCGACGATCAGCCAGACGAGCACTCCGGCCTGGCGAGCAGGGCTTCCCGCGTCCATGCGGCGCACGCCCTCCACCGCACGCGAGACATCGGACCGGGACAGGACTCCCACCAGCCGGTCGTCGCCGTCGGTCACCAACGTCCGCCCATTGCCGCCTTCGAACATGGGGAGCACCTCGAACAGCGATTGGCCGGGGCGCACCGTCCGCACGTCGCGCAAGGGGACCATCACGTCGGAGACACGCTGGAACCGACGCGCCTCGGGCGGCACTGCGGCGGCAGCCCGTACCGAAGCAACGCCTACGAGCGCGCCGTCGTCCATCACCGGGTAGGTGGGGAAGCTGAGGGGGGAACCGGCCGGGCCGTCGAGCAGGTCGGCGACGGTCTGGGTGGACCGCAGGACGGCGGGCTGGGTGGTCATGACATCGCCCACCCGGCCGAGCCCCAGTGCTCGCCCGGCGTCGGCCAGCTCGTTCTCGCCCTGGGCGGCCTGGAGCAGGAACCAGCCCAGGAACACGAGCCATATCCCGCCCAAGCCGGCCCCGGCGAAGAGGTTCAGCAGGCCGACGGCCACCAGCATGAAACCGAAGATCCTGCTGGCCCTCCCCGCCGACCTTGTGGCCGTGATGAAGCTCCGCTGGCGCCGCCAGAGCCAGGCCCGCAGCACGCGGCCGCCGTCTAGCGGGAGGGCGGGGATGAGGTTGAAGAGCAGGACGACCACGTTGATCCGGGCGAGGTAGTCGACGACGCCCTGGATGGTGGCCGGCGCGCCGACCCAGTCGCCCAGCCACGCCGCCAGGCCGAACGCCGCGGCCAGGACCGCTGACGTGGCCGGACCTAGGATTGCTACACGGAACTCGGCTTCGGGCGACGGAGGCAGCGTCTCGAGATGGGCGACGCCGCCGAGCAACCACAAGGTGATGCGGACGATAGGGATCCCCTCCCGTTGGGCTCGGAGGGCGTGACCGAGTTCGTGCAAGAGGATCGACCCGAAGAACAGGAGGGCGGCGACGACCGCCATGGCTACATACGTGGCCACGTCCAGGCCGGGATACGTCGCCGGGAAGAGGGACGTCGCCAGCGACCACACGACGATCCCGAACACGAGGAGCCAGTTCCAGTGGATGCCGATGGCGATGCCCCGGACCCGTAGGACGGTCACGCTCGATTCCATGGGTGGCTCGGTCCCGTCCTGCGGGCGGCTCAGGCCGCGGCCCGTACTGAGATTTGGTTGCGGACCTCGCTGACCCCCGGCGCCGACCACGCCGCCATCTCGGCCTCGCGGCGCTCGGCCCAGGACCGCACCGTGCCCCGTAGGGTGACCGTTGAGCCCGACACGTCCACTTCGATACCCTTGGCGTCCAGCAGGGCCTCGCGGGTCAGGGCCTCCTCGATCTTCTTCTTCACCTGCTCGGGGGCGACGCCCGGTACGACCGCGATCAGGTTGGTGATGCCCTTCACGCCCGGCAGATCTCGCACGGCCCGCTCGGCAGCCCGGCGCTGGTAGTCCCAGTTCACTTCTCCGGTCAGTCTCACCCATCCGTTCTCGACCTTCACCTTGATCCGGTCGGACGGCACCAGCACGTTCCACTTCAGCGCGTCGACCGCGGCCTTGGCGATATCGGTGTCATTCCGCTCCGCCGTGGGCTCCACCACGATGTCGTTGGCGATCCCCCTCACACCCGCCAGCCGCTCGACCACGCGCTCGGCCTTCCACTTCTCGCTGTAGGAGCCGACCACCCCGGTCAGGGTGACGATGCCGTCGACGACGGTGACGCCGATCCGCCGCCCGTCGATGCTCGGTTCCCACTCCAGCTGCTGCTCGACGTCGCGCCGAAGTTCCATGTCCGACTTCATCGAGAACTCCTCTCATCCACCTGTCCGCACTGTCGCACGACCGGGCCTTGCGGGCATCCCTTGATCGCGTGGGTTCCCGCCGGTTCGCCGGCCCGAGCCCATGCACGGACGGCTGCTTCGTCGCCGGGCGGGACAGCGGCTACCTCAACGCATCCAGCATCCCGTGCAAGTGAGCCGTCGCCAGCTCGATGTCGTGGTACTTGCGTTGCGCGGCTCGGGATTCAGCGGCCAGGATGCCGCAGCGGTGCACACGCTCGAAGTCTCCGTAAGGGAACTTGTACCGGGCCTTGCTGTCCCGGCCGTGCTCGTCGTCGACACCGAGGTGCCACCGCTCGTACTCCTCGAACCCGTGCTCCTCGATGAACCGGTTCTC
>JAUTXP010000044.1 GCA_030837965.1 Acidimicrobiaceae bacterium | reverse complement strand
CGGCCGCGGCGTCGGTTGCGGGCCTGGTGCTGCTGGCCGGGGCCGCGGGCGTGCGGGTGCGCAGGGCCGAGCAGCGCATGGGCGGCGGGCCGCGTCACACCGGGGCCCGCGTCCCACTCGTGCTGGCCGCCCTCACCGCGGCCGCGGTCGTGATGGGCTTGGTCATCGAGCGGGCCACCGGCCCAACCACGTTGGCCGAAGGGGGCGAGACGGCGTCGCTGGGCCTGGTCGTGGTCGTCTTCCCCCTGCTCGTCCTGGTTGGCGGCGGAGGGCTGGCCGCCGTGCTCGGCCATTGGCTCTTGCCCCGCACCCGAGCCATGGGCCGAGGCTGGCCCACCGCGCCCTACCTCGCCCTGCGCCGGGTGGCCACCGCAGGTCCACTGGCCTTGGCCCTCAGCGCCGGTTCGGTGCTCTCCGCTGGCATCCTGCTCTACGCATCGGTGGTCACCGCCTCGGCCCGGGCCACCGTGGTGGCCAAGGCAGGCATCGGCGTCGGGGCCGACATGGCCGTGTTCCTCGTGGATGTCCGGGCCCCCACCGCCATCCCCGCCGACTTGGCCCGCCGGTCCACACCCGTGCTGCGGGGCGGTGCGACCACGACCATGGACGAGGCCGACGACGCACCCGTCGGTCTGCTCGGCATCGACCGTCGCACCTTCGGACGCGGCGCGCTGTACGACCGCTCGTTCGGCGGCGGCTCGCTCGCCAGTCTGTTGCAGCATTTGAGCGACAAGACGGACGCGGGCACGGTGCCGGTCATCGCGGCGGACGGTGCGTCGTTGCCCGACCGCTTCGACATCGACACCGGCGGCAAGCCCATCAGCGTGCAAGTGGTGGCCAGGGCGCGCGCCTTCCCCGGCATGAGCGGCGAGCAGCCGCTGCTCGTGGCCGACGAGTCGGTGTGGCGGGATCACGGGCTGCTCGGCAACCGCCAGCTCTGGGTGCGGGGCCCGACCGACAACGTGGTGGCCCAACTCGACCGGGCTCGCATCGGCGTGGTCACCACCACGGTGGCCAAGACCAACGAGGCCGCGTCGAGCCTGCTGCCGCTGGCCACATCGCTCGGCTACTTCAAGGCCCTGGGCCTGCTGGGCGGAACGGTCACCTTGTGCGGCGCCGTCTTCTACCTGGCCTCGCGGGAAAGGGCTCGGCGACTGGCTGGCGTGATGGCCAGGGGCATGGGACTCACCCGCGGCACGGCCCGGACCGCGCTGGCCTTGGAACTGGCCGGACTGCTCTTGGTCGGACTGGGCCTGGGCTGGGCGCTGTCGACGTGGGCGGCGCGGGTCGCCTTCCCCCACCTCGACCCGTCACCGGGCACGCCGCCTTCGTTGCTGTTCCGATGGGACCTGTGGGCGCCGGTCGACGCCGCGGTTGTCACCGTGGTGGCGGCGGGCGCGCTGGCGTGGGTCAGTGAGCGGGCGTCGTCGCGTCGACTGGCCGCCGAGGTCATGCGCGATGCCTGAGCGGGCCGCGTCGTGCCGCGACACCACTCGCGTCTACCGCTCGGCCAGCGGGCCGGTGCACGCGCTCCGAGGGGTCGACGTGGACGTGGTGGCCGGACAGGTGACCGCCATCGTCGGCCCGTCCGGCTCGGGCAAGTCGACCCTGCTGCGCATCCTCGCCGGACTGGACCGGCCCACCGAGGGCACGGTCCACGTGGCCGGCACTGCGCTGGCCGGCCTCAGCCGTCGGGGCCGACGTGCGTTGCGCCGCCGCCACATCGGCTTCGTCTTCGCCCGGCCGGCGGACAACCTCGTCCCCTACCTCACCGCGGCCGAGCACCTGCGGCTGGCCGCCGAGCTGCGCGGCGTGGACGTGGGCGACGAGCCCGCCCGGTTGTTGCGCGCGTTGGGTCTCGACCATCGGGCGGGCCATCGCCCGGTCGAGTTGTCGGGGGGCGAGCAGCAGCGGCTGGCCTTGGCCGCGGCCGTCATCGGCCGACCCGCGCTGGTGCTGGCCGACGAGCCCACCGCCGAGTTGGACCGGGCCTCGGCCGCCGCGCTCGTGGCCGGCCTGCATGACCTGGCCGGTCTCGGTGTGGCCTTGGCCGTGGCCACCCATGACCCGGTGGTGGTGGAGTCGGCCGACAGGGTCGTGCTCATCCACGACGGCGAGGTGGTGTCGTGAACGACGCGCGCCGCGTGGCCGTGGCCAGGCTGGACCACGTGAGCAGGCTGCATCCACGCGGGAGCGAGGTCGTGCACGCGCTGGACGGCGTGAGCCTGACCTTGGAGCCGGGCGAGGTGGTGGCCCTGCTTGGCCCATCGGGGTCGGGCAAGTCGTCGCTGCTGCACATGTTGGCCGGATGGGAGGAGCCCGACGAAGGCGAGGTGTGGTGGGCCGACGAGGTCCGGTCGGACACGTGGGCCGGACTGGCCTTGGTGCCGCAGAGCCTGGGCCTGCTCGACGAGTTGAGCATCAGGGAGAACGTCGAGCTGCCGCAGCGACTGGCCAAGGCTGAGGACGCCGGGCGAGTGGACGCATTGTTGGACGGGCTCCATCTGGCCCATGTGAGGGCACGGCAGGTCGACGAGGTCTCGATGGGGGAGCAGCAGCGCGCCGCGGTGGCGCGGGGCCTGGTCCTGCGGCCGCGGCTGTTCTTGGCCGACGAGCCCACGTCGCACCAGGACCGGGCCTTGGTCGAGGAGGTCTTCGCCCACCTGCGGGCCGCGGCGTTGACGGGGACGACGGTGGTGGTGGCGACCCACGACCCGTCTGGGCTGGAGCGGGCCGACCGGGTGGTGCACATGCGGGACGGGCGCATCGAGGACGTGGTTGCGGCCCGGTCGTCGTAGCGTGGTGCCATGCTCTTCGGCAGGCACAAGACGGCCATGATCGACCCCGACCACGCCCTTGCGGGCAGGGACGAGCCCATGCCCGTGCCCGCCCGCCACATGGTGTTGGGCACCCCGCTCACCCCGCCGTTCCCCGAAGGGATGGCCACCGCCGTGTTCGGGTTGGGGTGCTTCTGGGGCGCCGAGCGGCTGTTCTGGAAATTGGACGGCGTGTACACGACGGCCGTCGGCTATGCCGGAGGGCTCACGCCCAACCCGACGTATGAGGAGGTGTGCAGCGGGCGCACCGGGCACACCGAGGCCGTGCTCGTCGTGTTCGACCCGGCGCGCATCGCCTTCGACGATCTGTTGAAGGCGTTCTGGGAGGGCCACGACCCGACGCAGGGCATGCGCCAAGGCAACGACGTGGGCACGCAGTACCGGTCGGCCGTCTATTACGCGGACCAGGCGCAGCGCCACGCGGTGGAGGCGTCTCGGGACGCGTTCCAGCGGATGCTGCGCGCAGCCGGGTACGGCGACATCACGACCGAGGTGTCGGGGGTGGCCGAGGCGGGGCCGTTCTATTACGCCGAGGACTATCACCAGCAGTACCTGGCCAAGAACCCGAGCGGGTACTGCGGTCTGGGCGGCACCGGCGTTTCCTGTCCCGTAGGCCTGGCCGGCGCGCCGTAGCCGGGTTGGCAGTGGGGAGGCGGGGCCGGGGTTTGGTGGCGGTTGCGGTCGTGGCTGTGGTTGTCGCGTCCGGCGCCTTGGGCCTGGGCCTGGGCCAGGCCGGTCCGGTGGCGGCCCAGACGGCGACGGTGATCGACCAGGCCGTATCCGCCTTGCGCAAGGGCGATCCGGTCTACGTCGACCCGGCGGCTGAGCGGCCCATCAGCGCGGCCCGGGCCGAGGCCCTGCGCAGGCGCATCCGCGCGGGCAAGCGGTCCGTGTTCGTGGCCGTGCTGCCCCAGCGGGCCGTGGCCGAGGCGGGCGGCGATCCCAACGAGGTGCCCACCGTCGTCTACCGGCGGCTCGGCTTCGCGGGCACGTACGCGGTGGTGGCGGGCGACAGCTTCCGGGCGAGCAGTTCGGATCTGGCCAAGGGCCAGGCGGCCCGGCTGGCCACCACTGCCTTTGCCGACAACCGGGCTCGGGGCGTGGACGCGGTGTTGGCCGCCTTCGTGGAGTCGGTCGAGGGGGCGGGGTCGGGCGCCTCCCCCGGCGTTCCGCTGGTGCCGGTCGGGGGTGCGGCCGTCGTCGGCATGGCCGTGGGCGCCGGGCTGTGGTGGTTGGTGCGCCGGGCTCGTAGTGGTGGTCGTCGTGGTGGTGATGGTCGTCGTGGTCGAGTTTCGGACACGGCTGACGCGGCCTGACTGGTTGTCATCGGGTCGCTCCGGGTAGGCCACGCCTTTGTGCAGAACCCGTCGCCTCGCGCCTGGACCGTCGGACTGGCCGTCGCCGTCGCATGCCTGCTGCTGGCTGCCTTCGTGGCCGGCCCCGGGCGGGGGATGCGCACCGACATCGCCCGCCAGCGGGCCGACGTCGATGCCCAGCGGGCCTTGATCACCAATCAGAAGAAGTTGCTGGAGCAGCAACTGGCTGTCGTGCAGCAGCAGTTGGGCGTCGTGCAGCAGCAGCTCGATGTGGCCCGCCAGCAGTTGGATATCGCCCGGTCGCAGAAGGACACGGCCGACCGGCAGTTGGCCCTCACCGAGGAGTCCGTCCGCATGCAGCGCGAGCTGTTGGCCGTGGCCCGCGAGACCCTTGCCCAGGTCAAGGAGATCAACGCCAAGACCCCCCGCTCACCCGCGCCACTGCCCTGACTGCCCGCGGCCCGTCGCCCGCCGCCTTTCTTGTCAGGACGTGACGGCTGGAAGTCGAACTGAGCCTGAAAAGAAGCGCAAAGGCAGGGCGGGCAGGGCGGGCAGGGAACGCAGGGGCGGTCAGGCGAGCAGGCTGCGGGCGATCTGGCTGACTTGGATCTCGTCGGTGCCCGCGTAGATCTGGAGCACCTTGGCGTCCCGGGCGAGCTGCTCGACCTGGAACTCGGCCATGTACCCGTTGCCGCCGAAGAGCTGCACCGCCTCCAAGGCCACCTCCATGGCCGCCTGGGCCGAGTACAGCTTCATGGCCGACGCCTCGGCCAGGCTGGTCGGCCTGCCCGCGGCCTGCATCTCGACCTGGCGGAAGACGAGGTTCTGGATGTTGAGCCTGGCCACCTCCATCTTGGCCAGCTTCAACTGGATGAGCTGGAACTCGCCGATGGGCTTGCCGAACTGGACCCGGTCCTTCGCATACTGCACGGAAAGCTCCAAGCACTGCGACACGATCCCCAGCGCCATGGCGGCCACGCCGGTGCGCTCCATCGAGAACGTGTCCTTGGCCGCGGACCGGGCCGGCCCTTCCTCGGTCTCGCCGATCAGACGGTCCTTGCCCACGCGCACATCCGACAGGAACAGCTCCCCGGTCGGTGACGAGTGCAGCCCCATCTTGCGCAGCGGCTTGCTCTGCTCCAGCCCCGGCATGCCTGCGTCGAGCACGAACGACAACACCTTGCGCTCTCGCGGGTCGTTGCCCTCGTCCAGCTTGCAGATGAACACGATGGTGTCGGCGTAGGGGCCGTTGGTGATGAACGTCTTCGAGCCGTTGAGGACGTACTCGTCGCCGTCTCGGCGGGCGGTCGACTTCATGGCCCCGAACGCGTCGGACCCGGAGTTGGGCTCGGTGATGGCCCAGGCGCCGATCTTGTCCAGGGTCAGCAGGTCGAGGGCCCATCGCCGCTTCTGGGCCTCGGTGCCGCGCGACATGATCGCCGCCGCGGTCAGGCCCACGCTGACCCCCATGGCCGTCACCATGCCCGGGCAGTAGCGGCACAGCTCGATGATGGGGATGAGGGTGAAAGCCACCGTGTTCGGATCCCGGGCCCCCTCAGTTCGCTCCTTGCCCTCCGAGCCGTCGCCGTCACCTCCGGCGGCAACGGACTTCTCGAACCGGTCGCGCGCCATGGCGTCCATCCCGAACGTGCGGTACAGCTTGCGCAGCACCTCGTACGGCGGCGTGTCACCGTGCTCGAGCTCTTCGAGGTTGGGCTTGATCTCTTTGTCGATGAAGGCCCGGATGGCGTCGCGCACCATCACCTGCTCCTCGCTCCACTCGATCACTTCGGCTCCCTTCGTGTGACCTCGTGCATCGTAGGGAAGGGGTTGGAGGATGGCCCTTTCGCTGCGGCCCGAGCACCTTCGGCGCTACAAGGACCTGGCGCGCCTGCTGGTCAAGTACGGACGCAGCGACGTGGTGCGGGAGATGGGCCTGGACGGCGACGCCACCCTCGGCGACGCAGCGTTCGGCGAGAGCACGCTCAACGCCCCGGCCACCCCGCTCGACCCCGACGCGGCCGTGCCCCCCGAGGCCGATGAGCTGGCCTCCGATCTCGAAGCCCTCGGGCCCACCTACATCAAGTTGGGCCAGCTCCTGTCCACCCGCTCGGACCTCCTGCCCGCGGCCTACCTCGTGGCCTTGGCCCGTCTCCAAGACCACGTCGACCCGTTCCCGTTCGACCAGGTGGCCGCCATCATCGAAGACGAGCTGGGTCTGCCGGTCCACGTGGCCTTCGCCCAGTTCGACCCCGAGCCGGTGGCCGCGGCCTCGCTGGGCCAGGTGCACAGGGCCCGTCTGGCCGACGGGCGCACGGTGGCCGTCAAGGTCCAGCGCCCCGACATCCGCGACCGAATCACCGACGACCTGGCCGCCTTGATCGAGCTGGCCGAGTTCGTCGACCGGCGCACCGAGCTGGGCAGGCGCTACGGCTTCGGCGGAATGGTCGACGAGTTCCGCCGCTCCATGGCCCGCGAGCTGGACTACGCCGAGGAGGCGGCCAACCTCGACACCCTGCGCAGCCTGCTGGTCGACTTCGACCGGCTGTTCGTGCCCGCGCCCGTCCCCAGCCACTCGTCGGCCCGCGTCCTCACCATGGAGTTCGTGGGCGGCCGCAAGGTCACCGACCTGGCCCCCGGCGACCTCAGCCGGGAGGACGGCCAGGCCCTCGCGGGCCAGTTGTTCCGGGCCTACCTCCACCAGGTGCTGGTCCACGGCTTCTTCCACGCCGATCCCCACCCCGGCAACATCTTCGTCACCGACGACGCCAGGCTGGCCTTGATCGATCTGGGCATGGTCGCCCGGGTCCTGCCCGAGATGCAGGACTCGCTGCTCAAGCTGCTGGTCGCGGCCAGCGAGGGGAGGGGCGAGGAGGTGGCCCAAGCGGCCATGGCCCTGGGCGAGCGCCGGGACGAGTTCGACCAGGAGGGCTTCACCCGCCGGGTGGCCTACCTCGTGGCCGAGCAGCACGGGCGGCGGCTGCAAGAGGTGTCGGCGGGCGCGGTGGTGGCCGAGTTGAGCCGCATTGCAGGCGAGTGCGGTCTGCGGCCCGTCCCCGAGCTGGCCATGCTGGGCAAGGCCCTGCTCAACCTGGACCAGGTGGCCAGGTCGCTCGACCCCGCCTTCGATCCCAACGAGGCCATCAGGGACGAGGCCGCGTCCATCCTGCGCAAGCGGTTCGTGGGCGCGGTGTCGCCCGGCCAGATGCTGACCGCGGCCATGGACGCCAAGGAGTTCGTGGAGAAGCTGCCCGGCCGGGTCAACAAGGTCTTCGACGCGCTGGCCGAGGGCAAGCTGACCTTGAACATCCAGGGCATCGACGAGCGCCAGTTGATGCGCAGCTTCCAGAAGCTCGCCAATCGGGTCACCACCGGGCTGGTGTTGGCCGCCTTGATCGTGGGTGCGGCCATGCTGATGCGGGTGCCCACGCAGTCCCGTCTCTTCGGCTATCCGGCCGTCGCCATTGTGTGTTTCCTGCTGGCCGCGGGCGGCGCATTCGCGCTGTTGGTTTCGATCCTGTTGAGCGACAGGCGCCGATAGGCATAACGGGAAACAGCCTGTCGGCAAGCTGTATTCTAAAAGTAGCGCCCGGCTGTCATTCTGGGCGACAATGTCGTCCACTCGTCGTCACCGACGACCCGGCCGGGCGGGGGTGTACGCCTCCCTCACCTCCGCCCGTGCCCGGGTCGGCCCACAGGGTCGACAGGGTCGCGGGCCTGCCTGCTAGACGAAGAGCCGTGGCCCAGAAGAAGCGGCAGTCGGCGGCGGTTACGGCGGCGGTCGCGGCGGCCGGCACGTTCGAGGACCGGGTGCTGGCTGTGATCAGTGCCCTGGCCCCGGGCGATGTGGTGACCTATGGCGAGGTGGCCCGCGAGGCCGGGTCGCCGGGCGCGGCCCGCGCGGTGGGCACCGTGTTGGCCAAGGCCGACGTGCCCGGGCTGCCGTGGTGGCGGGTGGTGCAGGCCTCGGGCAGGCTGGCCCGGGGGCACGAGGTGGAGCAGGCCAAGCGCCTGCGGGCCGAGGGCGTGGTCGTCACCGACGCCCGCGTCCGCCCCCTCTGATCTTTTCCACAGCAGCAGGTGCTGTGGAAAAGTTGGCGGGGGTCAGGCGGGGGGCTGCCGTTCGAGGGCGGCTCGCAACAGGGCCCGCTCGGCGTCGGACAGCGCGGGCTCCAGCGACAGGGCCGCGGCCCGGCCCTCGTCGCTCATCTTGGCCAGGCTCTTGCGCAGGATGTCGACCATCTTCTCGCCGTCCAGCCGGGCGGCCAGGTCGCTGAACTGCGTCTGGAGGAACACGATGCACAACGCGTCCTCCAGCGTCTGCACATCGGGGTCGGACGACAGCCGCTGCTTGCGGACGATGGCCTGCACCCGCTCGACGGTCTCGTCGTCGTAGCCCGCGTCCCGCAGCAGGGGCGCCACGACGGCCGCGTGGTGGGCCTGGAGGTCGCGCTTCCACCGCAGGTACCCCGCTCGGCCCTCCGGATAGGTCGATCGGGGCTTGTCCCACCGCCGCACATGATGGGCCCGCGCGGCCAGCAGCAAGGCCTCGGGCGGGTCGGCCCTCCGCAGTTTGTGCACCCACTCCACCGCCAACTCGGCATCGCGTCCTTCGACCCCGGTAGGGCTCTGCGCGTTGGCCGCGTCGATGGCCGCGAACGCGGCGCTCAGGTCGCCCGGCATGTGAACCTCCCGCCTTCCTCTTCGACGCGCAGCGCCAGCCCGAAGGCCTCAGACATGGTGGCCGACGTCAACGTGTCCGGCAGCGGGCCTTGGCCCACGGCCCGTCCGGCTCGCAGCACGAGGGCATGGGTGAAGCCGGGCGGGATCTCCTCCACGTGATGGGTCACGAAGACCATGGGCGGGGTCGACGGGTCGTCGGCCAACTGGGCCAGCCTGCGCACGAGGCGCTCCCGCCCGCCGACGTCCAGGCCCGCGGCGGGCTCGTCGAGCAGCACCAGTTCCGGGTCGTTCATCAACGCTCGGGCCAGTTGCACCTGTTGGCGCTCGCCCTCGGACAGCACGCCGAACGGGCGCTCGGCCAGGTACCCGAAGCCGCCGTCGTCCAACAGCTTGCGGGCCCGCAGCCGGTCGTCCTCGCCGTACTGGTGCCACCACGGCTCCAGGGCTCCGAACCGAGCCGTCATCACCACGTCGGCCGCGCTCACGCCCGGTCGCAGCAGCTTGCCGATCGACGCGCTCACCAGCCCGATGCGCAACCGCAGGGCGCGCACGTCGACTCTGCCCAGCCGGTGCCCGAGCACGCGCACCACGCCCCGGGTCGGGTGGTCGTAGGCCGCGGCCAGCATGACGGTCGACGTCTTGCCGGAGCCGTTGGGACCGACCAGCACCCAGCGCTCGCCGGCACGCACGGTCCAGTCGATGCCTTCGAGGACGGGCGCGCCGGCCTTGTCCAAGCCGACGGCCTCGAAGCGCACGACGGGAGCGGGCTCGGGGCGCATGCGGTGTGCGACGCTACGGGGATGCCCGACGTGCGCGCCACCTTCCTCGCCACCCTCAGGATGGCGGCCGACGTGCTCGCCCGGCCCGAGGTGGGGGCCCGGTGGCACGAACCCAGCGCGCTGGCCGAGTTCTCCGTGCGGGGCCTGTCCGGCCACCTGGTGCGCGCCGCGGGATCGGTCGACGCCTACCTGGACCGCGAGGAGCCGCCCGACCACGACGTCGTCGACCAGGTCCGCTACTACGCGGCCGCGGTGGGGCGGTCCGAGAAGTTCGACGTGGACGCGCCGCTGCACCAGGCCATCCGCCAGCGCGGAGAGGACGCCGCGTCCGGGGGTTGGGAGGCGTTGCGTGCGGACTTCGAAGCGCTCATCACGTCGATGACGACGCGCTTGGCCGCCGAGCCCGCCACCCGCAGGGTGCGCGTCTACCAAGACCTTGTCATCACCTTGGACGACTATCTGGTGACCCGCCTCATCGAGTTGGTCGTCCACATCGACGACCTGTGCGTCAGCGTCGGCGTCGAACCGCCCCCGTTGCCCGCCCCGGCCATGGATGCGGCGATCGCCACGCTGGTCGGCATCGCCCGCGTCCAGCGCGGCGACCTCGCCGTCCTTCGTGCCCTGACCCGGCGGGAACGGGCCCACGAGGGCGTGCTACACGTCCTTTAAACCGCCCAGCTTCAAGCCGCCCAGCACCGCCTCGTTGTCCGCGCCCAGCGGCCTGCCCGCCCAGCGCACCAGGCCGGGCGTGGCCGACAGCCGGGCGATGGGTCCTTGCATGGGGACGCCGTCCACCTCCACCACGTAGCCGCGCGCCGTGATGTGCTCGTCCTCGGCCACGTCGGGCACGGTGAGGATGGGGGCGATGGCCGCCTCCACGCCGTGGAAGGCCTCGATGACCTCCCGTGCAGGGCGGGCGCCGATCCACTCGGCCACCGCCGCGTCCATGGCTGCCCGATGGGCGACTCGCGTCTCGTTGGTGGCGAAGCGCTCGTCGTCAGACAAGCCGAGCAGGGCCAACACCCGCGTGGCCACGCCCTCGGAGCTGGTGCTGAGCGCGACCCATTGGCCGTCGGCTGTGCGCCACACGCCGCGCGGCACGCTGTAGGGGATGCCGGAGCCGAGCCGGGGCTGGCGGTAGCCGAGCAGCCACCACGCCGAGATCAGCGGCCCCATGAGGTGCAGCATCGATTCGAGCAGGTTCACGTCCACCACCTGGCCGGTGCCAGTGGCCGCGGCCGAGTGGACGGCGACCATGGTGGCGAAGGCGGCGGCCAGCGCGGTGACCTCGTCGGTGAGGGCGATGGGCGGCAGCAGCGGCGGCCCGTCGGGCTCCCCGTTGACGGCCGCGAAGCCGGACATGGCCTCGGCCAGCGTGGCGAAGCCCGGCCTGGCCGAGTACGGCCCGTCCTGGCCGAAGCCGGTGACGCGGGTGACGATGAGACGCGGGTTGCGGGCCAGCAGCACATCCGGCCCGAGGCCCAGCCGCTCCAACGTGCCCGGCCTGAAGTTCTCGATCAGCACGTCGGCCTGGTCGCACAGTTGCAGCATGGCGGCGCGGCCCTCGTCGGACTTGAGGTCGAGGGTGACGCAGCGCTTGCCCCGATTCAGCAGCTTCCACCACAGCGACATGCCGTCGGACGGGTCGAGCCATCCCATGCGGCGCACGCCGTCACCGCCGTCCGGGCGCTCGACCTTGACCACGTCGGCGCCGAAGTCGGCCAGGTACTTGGCGCACCCCGGGCCCGCGACCACGGTCGAGCAGTCGATGACCCGCAGGTCGGCGAGGGGTCCTTCCATGGCCGCATGGTAGGGATCGGCGGGAAACGGCAATGGTGTGTGGGTGCTGCTTCGCCGATTCCGCCGCGCCCGCCCAGACCCGTCCCCGCGCCACGACCCGAGTCGTCCGGCCCCGCCGCTGCCGCCTCCCCTTCCGCCCGGGCGGATGGTGCTCGTTCCCGGTCGGGGCGAGGTCTTCGTGCGGGAGGCGCCCGGCCGCCCGGGCGACCCGGTCATCCTGCTGCTGCACGGCTGGACGGCCACCGCCGACCTCAACTGGTTCCAGGTCTACGAGCGGGTCGCGGGCCTGGGCCATGTGGTGGCCGTCGACCACCGATCGCACGGCCGCAGCCTGTTCAGCGAGGTGCCATTCCAGTTGGAGGACGCGGCCGACGACGCCGCGGGCGTGCTCGACGTCCTGGGACTCGGGCCTGCGGTGGCCGTCGGCTATTCGATGGGCGGGCCCATCGCCTCGTTGCTGGCCCAGCGCCATCCCGACAAGATCGAGGGACTGGTGTTGTGCGCCACCGCGCTGGAGTGGCACGACAAGGTCAGCGAGCGGGCGTGGTGGCGGGCCATGCGCGGCCTGCAGATCCTCTTCCGGCTGGGACCGCCCCGGCATCTGGTCGAGCGCTATATGCGCAAGGCCATCGAGGAGACGCCGGAGTTGGCGCCGGTGCGGGGCTGGCTGGTGGGCGAGCTGCGCAGGGGCGACGCCATCGGCGTGCATCAAGCGGGCCTGGCCCTCGGCCGCTACGACGCCCGTCCGTGGATCGGCGCGCTGGGCCTGCCCGCGTCCGTTGTGCTCACGACCAAGGACCGCCTGGTGCCGCCGGCCAAGCAGCGGGCGTTGGCCCGAGCCGTGTCGGCCCATGTGGTCGAGCTCAAGGGCGACCATGACGCGTGCGTGGTCAAGCCCGGCCAGTTCGGCGAGGCCCTGACGACGGCCATCACCTCGGTGCTCGACCGACGGGCCCACACCGACCGGCAGGCCGTCGAGGCCGTGTGACCGAGCCGCCTACATTCGGACGCATGCTGCGCAGGGGCCTGCGCAAGAAGTGCCCGGTGTGCGGGGGTGGCGGGCTGTTCACGCGGTGGCTGCGCATGAAGGAGCGATGTCCGACGTGCGGGTTCACCTTCGAGCGTGAGGAGGGGACGTTCCTCGGCGCCTTCGTGGTCAACGTGGCCGTGACCGAGTTCGCCATGCTCATCGCGTTGGTGCTCGGCGTGGCGCTGACGCTGCCCGACCCGCCCGTGCTCCTGCTCATCGTGCTGGGCACGCTGTCGGCCGTGGTGGTGCCCGTGTTCACCTACCCGTTCTCGCGCACGGTCTGGTCCGCCGTCGACCTGGCCATGCACCCCCTCGACCCCACCCCCTGAATCTTTTCCACAGCAGCAGGTGCTGTGGAAAAGTTGGAGAGGGGGCGGGTCAGGTGGGCGGGGGGACGCGCAGGACGAGGACGGCCATGTCATCGCGTGCGGTGCCGCCCTCGAAGGCGAGCACGGCCGACTCCACTGCTTGAGCCAGCGCCTTGGCGTCGGCGCCGGCGTCGGCGTCCGCGCTGGCGGCCGCGGCCTTGCCCAGCGCCTCCACGAACAGGTCCGGCGCGAACTCGCCGTCGGGGGAGCGGGCTTCGAGCACGCCGTCGGTGTAGAGCACGAGCGACTCGCCTGGGTTGAGCACGTGCACGGTGTCGATCAAGTCGGGGTCGGGGAACATCCCGATCCCGCCGCCCGGCCTGCCCACCGTTCGCAGGTCGCCCGCCCGGTCGACCAGATAGGGCAGCGGATGGCCGCCGCAGGCCAGCGTGACCTTGGCCTGGCCCTCGCCCGGCTCCACCACCAGATAGGCGATGGTGCAGAAACGATCGTCCATGCCCTCGTCCAGCACGGCCTGGTTGAGCCGCAACAGCACGGCGGCCGGACTGTCGTTGCCCACCCCGACGGCCCGGACCGTGTAACGGGCCAGCGCGGTGAGCGAGGCCGCGGACACGCCCTTGCCGCACACGTCGCCGATCACCACGCCCCACTTGCCGGGGCCGACGGCGAAGACGTCGAAGAAGTCGCCCCCCACCTCGCTCTCGCTCACCGGGTGGTAGGCGGCGGCCACGTCCAGCCCGGGGATGGCGGGCTGGGTGGACGGCAGCAGGCTGCGTTGCAGCGTGCGGGCCACGTCCCGCATGGCCCGATGGGTTCGGGCGTTGTGTATGGCGACCGCGGCCCGGTCGGCGATGTCCTGGGCCACGGCCACGTCGTCCTTGGTATACCGCCGTCCCGACACGCTCATGGCCATCGACAGCACACCGAGCGACTGGCCCGATGCCACCAGCGGCACGGCCAACCCGGACATGAGCCCGAGGCGCTGGAGCTGGACCCGCCGCTTGTTGTCAGTGGCCATGGTCGTCCACACGTCAGGGGCGATGGACTCGACCAGGAGGGGCCGGCGGGACCGGGACACCTCGTGGAGGTGCAACTGATGAGCCAGGTCGTCGTCCTGCATGGTCAGGTCGCGCAGCAGCTTCTCGTGCACCCGGTCGACATGGGCGACCGTCACCATCTCCAGCCGGTCGCCCGTGGTGACGTGCACTGCGCACGCATCGGCCAGTTCCGGCAGCAGCAGGCGGGCGACGCGCTCGATGGTGATCTCGTAGTCGAGCGACGAGGACAGCACCCGGCCCGCCTCGGCCACGAAGTCCTTGCGCATGCGCTGACGGGCGTCGGCCTCGGCCAGCCTGCACCGCTCCAAGGCCTGGCCGCACTGCTCGGCCAAGGCGGTGAGGAAGCGCTTGTCCTCGACCGTGAACTCCCTGGACTCCTCCCAGCCGAAGGTCACCGCGCCCAACGCGGTGCGGCCGACCATCACAGGCACGGTGGCGAAGGCCTGGTTGCGCGTCGGCGCCCCCGAGAACACTGGATACAGGCGGTCCCGCTCCTCCAGGTTCGAGAACAGCACGAGCTTGCCCGTCCGCACCGCGTCGCACGCGGGCACCGGCGCGTCAAGCGGGAAGTGCGCCCAGTTCTCCTCCGTCTCAGGCCGCAGTCCCACCGACCGCACGATGTCCAGCGTGGTCCCGTCGGCCGACAGCAGGCACAGCACCGCCGTGGTGGCGCCGACGCCGGCCACGCCTTGGTCCACCAGCACGGAGCACACATCGGACTGGCTGTTGGCGGCCGAGAGCAGCGCGGTCATCGACTGCAGTCGGGTGAGCTGCTCGGCTGTGCGCTCGGCCTGTCGACGGGCCGACTGCTCGGCCTCCAACAGCAGCCGCCGCTCGGTCTCCTCCAGCACCACCGCGCCCACCCACCGCACCTCGCCCCGCAGCGCGATGGGGTAGTAGCCGACCTGCCACTCCCGGGCCACGCCGGGCTGGGCGGTGGTCTCCGCCAGCACGCGCCTGCCCACGACAGGCTGCCCGGTCTCGAAGACCTTGCGCATGTCCGCCAGCGCGTCCTCGGGCATGCCCTTCACGACCTCGGTGATGCGACGGCCCACGTGCTCCTCCGCGCTGATGCCGTTGACCTCGGCCAAGGCCCGGTTGGCGCGGACGTAGCGCAGGTCGCGGTCGAGGATGGCAAGGGCGACTGGCGCGTTCGTGAGGACGGCGTCGAGCAGGAGGTTGGCCTGCTCCGCCTCTTCGAACTCGGGCGACGCACCATTGCCGCCGCCGTCGTCGCGTCCTTCGTCGTCGTCGTCGTCGGTGCCGAGCATGACGAACACCGCGCCCTGCCACCGGTCCGCGGGCGAGGCCAGCGGGATGGCCAGCCACCAGGCCGACAGCCGGGACCCGTCCTTCTTGCTGACCGGGAAGCGCCCGTGCCAGCGCCGTCCGTCGGCCACGTGCTGGATGACCTTGAGCGCCGGTCCCGCCTCGGTAGCGGCCACTCCGAAGGCCACGGGCTCCTTGCCCACCACCTCGTGGGCGGTCCAGCCGAGCACGTCGGTCAGGCCGTCGCCCCACTCCTGCACGACCCCGGCCCCGTCGAGCCGACAGGCGGGTAGCCCCAAGCCTTCGAAGCGCGCGACAAGGCCAGCCCCCGCCTCATCGGGCGTGTTCGTCTGGCCCCTCTCCGTCGCGCTCATCACCGGTCCCCGACATTGTCACTCCCAGCCTGGTCCCGGGCTACCGATCCTTGGCGGGCACAGGGACGAACACGAACTCTGGGCTGGTTTGCCCCGGTTCGTATGCGCTGGCGGCCGACCGACCGTAGACGCCGGGAAGCCCTTGCTGCCCGGCTGCGGCCAGGAGGGCCTGCCCGTCCGACGTTGGGTTGGTGCGCCACGTTGGGCCGCCGAAGTCGAGCTTGGCCAACAGGGTCCTGCGGTCGGAAGCGGGGAGGCCCACGGCGGGATGCCCGTCCAGCCAGACCAGGTCCGAGGCGAAGAAGACGGCGGGCTGCTCGGGCCTGGCCTTACGCCGGGCGAGCAAGGCAGGGTCAGGCCGACCGGTGCCGTCCAGCACCACGACCTCGCCATCGAGGATCAAGGCCAGCGAGCCCAGGGCCCGACCGAGGGCCCTGAACTCGGGGAAGCGCTCCGTCACGTCGGCTCCGTCCGCCGCGGTCAGCACAACCCGCCCTCCTTCGCACGCCAAGAGGACGCGCTCGCCGCCCCATGCGGGCTCGAACAACCAGTCCGACTCGGACTTGGACTCGGACTCGGAGTCGCACTCGGGCAGTGTCTTGCGGGTTGTGGGCAGCATGGGCGACAGGCCGCTGGGCATGGGCTCGCGGGTGGGGTCGTCGGGCGGGTCCATGCGGTGCATGAGCCAGTTCTTGCCGCCCGTCTTCACGAGCACGTAACGGCCTCGCGCCCGGCGGCCGTGAAGCACGACGATGACCTCGCGCTCGTTGAACTTCTCGCATTCGTAGGTGCCTTGGTCCCACAACATGACCTGCCCTCCGCCGTACTCGCCTTCGGGGATCTCGCCCTCGAAGTCGATGTAGTCAAGGGGGTGGTCCTCGGTGTGCACGGCCAAGTGGTTCTGGGCCGGATGGGGCGGGAGGCCCTTGGGCACGGCCCACGAGACGAGCACGCCATCGCGTTCGAGTCGGAAGTCCCAATGCAGTGCGGTGGCGTGGTGCTCCTGCACGACGAAGCGGTCGCCCCGGGCCTCGGTGCGCTCTGCTCCCGCGGGCTCGGCCGTGCGCTGGAAGTCGCGCATCGACCGGTATCGCTCGAGTCGCTCTTCTGCGTTCCCATCGCTGCGCTTCGGACTCACTCGACGTCCAGTGCAACCCGCAGGGCCTCGGCCTTCTCTCTGGCCGCGTCAGCCCGGCGTCTGGCCCGATCAGCCTTCTCCTCGGCCTCGTCCGCCTCCCGCTCCAGGCGTTCGGCCTCCTCCTCGGCCTCCTTGCACGCGGCCTCGGCCGCCTCCCGCTTCTTGCGAGCCTGCTCCCTGACCTTGCGCTCGCGCGCCTCGCGCACCTCGTCCCGCTTGGGCTTGCGGTCGGAAGCGGACGACTTGCCGCCACCGCCGCCGCCTCCGCTGCTGCCGCCTCCACTGACCGCGCCGACGAAGCCGCTCGCCTCCGCCTCCTCGGAGCCGTCCAGCGTGCCCGCGGCCAAGACCTGGCCCACGCTCTCGTCGACGGCGGCCGCAGCCAGCAGCGCGTTCACGGCAGCCAGTTGGGCGTCGCCCGACGCACCCAGCGCGTGCAGCGCGGCCCTGCGCACGTCCGCCTCCGCGGTACGCAGCTCGGCCATGACCGAGCGGTCGCCTCCGGCGCGCACGCGGCCCGCGGCATGCAGGAAGCGGGCCACATCGCCTTTGTTGGTGCGAGCCGCCTGGTTCAAGGCCCACGCCGCGCTCGACGGCTTCTTGAGCTTGGCCACGTCCTTGTCGCCCGACGACTTGGCCAGCGCGTTGCGCTCCCTCACGAACTCGGCGAGAGGCAGGCCGTAGAGGTCCTCGACGTTCACCGCCACCGCCCCTTCACCCCACCAGTTCCTCCCGCAGCTCGCGCTTGAGGATCTTGCCTGCCGGGTTGCGGGGGAGGGGCTGGTCGCGAAACCAGATGCGCACCGGGACCTTGAACGCGGCCAATCGTTCGCCCACGAACGATTGCAGGTCTTGCTCGGTGACCTGGTGGCCGGGACGAACCTGCACGACGGCGCCCACCTCCTCGCCGAGCACGTCGTGGGGCACGCCGATCACTGCCGCGTCGCTGACCGCCGGGTGCTCGTGCAGGGCCGCCTCCACCTCCACGCAGTGGACATTCTCGCCGCCCCTGATGACCATGTCCTTGGCCCGGTCCACGATGTACACGAAGCCCTCGTCGTCGATGCGGGCCACGTCGCCCGAGTGCAGCCATCCCTCGGTGAAGGCGGCCGCGGTTGCGTCGGGCTTGTTCCAGTAGCCCCGGACCACATTCGGGCCTTTGATCCACAGCTCACCCACCTCGCCCATGGCCGCGTCGGACCCGTCGTCTCCGACGATGCGCACGTCGCACACGGGCACGGGCGGGCCCACGCTGTCGGGCTTGCGCACGTAGTCGTCGCCCGCGTTCATGGTGGTGACCGAACTGGTCTCGGTCAGGCCGTAGCCGTTCGACGGGCTGCCGGTGGGGAAGTGCTCCTTGATCCTGCGCACCAGGTCGGGCGGGGCAGGCGCGCCGCCGTAGCCCACGCTCTTGACGCTCGACAGGTCGCGCGTGGCGAAGTCGGGATGGTCGAGCACCTGCATGACCATGGCGGGTACGCCGCCGAAGGTGGTGACCCGCTCGCGCTCGATCAGCTCCAAGGCCCGGCCCGCGTCCCACTTGTGCATGATGACGAGCTTGCCGCCGTACAGCGTGTTGGCCACCAGCACCGAGTGGCAGCCGGTGGCGTGGAAGAAGGGGACGGACAGGAGGTAGGCGTTCTGCCCGCTGCGGCCCGGCGGGCCCGCCTGGCCCTGGACCCGCACCGCGTTTCGGGCGTTGACGAAGGCCAGGCTCAGTTGGTTGGTGCAGATGTTGCGGTGGGTGCCCACCGCGCCCTTGGGCCTGCCCGTGGTGCCGGACGTGTAGAAGATGGTGGCGTCGTCCTCGGGGTCGATCGAGACGTCGGGCAGCGGGGCCTTGGACGACTCGTCGCGCAGCAGGTCGGTGAAGGGGATGTGCTCGCTGGTGACTCGACTGCGGGCCACTACGACGTGCTTCAAGCCGGGCAGGTCGGACCAGTGCTCGTCCAGTCGGGCCACCCGTTCCTGGTCGGCGAACAGCACCTCGGCCCCGCAGTCGTCGAGTGCATAGGCGAGTTCCGCCCCCGCCCACCAGGCGTTGAGGGGGACCACCACTGCGCCCGCGGCGGCCGCGGCCCAAAAGGCGATGGCCCATTCGGGGAAGTTGCGCATGGCGATGGCCACCCGGTCGCCCTTGGCCACGCCCAGCCGTTCGACCAGCGCGGTGGCCACCGTGGCGGCGGCGCGGAAGTGGTCCTCGAACGACGTGCGCTCGTCCTCGTAGACGAGGAACAGGGCGTCGTCGTGCTTGCGGCTGGCCTCGAGGATGTGGCGCAGCGTGGGCGGCGCGTTCTTCCACACGCGGGTGGGCACGCCCCGGATGTCCAGCTCCTCCATCTCGAAGTGCTGGCCCGGCGCGGTCAGGACGGCGGTGGCTTCGGCGAGCGACATCATCCCCACGGGTCTACCCGATGTTGGCTCGGTGGGCGCCGACTGGTGCCTTGGCTCAGGGGCCGAACGGCCTCAGGGGTGGATGGTGTAGAGGAGCTTGTCCGCCTCGCGGTGCGACACGGCCTGGCCCGCCAGACGCAGGTGCTCCAAGTGGGCGTACGTCTCGCTCTCGGCCATGGGCCCCCAGCGGGCTTGTCGGAACAGCTCGTGCGACAGCGTCTCGACCGTGGCCGGGCCGAGGGCGATGGACAGCGAGCGCAGCTTGTCCAGGCGTTCGGCGTGATGGTGCTTGATCGACTCGACCCTGCCCACCAGGTCGGTGAACGGATGGCCATGGGCCGGGAGGACCAGGCGCACGTCGTCGGCCAGTTCGGCCACGCGGTCGAGCGACGCCACGAAGGCCTTGAGCGGGTCACGGCCCGTCCCCAATCCCGAGATGTGAGGCGTGATGGTGGGCAGCACGTGGTCGCCGCTGAACAACAGGCCCGCCTCGCCGTCGAGCAGGCACAGATGGTCGAGCGTGTGGCCGGGCGTGTGGGTGGCGATGAACTCGCGGTCGGCCAGCTTGATGGTCTCGCGGTGGCGCAGCCTGCGGGTCGGTGCAGGGGGCACGAACATGCCGAGCAGACGCGAGCGCATGAGTCGGAACTTCCACCGCCTGCCCCGGCTGAACTTGTACTCGCCGCCCCACGGCGTCTCGCCGTTGAACGGGTTGCCGGTCGGCATGTCCACCGGGTCGACGTCGTGCAGGTCCCCGTCGTCGCAGGAATGGGCGGGCGCCCACCACGTGCGGAAAGCCGAGTGGGTGACGAGGGCCGCGTCCGCCTCCTTGGCCAGCCTGCCCGCCGTCCCGAAGTGATCGGGGTGCGAATGGGTGACGACCACGGTGTGCACGTCGGCCACCTTGAGGCCCGCCTGCTTGAGCCGGGCGACCAGGGCCTTCCACGTCGAAGGGCCGGGCAGGCCGGGGTCGACGACGGCCGCGCCCGCCGAGTCGAGCAGGGCGTATGCATTGACGTGACCGAGCCCCGGCATGTCGATGGGGAGCTGCATGCGCAGCACGTTCGGGCCCACTTCGGTGACCTCGGTGCCCGCCGGCTCCTGCTCCTGCTTCACGTCGTGCGACCCTACTTGACCGATCGGTCAAGACGTATGCTCCGCCCATGCAGATCAGCATCCAGCTCTCGTACGCAGGCGGCTTCAAGGAGTCGGCCGACCTGGCGGCCTCGTTGGAGAAGGCGGGGCTGGACATCGCGTGGGTGGCCGAGGCCTATGGGGCCGACGCGGTCAGCCTGATGGGCTACATCGCGGCCAAGACGGAGCGGCTGCAGATCGCGTCGGGCATCCTGCCCATCTACTCCCGCACGCCGACGCTGCTGGCCATGACCGCGGTCGGCGTCGACCTGCTGTCGGACGGGCGTTGCATTCTCGGGTTGGGCGCGTCGGGGCCGCAGGTGATCGAGGGCTGGCACGGCATGCCGTACGACCGGCCGTTGGCCCGCACCCGCGAGATCATCGAGGTGTGCCGTCAGGTCTGGCGCCGTGAGCGCATCGACCACGCGGGCCCGGCGTACACGATCCCGCTGCCGCCCGAGCAGGGGACGGGGCTGGGCAAGCCGTTGAAGATGATCACCCACCCGTTGCGCGACCGCATCCCGATCTACGTGGCGTCGCTCGGGCCCAAGAACGTGGAGATGACGGCCGAGCTGGCCGAGGGTTGGCTGCCCATCTTCTTCATCCCGGAGAAGGCCAAGGACGTGTGGGGCGAGTCGCTGGCCAAGGGAGGCGCCAACCGGGCCGCCGACCTTCCGCCGCTCGAGGTGTGCGCGGGCGGGATGCTGGCCATCGGCGACGACGTGGAGGGCATCCGCGAGTTGGCCCGGCCCATGGCCGCGCTGTACATCGGCGGCATGGGGGCCAAAGGACGCAACTTCTACAACGAGCTGGCCTGCCGGTACGGCTACGAGCAGGAGGCGGCCGAGATCCAGGACCTGTACCTGGCGGGCAAGAAGGACGAGGCCGCGGCCAAGGTGCCGGCCGAGTTCTTGGAATTGACGTCGCTGGTCGGTTCGGCTGGATACGTGAAGGACCGTCTGGCCGCGTACAAGGAGGCGGGCGTGACCGTGCTCAACGTCCTGCCCGTGGGCGGCGACCCGGTCCGACTGGTCGAGCAGGTCAAAGCCCTCGCCGCCGACGCCTAACCCTCGACTTCGCCCCGCCGCCCGCCCCGCCAGAGACCCGCCCCCCCCAACCCGCGTGCCTTCCCGTTCTGGGCACGTTTTCTTCGCCTATGGACAAGTTTTGGTGCCCAGAACGGGGGAGGCGCGACGCGTGCGGGGGAGGGGGGCGGGCGGGTGTGGCTGGGGGGGGCGACCGGGGGGGCTAGCGGAAGAGGGCGGTGCGGTAGTAGCGGAGTTCGGCCACGCTCTCCCTGATGTCGTCCAGGGCCCGGTGCCCGCCCTTCTTCTCCGGCGCCCCGGCCAGCACATCAGGCGGGTACCAGCGCCGGGCCAGCTCCTTGACCGTCGACACGTCGATCGACCGGTAGTGCAAGTACTCCTCGACCTCGGGCAGGTACGCGGCGAGGAACCGCCGGTCGGTGCCGATCGAGTTGCCGCACAAGGGCACGGTCCGGGCCTCGGGCACGTGCTCCTTGATGAACGCCAGCGTCTGTGCCCCCGCGTCCTCGAGCGTCAGCGTGGAAGCGGCGATGGCGTCGAGCAGGCCGCTCTTGGCGTGCATCTTGCGGACCACGTCCTGCATGCCCGCCAACCGGTCCTCGGGCGCGGCGACCACCAGGTCCGGTCCCTCGGCCACCACGTCGAGCTGGTCGTCGGTGACGAGGGTGGCGATCTCGACGATGACGTCGCGGCCCGGGTCCAGTCCGGTCATCTCGAGGTCCATCCAAACGAGCATGAGGCCGAGCGTACGCTGACGCCGTGCCCGAGCTTCCCGAGGTGGCGTCACTGGCCAGTTCCTGGCCGACCAGTGCACCGGCCGCACGGTGGAGCGCATCGAGTTGGCCGCCTTCTCAGCCCTCAAGACCTACGACCCTCCCCTCGACGCCCTCCACGGCCGGGCCCTCACCGGCACCACCAGGCGGGGCAAGTTCATCTGCCTCGACTTCGACGGACTCTGGCTGGTGTTCCACTTGGCCCGCGGCGGGTGGATCAAGTGGGCCGAGACCATGTCCCCGACGCCGGTGAAGCCGGGCAAGGGCCCGATGGCCATGCGGGTGAAGCTCTCGGGCGGCGGCGGGTTCGACGTCACCGAGGCGGGCACCGAGAAGCGGCTCGCCGCCTACGTCGTCCGCTCGCTCGACGAGGTGCCCGGCATCGCCCGCCTGGGACCGGACGTGCTCGACGCCGCCTTCGACGCCGACGCGCTCGGGCGCGTCCTGCATGCCGCGGGCAACCAGCAGATCAAAGGCGTGCTGACCGACCAGACCCTCATCGCGGGCGTGGGCAACGCCTACTCGGACGAGGCCTTGCACGTGGCCAAGCTGTCGCCGTTCAAGCAGGCGGCCAAGCTCTCGCCGGACGAGGTGTCCCGCCTGCACGCCGCGCTGCGGACCGTCTTGACGGACGCCGTCGCCCGGTCCGCCGGCCTTCCCGCGGCGGGCCTCAAGTCGGAGAAGAAGTCGGGGATGCGGGTCCACGGCCGGGCGGGCCAGCCCTGCCCGGAGTGCGGCGACACCGTCCGCGAGGTGTCCTTCGCGACGAAGTCGTTGCAGTACTGCCCGACATGTCAAACGGGTGGCAAGCCTCTCGCCGACCGCCGATTGTCGCGATTGCTCAAGTAGCGCGGCAAAGGGGGAGAATGTCCGCATGCAACGACTGACTGGGCTCGATGCCACGTTCCTCTACCTGGAGACGCGGCAGAACCACATGCACGTGGCGTCGACGTGCGTCTTCGACCCGTCGAGCGTTCCGGGTGGCTATTCATTCGACCGGGTGCGGGACCTGGTGGAGGATCGACTGCCGCTGCTCCCGCCCTTCCGTCGCCGCTTGGTGGAGATCCCGTTCCAGATCCACCACCCGCTGTGGATCGAGGACCCCGACTTCGACCTCGACTATCACGTGCGCCGCGCCGCGCTGCCCGCGCCCGGCGGCGACAAGGAGTTGGCCGAGTTCGCGGCCGAGGTCCACTCCCGTCCGCTCGACCGCAACCGCCCGCTGTGGGAGATGTACGTGGTCGAGGGCTTGGAGAACGGGATGATCGCCACCGTCACCAAGACCCATCACGCGGCCATCGACGGCGTGTCCGGCGCCGAGCTCACCGTCAACCTGCTCGATCTCCAGCCCGAGCCCACGCCCGTGCCCGAGGAGTTGCACGCGGCGTGGAAGCCCGACCGCGAGCCCACCGACGTCGAGCTGTTCCTCTTCGCCATGAACTCGCTGGCCCGCCAGCCCATGAAGGCGGCCAAGGCGGCCCGCAAGACGGTCGAGATGATGTGGGGGCTGCGCAGGCGCAACCGCCGGCCCGAGGTCAACCCGCCGCCCGCACCGTTCAGCGCGCCGCGCACCTCGCTCAACGGCGCCATCACCCCGCACCGGCGCTTCGGCTACACCCAGGTCTCGCTCGACGACGTGAAGCAGGTGAAGAACGCCTTGGGCGGCACGGTGAACGACGTGGTGCTGGCCATGTGCTCGGGCGCGCTGCGCCAATACCTGGCCGACAACGGCGAGCGCCCGGACAAGTCGCTCATCGCCATGGTCCCGGTGTCGGTGCGGACCGAGGACCAGAAGGGGACCATGGGCAACCGGGTCTCGTCCATGCTGGTTTCGCTGGCCACCGACGTGGCCGACCCGGCCGAGCGCCTGCACACCATCAGCGCGGGCACGGTTCATGCCAAGGACCAGGAGAAGGCCATCGGGGCCGAGTTCCTCACCGACTGGACCGAGTTCGCCGCCCCCGCGGTGGCGGCCCGGGCGGCCCGGCTCTACTCCTCCATGCGCCTGGCCGATCGCCACAACCCGTTCTTCAACGTGACCATCTCGAACGTGCCCGGCCCCAACTTCCCGCTGTACTCGGCGGGGGCCCGCATGGTGGCCATGTACCCGATGGGCCCGGTGGCCGACGGGGGCGGGCTCAACATCACGGTGATGAGTTATATGGGGTCGATGTTCTTCGGCCTGGTGGCCTGCCGCGAGACGGTGCCCAACGTGTGGACCATCGCCGACTACTTGAACGACTCGCTCGAGGAATTGAAGAAGGCGGCTGACCGGGCCTCGTCCCCCAAGGCCGCCGCGCCCAAGGCCTCGTCCGCCAAGGCCGGTGCGCCCAAGGCCACGTCCCCCAAGCCCACGTCCCCCAAGGCCAGGCCGAAGGCGGCCAAGCCGACCTGATAAAGTTCCGGCCGCTTGCGGACGTGGCTCAGTTGGTAGAGCACAACCTTGCCAAGGTTGGGGTCGCGGGTTCGAATCCCGTCGTCCGCTCCATTCAAACTTTTCCACAGCACCTGCTGCTGTGGAAAAGATCGAGGGCGGGCAAGTTAGAGTCCGGCCGATGCTGCGCGCCCTCCTCCTGGCCCCGCCCGGTGCGGGCAAGGGGACCCAGGGCGAACGCCTGTCCGAGCATTACGGCGTGCCCCACCTCGCCACCGGCGACGCCCTGCGCAGGCACGTGGCCGAGGGCAGCGAGATCGGCGCCCAGGCGGGTGCCTACATGGAGCGGGGCGAACTGGTTCCCGACCGCCTGGTCCTAGAGCTGGTCCTCCACCTGCTGTCGGAACCCGAGCCATTGGAGGGCTTCATCCTCGACGGCTTCCCGCGCACCTTGAACCAGGCCAAGACCGCCTTCCAATGGGGCAAGGCCAACGGCCGCACCTTCCACGCCGTCATCTCGCTGGACGTGCCTGAGGACGAGCTGGTCCGCCGCCTGCTGGAGCGGGGCGCGGCCCAGGGCCGGATCGACGACTCCGACGACACCATCCGCAACCGCCTGCGCGTCTACGACGAGTTCACCGAGCCGCTGCTCGACTTCTACCGCGAGCGCGGCATCCTCGTTGAGGTGGACGGCGAGGGCCCGGTGGAGGACGTGGGCGCGCGCCTGCGCGCCCAGGTCGATCGCCTCTATCCAGGCTCGGACGCTTCGGCGTAGCGTCTGTCGCCATGGCCCCGAACGCGCCGACCCCGAACGCGCCGACCGCCCACGCCGTCCTCGCCCCGCTGCTGTCGCCCGCCGAGGCCGACGCGGTGGTCGACGTGTGGCTCGGCTTTCCCAGTTACGGCCTCTACAGCAACGAGAGCGCACCGGCCCGCTTCGCCCCGGAACTGGCCCAGCGCTACGACGCCACCGTCAACTTCATCCGCACCGGCGGGCGCTTCGGCCGGGCCGCCGAGGCCAAGTCCATGCTGGCGGCGCGCACCAACTACTTCCGCGAGACCTACGCCTACGGCGAGGAGATCACCGCGCCGGGCATCGAGCCCTTCTTCGCCAATGACCGCTTGATGCAGGCGGCGCGCGACCTGCACGGCCGGCCCGTCGTCGTCCCCGCCATCGTCTACGCCAACATCTTGCTGCCCGGCCAGGAGCTTGCCGTCCACACCGACGTGCCCGAGTTCCGCGGCGCCAACCGCAAGGTCGTGCCCCAGTGGCTGCTCGTCGTGGCCCACCACTCGGGCCTCTTCGACGCGTGGCGCATGCCGATCGCCACCATCATCAGCTACTTCGGCGGAGGCCGGGGCGGCGAGCTGGCCTACTACCCGGAGGGGCCCGCAGGCCCGCCGCAGACCTACGCGCCGACCCACAACTCGGCCATGGTCCTCGACACCGACTCCGTCTTCCACGGTGTGGACCGCGTGCTCGGCGACGACTCGGCCATCACCCTCCTGCGCCCGGGGATGCGCCTGCACTACGAGGGCGGGGACCGATGGGCCGTGCGGGACCCGGCCCGCCCCGACCACGTGGTGGCCCAGTTCGGCAGCGACGAGGTCCGGTACTCGCTTTCATGGAAGGCCTACTGCTTCGCCGACGATGCCGAGCGCCTCGCATGGGACTCGCACTCGGACGACCTCACCCTGGGGGCCATCCTCGACGGCCTGGTCGCGGACCTGTGCGACAAGGGCGTGCTCAGCAGCGTCGACCATGGCCTGTCCGACGCCGAGCTGGGCAAGCTGTTGATCGAGACGTACGTGAAGTTCCCGGCCCCGGCGCCCGCCCCCGCCTGAGACTCTCCGGAAGCATCCTCAGCCCGATGGCGGCGTAGCGCGGCAACGCCTCACTCGGCCACTCGGCTCACTCGGCCACCGCGGCCTCGGCGACCAGCGCGGCCACCTGCTCGGACGTGCCTACCGCGATCAGGATGGACCCGGCCTGGATCACCGTCTCGGGCGGCGGGTTGGTGGCGAACTCGCCGTCGCCGTCGCGCACGGCCAGCACCAGCGCGCCGGTCCGATCTCGGATGTGGGCGTCGCGCAGCGTCCGCCCGGCCAAGGGCGAAGCGGGGGCCACCGGCACCTCCTCCAAGCGGAACTCCAGGCTGCCGTCGTGCATCACCACGTCGAGGAACTCGGCCACGTGAGGCTGCAAGGCGAAGGCGGCCATGCGCTCGCCGCCGATGCGCTGCGGGTTGACCACCCGGTCGGCTCCGGCCCGCATCAGCTTGGGCTCGCTCGACTCCGTCCGGGCCCGGGCGATGATGAACAGGTCGGGCTTGATGGCCCGTCCGCTCACGGTCACATACAGGTTGTCTGCATCCGTGTTCAGGGCGGCGACCAGGACCCGCGCCCGGCCGATGCCCGCCGCCTCCAGCACGGCATCGTCGCCCACCTCGCCATGGACGGTGGGGTAGGGGACCACCTCCAATCTGGTCGCGTCCTTGTCCACCACGACCACGTCGGTGCCCGCGGCGTGCACGGCTCGGGCGATCGCCCGTCCGACCCGGCCCCAGCCGCAGATGATGACGTGGTCGTGCATGTCCTGGATCCTGCGCTCCATGCGGCGCCTCCCGAGCAGGTCGCGGACGTGCCCCTCGACCAGCGATTCGAGGAGGACGCCGAAGGTATAGAGGGCGGTGCTCACGCCGACGAGCACCACCACGATGGTGAAGGCCTTGCCCGCGCCCGTGGCCGGATGGCGGTAGCCGACGGTGGTGACGGTGGCGACGGTCTGGTAGAGCGCGTCGAGGAAGCCGTAGCCGAGCACGACGTAGCCGACGGTGCCCAGCACGAGGATCAAGGTCATGGCCACCACGCCCAGCCAGACCCGTCGAAAGGCGCCGTCCACGCCGGGCATCATGCCCGCGCCGAGCCATTGGCCTGCGCCCCAAGCGCCCGTGCTGGCACCCGCCAGGCAGGTATCGGACGCAAAAGGGGCGAATCCCACGGTTTGGGATGCGACCAACAGGGGTGCTGGTATGCGTAGGAGACTGTTCGTCGCGGGCTTGCTCGCGATCATGCTGCTGGCCGCGGGTGCGGCCTTCGCCGACAACTCGGAACTGATCGACAAGACGCCCGCGGGCGTCACCGAACCGACCAAGGAGCGGGTCGGCGGTCAGTGGGAGGCTGCGGTCGGCGGGTTCGAGGCCAAGAAGACCGACGGCGCCGGCGTCAGGGCCACGCCCGGTGGGGCAGGCTTCAGCTTCTTCCCCGAGGTGGGCATGCCGTGCTCGCTCGCCATCGAAGGGCCCGTCGGCTGCGGCCAGGCCCTCGAGCCCGAGGCCAAGACGGGCCCCGACGGCACCATCTACGTCACTGCTCAGGAGGGCACTCCCGCGGGCGTGATGGCCTGGCGGCGCGACCCGGGCAGCTTCGAGTACGTCCAACTGGCCAAGCCCGACGGGCTGCCCGGGAACGCCTCCGAGGCCACCAGCACCACTGGCGGCGGCGGCGACAACGAACTGGCCATCGGCACGCCCGACCCCGACTTGGGCGGCGCGTACCGCGTCTACGTCTCGAGCCTCAACAGCCTGGTCACCAACGGCGTGGCCGTGTCCACCGACCGGGGCGACACGTGGAGCAACAACCCGATCGCCTCGAGCTTCGTCGGCGTCGACCGTCAGTGGCTGGCCGCGGTCGGGCCCAAGACCGCGTACCTGTCGTTCCACGAGATCGGCGCGTCGACCGTGTTGATGACCAAGACCACAGACGGCGGGGTCACCTGGGGGCCGCCCATGGAGATGTACACGCTCGACACCATCAGCGAGTCGTACGACATTTGGTTCGGCGCGGGCGACCTGGGCAACGGCAACACGCAGAGCAACATGATCGCCCTGCCCGACGGCGGTGTGGCCTTCGCCTATGCACGGGCCGCGGCGGGCAGCCCGGCAGGCGTGGGCACGCCCGACGGCGTCGAGCGTCCAGACGCCATTCCCGACGGCGCCCCCAACGACGACGTGTGGGTCGCCATCACCGACCCCACGGCCACGACGGTCCAGAACATCAGAATCGGCCAAGTGGCGCCCACCGCGGTCGGCCTGTTCCCGGCCATTGCCACCGACTCAGCGGGCAACCTCTACGTCACGGCCAGCAACCGCCATGGCGTCTTCCTGTCGACCAGCAAGGACCGGGGTCAGACGTGGGGACCGTTCAACGAGGTGACCGCAGGCGCCCGCGATGCCAATGCCAGCACCGTTTTCCCCTACGTGGTGGCGGGCTCGCCCGGCCGCGTCGGCCTGGCGTGGCTGGGCACGTCGGACCCGAGCCTGGACAGCGACACCGCGGTGTGGACCGTGCAATACGCCTACTCGGAAGACGGACTGGCCTCCTCACCCAACTTCACGGTGACGCGGGCGTCGACCAGGCCTGCCCACGTCGGCCGCGTCTGCATGCACGGCCTGGGCTGCACGCTGGAGAACCCGTTGGATGACGGCCGCGCGCTGGCCGAGGTCCTCCAGATGGGGATCACGCGCGACGGCCGCGTGCTCGTCGCCTATCCCGAGGACTACACGGGGACGCACGCGGCCGCCTTCGCCACCGTGGTCGAGCAAGACGCGGGGCCTGGCCTGTTCGCCGACATCACGCCCAAGCCGCCGGTTCCGCCCGCGCCCACCGGGCCGCGCGTGATCCCGCATGTGGGCACCGACGTGCTGTCGCCCAACTACTTCGTCAACGAGGGCAACGGCAAGGGCGCCGGCGACGGCGTGCTGACCAAGCCCGGCTACGCCTTCGACGGGGCCACCATCGGCGGCGAGATGAGCCCGACGCCAGGCACCAAGGGCCACGTCGGCCTGATCGGGTACGCGGCCAACTCGACGCCGGTCGCGGGGTCGCAGGTGGTCTTCACCGGACCGGTGCTGGAGAAGGACACCATCTTGGGCACGGCGCTCGACTTCACGCTCTACATCCAGAACGAGCTGGGCAAGGACGGGGCCACGGAACTGGACTTCACGTTGTTCGCGGTCGACGCCATCACCGGCAAGATCGTGCCCATCGCGGGCAAGGCCGTGCAGGAGGGGCCGGAGGTGGTGGGCGGGGCCGAGCCGACCAAGCTCGACGTCTCCATCGCCCTGCCGGACACGTGGCTGTTGCCCCGGGCCAACCAGCTCGTGCTGGCCATGTCCTTCCCGTACCTGGTCTCGTCGGGCACCCGCTTCTACTACGGCGACGGCACCTACCCCGCGGCCCTGACCCTCCACACCGCAGGCTGACCCGGACTCCCGAACTTTTCCACAGCACCTGTTGCTGTGGAAAAGTTTTCGGGCGGGTGGGGTCTGGGCCATGTTCCGCGGTTCGTTGCGTCGCGCCCTGCCCACCGGTGCGGCCTGGGCCACGCATAGCCCCCGGCCGGATCGGGGAGGAAGCAGGGGATGACCAAGCCTCAGCAACCAGAGCTGGCGCGCAGCGGGCGGAGCGAGACTGATCCCGCCGCGGCCAAGACCCGCACCGGCGGACCGACCGATCAAACCGCCCCCACCGGTCCCATCCCCGAGGACAACCTGCCCGGCCACCACCCCGAGCACGACCAGGACAAGCCCGACGGGCCGCCACCACGCCCCCGGGCCCGCAAGGCGGCAACCGCGAAAGCGACCGCGAAAGTGACCGCGACCGCGACGAAGACGGCGGCCACCGCGGTGGACGGGCCTGCGGCGGCCACCATCTCGGACCTGGGCTCGGCTCGCAGCGCGGGCCCGGGCCCGGCCCCGGCCCCGCGAGGCAAGGCCCAGTTCGGCTTCGACTTCGAGCGCCGGCTGACCCCCTTCGCCTTCGCCCTGGGCATCACCCCGTTCACCAGCGGCGTGGAGGTGGGCGACGGCGAACTGCGCGTCCGCTTCGGCCCGTGGACGGTGCGCACCCCGCTGGCCAACGTCGAGGGGGCGCAGGTCACCGGCCCGTACTCGCCTTGGAAGGTGGCGGGACCGCCCCATCTCTCACTGGCCGACCGCGGCGTCACCTTCGCCACGTCCACCCGCCAAGGCGTGTGCATCCGTTTCAAGGAGCCGGTGTCGGCATTGGCCCCGAAGGCGCTGTTCAGGCACCCGGCCCTGACGGTGACGGTTGACGACGCAGCAGGCCTGGTCGACGCGCTCGAGGCCAGGGTCACGTCGGGCTCGTAGCCGCGAAATCAGGCGACGGCCCGTAGGCCGTCTGCGATGCTGGCCGTCGTGCGTGAACTTCCTCCTCCTGTGCTGCGCGCCCGCGGCCTGGTCAAGCGCTACAAGCGCGTCCAGGCCGTCAACGGTGTCGACCTCAGCGTGGGGGCGGGCGAGCGCGTGGCCCTGCTCGGACCCAATGGCGCGGGCAAGACCACCACGTTGTTGATGATGCTCGGTGTGGTCACGCCGGACGAGGGCTGGGTGGAGATCGGCGGTCATCGCCTGCCCGGGGCCCGCAGCCAGGCCGCCACCGAGGTCGGGTTCGCGGCGGGGTACCTCCCGCTGCCCGAGGCTTTGCGGGTGCGCGAGTTCCTCCACCTGTTCGGCGAGCTGTACGGCAGCGCCGACACGGACGGGGCCATCGAACGGGGGCTGGCCCGCTTCCGCATCGAGCACCTGGCCGAGGCCATGGGCAACGAGCTGTCGTCCGGGCAGCGCACCCTCGTCGGCATCGTGAAGGCCACCATGCACCACCCGCGCCTGCTGATCCTGGACGAGCCCACGGCGTCGCTGGACCCGGACGTGGCCAAGCGGGTGCGCACCGGCATCGAGGACCTGTGCGCGGAGGAGGGCACGGCCCTGTTGGTCACCAGCCACAACATGATCGAGGTCGAGCGGCTGTGCGAGCGCATCGTCTTCATCTCCGCGGGCCAGGTGGTGGCCGACGGGACGGCGGCTGACGTGGCCGCCCGCTTCGGACGCGACGACTTGGAAGGCGTGTTCCTCCACCTCGCCGAGGAGGGCGAGCGATGAGCTGGCGTCGGGTCAAGGCTGTGGCCCGCCGCCACATGTACGTGTTGCAGCGCAAGCCGCAACGCTGGTTCGACGTCGTCCTCTGGCCGGTCGTCGACGCGTTGTTGTTCGGCTCCATCGGCGTCTACCTCGCGCGCCAAGCCGGGCCCGGCTCGCAGGGCGTGGCCGTGCTGCTGTCCGGCATCTTGTTGTTCCACGTCGTGTTCCAGTCCGAGATCAGCGTGGCCACCGGCTTCATGGAGGAGACGTGGTCGCGCAATCTGCTGAACCTGTTGGTCACGCCGTTGCGCGAGGTCGAGTACGTCGCAGGCACGGTGCTGTTCGGCTTGGCCAAGCTGGCCCTGGGCGTCGGTGTGGTCGGCACCATGGCCTTCGTCCTGTTCGCCTTCAACATCACCGACATCGGCCTGGCCCTGGTGCCGATCATCGCCGTGCTGCTGGTCGTGGGCTGGTCGGTCGGCCTCATCGTGGTCGGGCTCATCCTGCGCGTCGGGCAGGGGGCGGAGATCCTGGCGTGGGGGCTGTTGGCGTTCGTGCTTCCGCTGTCAGGCGCCTTCTACCCGGTCGACGTCATGCCCGCAGGCTTGCAATACGTGGCCCGCGTGCTGCCCACCACGCATGTGTTCGCCGCGGCCAGGGTTGTGCTGTCAGGCCGAGCGCTGCCGTGGGGTCAATTGGGATGGGCCGCGCTGGGCACCGGCGTGCTGGCCGTGCTGTCCGTGGTCTACGTGACCAGGATGCTGAGCGCGTTCAGGGCGCGCGGGTTCATCAGTCGCTACACCTAGGTCCGCCGCTGTGGCGCGGGGCCTACTCCTCGTGATGCAACTTGGGGAGCAGGGCCTCGATCTCCTTGCGGGGAAAGCGCCGGTGCCCTCCGAGGGTCAAGACGAACGGGATGCGCCCTTCGTCTGCCCACCGAGCCACTGTCTTGGGGGACACGTGGAAGGCCTTGGCCACCTCGGCCACTCGCAGGTATTCGCGTTCGGTCTCCATCGTCCTGTTTTCCATGCTGAGGTCCGTCCAGTTCTACAAGTGCAGGGAGATCGCCCACTTCGGCGGACACAAGGAGTCTCGGCCTTTTTCGCCCGCGGGAGAATGGCCCCAGCGAGGGATTTTTCCCCGGCCCGATCTGACTAGTCGACGCCTAGAGCGTCCAACCCTCACGCCCAGGGCGGGTGAGGAACCACTGCCAGGCCAGCAGCCCGAGCCCGGCCAACAGCCCGAACACGGACAACACCGACAACGCCGGACTGAAGTGCCCACTGTGACGCGAAATGGGCACGGCCGGGAGGGTGGTCGTGGGGCCCGCCTCGGGCGTGGCGATGGTCGACGTGGTGCGGGGCGGGGCCGTGGTCGCCACGGTGGTGGTGGCCTTCTTCTTGGGCGCGGTGGTGGTCGATCCGGGTGGGGCCGTGGTGGGCGTCGTCGTGGTCGGACGGGCCGTGGTGGTGGTGGGCCTGGCCGTGGTGGAGGTCGTGCTGGTGGGGATCGTGACCTGGGCCCGTGCCGCCGAACCGGGTCCGAAGGCGGACCACGCCAGCGCGGCCCACACCGCCGCCGCGGCCACGGCCGTGGTCGCCGTCGTCATTGTCGTCATGGTCGTCGCCGCCCGCGCCCTTCTCATCGGCGAAGAGTCTGCCCGCCCGTCAGTCGGCCATGGCGTCGGGACCCGTGTGGGACAGGGCTTGGCCGAGCTTGCCCACGGGGAAGTGGCAGGCCACCCAGTGGTCGTCGCCGCAGTGGCGCAGCACCGGCTCCTCCTCCGCACAGCGTTGTCCGGCGCGCGGGCAGCGGGTGCGGAACCGACAGCCCGAGGGCGGGTCGATGGGCGAGGGCAGGTCGTTGGACAATGTCCCCCCGCCCACGCCGGGGCGCACCTCGGGGTTGGGCACGGGGATGGAGGCCAGCAGGGCGGCCGTGTACGGATGGGTCGGCGCGTCGTACAGCCCGTCGGACGGCGCCACCTCGCAGAGCTTGCCCAGGTACATGACCGCCACCCGGTCGCTGATGCTCTTCACCACGGCCAGGTCGTGGGCGATGAACAGCATGGTGAGGCCGTAGCGCGCCTTCATGTCCTCCAGCAGGTTGAGGATCTGGGCCTGCACGGACACGTCCAGGGCGGACACGGGTTCGTCGCACACGAGCAGCTTCGGCTCCAGCACCAAGGCCCGGGCGATGCTGATGCGCTGGCACTGGCCGCCCGAGAACTGGTGCGGGAGGCGGTCGGCCGCGGTGTCGTAGTCCAGCCCCACGTCGGCCAGCACAGCCCGCACCGCGGCCTGCACGTCGCCATGGCTTTGGCCTGAGCGCCACACGGCCAATGGCTCGGCCACGATGTCGCCCACCCGGCGGCGCGGGTTGAGCGACGAGATCGGGTCTTGGAAGATCATCTGCATCTGCGGACGCAGCCTGCGCAAGGGCTCGCCCTTCAGTGCGGTCAGCTCCTGCCCGCCGAAGCGGACCGAGCCGGACGTGGGCCGGGGCAGTTGCATGACGGCCCGACCCAGCGTCGACTTGCCGCAGCCCGACTCGCCCACCAGGCCCAGGGTCTCGCCCGGCAACACGTCGAGGCTCACGTCGGACACGGCGTGCACCTTGCGCCCCCGTCCGGCCGCAGGGAACTCGACCACCAGGTGCTCGACGCGCAAGAGCGCGTCGGCCCGATCGCGCAGATGGGCCGTGCCGCTACCGGCCATCGGCCGCCCTGTCGGCCGCCTTATTGCTCGCCTCGTTGCTCGCCGTGTTGCGAGCCAGGGCCTCGTCGCCCGCGGGAGTTCCCACGGGATACCAGCAGGCGAACGTATGGCCCGGCGTGGGCGCGGGCAGCAGCGGCGGCTCCTCCTCGGCGCATCGAGGCTGGGCGTACGGGCACCGGGGCGCGAAGCGGCAGCCGCCAGGCCGGGTCACCAGGTCGGGAGGGCGGCCCGCGATGGCTTGGAGCCGGGTATGGCTGGGGCGCTCGACGCGGGGGATGGAGGCCAGCAGCGACTCGGTGTAGGGCATGCGCGTCTCGGCGAAGAGGGTGGCCGTGTCGGCCCGCTCCACGATGCGGCCCGCGTACATCACCGCGATCTCGTTGGTCCGCCCAGCCACCACGCCCAGGTCGTGGGTGACCAGGATCATGGCCATGGAGCGCTCGGCCTGCTTGGCCTGGAGCAGGTCGAGGATCTGCGACTGCACGGTGACGTCGAGGGCGGTGGTGGGCTCGTCGGCCAACAGCAGCTTGGGCCAACAGGCCAAGGCGATGGCGATGGTGACCCGCTGGCGCATCCCGCCCGAGAGCTGGTGCGGGTACTCGTCCGCCCGCCGCTTGGGCTCGGGGATGCCGACCGAGTCGAGCAGGTCGACGGCCGCCGTCCTGGCCTCGTCCTTGCCCATGCGCAGGTGGTGCCGCAGCGACTCGGTGATCTGACGCCCGACCTTCATGACGGGGTTCAGCGACGTCATCGGGTCCTGGAACACCATGGCTATCTCACGGCCCCAGATGTCGCGCAGGTCGCGTGGCGACAGCGCGGCCAGGTCCTGTCCCTCGAACCACACGTGGCCTTGGCGATGCGCGTGGGCCGGCAGCAGTCCCATGATGGACCGGGCCAGCACCGTCTTGCCCGAGCCCGACTCGCCCACCAGGCCAAGGGTCCGGCCCCGGTCCAGGCTGAGGCTCACATCGTCGAGCGCGATGAGCGGGCCGCGCCCGGTAGGGAATGTCGTGCTCAGCCCGGCCACGTCGAGCAGCACGGGCTTCACAGCCTGCCCTCGCCTACATCGAACCGGGCCCGCAGGGAGTCGCCCGCGAAGTTCAGGGCGAGCACGGTGAGGAACATGGCCGCCGACGGCACGAAGCTGATGTGGGGCGCGTCCTGCAAGACCGTGCGGCCTTCGTTGATCATCGAGCCCCACGTGGGCGTGGGCGCGGCGACGGACAGGCCCAGGAACGCCAACGCTCCTTCGGACACGATGGCCACGGCCACCGCGACCAAGGCGAACGACACCGCGGCCGGGATCACGTTGGGGAGGATCTCGTTGACGATGATGCGACGATGCCTGGCCCCGACCGTGCGCGCGGCCAGCACGAACTCGCGCTGAGCGAAGGCCAGCGTGCTGGCCCGGATGATGCGGGCGATGGGGGCGATGGAAAGCACGCCGATGGCCAGCGTGACCGTGCCCAGGCTGGGGCCGAGGAAGCTCACCAAGGCCAGCGCGAACACCAGCGCGGGGAAGGCGAGGAGCACGTCGACCGTGCCCATGGCGATGGCTTCGAACCGGCCTCTGAAGTAACCCGCCAGCACGCCGACGGCGCCACCGACCAACAGGCCGAAGGCAATGGAGCTGAAGCCGACGACCAGCGAGACACGCGCGCCGTGGATGGTGCGCGACAACATGTCGCGGCCGAGGACGTCGACCCCGAGCAGATGGTGCAGCGTGGGCGGCTGGCGGGCGGGCGCCACGCCCGGCCTGGTCGGGTCGGGGATGGGCAGCCAGTCGGCCGTCGCCGCGAGGGTGGCGATCAACCCGAGCCAGCCGACCGAGGCCCAGAACAACAGGCCCAGCCGCCGTCGGCCCGTCGACCCGTGTTCGACGTCGGCCGACGCCGGATCAGGCTGTGGCTCGGGCATGACGCACTCGAGGGTCGAGGACGCCGTAGAGCACGTCCACTGCGAAGTTGGCCAGCACGTAGCCGACGGCCACCAACAAGACGGTTCCCTGCACGACGATGTAGTCGCGCTTGAAGATGGACTCGACCGTCAGCGAGCCGATGCCCGGCAAGGCGAAGAGGTACTCGACCACGAAGGCGCCGCCGATCAGCCGGCCCAGGTTGAGGCCCGCGGCCGTCACCAGCGAGAAGGCGGACGGACGCAAGGCATGGCGCAACAGGATGTGGTTGCGGGACATGCCCTTGGCCTGGGCCATGGTGATGTAGTCCTGTTGCAGCGTGGCGATGAGATCGCTGCGCAGCAGGCGGAGGTACACGGCCAACTCGGCCACACCGAGGGTGACGGCAGGCAACGCCATGGCCCGCAGGTTCTCGATGGGATGATCGTGAAACGGCGTGTAGCCGGTGGCCGGGAAGAGGTGGACGCGCACCGCGAACAGGTAGATGAGCAGGACGCCGAGCATGAAGTTCGGGATGGCGAGGAAGGCGAAGGCGGTGCTGGTGGACGCCCGGTCGAGCAGGCCGTTGGGCTTGGACGCGGCCAACAGGGCCAGAGGGATGGCCAGGGCCAAGGCCAGCAGTTGCGAGAGCAGCAGCAGCTCGAGCGTCACCGGCAGGCGCTGGCGCACGGCCTCGACGGTGGGCTGATTGCTCACGTACGAGCGGCCCAAGTCGCCCGTCACCGTGTGGCCCATCCAGCGCACGTAGCGGACGGGCAAGGGCTGGTCGAGGTCGAGGTCGTGGCGCAAGGCGGCCACGCTCTGCTCGGTGGCGCTGGGCCCGAGGATGGCGATAGCCGGGTCGCCGGGCAAGAGGTTGAGGAGCAGGAAGGACAGGGCCGACACCGCGAACAGCACGGGGACGAGCAGCAGCACCTTGCGGCCGAGGTACCGAGCGTTCACCGGGTCAGCCTTGGCCTCGGGCGCGGCGTCGCCGGGTCAGCTCGTCCACACGTGGGAGAGCAGGAAGCGGCCGGACAGCAGGCTGTCGATCCCCTCGGACCCGTCGGGCAGCTTCCAGGTGGTGATGCCTTGCACCCGCGGCTTGGCCGCCACGGCCCACACCGTCGTGCCGATCCAGACGTAGGGCACGTCCTCGGCGAAACGCTTGGCGATGGACTGATAGGCGGCCTTGCGCTCGGCCGGGTCCCCGGAATGGCGTCCGGTGGCCAGGGCCGTGTCGACCTCAGGGTCCTTGTTGCGGGCGAAGTTGAGGGACAGGCTGCCGATGGGCTTGGCCGTGGCCGAGCTCCACCAGACCACATCGCCGTCTGGGTCGGGTTCGCCGAACTGGCGCCAGAGGTAGGCGCTGTAGTTCCCCACCAGCGCGTTGAGGATGAACTGGCTCTGGTCGACCTGCTTGAGCGTGGTGGTGATGCCCGCGTCCTTCCACTGGGACTGCACCAACTGCACGGCTTGCAGGTTCTTGGCCGAGTTGGTGGTGCCCAGCTCGAAGGTGATCGGGCCCTTCTCGTTCTCGTACTCGGCCACCAATGCCTTGGCCTTGTCGAGGTCGAAGCTGGGGTAGCCGGAGTCGTTGGCGTAGGGGGAGTTCTTGTCGAACGGGCCGGTGGCGTCGGGGAGGATGCCCGCGTAGACCGTGTTGACGACCGTGCGTCGGTCGGTGGCGTAGGCGAGGGCCTTGCGCACCCGCACGTCGTCCAGCGGGGGCTTGGCCGTGTCGAGCATGAAGAAGGACTCCTCGTGCTCGCCCTTGCTGGTGGCGTCGTCGACCAGCTTGACGTTCTTGTCCTTGCGGAAGGCGACGATGGTGTCCGGATCGGTGGTGTGGAGGATGTCGATGGTGCCCGCGCTCAGGCTCGAGGCGCGGGACTGGACCTCCACGATGGGCCGGTACTCGATCTCATTCAGATAGGGCAGGCCCTTCTGCCAGTAGTTCGGGTTCTTGGCCGCGATGAAATGGTTGCCCGGGATCCACTCCTTGAACGTGAAGGGTCCGGTGCCGATGGGGTGACGCGAGCCGTTGGGGTCGTTCAGCGTCTTGGGCGACACCACGTATCCCACCTGGCCGGTGAGGTAGCTGGGGAACGCGGTCCAAGGCTCCTTCATCTTCACGGCCACGGTCATGTCGTCGGCCTTGTCGACCGACGCGATCGACGCCAGGGCCGGGCTGGTGAGGGGCGAGCGCAGGTGGGCGTCGAGGGTGGCCTTGACCGCGTCCGCGTTCAGGGGGTCGCCGTCGTGGAAGCGCACGCCGCTGCGGACCTTGATCGTCCAGGTCGTGTAGTCCGGGCTGTGGTCGATCGACTCGGCCAGGTAGGGATGGACCTTGCCGTCCTTGCCGTAGGCCGCGAGGGGGTCGTACACCGTCTCGGCGTAGGTGAGGCCGGTGATGTCGAAGCGGTTCTTGGTGGGGTCGAAGCCGTCCACCTCGGCCTCGGTGGCCATGATGAGGCGGCCGCCGGCCTTGGGCGGTCCGCTGGCGTCTTTGTTGGCTTTGGTGCTCGCCGCCTTGTTTCCCCCGCCGCCGCCTGCGCAGGCCGTGGCCACGAGGGCCAGCGCGGTAGCCGCCGCCGCGGTCGCACTCCGAAGCCCCGATGCGGGCGCCAGGCGCGTGCGCGTGCGAGTGCGCAGGGCTGGCCGTCGACCGGGCTCTCGGCCGGAGCGTGGTTGTCGCATGGCACCTCTCTTTGTCGCTCGCTGCTGTCGCTGGCGGCCTGGCGCTCGCTGCTGTCGCTCGCTGCTGTCGCTCGCTGCTGTCGCTCCTCGCTGGTGGCGGCCTGGTCCCTTCCCCCCACGAGTATTGCCCCTGGCCTGGCGTCCTCCAGGTCGCTCTGGAGGACATGCCCTGCGGAATCGGCGGTCTATGTCCTCCAGACGTGTGGGGGGCGGGCGTCGGCGCCGCGCGTCCGCCTACACTTCACCGCCGACCGCGGGTGCCACTGCGCCTCCGCGGACCCCGGCGGCGTGGCCGAGTGGCTTAGGCAAGGGCCTGCAAAGCCCTGTACACCGGTTCGATTCCGGTCGCCGCCTCCAACCTGATCTGCACGCATGGCAGGTCAGGGCCCACGTTCGGACCCTTCCGTCACACCCCGGACTGACCCCGGCCACGCGGCCCGTCGTGCCGAACGGTGGTCTCGCCACACGTTGCCACCAGCGCCGGGCCCTCCCGTCAGATGTCAGCTTCCGCCGGTGACGTGGAGCGACCACCGTCGCTGAGTCAGGGGCCGTCCCGCCTGCACGTGTGCGGCGGCGTACTGTGTGCCGCGACATGAGCTACGCAGTGGACTTCGTCAACGTCTCCACCGTCGGTTTGGAATCCTCGCCGGTGGCGACCGCACTTGCCGGGCTGCGCGCGAACGAGGCCCGCTACTTCAAGAACAAGTACGACCACGTCTTCACTGTTGATCCGGCCGCCGAGGCGAAGAAGACAATCGACTGGGTCCACCGCATCCTCAAGGAGGAGCGCGACATCGTCGTCGCTTCGCCCGCCCTGGAGGCAACCAGTTTCGAGGTCGAGAACACGCGATGGACCTACGTGTTCTACGAGAGTGGGCTGTCGATCAACGTCCTGTATCCGCTGGACGCATCGAAGAAGCCGGCGGTCGGGTTCAAGCTGAGCGACGGAATGGAGATCCCAGCCGAGCTGGGCTCGTTCAAGTTCGCCAGACAGAAGTCGAAGCTCGCCGGGACGATCCGCGGCTCGTACTTCGTGATCAAGGGTCAGTACTGATCCCGTCGGGGCGGAGACTGACCGACTGACCGACTGACCGACTGACCGACTGACCGACTGACCGACTGACCGACTGACCGACTGACCGACTGACCGACGACTGACTGACTGAAGAGGGCCGGGCGTCAGCGGCCGGCGGGGTGCAGCACCCGGTCCTCGATGCTCTTCGGCGAGGCTGCGGCGCCGAAGAAGAAGCCTTGGGCCCGGTCGCAGCCCAGGGCGACGAGCGCGTCGAGCTGGGCCTTGGTCTCCACGCCCTCAGCGACGACGGCCAGGCCCAGAGCGTGGGACAGGTCGATGATCGATGCCACGATGGCCTGCTCGGCGGTACCGAGCCCGAGCTCGTGGATGAACGACCGGTCGATCTTCACGAAGTCGAGCGGGAACAGCCTCAGGTAGGAAAGCGACGAGTATCCCGTGCCGAAGTCGTCCAAGCCGACCTTGATGCCGGAGTCGTGCAGCGTGGTCAACCCGGCCATGGTCGAGTTTGACGCCTCCATGAGGACACGTTCGGTGACCTCGATCTGAAGTGCGCTCGGCGGCAGGCCGTGGGCCGCCAACTCGTTGATCACCGACGGTGCGAAGTCGGCATTGGCCAAGTGGCGGGCCGTGACGTTGACGGCGATGTCGCCGAAGCCCGCGCCTGCGAACAGGGTGCGCCATGAGGTGGCCTGCGCGATGGCCTGGGCCAGCACCTGGTCGTCCATGATGGCCAGCAGCCCGGCTTCTTCGGCCACCTCGATGAACGAGTTGGCGACGATCATGTCCGACCGTTCCGGGTCCCAGACTCGCATCAGCGCCTCGGCGCCAACCGTTGAGGTACTGCGCAGGTCGATCACGGGCTGGTACTCGACCCTGAGGCGGTCGTCCTTGATCGCCCGTCGCAGCATGCGTTCGGTGCCGAGCCGTCCGACGGCCCGGGTCCGCAGGTCCTCGTCGAAAATCTCGGCCCGGTCGCGGCCGCGGTCCTTGGCCCGGTACAGCGCCAGGTCGGCCTCCTGTAACAAGTCTTCGGCCCCGTGCTGCGAATCGGTTGTCACCGCGATCCCCACACTGGTCGTGCACACGAACTGCTCGCCGCGTATCTCGAATGGGCAACGGCCCGCATCGATGATGCGGGCGCCCAACGCCACCGCTTCGTCGGCATGGGCCATGTCCTCGACGACCACCGCGAACTCGTCGCCGCCGAGTCGAGCCAGCGTGTCCTGCGGACGCAGGAACTTTCGCAGGCGCTCCGCCATCTGAAGCAGCACGGCGTCTCCCATGCTGTGGCCAACCGAGTCGTTGATCAGCTTGAACCGGTCGAGGTCGAGAAACAGCACGGCCACTAAGCCTCCCCCGCGCTCCAGGCGGCGCAGGGCCTGGCGCAACCGGTCCATGAACACCGTCCGGTTGGCCACGCCGGTCAACGGGTCGGTGGATGCCAGCCTTTGCAGGTCGAGCTCGGATTTCTTGCGGTCAGCGATATCGCGCACGGTCGAGACCAGCAGGGGCTCGCCATTGGCCACGAACAGGCTGGTCAGCATCTCAGCCCATCGGTATTTGCCGTTTGCGCACCGGAACCGGCATACCACCACGACGGGGCTGGAGCCCGGTTGCGACACCTCGACGCCGGCGGACATGACCAGTGCGGCGTCGTCGGGATGCACGAAGGCTTGCTGTTGACGACCGACCAGAGCATCGGGCTCCCACCCGAACATGACCAGGCTGGCGGCAGAGACGAACCTGTACACCCCGGCCACGCTGGTGATGGTGTGCAGATCCCGCGAACCCTCGGCGACGATGCGGTGAAACGCCTGATCGACTTCCGACGCAACGGGGACGGCTGCCACCAATGAGCTCCTGGGCGGGTGACGCCACCAGGGTCCGGGGCAACGCGACGCTTCACGAGCCGCCTTGATGCAACTCGCAGAGCAAATGGTACAGCCAATCGTCCGAATCATGCGGTCCAACGCGATCGCGCCGTTTGCCCACTTGGATATGGGGTGTACGTTCGGGGGTGACACGACCAAGCCGTCGTGTGTCGGGCCGGAGGCGTTCGGCCCGGAAGCGGTGCTCCAGACCCCGGTAGCGCGCACATGCAGCGTCGACCCGCCAGGAGACCCCGTCGCCCGAACCCAGCCTTCGACCACGATCGACGGTTCCCATGCGTCGTCGGCGCTGAGACGCCGTCCAGCGACGCGTGACGCGCCGTGAAGGAACCGCGCGACCGGCGGTTGCGGATACTGGAGCTGCTGGCTGGTGACGCGACGCTGAACACCGAGACCAAGAAGCTGTGTCAGGTGTGCGCCGACGTCACCGGCATGACTGGCGCCGGGATCATGCTGATGTCCGGCGACACGCCGAGAGGCTCGGTGTGCACGACCAACGATGTGAGCTCGCTCATCGAGGAGCTGCAGTACGAGTTGGGCGAGGGGCCGTGCGTGGATGCGCACGAGCAGGGCACGCCTGTCCTGGAACCCGACCTGGCTGAACCGCTCGTGCCGCGGTGGCTCGCGTTCAGGGCGCCCGCGCTCGCCGCAGGCGCCCGGGCCGTCTTCGGCTTCCCGATGCTCGTGGGCGCGGTTCGTCTGGGCGCACTGAACCTGTACTGCGACCGGCCCGGCCCGTTGACGGACGACCAGTACGCCGATGCCCTGGTGGCCGCCGGCGTCGCGGCCCGGGCCATCCTGGCGCTGCAAGCCCACGCGCCGGCCGACGGCCTGGCCGCTGAGCTCGAGGCTGGGGCCGACTTCCGGTACGTCGTGCACCAGGCCTCGGGCATGGTCGCCGCCCAACTCGGGGTCACCGTTGGACAGGCCCTTGTCCGCCTGCGCGCCTACGCCTTCGGCAACGGCCGCTCGCTGGCCTCCGTGGCCCGTGAGGTTGTGGGCCGGGTTCTCCGTTTCGACGAGCAGAGCGGTGAAAAGGACCCGTCGCCGTAGTCGAGATCCGCCGATCAGCCCTACCATATAACCCCGGGTCGCGCTCGACAGGAGCCCTGCGAAGTGGCCGGCGGAAACTGATCGGAGACCCGATGCTCAGGGAAGCAAACCTCGCCCGCACCTTCGTGGAGCTGGCCGACACGCTCGTCGCCGACTTCGACGTGGTGGAGCTGCTCACCTTGTTGACGGACCGTTGCGTCGAACTTCTCGAGCTCGATGCTGCGGGGATCATGCTCGTCAGCCCGGAAGGCGGCCTTCGGGCCATGGCGTCCTCGAGCGAGGCCATGCGGATCCTCGAGCTCTTCGAGTTGCAGTCCGAGGAAGGCCCTTGCCTCGACTGCTTTCGCACTGGCCAACCCGTCATGAACCAGCACCTCGACGAGTTGAACGGCCGGTGGCCGCGCTTCACCGCTGAGGCTCTGCGGGCCGGCTTCCGTTCCGTGCACGCGCTGCCCATGCGGCTGCGGGGCACGGTCATCGGCGCCCTCAACCTCTTCTCCGTCGAGGCCCGGGCCATGCGCCAGGTCGATGTGGATGTGGCGCAGGCCCTGGCCGATGTGGCCACCATCGGCATCCTCCAGCACCGCGCTGCGGCGGAGAGCCAAGTCCTCAACGATCAACTGAACCGCGCCCTCAACAGCCGGGTCATGATCGAGCAGGCCAAGGGGATGGTGGCCGAGCGGGAGGCCCTGGACATGCAACAGGCCTTCTCCCGACTGCGCACGCACGCCCGCAATCACAACTTGCGACTCGTCGATCTGGCCCAGGACGTCATCGCCGGCGTGGTGTCAGCCTCGGCCCTCGACCTGCCCCGCGGCACGCCCTCCTAACCGATTTCCGACGTGGCCGCGCTGAACCTCGGCCTCGGCTCGGGGCTTGAACCGCCCTTCGACACGCTTCGGGTCGAGGGTACGGAGTGGCGCCATCACGCCCGGCTGCACGCCGCCTTCGCGGCCGCCAACGGAGCTCGGTCAACCGGCTCGACCGTGGCCGCCTTCGCGGCTGAAGGCGACGCGGCCGCGGAGGGTGAGGAGCAGTGGCGCATGTGGGTGGCCAAGCCCGATCGCATGCGAGTGGAGTTCGCGCTCGGTCGTGAGCAGGTGACCGCGGTGTTCGAGGCCGACCGATGGTGGAGCTGGTCGCCGTCGTCGGGCGAGCGCACCAATGCCCATGCGACGTCGCCGGGCGGGGCCCACGGCAGGGGGCCGGGCGAAGTGCTCGTCGACCCCCGGCCCATCGTGCCGACCCTCGACATGGAGGTGCTCGGCCCGTCGACCTTCGTCGGCCGGTCCGTCTCAATGGTGCGAGCCGTCCCGGTGCGCCCGGCCGATCCGGCCCACGGCTTCGCCCTGCACAGCCTGGGGTCGGGCGCCGATGAGTACGGGCTGCTGGTGGACGACGAGCGGGGCGTGCTGCTTCGATCGGAGGCCCGTCGAGGCGGCGAGGCGTTCAGGGTCGTCGAAGTGACGGCCATCGAGTTCGACAGGCCGGTGCCGGCGAGCGTCTTCACGCCCGACTGGATCGTCCGGGGCGGCGGCCCTCAGCCGTAGCTGTAGAAGCCCCGTCCCCGCTTGCGTCCGAGCAGGCCCGCGTCGACCATCCGCGACAGCAGCGGCGGCGGGGCGTAGAGGGGCTCCTTGAACTCCTCGTACAGGGACTGGGCCACGGCCATGGTGGTGTCGAGGCCGATGAGGTCGGCCAGGGCCAGCGGCCCCATGGGGTGGGCGCAGCCGAGCACCATGCCCGCGTCGATGTCCTCGGCCGTGGCGAAGCCGGACTCCATCATGCGAATGGCCGACAGCAGGTAGGGGATCAGCAGTGCATTGACCACGAAGCCGGCGCGGTCCTGCGAGCGGATGACGAGCTTGCCGAGGCGCTCTACTGCGAGCTGCTCGACCGTGTCGATGGTCGATTGCGAGGTGAGCAGTGAGGGCACGATCTCGACCAGCTTCAGCACGGGGACGGGGTTGAAGAAGTGGAGGCCGACGACGGCCTCCGGCCGCTGCGTGGCCATGGCCAGCTTCATGATCGGGATGGACGACGTGTTGGAGGCCAGCACGGCGTCGTCGCCCGCCACGGCCTTGTCGATCAGGGCGAAGACCTTGGACTTCTCGTCCTCGTCCTCGACCACGGCCTCGACCACGAGCTGGCGCTCGGCCAGATCGCCGAAGTCGGTGGTGAAGTGCAGTTTGTGCAGGGCCGATGCCCTGTCCTCCTCGCTCAACTTCCCGGAGCCCACGGCCCGGTTGAGGGAGGTCTCGACTCGCGCCCGGCCCGCCTCGGCCGCGCCTGCGTCGGTCTCGCACACGATCACGTCGAGCCCGGCCCGGGCTGCCACCTCGGCGATACCCGAGCCCATGAGCCCGCACCCCACAACTCCAACGCGTTCAATGAGGACTGTCATGGCCCGATCATCGCACCCGTGGGTGGGCCTTGCTCTTGGCGAATCCGGTCGTGTCGTTTCTTGTCAGGGTCGTACGCCTGCGACCCGAACTCACGATGACAAGAACGGACGGCGTTGGAGACCGGGGTTGTGCCGGCGGGGTTCGGGGCAGGATGATGACGACTTGGAGACGACCCCGCCGCTGGGGGCGTCACCACTGGGCCCGGGTCTTTGCGCCGATCTCTTTCCTCCCGGTCGGCGTGGGACCCGGGCCCGCGCGCGTGGTGGGCGAGTTCCGCCCGCCTCGCCCGGATCAGCGGTGGGTGACGTCGGCCTCGAAGTCGGCCAACGGCATCACCAGGTCGGCCCAGGCGGCCTGCCCGTGGACCACCCCGTCACGTACGTCGAGCAGATCCAGCCCGGGCGCGCTGGCCACGACCCGGTCCGCGGCGTTGCCGCCGCCGGTCACGCCCTGATCCCGCACGAGGACGAGGACAACGCCGCCCTTGAGCACCTCAGGCGTGCCGCTGTCGACAACGGTGTGTCCGCCGCCGGGGATGCGCAGCGTGATCTTGGCGGTGAGTAGGGGGCAGGGTCAGGGCCGACGAACCGGGTGACGGTGAAGTCGTAGTCCGTGCACTCGACGGTGAACCGGGCTTCGTCCACGGTCACGACCGTTCCCGCGCTCGTCACCGTGCCGAGGACGTAGCCCTTGACCGCGGGCGGCTGCACCATGGCGCGGATGGCCTGTTCATGGGTCACGCCGGGCTCGGGCGCGGCGTAGTCGATCGAGATGTGGTGCATTACGCCGGCCTTCGCTGCCCCCGCGGCGGCCGCCGGCCGGGTCGACTCCGGGCCGTCCTTGGCGCCGCATCCGGTGGCGGCGACAAGCAGCGCCAGGGCCGTGCCCGCAACGGCCGATCTCCTAGGCATTCGATCCCCTCCTCGACGAAGGTTCCGTCCTCAGTCTGTCCAGCCTCGATGGCCATTTCCCGCGCTTCCGGAGTGCCGAATACCTCTGCTGGCAGCCGGGCTGTGCGTCAAACGACGCTAAACCGCGGAAATTGACGAAATGCGTCCCGGTTTGCCCCATGTCGCTGTTTGCGCTTGTGCGTTTGACCTCCATCATGGACGCATGGCGAACCAGGGGGAGGCGCGACTGAGGGTCGTCATCGCTGACGACACTGAGGACGTCCGCTCCCTTTTGCAGTACACGTTCGACCTCGACGGGCGTTTCGAGGTCGTCGCCCAAGCGGCCAACGGGGCTGAAGCAGTGGCCGCCGCGGCCAGTCATCAGCCCGACGCCGTAGTGCTCGACCTGGCCATGCCCGTGCTCGACGGACTGGCTGCCATCCCTCGCATCAAGCGGGTCAGCCCGGCCACGCGCATCGTCGTGCTGTCCGGCTTCGGCGCCCGGCACATGGTCGAACAGGCCAAGGCCGTGGGAGCCGACAGCTACGTCGAGAAGACCACGTTCCAAAAGCTCACTTCGGTCCTGCTCGACGTGTGCCGCCAAGAAGACCCGCGGGCAGCCGAGGGCCAGTCCGGCCTCGAACAGCCGCTGCTGGCCGAGCCGCCCGCCCTGCTTCGCGACGACCCCACTGAGCGCCTGCTTCGCCACGTGCGCTGGGTCGCGGTGCTCTTCGCCTTATTGCAGTTCTGGCTCTACCGCCCGCCCGCCGGCGTGCGGGTCCCGTTCCCTGCCCGGCCCACTGGCCTGCTGGTCGCGGGCGTGCTGGTCGCGGTCAACGTCCTTTCCCGACACAAACCGTTCCCGTGGGTGGCGATGGTGGCCGACGCGGTCGTGGTCGTCGCCGTCATCACCCTCTTCAGCTTCGACGCCGCGTCTGTGCTTTGGACCCTGCTGCTCGTGCCCATCATCGAAGGTGCCATGCGGGGCCAGCTCAAAGGCGCACTGGCCACATGGGCCGCGACCGGCGCCGTCTATGTCGGGCGCGAGGTGTGGGCCTTCGACCACTACGGCCCGCCCCGGCACCTGTCGCTCGAGTCCTTCACCTACCAACTCGGCGTGCTGCTGCTGGTGACCGTGGCCACCGGACACCTGGCCGCCAGCTTCGCCCGAACGAGCGAGCAGCATCGCCGATCGGGCATCGAGTCCGAGCGCAGGGCCGAACTGCTCGGCTTGGTCGCATCCGCCAGTCGCAGGCTGGCTGCGCTCGACGTTGACCAGTTGCTCGGCGGCGTGGTCGACGCGGCCGCCGCCTTCGGGTTCGAGGGCGTCGAGCTGTGCCGGTTCGACGACGCCGCGGCCACGTGGTCGGTGGCCGGCTCCCACGGCATGGAGGGGACGAGCCCGACGCCGCTGAGCCCTCCGCTGCTGGCGTCGGTCCGGGCCAAGCAGGCCACCGTCCTCGTGCAGTTCGGAGACGGCCGTCCCGACGACCCAGCCAGGCCCGAGAACAACGACTCGACGCAAGCCCCAAGCGGGCCCGCAGGACCGTGGCAGGCCGCGGGGTTCCACTCCGTGGCGGCCACGCCCATCTTCGCTGGCACTGCCGTGGCGGCCGCACTCGTCGCGGGCACCCGCAGGCCCGACCCGGTGACCGCGCCCGAGATCGAGTGCCTCGAACTGCTGGCCGCCCAGGCCGGGGTGGGCATGGCCAACGTGCGCCTGCTCGAACGCACCCGTCATCAAGCCCTGCACGACTCGCTGACCGGCCTGCCCAACCAGTTGCTGTTCGAGGACCGCGTAGCCCAGGCTCTGACCCAAGGCGCCCGTTCAGGGACCCGGGTGGCCTTGTTGTTCGCCGACCTCGACAGGTTCAAGAAGGTCAACGACACGCTGGGCCACGACTTCGGCAACGAGCTGTTGCGACAGGTCGCGGGCCGTCTCCTTGGCGCGGTGCGGGCGGGCGACACCGTGGCCCGCATGGGCGGCGACGAGTTCACCCTGCTGCTGCCCGGGCTGGCCAGCGACAAGGACGCGTGCGCGGTTGCGGCCAAGGTGGTCGACGCCTTGCGCATGCCGTTCATGGTCGGCGAGCACCAACTGTTCGTCAGCGCCAGCGTGGGCATCGCCGTGTACCCGTCGGACGGACTGCGCTACGAGTCGCTCTTGAAGCATGCCGACATCGCCATGTACCGGGCCAAGGCCGCGGGCGGGATGACGTGGGAGCTGTACGCATCGCACTCCGACGAGGAGGTCGCCTATCCGCGGCTGACCCTCGAAGCCGACTTGCACATGGCCATGCCCCGCCACGAGCTGCGGGTTGTGTACCAGCCTCAGATCGACCTGACCGAGGGTGGCGCGGGCGGCATGGTGGGGGTGGAGGCCCTCATTCGTTGGCGCCATCCCGAGTTGGGCGACATCGCGCCCACGGAGTTCCTCCCGCTGGCAGAGGAGGCGGGCCTCATCGGGACGCTCGACACGTGGGTGCTCCAGACCGCGTGCGACCGGGCCGCCCAATGGTGCAGGCAATGCCCGGGCGGACTGCGGGTGGCGGTCAACGTGTCGGCCCGGCAGTTGCAGCACCCGCGCTTCGCCGAGTCGGTGATGACCGCGCTGCGCCGCTCCGGCTTGCCGCCCACGCTGCTCGAACTGGAGGTCACCGAGGGCACGGCCGTCACCGAGGTGCACGGCGTGCGCGACGCCTTGTTCCGGCTGCGGGCCATCGGCGTCCGGGTGGCCATCGACGACTTCGGCACGGGCTATTCGATGCTCAGCCGCCTGCGCGACTTCCCGCTGGACACGCTCAAGATCGACCGGTCGTTCATCGCCGAGATCCGCGACGCGAACGACGACGCGCCCATCGTGTCGGCCACCATCGCCATGGCCAGGAGCCTTGGCCTCGAAGTGGTGGCTGAAGGAGTGGAGGAGGAGGCCCAACTCGGGTTCCTGCGCCACGCGGGCTGCGACGTGGCCCAAGGCTTCCTGCTCAGCAGGCCGGTGGAGGCCGACGACGTGATCGACCTGCTGGTCGGCCACACGGCCGCCGCCACCCGCTAACCGCCGCCACCCGCCAACCCCTCGACTTTTCCACAGCACCTGCTGCTGTGGAAAAGATCAGCCGGGGTCGCCCGCGGTGGAGGAGCCGCCCAGGACAGGGTCCCGCTCCAATGCATCCTTGAACTGCGTCGGCCCGCTCGAGCGGTCCGGCACCTCGGACGGGCCGGGGGCGGGGCCGGTGGGCGGGGTGTCGGGCGAGGGCCACTCGCCGCTGCCCGCCATGTTCTCCCTGCCCACATTGGACTGGGCCATCGGCTCTTCGTCGGCCCTCTCGCCGTCGGCCCTCTCGACGTCGACGTCGTCGGCCTCGTCAACCATGCCCCCACCCTTCCATCCCCGGCCGCGGGTGAAACCCGGTCGGGCGGGTAGGTTCGCTCGCATGCAGATCTGGCCCGGCCAGCCGTACCCCCTTGGCGCGACCTACGACGGTGCGGGCACCAACTTCTCGATCTTCTCCGAGGTGGCCGACAAGGTCGAGCTGTGCCTGTTCGACGACGAAGGCACCGAGACGCGCCTGGCCCTGCCGGAGATCACGGCCCTGTGCTGGCACGGCTACCTCCCCAATGTCGGCCCCGGCCAGCGCTACGGGTTCCGGGTCCATGGGCCCAACCAGTCCGACCAGGGCATGCGCTGCAATCCCAACAAGCTGCTGCTCGACCCGTATGCCAAGGCGGTGGAGGGCGAGGTCCAGTGGGACGAGGCCGTCTTCAACTACCGCTTCGGCCAGCCCGACACGTCCACCAACGACGACGACTCGGCCCCGTTCATGCCCAAGGGCGTGGTGCACCACCCGTGGTTCGACTGGGGCAACGACCGCCACCCCCGCACGCCGTTGCACGACACCGTCGTCTACGAGGTCCACGTCAAGGGCTTCACCGCCCGCCACCCCGACATCCCCCCGGAGCAGCGGGGGACGTACGCGGGCCTGGCCCACCCCGTGGCCGTCGAGTACCTGACCAAGCTGGGCGTGACCGCGGTGGAACTGCTGCCCGTCCACCAGTTCGTGCACGACAGCGCGCTGGCCGACCGTGGCCTGCGCAACTACTGGGGCTACAACTCCATCGGCTTCCTCGCCCCCCACAACGACTACTCGGCGAGCGGACAGCAGGGTCAGCAGGTGCAGGAGTTCAAGCACATGGTGAAGACCCTGCACGAAGCGGGCATCGAGGTCATCCTCGATGTGGTCTACAACCACACGGCCGAGGGCAACCACCTCGGTCCCGTTCTCAGCTTCAAGGGCATCGACAACGCCGCGTACTACCGACTGGTGGACGGCGACCTGGGCCACTACTACGACACGACGGGCACCGGCAACAGCTTGAACATGCGCCACCCGCACGTGCTGCAACACATCATGGACTCGCTGCGCTACTGGGTCCAGGAGATGCACGTCGACGGGTTCCGCTTCGACCTGGCCGCCACCCTGGCCCGTCAGTTCCACGAGGTCGACCGCCTGTCCGCCTTCTTCGACCTCATCCAACAGGACCCGATCGTGAGTCAGGTCAAGCTCATCGCCGAGCCGTGGGACTTGGGCGAGGGCGGCTATCAGGTCGGCAACTTCCCGCCCCAGTGGTCGGAGTGGAACGGCAAGTACCGGGACACGGTGCGCGACTTCTGGCGGGGCGAGGACGCCACCCTGGCCGAGTTCGCCTACCGCCTCACCGGCTCGTCGGACCTCTACGAGGCGACGGGCCGGCGCCCCTACGCAAGCGTCAACTTCGTCACCGCCCACGACGGCTTCACGCTGGCTGACCTGGTGGCCTACAACGACAAGCACAACGAGGCCAACGGCGAGGACAACAACGACGGCGAGAGTCACAACAGGTCGTGGAACTGTGGGGCGGAAGGCCCCACCGACGACGCCGAGGTCTTGGCCCTGCGCGGCCGACAGCGGCGCAACTTCTTGACCACGCTGCTGCTCTCCCAGGGCATCCCCATGCTGTTGGGGGGCGACGAGTTGGGCCGCAGCCAGCAAGGCAACAACAACGCCTACTGCCAGGACAACGACCTGTCGTGGTTCGACTGGGACGACCAGGACGAGACGCTGTGCGAGTTCACCAACCAGCTCATCCGCTATCGGCTCGACCACCCCAACTTCCGACGGCGCCGCTTCTTCCAGGGCCGGGCCATCCACGGCTCGGACTGCTCGGACATCGCCTGGTTCCAGCCCGATGGCGCGGAGATGGACGACCAGAGTTGGGACGAGGGCTTCGCCAAGTCCATCGCCGTGTTCTTCAACGGTGACGCCATTCCCAGCCCCGGGCCCCGCGGCGAGCAGATCGTGGACGACAGCTTCCTCGTGCTGTTCAACGCCCACTTCGAGCCCATCGACTTCACCGTGCCGCCCGCCAAGTTCGGCGAGGTGTGGGTGAAGGAGCTGGACACGGCCGTCGGCTTCGTGGACGGCGGCGAGTGCAAGGCGGGCGACACCATCGCGGTGGAGAGTCGTTCGATGGTCGTGCTCCGCCGCCCGTGACCGAGCGAACCTCCTGACCTGACCGAGCCAACCCCGTGACCGAGCCGCCCCGCAGCACGTACCGCGTCCAGCTCACGCCCGACTTCGGGTTCGACGCGGCCGCCGCCATCGCCGACTACCTCGCCGCGCTGGGCGTCAGCCACTTCTACGCCTCGCCCTACCTCCAGGCCGCGCCGGGCAGCACCCATGGCTATGACGTGGTCGACCACCACCGGGCCAACGAGGAGTTGGGTGGGGCCGAGGGTCACGCCCGCCTGTGCCAGGCCCTAGGTGAAGCCGGTCTTGGGCAGGTGCTCGACGTGGTGCCCAACCACATGGCCATCGGGGTGCGCCAGAACGAGTGGTGGTGGGACGTGTTGGAGAACGGCCCGTCGAGCGTCTACGCGTCGTACTTCGACGTGGTCTGGGACCCGCCCGAGGCCAAGCTGCGCAACACCGTGCTGCTACCGGTGCTGGGCGACCACTACGGGCGGGTGCTGGAGGCGGGGGAGATCACCCTTCGCCGCGACGGCGGCCAGTTCATCGTGTCGTACTACGACACATTGGCGCCGGTGGCGCCCCGCTCGCTGGACACGCTGTTGCTGGCCGCCAACGAGCGGGTGCACGTGGACGAGTTGGAGTCGGTGGCCGCGGCCTTGGGCAAGCTCCCGCCCGCGTGGGCCACCGACACCGAGAGCGTGCGCGAGCGCCATCGGGACAAGGAGGTGTTGAAGGACAGGCTGGCCCAACTGTGCGAGGACAGGCCCGAGGTGGCCGAGGCCATCGATGCCGAGACGGCGGCCGTCAACGCCGACCCCGACCGCCTCGACGCGCTGCTCGAACGCCAGAACTACCGACTGGCCTACTGGCGCACGGCCGGGCGCGAGTTGGACTACCGCCGCTTCTTCGACATCAACACCCTGATCGGCCTGCGCACCGAGGACGAGCAGGTCTTCGAGGACACCCATTCGCTGATCCTCGAGTGGGTGGGCAAGGGCGTGCTCGACGGCTTGCGCATCGACCACCCGGACGGGCTCCGTGACCCGGTCGGCTACCTCGAACGACTGGCCCGGGGCACGGGTGGGGGATGGGTGGTGGTCGAGAAGATCCTGGAGCCGGGCGAGCGGTTGCCTGGCGACTGGGCCACCGCGGGCACCACGGGGTACGACTTCTTGAACTGCCTGGGCGGGCTGTTCGTCGACCCCGCGGGCGAAGCACCTTTGACCGCGCTGTACGAGGAGTTCACCGGCGAGTCGACGGACTACGAGGCTGTCGTCCTCGACAAGAAGCACAACGTGTTGGAGGACGCGCTGGCCGCCGACCTCAACCGGCTCACGTCGTTGCTGGTCGACGTGTGCGAACGCCATCGGCGCTACCGCGACTACACCCGTCACGACCTGCAAGAGGTGCTGCGCGAAGTGGTCGCCCGCTTCCCCGTGTACCGGACCTATGTGGTTCCCGGCCGAGCGCCCTCCGAGGCCGACGTGCAGTACCTGACCGAGGCCGTCGAGTCGGCGCGAGACGCCAGGCCGGACTTGGACGCCGACCTGTTCACCTTCTTGCGCGACGTGCTGCTGCAAGGCGTGCCCGGCGGCGTGGAGGAGGAGTTGACGGCCCGTTTCCAACAGCTCACCGGCCCGGTGATGGCCAAGGGCGTGGAGGACACGGCCTTCTACGTCTTCAACCGGCTGGTGTCGCTCAACGAGGTGGGGGGGGACCCGAGTCGCTTCGGCGTGTCGGTGGAGGACTTCCACGCGGCCATGGCCGAGGCCCAGCGCGATCGGCCCGCGGCCATGCTCACCACGTCGACTCATGACACCAAGCGAAGTGAGGACGTGCGCGCCCGCATCGCGCTGCTGTCGGAGATACCCGACCAGTGGGCCGCAGCCGTCCGACGCTGGTCGGCCCGTCGGCCGGGGCCCGACCCCAATACCGCCTACCTGTTCTGGCAGACGGTTGTCGGCGCGTGGCCATGGTCCCCGGACCGGGCGGTGGCCTACATGGAGAAGGCGACCAAGGAGGCCAAGGCCCGCACATCGTGGACCAATCCGGACCCCGAGTTCGACGCGGCCGTGGCCGACTTCGTGCGCGCCGCGTTCGACGACGCCGATCTCGTGCGGGACGTGGAGGCCTTCGTGGCCCCGCTGGTGGGTCCCGGGCGGGTCAACTCGTTGGCTCAGGCGTTGGTGAAGCTGACCGCGCCGGGCGTCCCCGACGTGTATCAGGGCCAAGAGCTCTGGGACCTCTCGCTGGTCGACCCCGACAACCGCCGCCCGGTCGACTACGACTCCCGCCGAAGGCTCTTGGCGGAACTCGACGGCGACGCCGGCGCCATGAGCGCGGAGGAGATCCTCGCCCGGGCCGACGAGGGCCTGCCCAAGCTGTGGGTCACCGCGTCGGCCTTGCGCCTTCGGCAGCGTCGGCCCGACGCCTTCCGGGCCTACGAGCCGTTGCCCGCACCCGAGCGCATCGTGGCCTTCTCCCGCGGCGACGCGGTGACCGTCGTGCCCCGGCTCGTCCTCGGCCGCCCCGCCGACGGCAGCGGCGGCCGCCCCGCGAATGGCACCGTCGTCCTGCCCGAGCGTGCATGGCGCAACGTCCTCACGGGGGAGGACGTGCCAGGCGGCGAGCAGCAGGCCAACGTCCTGCTGGCCCGATTCCCCGTCGCCCTCCTGGAGGCGGTGTGACGCAGTTCCGAGTGTGGGCCCCCACCCCCGAGTCGGTGGCCGTGGAGGTGGGCGGCGAGCGGGTTCCCATGGCCGCCGCCGATCGCGGCTGGCGCGTGGCCGAGGTGGACTGGGCTGGGCCGGGCGACGACTACCGGTTCGTGGTCGACGGCGATCCGCTGCCCGACCCTCGCTCGACATTCCAGCCCGAAGGCGTGCACGGGCCCAGCCGCGTGGTCGACCATGCCGCCTTCCCTTGGACGGACCACGGTTGGCGGGGCCTGCACCTGCCGTCGGCCGTGCTGTACGAGTTGCATGTCGGCACGTTCACGCCCGAGGGGACGTTCGAGGCCGTCGTGCCCAAGCTCGACCACATCGTGGAACTCGGTGTCGGCGCCATCGAGCTGCTGCCGGTGGGCGAGTTCTCGGGCTCGCGCGGGTGGGGCTACGACGGCGTCGACCTGTACGCGCCCCACCACGCGTACGGCGGGCCCGACGGCTTGAAGAAGCTCGTCGACGCGTGCCATCACCGGGGGCTGGCGGTGGTCATGGACGTCGTCTACAACCACCTCGGCCCCTCCGGGAACTACCTGTCCCGCTTCGGCCCGTACTTCACGGACCGCTACAACACGCCGTGGGGCGACGCCCTCAACTTCGACGGCGCCGACAGCGACGAGGTGCGCCGCTTCTTCATCGACAATGCCTTGATGTGGCTGCGTGACTACCACATCGACGGGCTGCGCCTCGATGCCGTGCACGCCATCGTGGACACGTCGGCCACGCACCTGCTCGAACAGTTGGCCGGCGAGGTCGAGGTCCTGTCCGCCCACGTGGGCCGGCCACTCACGCTGATCGCCGAGTCCGACTTGAACGACCCGCGCGTCGTGGCCCGCCGAGAGGCAGGCGGCTACGGCATGGACGCCCAGTGGAGCGACGACTTCCACCATGCCCTGCACGCCGCGCTGACGGGCGAGAAGTCGGGCTACTACGAGGACTTCGGCGGCCTGGCCCACGTGGCCACGGCCATGCGCCAGGCCTTCGTCTACGCGGGCGACTACTCGCCTCACCGCAAGCGGGTGCACGGCCGCAAGCCGGTGGGCATCGCCGGCCATCGCTTCCTGGGCTACCTCCAGAACCACGACCAGGTGGGCAACAGGGCGGTGGGGGAGCGGTCGTCGCATCTCATGTCGACCGGCAGGTTGAAGGTGGGGGCCGCCCTCGTGCTGCTGTCGCCGTTCGTGCCCATGCTGTTCCAAGGCGAGGAGTGGGGCGCGTCGAGTCCGTTTCAATACTTCACCGATCACGAGGACGCGGAGTTGGGCCGACTGGTGAGCGAGGGCAGGCGCAGGGAGTTCGCGTCGTTCGGCTGGCAGCCCGAGGACGTGCCCGACCCCCAGGCGTTCGAGACGTTCGAGCGGTCCAGGCTGGACTGGGACGAGGTTGGGCGCGAGCCCCACGCGTCTCTCCTGGCCTGGCACCGCGCCTTGATCGACCTGCGCCGGTCGGTGCCCTCGCTGACCGACGGCCGCTTCGACTCGGTCGCAGTGAACTGCGACGACGGGGTTGGGCGGCTGGTGGTCGTGCGCCCGCCTGTGACCGTCGCCTGCAACCTGGGGCCGACGGAACTGCGGCTCCCCGCGGACGGCAGGCTGGTGCTGGCCTCCGAGGAGGGCGTGCGGCTGGACGGCGACACGATGGTGTTGCCGCCTGACAGCGTGGCCGTCGTGCTGGCTGGGTAGGACGACCGGCATGTCCGATCTGGAAGCTGAAGGCATCCCGCCCATCGAGGACAACCCGCCCGGGATCGGCGGCGACAACGAGGTCGAGGGCATGATCCCGCCGGGCGACACGCCGCAAGGCGTCGACCAGTGGGGCACCACCGCCCGCGAGGAGCAGTCCGACGAGCCCTTGGCCGAGCGGGTCCGTCGCGAGCTGCCCGACGTCGAGCCCGGGGACGACGGCCACGTGGGCAGGCTGGTGCAGCAGGACCAAGGCATGATCGACATGGACGTCGAGGCCGAAGAGGTCGCCACCATGACGGGCGACGACGCGGGCCTGTCCGCCGAAGAGGCGGCCATGCACATCACCGACGTCCCCTGACCTGGTCACCTCGCGCCTTCTCATCCAGAGCGGTGAGATGACGGGCCGGGCTCCCGCGTGACGGTCCTCGACGCGGTGGTGGTCGGGGGCGGGCCTTCGGGCTTGGCCGCCGCGCTGTGGCTGGCCCGCTATCGACGCCGGGTCGTCGTCGTGGACAGCGGCGAGCACCGCAACAGGTGGGTCGACCAGGCCCACGGCTACCTCGGCGCCGACCCGTTCCATCCCCCGGACCTGCTCGAGCGGGCCTGCGCCGACGTGGACGCCTACCCCGAGGCCAGCCGCAGGCCGGGCCGGGTCACCGCGGCTGTGCGTAACGACGACGGCACCTTCACGCTTTCGCTCGAAGGCGAGCCCGACGTGCTTCGGGCCAAGCGGGTGGTGCTGGCCACCGGCGTAGGCGACGTGTTCCCCGAGGTCGAGCGCTTCTTCGACTTCTACGGCGCCGACGTCTTCCACTGCCCCACGTGCGACGGCTACGAGGCCAAGGGCAAGGACGTGGTCGCCCTGGGTTGGAGCGAGGAGGTCACCGGTTTCGCCTTGACCCTGTTGGGCTGGGCGTCGTCCGTCACCATCGTCACCGACGGCCGGGGCTTCGAGGGCGACGAGGCCTGCCGCCGCCAACTGGTGGCCAACGGGGTGCGGGTCCTCGAGGACGAGGCCGTGGCCTTCATGGGCGAGCGCGGGGCCATGGAAGGCGTGCGCCTCCGAGGCGGTGAGGTGCTGCGGTGCGCCATGGCCTTCTTCTCGATCGCCCATCGCTTCCATGCCGAGTTGGCCGACCAGCTCGGCTGCGCCCGCACGTCCGAGGGCTGCGTGCAGGTCGACCACGAGGGCTGCACGTCGGTGCCCGGCGTGTACGCGGCAGGCGACTTGGTGCCCGGACTGCACTTGGTACAGGTGGCCGCGGCCAAGGGCACCGTGGCCGGGGTGGCGTGCGCCCGCTCGCTGCGGGGCGAAGGGGGCATGCCCGAGGAGTGGGAGGGCGCAGTGGCTGGGTATACGGGGCCCATGACGCAGCAACAGGACGAGGCCGCGGCCCGCCAGGATCTCGACCACCTGGGCGAGGAGATCGACGAGGTCCGCGAGCGGGTGGCGCACGAGCAGGGCGAGAAGGGCCCGCGGTTCATCGACGAAGGCGCGCTGAGCGAGGACCAGCCCGTCGACGACACCATCGCCCCTCCTGGCTGACCCCCAGCCCGCCATCTCCGAGTTCATGGCGGACGGCACCGCGGAGTCGTTGCTCGACGAGGCCCGCGGCCTGGCCGCCGATGTCTTCGGCTTCGACGGTCTGCGCCCGGGCCAGGAGGAGGCCCTGGCCGCGGTGCTGGCAGGCAGGGACACCCTGGCCGTGCTGCCCACCGGCTCGGGCAAGTCGGCCATCTACCAACTGGCCGCTTTGCTGATCGACGGGCCGACGGTGGTGGTGTCGCCCCTCATCGCCTTGCAGCGCGATCAGGTCGAGTCGCTCGCCGCCCTCGACGCGGCCGGGTCGGAGGCGGCCGCGGCCAACTCGCATGCCACCGACGCCCAGCGGGCCGCCACCTTGCGCGACCTGCGCAGGGGCAGGCTCGAGTTCCTCTTCCTCGCCCCCGAGCAGTTGGCCAACGACGAGGTGCGAGCCCAGGTGGCTTCGGCCCGACCCTCGCTGTTCGTGGTGGACGAGGCCCACTGCATCTCGTCGTGGGGGCACGACTTCCGGCCGGACTACCTGCGGCTGGGCCAGGTGGTGGACGCCCTGGGCCACCCGCCCGTGCTGGCCTTGACGGCCACCGCCTCGCCGCCGGTGCGCGAGGAGATCGTGGCCCGGCTGGGCTTGGGCCCGGACCCGGCCGTGGTGGTGCGCGGATTCGACCGGCCCAACATCTTCTTGGCCGTGGAGCGCCACGTGGGCGAGGATGACAAGCGGGCCGCGTTGGTGGCTCGGGTAGCGGCCGCGGCCAAGCCCGGCATCGTGTACGCCGCCACCCGCCGCACCACCGAGGAGCTGGCCGAGGAACTGCGGGCCGCGGGGACGGCCGCCCTCGCCTATCACGGCGGCATGGCCGCGGGGCTGCGGACCGAAACCCAGTCCGCCTTCATGGACGGCGAGGCCGAGGTCGTCGTGGCCACCACCGCCTTCGGCATGGGCATCGACAAGGCCGACGTGCGCTTCGTCTACCACTACGACATCGCCGATTCGATCGACTCCTACTACCAGGAGATCGGCCGGGCTGGGCGCGACGGCGAACCGGCCGAGGCCGTGCTGCTCTACCGGCCCGAGGACGTGGGCGTGCGCCGCTTCTTCGCGTCCGGCGGCGGGCTGGGCGAGGAGGTGCTGGCCCAAGTGGCCGAGGCGCTGGCCGAGGGGCGCGATCTGGAGGAGGCCACCTGCCTGTCCGCCTCCCGGTTGGCCGCGGCGGTGGGCAGGCTGGACGAGGCCGACGGTGATCCGGCCGCAGCCGCCGATGCCGAGGAGGCCAGGCGGCGGATCGAGCAGTCGCGGGTGGACATGATGCGGGCCTACGCCGAAGGCCGGGGATGCAGGCGCCAGGCCCTTCTTGGGTACTTCGGCGAGCACCTGGCCGAGCCGTGCGGGCACTGCGACACGTGCCGGTCGGGCCAGGCCTGCGCGCCGCCTGAGAGCGGGCCTTTCGAGGTGGGGTCGCTCGTGCGGCACGAGGCGTGGGGGGTGGGGTCGGTGCTGCGCTACGAGGCCGACACCGTGGTCGTGCTGTTCGACGAGGTGGGCTACAAGACGCTGTCGGTGCCCCTCGTGCTGGAGGGGGCCCTCCTGGTCTCGGAATCTCCCGAAAAATTTTCCTGAAGGGGTGTTTAACGGTTCCGGGGACCGGGCAAAGTAACTGCGTCCCGCCCCCCGGGAGCCCCAGATACCGGGGGGGCCGCTTTTCGAAACGGCCTCCCCGGTATCTGAGCAATCGGTGGGCGTTTCTTCGCGTCTGGCGTCTTCGCGTCTAGGCCCCGGGTTTCCCCACGTCTGGAGGACATAGCCCGCCGTATCCGCAGGCCATGTCCTCCAGTCCGCGGGTTTGGGGGGCCTGGCGGTGCGAGCGGGCGTGCGGGTTGTGGCTGGGAACGGGGCGCGATAGAACTCCCGCAGCGGCCGTGCCCCCCCCGGAGGGCGGGGCCCGACTGGGGAGGGTGCAACGGTGGCGCTGGCGCTTGGGCTGGACGTGTCCCACGCAGGGAGCTCGGCGACGGTGGTGGTCCGAGGCGAGTTGGACGTGGCCAGCGCCCCGGAGCTGGTGAAGCTGCTGAGGCTGCTGGCCGAGTCGGGCAGCACCGACGTGGTGCTGGACATGGGCCACCTGGGGTTCGTGGACTCGCACGGCCTCGACGCAGTGGCGGCCGCGGACGTCGAGCTGGCCCACCGTGGCGGCCGGGTCTTGGTGCGCAACCCGTCGCGCCTCACCCGCCATCTGCTGGCGGCCATGGACCTGCTGCACGTCCTGGCCGAGCCCGCCCTGACCGCGGGCTGATCGGCTGGCCGGTGGTCCGTAGCCCCGGCCCCGGCCCTCGGCCGGTGGCCTACGCGGCGGCCGCGTCCGGCGCGTCGAGGAGCATGTCCAGCACCGCCTCCTCCACCGCCCCGTGGGTGGACAGCTCGCCGAAGTCCACGTCGGCGGCCAGCTTGGCCAACGCCCCGCCGATGGTGACGCCCGCCTGATACCGGTCGATCACCCGGGGGTCGATGTAGGACGCCCGGCAGACGGCCGGGGTGTTGCCGAGGTAGTGGGCCACCTCTTTGACGGCCCGCACGATGGCCCGCTTGCGGGCCGTGGGGGACCGGGCCTCGGTGGACACGGCCAGCCCCACCGAGCACAGCACGGTGGCGCTCCAGGTCCTGAAGTCCTTGGCGCTGAAGTCGCCGCCCGTGACCTCTTTGATGAAGGCGTTGATGTCGGCCGACTTGACGTCCGACCAGCCGCCGTCCGGGCGCTCGTAGGCCAGCAGTTCCGGGCCGCCGCCCCGCCTGGCCTTGAGCCGCGTGACGATGTCGCACACGGTCGGGTCGACGATCGACTGGATGCGCCGCTTGCCGCTCTTGGCCGTGTAGTCGAAGGTGATGAAACCGTCGGCCACCTTCACGTGGGACTTGCGGATGGTGGCCAGTCCGTAGCTCTGGTTCTGCTCGGCGTAGCCCTCGGTGCCGATGCGGAAGAAGCCGAGGTCGAGCAGGCGGGTGGCGCAGGCGAGAGCCCGGTCCCTGGTGATGGGAGCGGCGGGCCCGGCACCCCCGTCGGCAGGGCCGGCATCGGGAGGGGTCAGCCGCTCGGCGCACGCGGCCCGCAGACCGGGCAGGGCCTGGGCGAACTCGAGCATGTGGTCGAACTTCTCCTGGTCCCGCCGCAGCCGCCAGTGGTCGTGATAGCGGTACTGCTTGCGGCCCCGGGCGTCGGTGCCGATGGCCTGGATATGGCCGTTGGGCCATGGGCAGATCCACACGTCCGTCCACGCGGGCGGGATGGCCAAGGCCCGGATGCGGGCCAGCAGCTCGGGGTCGTTGACGCGCGCCCCGTCGCAGTCGTAGTACGCGAAGCCCCGTCCGGCCCGGCGCCGGGTGATCCCTGGGGTGGAGCAGTCGGCGCGGCGCAGTCGAGGCATGTGCTGGCCTGTACCCCTCGAACCCGAGGACCTAGCCCCCGGGTCCGAGGGTCACAGAGGAACGACGGTCATGGAGGAGCCGACGATCACAGAGTGAGCGTGGCTCAGTCCTTCAGGGACTCGGCCGTCTCCTGCTCCAACTCCTTCTCCTTGGCCTTGGCCTCGTGGGCCTTGGCCTCGGCCCTGGCCTCGGTGGCCTCCCGCTCGGCCTGGCCCTTCTGCTCCTGGGCCTGGCCCTCGCGCTGGAGGTCCGGGTTGTTGGTCAGGTCGCCGATTGCCTCTTTGGCCTTGCCCTTGGCCTCTTCGAACACGCCCATGGGGTGCTCCTTCCTCGTCGGACGGGGCCCGACGTGCTGGGGGGTGTGCTTGGCCGCGTACCCAGCCCGCTTACGACAGCAAACCGCCGTCGCGCAGAGCCGGGCCCAGCTCCTGCTCCCAGAACCGGAAGAACCCGTCCTGGTCCCGGCCGATCTGGTGCAGGTAGACGTGGGTGAAGCCCGCGTCCGCGAACTCGCGCACGGCCTCGACGTAGGGCTGGACCTGGGGGCCGAGCACGATCTTGTCGGCCACGTCCTGCTCGGTGACCATGGATGCGGCCTGCTCGAAGTGGGCAGGCGTGGGCAGGTCCTGCGAAAGCTGGCCGGTGATGGCCGTGTTGGGCCAGACGGTGTGGGCCGTCTTGCCCGCATCGTCCTCGTTGGCCGCCCAGCACAACGTGAGCTGGCCGTAGCGCGGTGAGTCGGGCGACCCGCCCGCCTGCTCGTACGTCTTCACGGTCTCGGCCGAGGGTGACGTGGACCAGAAGCCGTCGCCGGCCCGGCCCGCCAGTTCGGCCGCCTTGTCGCCGCTGGCGGCCACGATGATGGGCGGCGGCGACTCGGGCAGCGTGAACAGGCGGGCGTCCTCCACCGTGTAGTGGGGGCCGTGGTGGTTGACGGTCCCGCCCTCCCACAGCTTGCGGATGACCTCGATGGCCTCTTCCAGCATGGCCAGCCGGATCTCGGCCGGGGGCCAGCGGTCGCCGAAGATGTGCTCGTTCAAGGCCTCGCCCGACCCCACGCCCAGGGAGAAGCGGCCCGGCATCAGCGCCTCGGTGGTGGCCGCGGCCTGGGCGATGACGGCCGGGTGGATGCGCACCGTCGGGCAGGTCACGCCCGTGCCGACCTTCAACCGCTCAGTGGCCTGGGCGATGGCGCCCAGCACACTCCACACGAACGGGCTCTGCCCCTGCTCCTCGATCCATGGGTGGAAGTGGTCGGACACGCCGATGAATGTGAAGCCCAACTCCTCGGCCCTGACCGCGTTGGCCACCAGGTCGCGGGGCGGGTGCTCCTCGGACGAAAGGGCGTAGCCGATCTCGAACATGCATTCCTCCTTCGCAACTCGGTGCGGGTCAGTTCGGTGCGGTCAGTGGCCGCTTCGTAGTTGGACGGTGCCGTCGATGACGCGGGTCTCGTAGCGGGGTTGGGGCGACACCGCGGGAGAGCGCACCACCTCGCCATCGGCCAGTCGGAACGTGCTGCCGTGCCATGGGCAGGTGACGCAGCCGTCGGCCACCGGGCCCTCGTGCAGCGGTCCGCCCATGTGGTTGCACACGTCGGCCAATGCGGCCACGCCCAGCCCGTCGCGGACCAGCAGCACGTCGACCCCGTCGACGCTCGTCAGGTGGGCCTTGCCGTCGGTGAGCGATTCGAGGGCGACCGTGTCCGTCCACGCCGACGGGCCGGTGGACTGGAACGCGGTGCGGTTGACACCCACGCCCAAGTCATATGACAAGTGGCCGCCGAGCCAGCCGCCCACGGTCAACGCGCCCATGCCCGCCAGCCCGTACGCCTTCCCGCGCAGGCGCTTTCCGCGCTTGCGCGACACGTACGAGGCGGTGAACAACGTCAGCCCGACGGTGTTGGCCGCGGCGTGGACCAAGCCGATGCGGCGGGGCTTGTCGTCGTTGAAGTCGGCCCAGTTGGCGGCCCCGCTGGCCGCGGTGGGGACGGCGGCCAGGATGCCCAACGCCAAGAGGCGGTCGGCCGCGGGCCTGCTGCGCTTTCCGCCGACCCAGTCGAGGGCCACGGCCATGCCCCACGCCCCGATGGGGATGTCGGTCAGGAGCGGATGGAGGGGGTGGCCAAGCCACGTGCCGTTGAGGGCGTTCTTGACCGGGGTCGGGTCGATGGCGGCATTGACCGCGTTCTGCAGCGCCTTGCCCGGAGCGTCAAGGACGGACAGCGACTCCAGACGGCGCACGACGTCGCGCACGAGCATGGCCGTGTCCTACCCCGGTGCTCACCCCGCTACCGCAGAAAGCGCCGCCCCCATCAAATCCTCGAAGTTGCGCCGGTAGAAGCGGTCCTTGGCGTCCTCGCTCACATCTTCCAAGGAGCGCTCGAAGCGGCCCAGCGGATTGCGCCCGCCCTCCACGTGCGGGAAGTCGGAGGAGAACATGAACACGTCCTCGCCGCCCTCCCGAATGCACCAGCCCGCATCCTCGTGCGGATAGGGCGTGACCCTGATCTGCCTGCGGACGTAGCCGGAAGGCGGCATGTCCAGCGCTTGCAGGCGGGCCTCGTTGCGCTGGAAGGCGGTGGCGGCCGAGTCCAGTGATCGCATCCAACCCGGCACCCAGCACGCGCCTTGCTCGATGACGCCGATGCGCAGGTCGGGGAAGCGGTGCAGCACGCCGTCGATGATCATGGCGGCCAGCGTCTGCATGACCGGGTTGGCGATGGCCATGTAGTCGACCGAGCGGAAGTTGCCGTCGCCTCCGTGGAAGTCGGGCACTGGGGGCAGGCCGTTCTCGAAGTAGGCGGGGTCGAGCAGCCGCCCTCCGCCACCAACGTGCAGGACCACCGGCACGCCCGCCTCCTGGGCCTGGGCCCAGACCGGGTCGAGGCCGACATGGCTCGGCGAATGGCCTGGGGGACAGGCCGACGCGATCATCAGCGCCTTGCACCCGAGGGCCAGGGCCTCGGCCGCGAAAGGGCCCGCTCGATCGACGTCGGCCAGGGGCACGTACCCGACGGGGAGCAGCCGGGAGTCGATGGAGCAGAAGTCGACCATGCCCCTGTTGTGGGCCCGGGCCAGGCCGTAGGCGTAGTCGAGGTCGCCGCTGTGCTCGGCCTCCTGCAAGGCCTTGTTGGCAAACGTGTTGAACACGAGCTGGCTGGCGAACCCGAGCAGGTCGAGGGCGCGCGGCCTGTCCTCTTTGCGGAACGAGCCCAGCGCGGCCCAGTTCTTGCGCAGCCAGATCTCGTCCTCGCCCTTGGCCCGGTAGTCGGGATCGGCGTGCTTCGACTCGAAGGCGTCGAGGTCGAACGACGTGTCCGGTCCGACGTTGACCTTGAACAGCGGGCGCATGCGGTCGCGCACGTCCGGGTCGGCGTATTGCACGAACCAGTCCGGCGACTCCATCAGGTGCGAGTCGGCGTCGTGGATCATGCGTCCGCTCATGGTCGACGACAGTAATAGGGTCGCCTCGTGGACGTCCTTGTGGTGGTGGGCGACGCCGAGCCGCCCGGCTGGCTGCGGGAGCGGGCGGGTCATGTGCTGCGGACCCGGGCCGACGGGGACGGCGACCCCGACCTGGTGGCCCACATCCGCACCCACATCCCCCGCATGGTCGGCGTGTACGGCGATGGCGCCGACGGCGTGTCGGCCCGCCTCCATCAACACGGCTTCCCTGTCCGGGTGGTGCACGACGATGCGGGCGCGCCCATGGATGCGGCCGACTCCCTGCTCGACCTGGTGGGCAACACGCCGATGGTCCGACTCGACCGCATGGCCCGCAACCTGTCGTGCCACCTCTTGGCCAAGCTCGAGTTCTTGAACGCGGGCGGCTCGGTGAAGGACAGGCCCGCGGTGGCCATGATCGAGGCGGCCGAGCGTGACGGGCGCCTGCAGCCGGGCGGCACCATCGTCGAGCCCACGTCGGGCAACACGGGCGTGGGGCTGGCCATCGTCGCCGCCCGCCGCCGCTACCGCTGCGTGTTCGTCATGCCCGACAAGATGAGCAGCGAGAAGATCGCGCTGCTGCGGGCCTATGGGGCCGAGGTCTTGGTGTGCCCTTCAGCGGTGGCGCCCGAGCACCCCGACTCCTACTACTCGGTGGCCGCCCGCCTCGCCTCCGAGATCCCCGGCGGGTTCCAGCCCGACCAGTACCACAACCCGGCCAACCCGGCCTCCCACGTGGCGTCGACCGGGCCCGAGATCTGGCGCCAGACGGCGGGCCGCATCACCCACTTCGTCGCCGGCATCGGCACGGGCGGGACCATCACCGGCGTGGGCCGCTCGCTCAAGTCGTTGTCCGACGGCGCCGTGCAGATCGTGGGGGCCGACCCCGCAGGATCGGTGTACTCGGGCGGCACGGGCAGGCCCTATCTGGTGGAGGGCATCGGCGAGGACTTCTGGCCCACCACGTATGACCCTTCGGTCGTGGACCGGGTGGTGATGGTCAGCGACCGCGACTCATTCCTCACGGCGCGGACGGTGACGCGGGAAGAGGGCATCCTCGTGGGCGGATCGGCGGGCACCGCGGTGTGGGCTGCCGTGCATGTGGGCGCCGAACTGGGTCCGGACGACGTGGTCGTGGTGCTCATCCCCGACTCGGGCCGTGGCTATCTGTCCAAGCTCTACAACGACGGTTGGATGGCCGACTTCGGCTTCCTGCGGGCCGCGGGTCCGACGGTGGCGGATGTGCTGGCCCGCAAGGGGACGGCCTTGCCGCCGTTGGTCCATGTGCATCCGGACGAGTTGGGGCGCGACGTGATCGGGGTGCTGCGCGAGTACGAGGTGTCGCAGGTTCCGGTGGTGAAGGCCGAGCCGCCCCTTGCCGCGGCCGAGGTGGTCGGGTCCATCAGCGAGCGGGACCTGTTGGACAAGGCCTTCGCCGACACGACCGTGCTCGACCGGCCCGTGGGCGAGGTCATGGCCTCGCCCTTGCCGTCGGTCGGCAGCGGCGAGTCGTTGGAGAGCGCGGTCGAGGCGTTGGAGACGGCGTCGGCCGTGCTGGTGCTGGACAGCGGGCACCCGGTGGGGATCGTGACCAGGTCGGACCTGCTCGACTTCCTGACCCGGCGATGACGGGTCCTGATTCCGAGTCCGGTCCGGGTGCCGGTTCCGGGTCCGGGTCTGGCTTCGGCTTCGAGACCCGGGCCATCCACGCCGGGCAGGCACCCGACCCGGCGACTGGCGCGGTCGTCCCGCCTGTGGTGCTGGCGTCCACCTTCGCCCAGTCCGACATCGGTGTGCATCAGGGCTATGAGTACGCCCGGTCGGGCAACCCCACTCGCTCCGCGTTGGAGGCGTGCGTGGCGTCGCTCGAAGGCGCGGCCCATGGTCTGGCCTTCTCCAGTGGGCTGGCCGCCGAGGACGCGGTGCTGCGGCTGTTGGCGCCGGGCGACCATGTGGTCCTTTCCACCGACGCATACGGCGGGACCTTTCGCCTGATCGACAAGGTGCACACCCATCTGCGCTACACGGCCGCGCCGGTGGCCGAGGCGTGGCAGCCCGAGACGCGCCTGGTGTGGTTGGAGACGCCCACCAATCCGAGGCTCGACGTGGTCGACATCGCCGCCGTCGCGGCCATGGCCCACGAGCGGGGCGCCATCGTCGTGGTCGACAACACCTTCGCCACGCCGTATCTCCAGACGCCGCTGGCCCTGGGCGCCGACGTCGTCGTCCATTCGTCGACGAAGTACCTCGGCGGGCACTCGGATGTGGTCGGCGGGTTCGCGGCCACCAACGACGACGCCATTGGCGAGCGCCTCCGCTTCTTCCAGAACGCGGCGGGCGCGGTGCCAGGACCGTTCGACTGCTACCTCGTGCTGCGGGGCGTGAAGACGCTGGGCGTGCGCATGGATCGCCACGGTCGGAATGCGGCCGCCGTGGTCGCTCTGTTGCGCGGGCACCCCGCCGTCGAGGACGTGTACTACCCGGATCGGTCCGAGGTGGCGGCTCGGCAGATGCGCGGCTTTGGCGGCATGGTGTCGTTCACGTTGCGGGGCGGCGAGACGGCGGCCCGACGGGTGGCGGCGGGGACCAAGGTGTTCACGTTGGCCGAGTCGCTGGGCGCGGTGGAGTCGCTCATCGAGCACCCCGCGGCCATGACCCACGCGTCGGCCGCGGGCTCGCCGTTGGAGATCAGCCCTGCATTGGTGCGGCTGTCGGTTGGCATCGAGACGGTGGACGACCTGCTGGCCGACCTGGCCGCGGCATTGGACGCCGTGGTCTGACCGTCCGGCGCCGGCGCTTTGGCGCTGGCGCTGTCCGGTTCGAACGCTTCGTCGGCATGGACAGGTCGTTTCGTGGCACGCTGGGACCTCGACGGACAAGGGGGGCTCATGAAAGAGGCAGCGCGACTGGAGCGCAACACCGAGCGTTTGACCGAGTGCTTCTCGCCCTTTGCGGGTGTGCTCAGGACGGTGCTCGACGAGATGGAGAGCCAGGGGTTCCGGCCCCGCATCCAACACGCGTGGCGTTCGGAGGCCGAGCAGTTGGACCTGTTCAAGGCGGGCAAGACGCACGTGAAGTTCGGCTTCCACAACACCGTGAATGCGGGCGGGGGCAAGGAGTCGCTGGCGTGCGACGTGCTGGACGACGACCAGCCGCTGAACTCGAGGACCAACTACCTGCTGGCCCTGAGCATCGCCGCTCGAGCCCATGGCCTGGAGACCGGGATCGTGTGGGACCTCAAGGCGGCCGACGCCGCGCCGGTCGAGGCTGCCCTCGCGGCCCACAACCTGGGCGCGCCGGTTCGCCTGGGCTTCGACCCCACCCACGTCGAGGTCAAGGGCGTCAGCATCGCCGCGGCCAGGAACGGGACCAGGCCGACCATCACGGGCGTTGGGGCAGGGCCTGCGCCGGTGGCGTCGCCGCCGCCCGTGCCAGCCGGCGCGCCGCCCGCTTCAGGCCATGTCCACGTGGTGACGTCCGGCGACACCCTCGGCCGCATCGCCAAGGACAACGGCATCACGCTGGCCCGCCTGTTGGAGCTGAACCCGGAGTTCAAGGCCAACCCCAACCTCATCAAGCCCGGCCAACAAGTCCACCTCCCTTAACCCCCTCCATCTTTTCCACAGCACCTGCTGCTGTGGAAAAGTCGAGACGTGCGTGCGTCGTTGCTGAGGTGGGTACCTCAGCAACGATCGCCATGGCCACCACCGAGCCCATCTCCGAGGACGAACGCAGGGTGCGGGCCGAGACCCACGACTGGGACGAGGTCGCCTTTCTCACCGCGCTGGACGAGAGCGTGGCCGCCTTGGAGGGCGCGGACGTGCCCTACCTCTTCATGGGCGGCATCGCGTCGGCGTGCCAAGGCAGGCCCCGCTTCACCCACGACATCGACCTGTTCGTGCGGCCGCAAGAGGCCCGCAAAGCCCTGGAGGCGCTGGGCCAGGCGGGCTTCGATACCGAAGAGACGTACGCCGAGTGGCTCTACAAGGGCTTCAAGCACGACCAGATGGTCGACCTCATCTTCAGATCGACCGGTGACATCTACCTGGACGACGAGATGCTGGCCCGGGCCCCGACCACGCCGTTCATGGGAAGGGACCTTCGCATCGTCCCGGCCGAGGACCTGATCGTCATCAAGGCCTTGGTCCACAACGAGCACATGCCCCGCCACTGGCACGACGCCCTCGCCTTGATCGCGGTGGCCGAACTGGACTGGGACTACCTCGTGCGCCGAGCCCGCAAGGGCGTCCGCCGGGTGCTGTCGCTGCTGCTGTACGCGCAGTCCAACGACCTGGTCGTGCCGTGGGGGCCGGTGCGCGAGCTGTTCGCCCTGATCGACGATCCGCAGGCCCTGCGGGCCACGGCCTGACGGGGCGAGACGGCGAGACGGCGAGACGGCGACAGCGAGGACGGCGACAGCGAGGACGGCGACACGACCGATGGCACAGGCGCTCGATCCACAAGAGCCGGTCGACTACATCGTCGGCCATCTCGAAGAGGCGTTGGCCTGCGACGAGCGGGTGAACGAGCAGGGCCTGCACGTCACCGTCCATGGCCGCCGCATCTTCGTGGACGGAACGGTGTCGACCAAGGAGCGCCACGCCGCGGTGGCCGAGATCGTGGCCGAGCTGTTGCCGGACTGGTCGCTGGTCAACCAGGCGACCGTCGCCGACTTCCCCGAACCGTCCGACATGGAGGCGTTGTCGTGATCCGCGTGGCCGCGGTGGGCGACGTCCACGTGGGCACCGACTCGCACGACACGCTGCGCCCGCACTGGGCCCACCTCGACGACCGGGCCGACCTCTTCCTCTTGGCGGGCGACTTGACCAAGCGGGGCCTGCCCGAAGAGGCCCTCGTGCTGGCCGACGAGTTGCGCGGCCTGCGCGTCCCTGTCGTCGCCGTGCTCGGCAATCACGACTACGAGTCGGACAGGGAGAAGGAGGTCGTCGACATCCTGGCCGAGGCGGGGGTGCGCGTCCTCGAAGGCACGTCCGTCGTGATCGACGTAGGCGGGCAGACCGTGGGCGTGGCCGGGGCCAAGGGGTTCGGCGGCGGGTTCCCTGGGGCCATGGGGAGCGACTTCGGCGAGCCCGAGATGAAGGCGTTCATGCGGCACAGCCGAACGGTGGCCGACGGGCTCGAGGCCGCGCTGCGCGAGGTGCGGCACTGTGACACCTGCATCGCCCTCATGCACTATTCACCGGTGGAGGGCACGTTGCGAGGGGAGCGGCTGGAGATCTGGCCCTTCCTCGGGTGCTACTTCCTGGCCGAGGCGGTGGACAGGGCGGGGGCCGACCTGGCCGTGCACGGCCACGCCCACGGCGGCAGCGAGAAGGGCGTGACGCCCGGCGGCGTGCATGTGCGCAACGTGGCCCAGCCCGTGCTGCGCATGGCGTACACGCTGCTGTGCCTTGGCGCGCCGGCCGACGACAGCGAGTTGGGCTGCGCGGCCGAAGCCGACGCCGTACAGGAAGCGGCGCGTTGAGACGGCGGGGCCGTGGCGGCGCGGGTAGCGACGCGGGTTAGGACGCGGCGACCACGTTGCGCTTGCAGCAGCGCACGATGTTGGTGGTCTCGCTGTCGACCTGGACCAGCTCGTCGGTGAGGGTGTGGACCAGCCACAGCCCGCGGCCCCGCTCGGCGTCCGGGTCGGGCGGCTCCTCGTCGAGATAGGGGAGCGACAAGCCCGCGCCGTCGTCCTCCACCTCGATGAGCACGTCGGCGTCGCGAACCCAGGCCCGCAGCGTGGCCCCCTCGCCCTCCCAACTGGCGTGCTTGATCCCGTTGCTGCACAGCTCCGACGCGACCAGGAGCAGGTCGGGCACGGCGTCGGGCTCCACGGGGACGCGCACGAGCCAGTCCCGCAGCAGGTCGCGGGCCAGGCCCACGCCGGCCAATGAGCGGCTGAGCCGATACGACAACGGCCCGAGCCGGTGCCGGGGCATGGTGTCGGGCGGCGGGCGCCTGCGCAAGACGAGCGCGAGTGAGTCGTCCCGGCGGGCCGCCCCTTCGAGCGAGCGCTCGACCAGGATGCGCGCCTGTTGGGACGCAGGGAAGGCCGCCGTCTGGGCCGCCGTCTCCTCCAGCGCTTCGAGGCCGGCGATGATGTCCTTGGTGCCCTCGATGAGCCCGTCGGTGTAGAGCACCAGGCTGTCGGCACGGCCCAGCTCGGCCTCCACCACCTCGGTCGAGCCCGCCCCCGGCCAACCGATGGGGATGCCTCCCGCCGCGAGCTGGCGGACCTGGCCGTCGTGGACGAGCAGGGCGGGCGGATGGCCCGCGCCCGCCAGCCGGAGCCTGCCGGTGGACGGGTCGTAGCGGCAGATGATGAGGGTGGCGACCAAGTCGGGGTTCTGCTGCGTGACGATCTGGTCGGCCCGGGCCACGACCTGCTCCATGGGGCACCCGTCCAGCACCAGCAGCCGCAGTGCGTGGGTCACGGCCAGCGCGTCCTTGGTGGCCTTGACCCCCTTGCCCATGATGTCGATGACGGCCACGTGCAGGTCGCCCGAGGGAAGAAGCACCCAGTCCCACAGGTCGCCGCCGGTCGGGACGCCCTCTTCGGCGGCCAGGTAGTGGGCGCCCAGTTCGGTGTCGGGCACTTGGATCACCTGCGGCCGCACCGCCACTTGGAGTTGGTGCACGAGGTCGCGCTGAGCCTCCTCCAACTCCGACATGCGGGCCAGAGTTGCGTGGGTGCAAACGGCCACGCCCAAGTGGGTGCCCAAGGCCACGAGGGCGTCCTCGGCCTCGGCGTCGACGGACCGGGTCAGTGGGCCGGCGCAGACCAGCACGCCGCAGATCAAGTCGTCCGTTCCGGTGACCGGGACGGCCACGACGCCGTGTCCCACGCCGGACTGCATGACGGCGCCGCTGCGGATGACGGGCGCCAGCAAAGGCTGGTCGCGCGGGTCGCCTGAAGTGACCGAGGGCAGGACGGACGGCGACGGATGCCACTGGAACACGCCGTCCTCGCGGATCAGGCAGACGGCCGCATCCCGTGCGCCCGTGACGTGACGAGCCGCGTCCAACACCCACTCGATGGCGCGGTCGAGCCGACGCTCGCCGTGCACGGCCGCAGCCGCCTGGGCGAACAGGGACGGCAGTTCGACAATGGGGGGCGTTCCCTGAGCGGCCGCTTGGGGCACGCACGAAGGCTAGGCGGCGGTGCCGGGGGCGCCAACCGCACTCCGAGGGCGAGTCGGTTTGTCGGTTGGGGGATCGGGAAAGGTCCGAAGATGGACGATCGGCGCATGAGCGCCGCGCCGACCGTGGTGCTGGTCGGAGCGGACCCCACGGTCCGCCGCGTCGTCCGTATGGGACTGGAGTTGGACGGCGCGGTGGTCGTCGAGGGCGACTCGGTCGACGAGGCGCTGGACCGGGCCACCACCGCCGGGCGCGAGGTCCGCGGCGTGGTGGTCGACACGGCCGACGAGGACGGGGACGCGGGCGGGGCCATGGTGGAGGAGGCTCGTCGGTCCTGGCCTCGAGCCCGTCTCATCGTGCTGGACGAGCGGGTGACTGCCGTCGATCCGCACACGCTTGGCCGACGCCTCGACTTGCGCGTGCCTCGCCGGGGCCCGGCCGTGCTCACCGCGGCGACGACCATGTGGGACGAGGTCGACGCCCTGGTGGGGTCGTGGCGCGAGCTGTGCCGCTGGGACCCGATCCTCCCGGCCGACAACGAGCCGCCCATGCCCCACGCCGTGATCCGGGCGGTGGCCGACGCCATGTCGCGCCCGCAGCCGTTGGGCTGGGGAGTCGACCCGGTGGTGGAGGAGGTCATCGAGCGGTACACCAGCTCGGCCATGTCGCTCGAAGTGGCCATCGGGCAGTTGGTCTGCCTGCGAGAGGCGTTGCGCAGGCGGTTGGACCAGGTCGTGCCCGTGGCCGAGCGGGAGGAGACGGCCGACCGGCTCAGCATGGTGATCGACCGGGCCATCGGCGTGGCCGCCGGGCGGGCGGCCCGGCAGTTGGAGCAGGAGGCCATGGTCGACCCGCTCACCGGCTTGTTGAACCGGCGGGCCCTCGACCGCGACTTGCGCAGGGAGTTGGCCCGGGCCGCCCGCTACGACGCGGCCGTGTCGGTCATGGTGATCGACGTCGACCATCTCAAGCTGGTCAACGACACCGAGGGGCACTTGGCCGGCGACCAGCACCTGCTGTCGTTGGCCCGGGCCTTCGTGGCCGTGCTGCGGTCGGTGGATGCGGCCTATCGGGTCGGGGGCGACGAGTTCGTCGTCGTGCTGCCGGACGCGGGGCCTGACACGGCCGAGCTGGTGGTGGCGCGTGCCATTGCCACTGGGGCGCCTGCGTTTTCGTGGGGGGTGGCGACGTACCCGGTGGACGCCGACTCGGTGGACGCGGTGTTGGAGTTGGCCGACCGTCGGCTGTTCGAACAGCGCCGTCGGGCCCGCAGCCGGTAGGGGTTGCGGGGGTTGGCGGGGCGGGTGGGGGGTCGGGGGTTGGGGTCGGGCGTTTGGCGGGTCGGTGGTCGGCGGGTCGGTGGCTGGGGGAGCGCGGCGGATGTGGATGTATCGGTTGGGCGCCCTGCTGGCCCCGGTCGCGTCCGCCGTCGCGCGCGACCGGGGCCAGATCTGGTGAGGAGCGGGCGCGAAGGCGCTACTCGGTGATGCGGCCTTCGCCCTGCTGGTTGGCGCCCCGCTCGGTCATCTCCTCGTAGTGCTCGGCCACGCCCGGGCTGGGCGTGCGGCCCTCGACGGCCTGCTCGTCCTCGGGGGTGAGCTCCTCGAATGCACCGTGCTCGGCCTGGGCGTCGGCCCGGTCGGCCTGGCGGGTTTCGGCGGTCGGCTTGGTGTGCTCAGCGCGCTCGGTCATACGTGTCGTCCTACCCAGCCGATCGGCCGACACACGTGGCCCACTCCCTCGGCGCGCGCCGTCTCCAGCGTGTCTGGAGGACATGCCTTGCGGATTCGAGGGGGCTATGTCCTCCAGACGGCGGGCGGCCGGGGGAACGAGGCCGGGGGTCGGGGTCGGTCCCGGGTGGTGCTGCTATCGTCTCGCCCTCGCCGGGCGATTAGCTCAGTTGGTTAGAGCACTTGCATGACGCGCAAGGGGTCGGGGGTTCGACTCCCTCATCGCCCACGGATCACATCCATGTGATTTAGTCGCTCCGCACGTGTGGTGCGGTCATTCTCGGGCCAGGAACGTGCGGACGTTCGCCAAGTGGTGCTCCGCGTGCCAGCGGAGGTTATCGCTCTCGGGGCGGGCCGCAGCGTGCCGCCAGCAATAGACCGAAGTGCGGGCGTAGATGCCAAGCCTCATGTAACTGAGCGTGTCCGGGTCGTGTTCCGGCCAGAGCTCGCGGAGCAAGGCATCCGGCCATACGGCGAGGTCCCATTCGGGCGGCGCTACCAACGTCCCCTCGAAGTCGATGAAGATGGCCCTTCCCGAGACGGAGAGCCGATTGAGGATCGAGTTCTCGCCGTGGACGACCCGCGTCGGCGATGCGTCGCACGCCGCTTGGACCATGTCGAGCGACCGGGCGAGCAGTGCGCTGTCGTGCTCGTTCAAGATCCCGTGGGGAACGCTGCTCAGGGCCGCGCGCGTCTTGTCCAGACTCGCTTCATAGCTGGGCAGCGGGTGTGAAACGCCTTGCAGCGCATGGTGGAGCTCCCGCATGCCGGAGAGAGTGTCGGCGTCGGTCACGGGGTCCGCGTCCTCCGCGACGAAGGGCCACACCGTGACGGCGAAGCCGCCGTCGGCGATCGCGCCCGCCAGCGGATGAAGGGCCGGGCCACCTGCGGCTGCGACGGCAGTCGCTACGGCGACCTCCTTGGTCGCCGTAGCGAACTGAGCAGCCACCTTCAGCACCTTGTCGCCCATACGCACCACGACGTTGTTCGAGGCCCGGAGGACTGACGATGGGCCAGAGTCCCAGCCAGCAGCGGCTGCTACCCGCGCCGCAGCGGCAAGCGCCCCTTCGACGTGATCGGCTGCGACCGACGTCTCCTCTGCTTGCGTGTCGTCCTGCGAGGGGATGCGCACAATCTGATTCTGCCGTCCGAAGGGTGAGCGATGTTGCTCCTCGGACCCGCTCCGCGCCGCATATCGCGCGACCGTTCTAGCGATCGCCGCTTCCGCTCTGCAGGGGAGTGTTCGGTGGGCACATGCCAAGCACAGGGCCAGCAATCGTGGCCCGTGGGGTGTTCGTACAATGACACCCAGGCCCACTTTGGGGTGTCATTGCGCGCACACCCTGTCCCATCGGGGTCGGACGCCTGTCTGGGCCCGGCGTCCGGCGGTCCGGCCGCTGCCTCAGCCGCCAACGGCGAAGCTTTGGGCGAACGGGCTTCGATCGGTTCTCAGCAGCGGGATCAGGTCGCCTTCGTGGTACGGATGCGAGCTTGGAATCCCGAAATCACCGAGGACGAACTCGGCCGCCGCTTCTCGGTCGCGGCTGTGCCGAAATCTGTTGCGAAGCTCTGGTGGAAGAGCTTGCCGGTGGTGGGCACGCCGGGGGACGACCGAGTCGTCTATGAGATTGACGAGGAGGCGTCGGTCGTGCTCGTCCACTGGGTGCAGCAGCGGACGGTCGTTTTGGCGCCCCGTTGAGCTTCTGCCTGTTCTGGAACCGACACCGACTGCCGAGGTGGTGCTGTGGATTTCGCAGATAGGATGGGCGGGCCATGTTCGACGTCGAGGAGTTCGTCTCGGAGTGCCGCGCCGCCCTGAGGGAGCAGCAGGCACCCCTGGCAGTGAAAGAGCTCTTGAAGCGGGCGCTCTCGAACCCGTCCGCCATCGACGAGGCGTTGGGGGTGTCGAACAAGGGCGGCATCGTGCCGCTGCACCAGTCCGACGACCTGACCGTGTTGCAGATCGTGTGGCCGCCCGCGGTGACGTTGTTCCCGCACGACCATCAGATGTGGGCGGTCAACGGCATCTACGGCGGCGAGGAGGAAAACACGTTCTACCGGCGCTCGCCTGACGGGCTGGTGCGATCAGGCGGCAAGGACCTGGACGCGGGCGACGTGGTGGTGCTGGGCCGCGACGCCATCCACTCGGTGGCCAACCCCCGGCGCACGTATACCGCCGCCATACACGTCTACGGCGGCGATTTCTTCGGGACGCCTCGCAGCGAATGGGACCCGGACACGCTGGTGGAGCAGCCATTCGACGTGGCCCACCTCGTGCAGGTGCTGGCCGAGGCCGAGGCCGAGGCCGCGACACGCGCCGCCGCGATCCGGACCGGCGACTGAGTCCTACTCGGGATACAGCACGGCGGCGGTGGCCAGCCACCCCTGCGGGCGCTGGGATGGCGGGCGACCAGCCGGAGGCGTCGCGAAACCGGGAGTTGGCCCCGTAAGGGGCAGGCGAGGGAGGTCATCTTGTCGCTCCGCAGCAGAGCGCCCGCCCCGGTCCTCGGAGCCAGCGCCGCCGCCGCCAGCGTCGGCGTGGGCCCGCTTGGTGAGGAGCTCGTCGTCGACCATCTTGTAGATGCCGGGGGCCCGACGACCGGACCACATGCCGTGCCCACGGACGATAACGATGCGTCCGCGCATCGCCGCCGCTCTCGGCTCGGAACTGAGGATCGTCCACATCTGACACCCTGCGGCGCTGCCGGGCGGCGTTCAACTGCCGCTCTCACCGATCGCCGTTACCGGCCCGGCGGGCCGTATTCGACGGGCACAGCGCCAACACTGGGCCGTTGATCGTGGTCTCAGCGGTGTTCGTACAATGACACCCCAGGACCACACTTCGCAGGCGTGTACTTCGAGCGCCGTCCAGCCGACACACTGACCACAAGCTTGCTTCGCACCGTTGGCGGGCCCGTGACGCTGCGTCGGATGCAACACTCATGGCGATGGGGTCCCAACCAGCTCAGTTCGAAGAGCAGGTTCGGGTCGTGGCGAATGGCGGGCGCTGGCTCGTGTCGTGCCACTCGCCGGGCGCGGCCCCGGGCGGGGCCAACCATGGGGTGAATGCCTGGTGCGTTACAGCCGCGGGGGACGTTGTACTCGTGTCGGGGGACGGCGAGCACTGGGGATGGCCCGGCGGGCGCCCTGAGGGTACCGAGACGTGGGACCAGACGCTGAATCGGGAGATCGCCGAGGAGGTGTGTGCGACCGTCCGCTCCGCCCGATGCCTTGGCTTCACGCGATCACAGTGCCTGGATGGTCCTGAGGCTGGCCTTGTCCTGGTCCGTTCGATCTGGCGAGCCCAGGTCGAGATGCGCAAGTGGCGACCCGAGTTCGAGATACGCGACCGCAAAACGGTGTCGCCCGACGAACTCGATTCCTTCCTGTGGATGGAGCCGGGATTCGAGCCGCTGTACGAGCGGTGGCTTCGGGAGGCGGGTCTTCGGCGAACATGAGTGCATGGGTTAACCATTCGCACAGCTAGGTCGCACTCGCTTGTACCGCTCGGCGTGGGAGGCTGGGACCTACGGCTTCGTGCCGGCAACCACCAGATAGGTCACGCAGTACAGAAAGCCCTTCGGGCGACCGTGGATCGCCGCCTCCCACTCCTCCAGCTCGCTTTCGCTGAACGGGCCCTCCTCACGCCACGTGCGCGGCCACGTCGGCAGGCCGAACGCGTCCGCAGGGTCGGTAAGCACCAGCGTAAAGCCCTCCACCGACACGTCGTGCAACCCCAGCCGGGCGAACACGTCGGGGAGCCGCGACGCGAGCCGCCCGTTGCGGTACCCGACGTCTCGCCGCAATGCCTTGATCCGGTCCAGCACGCCCTGGCGGACGCCGGAGACGTGGATGACCAACGACTCCTGATCGGGGTCCGACACGACGACACGCCCGCCCGGCCGTGCCACGCGCCTCATCTCCTCAAGAGCGGCATCGGGCGCGGCGAGGTGTTGCACCACTCGGTCTGCCCGGACTCCGCTGAAGGCGTCGGAGGCGAATGGAAGCGCAGTCGCCTTCCCGCGGCATACGCGTGCTCCGCGCCGAGCCGCGGCCGCGCACATCGTCGCGGAAGCGTCTACGCCGACCCCGTCGGGGGCAAGGGCAACGACGTCGGTTCCCGGACCGCAGCCAACGTCGAGGAAGGGCCCGCGCGGACCGAGGAGTTCTCGCGACCTCGCCTTGTAGGCCTCGATCGCGGGCCACTTTGCGAGCCGTTCCTGCCAACTGACGGCCATGGCTGGATCGGCGCTGGCGTCGACCGCTGTGTACGTCTCGCTCACCGACGCAGTCTCACAGACCGCCCTCCGACTACCGGCCGCCGCCGCCCGCCCTCAGCGGCGTGTTCGGCGGGCGCATTCCAAGCACCGGGCCGGGGATCGTCGCCGGGGCGGTGTTCGTACAATGACACCCGAGGACCACGAATTACTCGGTGGTCGTTTGCTTCTGCCGTCGGACGATGAGCAGCTCCGGCAGTGTGTATGATGTGCGCATGGCACGGGTAAACGTGTACCTCCCGGACGAGCTCATCGAGGAAGCGCGTGCTGCCGGCCTCAATGTCTCGAGCGTTGCCCAACGGGCGCTTCGGCAGGAGCTCACACTCCGTCGTTCGGAGGACTGGCTCGACCGTGTGACGGCTCTCCCGCGGACCTTCGTGGACCACACCGACGCGGTGGACGCCGTCGACGCGGCGCGGTCGGATCTCGGGTGGTGAGCGAGCGCGTCGTTGTCG